>DASZVY010000012.1:0-47481 GCA_035546855.1 Nitrobacter sp. | reverse complement strand
GGCGAATGGCAAGTAGCGAATAGGGTGTTCACCATTCGCTACTCGCTATTCACCCCTTTACGGCTTCAGGGCGCCCTGCGCACTCGTGTAGACTGCATAGAGCGATGTCGAGCCGCAGATGTAGAGCCGGTTTCGCTGCTGACCGCCGAAGGTGAGGTTGGCGACCGTCTCGGGGATATGGATCTTGCCGAGCAGTTCGCCGCCCGGCGCGTAGCAGCGAACGCCGTCCTCCTTCGGGTCGCCCCAACCCATGGAGCACCAGATGTTTCCGTCAGTGTCGGCGCGCATGCCGTCGGTAAAGCCGGGAGCGAAGTCCTTGGCGAATACCTTGCCATTGGACA
This sequence comes from Nitrobacter sp., assembly GCA_035546855.1. GTDB lineage: Bacteria > Pseudomonadota > Alphaproteobacteria > Rhizobiales > Xanthobacteraceae > Nitrobacter. Next base: position 47,140 of record DASZVY010000012.1, on the reverse strand, counting down.
GTTTTCCCCCGGCGACATCGACGTCGAACACGCGGATCCACGCCGGATTTCCCTCACCCTCGGTGAGGCCGCTGTCGATGACATAGAGCTTCTTCTCGTCAGGCGAGAAAGCGATGCCATTGGGCATCACGAAATCATCGGCGACGACCTTCAGATCGCCGGAATTTGGATCAACCCGGAAGACGTTGTGCTTCTCCTGCTCGAACGGCTCCCTGAGGCCCTCATAGTCGCCCTTGATGCCGTAGCCCGGATCCGTGAACCAGATCGAACCATCCGAAGCGACGGCCACGTCGTTCGGCGCGTTCAGCTTCTTGCCCTGATACTTGTCGGCGATAACGGTGATCGAACCATCGAGCTCGGTACGTGTCACGCGCCGGCCGCTGTGCTCGCAGGTGATCAGGCGTCCCTGCCGATCGATGGTGTTGCCGTTCGAGTTCATCGATGGCCGGCGGTAGACGCTGAGGTGGCCGTCATCCTCCGAATAGCGCATGATCCGGTTGTTCGGAATGTCGCTGAACAGCAGGTAACGCCCGGCCGGGAAATAGACCGGGCCTTCCGCCCAGCGGAAGCCGGTGGCGACGCGCTCGACCGCGCCCGTCCCGGCGCTGCCCTTGAAACGCTTGTCGAGGGATTCGATATGCGCATCCGGGTAGCGCGAGCCGGGCAGCGGCCCCAAAGGCAATGGTTGGGTGTCGCGGAGCGGAACTCCGGTTTCGCCCAACGGCCGCTCGGTCGCCGCCGCTGTCGCGGTCACGGCGGTTGCGGCCAGCGCCGCCGCACCCTTCAGCAGGTTGCGGCGGTCGAATGCCTTGTCGAGATGGTCAGGAAAGGTCAGATGATCTGTCATGTTTGCCTCCCACATTTTTTGTTGGGAGGACAAACATGAGCCGGCAATCCGGCGTAATGCAGGCGACAACTTCAGATAGTGCGAAATTCCGCCTCGGTTCGGCGGAACTAGATCGCGTCCCAGCTGAAAATGTCGGCCGAGCGATCGAGCTTGTAGAACGACGGCTTCAGCGCGGGCATCGCGTGCTCGGCGACGGTCTGCGGTGTCCAGCCTTCGGTGCGCTGCACCGAACGCAGCGGACGATTCTGGCTGAACAGGAAAATCTCGTTTCTGCGCACGCCGAAGATCTGTCCGGTGACGTCCTTGGAGGCATCGCCCAACAGATAGGCGGCGACCGGCGCGATCTTCTCCGGCCCCATCTGCTTGATCTTCTCCACCCGCGCCTTCTCCGCGTCCGTCTCGGTCGGAATGGTTCCGATCAGCCGGCTCCAGGCAAAGGGCGAAATGCAGTTCGAGCGGACATTGAAGCGGTTCATGTCGAGCGCGATCGACTTCGACAGCCCGACGATGCCGAGCTTGGCCGCCGCATAGTTGGCCTGCCCGAAATTGCCGACCAGGCCCGAGGTCGAGGTGAAGTGCACGAAGGAGCCGCTCTCCTGCTCGCGGAACAGCCGCGCGGCGGCGTGCGAGACGTAGAACGAGCCCATCAGATGCACCTTGATGACGGCCTCGAACGCTTCGACGCTCATGCGGTGGAAGATCATGTCGCGCAGGATGCCGGCATTGTTGACGACTCCGTCCAGCTTGCCGAAATGATCGGTGGCGGTCTTGACGATGCGGCTCGCCGGGATCGCCTCCGCGACCGTCTCGAAATTGGCGACCGCGGTGCCGCCGCGTTTCCTGATTTCCTCGACCACTTCCTCGGCGGGCGCTGCATTGTTGCCCGAACCGTCCGCCGCGCCGCCGGGATCGTTGACCACGACCTTGGCGCCTTCGGCGGCGCAGAGCAGCGCGATCTCGCGCCCGATGCCGCGGCCGGCGCCGGTGACGATGATGGATTTGCCTTCGAGTGATTTGGTCAATGGTGCCTCCCGTTTGCTTCTTGTCATCCCGTGCCGGTGCTGCACATCACACTCGTCATGCGCGGGCTCGACCCGCGCATCCATCCGTCTTCATGAGAAGCTGGATTGCCGGGTCAAGCCCGGCAATGACAAACTGAATGCGGTGTGCTCCCGGATCACTTCTGGTTCGTAAAGATGATCGTGCCCGATGCCGCGAACATGCCGCCGACGCCGTGGCACACCGAAATCTTCGCGTTCGGCACCTGCGCCGGCGCAATGCCGCGCATCTGCCGCACGCTCTCCTGCAACGCATACATGCCGTACATGCCGGAGTGCATGTAGCTTAAGCCCCCGCCGTTGGTGTTGAGCGGCAGCTTGCCGCCGGGGCGCGTATTGCCGTCGGCGATGAATTTCCCGGTTTCCTCGTAAGGCATGAAGCCGAGGTCGCCGAGGCCGAACAGCGGCAAGTGCGCGAAGGCGTCATAGATCATCAGGTGATCGACGTCCTTGTGCGTGATGCCAGCTTCCCTGAAGGCGGTCGGCCCCGCCACCTTGAAGGCGCGCGAGGAGTTGAACGTCTCCATCTGGCTGACCATCGGCGTCTCGACGCTCTCGCCGGTACCGAGGATGTAGACCGGCTTCTGCGGAAAATCCTTGGCGCGGTCGGCCGAGGTGAGGATCAGCGCGCCGCCGCCGTCGGTGACGAGGCAGCATTCCAGCAGGCGGAACGGATAGGCGATCATGCGGGAGTTCAGCACGTCCGCGACGGTGATCGGCTCCTTCATGGTGGCGCGCGGATTCTTCGCGGCCCATTCGCGCTGCACCACCGCGACCGAGGCAATTTGCTCGTGCGTGATGCCCCAGGTCTTCATGAAGCGCAGCACGGGGATCGGGAACATGCTCGGCGGGCCGTAGACTCCGAACGGCGCCTCGAACTGGCCGTTCAGGCTATCCGGCGGCGTAAAGCGCGGCTGCTTGCCGATCATCGACTTGCCGCTTTCGGCGTGGGTGATGAGCACGGTCTTGCAGAGGCCGGCTTCGATCGCGGCCGCCGCGTGGCGGACGTGCAGCATGAACGAGCAGCCACCGACCGAGGTGCCGTCCACCCAGGTCGGGGTGATGCCGAGATAATGAGCGATCTGCTGCGGCGTCTCGACCGCGGTGGCGATGCCGTCGATGTCCGACAGCTTCAGGCCGGCGTCGGCGATGGCGTTGAGCGCCGCATCCGCATGAAGCTGGATCTGCGACATGTCGGGGATGACGCCGAGTTTCGTGGTTTCGGCCGCGCCGACGACGGCGACTTGATTTCTGCGCATGGCTTATCCCTTCGCCGGACGGAACAGAGGGAGGGTGATCTTGTCGTCGAGCTTCTCGAACTTGACCTCGAGCGGCATATCGAGTTCCAGCGCTTCGGGTGTCTGCGGACAGTCCACGATATTCGTCATCATGCGCGGGCCTTCCTCCAACTCGACCACGGCGATGGCGTAGGGCGGCGTGAAGCCGGGCGCGGCGGGACGATGGTTGATGACGTAGCTGTAGAGTTTTGCCTTGCCGGACGACTTGAAGATGCTGACCTTGCGCGAGGCGCACTTCGGGCAGAACGGCCGCGGCGGAAAATAGACGTGATTGCAGGCGTCGCAGCGCTGCAGGCGCAATTCGCCGGCCTGCGTGCCGTCCCAGAAGTGTTGCGTTTCAGGTGTCGGTTTGGGGCGTGCGCGCTGCGCTTCGGCCATGGATCGTGTCTCCCGTATGCGGACCGGCGTCCGCTCATGGCGATCTTGATGCGCCATTTGACCGGTAAGCGTCAACGGGGCCGTCGCGCAGGACAGCTCCGTATTCCGGGTGGCGCAAAATCGCGCGAACAGTTCGCGCCGGCGCCGGTTGCATCGCCGTCAGGCGAGTTCTTCGGCGGCAGTCGGTCCGGCATCCCGTTCGCGATAACCGATATCGCGGAATGTGATCCTGGTTTGCAGCAGGTGATCCGCGAAAGCCTTGCTCAGCGGCGGCAGCGTGCGCTCCTTCTTCTTGATGAGCGCGATCTGCCTCGCGAAATTCTGATCGTTGATGCGCTTCGAGCGCAGGCTCGGGATCGCCGCGACCTCGCGGGCCGAGGCCGGCAGGATGGTGATGCCGAGGCCGGCATGCACCATGCCGAGCGCGGTCATGATGTAGGTCACATCGGCGGCAGGTTTCGGAATCAGCCCTGCCTTGCTGAAGGCCTGATCGGTCACCGCGCGGACGCTGGTATGCGGGTCCATGAGAATCAGCGGAAATTGCGCGAGACGCTCCGCATTGATGCGCGCGACGCGTCCGATCGGATGCCCTTCGGGATAGACGACATTCATCTCGTCGCTGGCGCGGAACAGCACCTCGATATCCGGAAAGTCGACCTTGCCGCCGGTCAGGCCGAGATCGACCTCGTCGGAGCGGATCAGGCCGAGAAGCGATCCCGCGATGCAATCCTTGACCGCGAACGAGGCGCCGGGATTCTGTTGCCGGAAACGACGGATCGCATCGGGCAGGAGGCTGGCCGCGAGGGATGGCAGGACGGATATTCGCACGACGCCGCGCTGCGCCGTCGAGACAGCTTTGGCATCGTGCAGCATGGAGTCGAGGTCCTGCAGCGTGCGCTCGAAGGTTGGCAGCAGATCGCGGCCCATGCGGGTGAGGTTGACCGCGCGCGGATTGCGATCGAACAGGGTCAGCCCGAGCGCTTCTTCGAGTTGCTTGATGTGAACGGTCAGCGTCGGTTGCGAGACGTGAAGGAACTCGGCGGCGCGCGTGAAACTGCCGAGCCGCGCGACGGCGACGAAGGAGCGCATTTGCCGAAGATTGACATCCATAGGGAAAGCCTATTGCTGAGATTGAAATATTTCAATAGTCGTATAGTTGATTTGCTGCGCCAGACGCGCCAAAAGAAACGCGTCAAACAGAATGCTTTCAACAGAAGAGGAAACGCGATGATAGGGAAGGCATCGGTCGCGCTCGCGGCGGCCACGATGATGTTGGCAACGCAGGCTTTTGCCGCGGATGCTCCGTCGGAAATCAAGATCGGCACGCTTTATGCTTCGTCGGGCCGCTATGCGTCGATCTCGATGCCGGTTCACTACGGACTGAAGCTGTGGGTCGATCAGAAGAACGCCGAGGGCGGCGTTTATGTGAAGGCCTTCGACAAGAAGATTCCGATCAAGCTCGTCGCCTATGACGACCAGAGCAACACGGCGACCGCAGCGACCCTCTATAACCAGCTCATCACCCAGGACAAGGTCGACCTGCTGGTCGCCGATTCCGGCTCGGTGCTGACGGCGCCCGCCGTGACCATCGCGCGCGACCACAAGATGTTCCTGTTCGACCAGACCGGAACGGGCGCGAGCTTCTTCTCCAAGGACAATCCCTATATCGCGCTGATGGCCGACCCGGTGTCCACCGTCTGGCCGAAGCCGGTCGCGGACTTCATCACCCATGACGGCCCGAAGCTCGGCATCAAGAAGGTCGCGATCCTGTACTCGACCAACGAATTCACCGGCACCCAGGCCAACGCCGTGCGCAAGTTCATCAAGGACGCGGGCGCGCCGATCGAGATCGTCTACGATCAGGGCGTTCCGACCGAAACCACCAACTACAACGTGATCCTGAACAACATCCAGGCGAAGCAGCCTGACGCGGTGATTCATCTCGGCTATGCGCCGAACGACATCGCGTTGCTCAAGAACATCCAGGACGTCGGCGTCAAGTTCCCGATGCTGTTTTGCATCTATCCCGGTCTCGAAACCGAACTTCTTGAAAAGAATGTCGGCGCAAAGGGCCTCGAGCACGTTTTCACCTACGTGCCGCCGCAGGAGCTGGATTATCCCGTCAACTTCGGAATGAAGATGGCGGATTTCCACAAGGCTTGGGACGCGAAGTACAAGGACGCCAAGGTCGAGTTCGGTTTCAACTCGGTGGCCGGCTACACCACCGCGCTCATCCTCGAAAAAACGCTGTCGGTTGCCGCGAGCCTCGATCAGATGGAATTGCGCAAGGCCGTGTTCAGCCTGTCGGGTCAGCTCAAGACGCTCGACGGCACCTTCGCGCTCGACGAGATGGGCGGCCAGATCGGCGAACTGACGCCGCTCGGCCAGCTTGAGCTCAACGAGCACGGTCACATCAAGTTCGTGTCGATCTATCCGCACGAGACGGCGACCGGCAAGCCGGTCTATCCGGCCAAGTAAGCCGCAGCACGTTGAGCGAGGCCGATTTCCGATGATTGTCTATGCGCTCGTCGCGGGCATTCTCTTCGGGCTGTATTTCAGCCTGGCCGGAATCGGCCTCAATCTCGTGTTCGGCGTCATGCGCATCGTCAACCTGGCGCATGGCGACTTCCTGATGCTCGGCGCCTTCGTCGCGTTCGGCATCTTCACCGCCTGGAAGCTCGATCCGCTCTTCGCTGTTCCGATCGCGTTTGCGCTGTTCTGCGTCGCGGGGCTGCTGCTCTACTGGGTGCTGGTGCCGCGACTGCAGCGCGCCCGCGATCCGGAAATGCTGTCGTTCATCCTGTTCTTCGGCTTCTCCCAGGTGATCGAGGCGCTGGCGACGATTTCGTTCGGCACCAGTGAACGCTCGATTCCGAGTCGTCAGCTTGCAAGCTCGTTCGGCCAGCTCAAGGTCGCGATCTTCGGCGGCAAGGCGGGCGGCGGGCCGTTCGTGATCTTCGGTCAGGCGTTTCCGGCCCCATGGGTGGTCGCCGCGATCGTGAGCGTTCTCGCCATCCTTTTTGTCTATGTCTATCTTTACCGCACCCGCATCGGAACGTTGACGCGCGCCGTGATGTCCCGCCGTGACGAGGCGGTGGCGACCGGCATCAACGTCGACCGCGTCTCCGCCGTTGCGTTCGGTGTCGGTCTTGGGCTCGCGGCCGTCGCCGGCGTGTTCGCGCCCTTCATGTTCGGATCGTTTACGCCGGCGTTCGGCATCGATGCGACGGTGATGTCGTTCGTCGTCGTGGTGCTGGGATCGCTGGGCAACCCGCTCGGCACCGCGCTCGGCGGCATCGTCTATGGTGTCTCGTACATGCTGGTACAGACCTATCTCAGCTCATGGGCGGATCTTCTGCCCTACGTGCTGCTGATCGCAATTCTATTGCTACGTCCCAGCGGACTTCTCGGGAGGAGGGTGCGCGTTGCCTGATACGCTGCGTCACTATCTCGTCATTGCCGTGCCGTTGCTGGTTGCCATGGCGGTGTTGCCGTTCGTCTACAACAACCATCTGCTGCTGTTCAATTTCGTGATTTTCTTCATCCTCGCGCAGGGGGTGAACATCATTTACGGCTTCACCGGCTATCTGCCGTTCGGCTATGTCGGCTTTTTCGGCGCCGGCGCCTATGGCTTTGCCGTCATGGTGATGCACCTCGACGCATCGGCTCCGGTCGCGGTCATCGCCGGCGGTCTCGTGGCCGTGGTGCTCGGCTTGCTGCTGACGCCGCTGCTGCGGCTCTCGGGCGCTTATTTCTCGATTGCCAACCTGGCAGCCGCGTTGGCGGTGCTGCACCTCGTCGCCAATCCGGCGCTCGAATCCATCACCAAGGGGCCTTACGGCGTCGCGCTCAACGGCACCTTCAACCCGACGATGGCCTATGCGGGTGCGATCATCGTTCTGGCGCTGACGCTCGGCATCGTGGTCTATCTGAAGAATTCCAGCTTCGGGTTGGCATTGCAGGCGGTGCGCGAGGATTCGTTCAGCGCATCGATGTCGGGCGTCAACGTCGTGAAGATGCGGACCGTGGCGTGGCTGTCGTCGGCACTGGTCGCCGGCCTCGCGGGCGGCGCCTTTGCCTGGTACGTATCGGTGTTCTATCCCGACAACGTCTTCAGCGCGGACTTCAGCATCTTCGCCATCGTGTTCGCGTTGTTCGGCGGCGTTGCGACGATCTGCGGCCCGCTGATCGGCGTCATCCTTCTCTACGGCATCTACAACCTGATCGGTTTCACGACGCCGCAGTATTTCCAGTTGATCTACGGCCTGCTGATCATGGTGCTGGTGTTGTTCCTTCCGGCCGGGCTGGTTTCGCTGGCGACGCGACGGGGGTGGAATGTCCCCTGAACCCCAGCGTCTCCTCGAAGTCAGCGGCGTGGTGAAGCGCTTCGGCGGCTTTCATGCGCTCGACGGCCTGAGCTTCCACGTCGCGCCCGGAGAAATTCTCGGGCTTGTCGGCCCGAACGGCTCCGGCAAGACCACCGCGATCAACGTCATCTCTGGCCTTTACGCGCCGGATGCGGGGCGCGTGACGTTCCAGCAAGCGTCGATCGGCGGCATGGCCTCGCACAAGCTGGTGCATCTCGGCATCAACCGGACCTTCCAGGTGCCGAAGCCGTTCATGTCGCTCACGGTGCGGCAGAACCTCGAGGTCGCGCGGACCTATGGCGGTGCCCGTGACAAGGCGCCGGCGATAGCCGACCTGCTGGAGGACTACCGGCTGGCCGAGGTCGCCGATCGCCCGGCCAGCGACCTGACCAACGTGCAGCAGAAGATGCTCGATCTCGTGCGAGCGCTCGCGACGCAGCCGAAGCTGCTGTTGCTCGACGAACTGGCGGCGGGCCTCAATCCGACCGAACTCGACTGGATCGCGGGGCGCATCAAGACGCTGGCGAAAAACGGGCTTGCCATCATCGTGGTCGAGCATCTGATGGGCTTCATCGAGCAGATCACCGATCGGGTCATTGTCATGAACGCCGGCAAGGAAATCTTCGAGGGTACGCTCGCGGTGGCGGTGCGGGTGCCCGAGGTGATCGAGGTGTTCCTGGGAGGCGAGCATGCCGCCTGACACATCCTCGCTGCTCGACGTCAAGGGCGTGAACGCCGGTTACGGCACCATGCAAGTGCTCTGGGGCGTCGATCTCGACGTCAAGCCGGGCGAGACCGTGCTGCTGCTCGGCGCCAATGGCGCGGGCAAGACCACCTTCCTCAAGTCGCTGGTCGGCCTGATCGAGACGCGCAGCGGCCGCATCACGCTCGCCGGCACCGACGTCACCAAGATGCGTTCCAGCGCGCGCATGCGGCTCGGCATGACTTACATGTCCGAACTCGCGGTGTTTCCCGATCTCTCGATCGAGGAGAACCTGCGCGTCGGAGCCCAGGCGCTGGGCCACGCCAATCCCAATGCGCGCGCCGAGGAACTCTACGGCATCTTCCCGGTGCTGCGCGACAAGCGGCGCAATCCGGCATCGAGCCTTTCCGGCGGCCAGCGCAAGATGCTGGGCATCGCCAAGGCGCTCGCGGCGGAGCCGAAGCTGCTCGTGATGGACGAGCCGTCGGCGGGGCTGTCGCCGCTGTTCGTCAAGGAAGTCATCCGCGTGCTCACCGATCTGCGCGGCCATGGTCTCTCGCTTCTGATCGCCGAACAGAACATCGGCTTTCTCGAGGTGGCGACGCGCGTGTTCGTGCTCGAAGGCGGCCGTATCCGTTTCTCCGGCACCGTCGCCGAGATGACCGACAACGAAGCGCTGCGGCGCGCCTATTTCGGCCTGAAGTGAGTCCTTTTCACGTCTCGCGTCATTGCGAGGCGTGAACGACGAAGCAATCCAGGTCTTTGGCGGAGCTAATGAGATGCGGCAGATACGGATAGGATCGGGCGCAGGCTATTCGGGGGATCGCATCGAGCCCGCGCTGGAACTGGCCGAGAAAGGCGATATCCAGTATCTCGTATTTGAATGCCTTGGCGAGCGCACGGTGGCGCTGGCGCAGCAGGCGCGCATGAAGGATCCGCAGAGCGGTTACGATCCGCTGCTCGATGAGCGCATGCGGGCGGTGCTGCCGGTGTGCGCGGCAAAGAGCATCAGGATCGTCACCAACATGGGTGCGGCAAATCCGGAAGCGGCCGCGCGCAGGACCGCCGAGATCGCGCGGTCGATGGGATTGCGCGGCCTCAAGGTCGCGGCCGTCATCGGCGACGACGTGCTCGCGGCCTGCAAGGCGAACGATCTTCCCATCATGGAATTCGAGGGCACGATCGGCGGCTTCGGCAACCGCCTGTTGTCGGCCAATGCCTATCTCGGCGCGGCTCCGATGGCGGAGGCGCTGAGAGGCGGCGCCGATGTCGTCATCACCGGGCGCGCCTCCGATCCCGCGCTGTTCCTGGCGCCGATGATCGATGCGTTCGGCTGGGCGTTGGATGACTGGGATCGGCTCGGCAAGGGCACGGTTGCGGGGCATCTGCTCGAATGCGCCGGGCAGATCACCGGCGGTTATTTCGCCGATCCCGGCTACAAGGACGTCGCCGGCCTTGCGCGGCTCGGCTTTCCCATCGGCGAAGTCGGCGAGGACGGATCGCTGGTTGTCACCAAGGTCGAAGGCTCTGGCGGCGCCGTCACCGCGCGCACCTGCAAGGAGCAGTTGCTCTACGAGGTGCACGATCCCAAACGATATCTGCAGCCCGATGTCGTCGCGGATTTCTCCGAAGTGACGGTGGAGGAGATCGGCCCGGATCGCGTGCGCGTTCAAGGCGGGCGTGGCGCGCAGCGGCCCGACACGCTGAAGGTCTCGGTCGGTTACGTCGACAGCTACATCGGCGAAGGCCAGATCTCCTATGCCGGCCCGGGCGCGGCCGCGCGCGGACGGCTCGCGCTCGAGATCGTGCGCGAGCGCCTGCAATTGACTGGCGTGCAGGCGAGCGAATTGCGCTTCGACCTGATCGGCATCGATTCCCTCCACGGCCCGGCACTGGCGGCCGGTCATGGCGACCCTTACGAGGTGCGGGTGCGCGTCGTCGGCCGTACCGACAATCTTCGCGAGGCGGTGCGGATCGGCAACGAGGTGGAGACGCTTTATACCAACGGGCCCGCCGGCGGCGGCGGCGCGACCAAGCTCGCGCGCGACGTGGTCGCGGTGGCATCGGTGCTGTTGCCGCGTGAAATGGCAACCCCGTCCGTGCGTTTCGTGGAGGCATGAGGTGAAGCTGCGCGAGATCGCTCATTCCCGCACCGGCGACAAGGGCAATACGTCCAACATTTCCGTCATCGCCTATGACGCGCGGCATTATCCCTTGCTGCTGGCGCAGGTGACGAGCGCGCGCGTCAAGGCGCATTTCGGAGGCTTGGTCGGAGGAGACGTGACCCGCTATGAATTGCCGAACCTCGCCGCGCTGAATTTCGTGATGACAGGAACGCTCGGCGGTGGCGTCACGCGATCGCTGGCGCTGGACGCGCATGGCAAATCGCTCAGTTCCGCGCTGCTTGATATGGAAATCGACGACGGTTTGGGCGATACCTTGGCCTGATCCTCTGTCACACGTTTGCCACAACGCGAGTTTGCCCGCCATGTCCGATCATCCGACCCTTGGTCCAACCCTTGCCTCGCTCGCCGCCGACCTTGCCGAAGGCCGCGCCACCGCGCGCAAACTCGTGGACGAATGTCTGGCGAAAATCGCCGACAAGGGCGGCGAGGGCGCGCGGGTTTTCATTCAGCTCGACAAGGACGGCGCGATCGCCGCCGCCGAGGCGATGGACGCCTTGCGCAAGGCCAACGCCGCGCCGTCGCCGTTCGCCGGCATTCCGGTCTCGATCAAGGACCTGTTCGACATCAAGGGGCAGGTGACGCGCGCCGGCTCGCGCGCGCTCGACGATGCGCCGCCGGCGAAAGAGGATGCGCCCGCGGTCGCGCGATTGCGCCGCGCCGGCTTCGTGGTGATCGGCCGCACCAACATGACCGAGTTCGCCTATTCCGGGCTCGGCATCAATCCGCATTACGGCACGCCGAAAAACCGCTGGCGCCGCGAGGTTGGCCACGTGCCGGGCGGATCGTCGTCCGGCGCGGCGGTGTCGATCACCGACGGCATGGCACATGGCGCGCTCGGCACCGACACCGGCGGCTCCTGCCGGATTCCGGCGGCCTATAACGGCATCGTCGGTTACAAGCCGACGGCGCGCCGCATCCCTCTCGACGGCGGGGTGCCGTTGTCGTTCACGCTGGACAGCTATGGGCCGATCGCGCGCTCGGTCGGCTGCTGCGCGGTGATGGACGCGGTGCTGGCGGACACACCGGTTGCGCCGGTCGCGCCACGCCCGGTCAAGGGGATGCGGCTTGCGGTGCCGACCACGGCGATGCTGGACGACCTGGAACCGGCGGTCGCGCAGGCGTTTGAGCGCGCGCTGGACAAGCTGGCGAGCGCTGGCGCTGTCATCGAACGTATTGCCGTTCCCGAATTTGCCGAGGTCGGCACGCTTAACGCCAAGGGCGGCTTCTCCGCGGCGGAAAGCTGGGCCTGGCACCGCGCGCTGATCGCGAAGAAGGGCGATCTCTACGATCCGCGCGTGATCAACCGCATCCGCCGCGGTGAAAGCCTGACCGCGGCCGACTATGTCGATCTGCTCGGCATGCGCCGCGCCATCATTGCGAGTTTCGAACGCCGCGCCGCGCCCTATGACGCGCTGATCGCGCCGACGGTCGCGATCACGCCGCCCATAATTTCCGACCTCGCCGACGATGCTGCTTACACCAAAGCCAATGTGCTGTCGCTGCGCAACTGCACGCTCATTAACGCCATTGATGGCTGCGCGATCTCGCTGCCCTGTCATCGCGAGGGTGAGGCGCCGGTTGGGTTGATGCTGGCGGCGGCGGGCGGTTCCGACAAGCGGATTTTCGAGCTGGCGTCAGGCATCGAGGCGCTTCTTGGCAGATGAATCCATGAGCGGCTGTGAACTGACGGTCACGCTTGAAACCAAAACCGGCCGTGCACCGCTGACGCTGCGTGTGACGCAGGCGGTCATTGCCGGCTGGACCGGGCGTGATCCCGTCGCGCGAGACAAGCATATCGCGGAGCTTGAGGCGCTCGGTATTCCGCGCCCGGCTTCGACACGGATCTATTACCGTGTCGCGGCGCGGCGACTGACCACGGCCACACGCATCGAGGTCAGTGGCTGTGACTCCAGCGGCGAGGTCGAATTCGTGCTGTTCGCATCCGGCGGCAAGATCTATGTCACCGCCGGTTCCGACCATACCGACCGCAAGGTCGAAACCTATGGCGTTACCGTCTCCAAGCAGATGTGCGACAAGCCGATTGCGCCCATCGTGTGGGCGCTCGACGACGTGATCGACCACTGGGACCGGATCGTGCTGCGCTCGTTCGCAACCATCGGCGGTGCGCGGGCGCTGTATCAGGAAGGCAGGCTCGAGGCCATGCTGCCGGTCGCCGATCTCATCGCGCGCGGCTTCGGCGGCCCCGCGCTGCCCGATGGCTGCGCCCTGTTCGGCGGCACCTTCGCGGCCAAGGGCGGCATCCGTCCGGCCAGCAGGTTCGATTTTGAAATCGAGGATCCCGTGCGCAAACGCACGATCCGCCACGGCTATGACGTGATCGAGCTGCCGGTGCTGGGCTGATCGGGATTCATTCACCTCTCCCCGCCGGGGAGGTCGGCTGCGAGGCAGCCGGGTGAGGGGGCTATTCACCGATATGCCGTAACCACTCGGCCCCAACCCTCTCCCAATGGGCGAGGGGACCTGCACCATCGAAGCCCGGAAATCGGGTGGCCGGGACTTTCGCGATCTGCGAAGATCATTCGCATGACATCCACCGCAAAGGCTTTCCTCACTTCTGCGCCGCCGGCGGACATGGCCTCGCGCGTTGCGGCGCTTGACTGGAATCAAGTCGGCAACGACCTCGATGCGCAGGGCTGCGCGGTGCTCAGCAGTCTGTTGTCGGCGGATGAATGCGAGGCGTTGGCTGGTCTCTATGACGACGATGCCAAATTCCGCAGCCGCATCGTGATGAGCCGGCACGGTTTCGGGCGCGGCGAATACAAATACCTCGCCTATCCGTTACCTGAACCGATCGCGTCGCTGCGTTCCGCGCTGTATCCGCCGCTCAGCCGAACCGCCAATCGCTGGAACGAAGCCATGGGCTCCGCGGCGCGCTATCCCGGCGACCACGCGGCGTTCCTGAGGCGTTGCCACGACGCCGGCCAAACCCGGCCGACGCCGTTGCTGTTGCGCTATGAGGCCGGCGACTACAACTGCCTGCATCAGGACCTCTATGGCGAGCATGTGTTCCCGCTACAGGTGGCGATCCTGCTGTCGGAGCCGGGCCGCGAGTTCACCGGCGGCGAGTTCGTGCTGACCGAGCAACGGCCGCGCATGCAGTCGCGCGCCGAGGTGGTGCCGCTGCGCCAGGGCGATGCGGTGGCTTTTGCCGTGCATCACCGCCCGGTACGGGGCACGCGCGGCGTCTATCGCGTCAACCTGCGCCACGGAGTCAGCCGTATCCGCTCCGGCCATCGATATACGGTCGGCGTGATTTTCCACGACGCGACGTGAGGAGTTTGTTTTGACCGCCGACTTGTTCGAGGCCGTACCCGACCTATCGCCGGCGCAGGAAGCCATCGCCGACGGCGCGGTGCTGCTGCGCGGCTTCGCGTGCGCGGACGAAGCCGGTCTTCTGCGTGAGATTGAGACGATCGCGGCGGAAGCGCCGTTCCGCCATATGGTCACGCCGGGCGGATTCACCATGTCGGTGGCGATGACCAGTTGTGGCGAAGCCGGCTGGGTCACGGATCGCAGTGGCTATCGTTATGCATCGACCGATCCCGACACGAACCGGCCGTGGCCGGCGATGCCGGGAGCATTCCGCGCGCTGGCCCAACGGGCTGCGGCGCAGGCTGGTTTCGATGGTTTTGTGCCCGATGCCTGTCTTATCAACCGTTACGCGGCCGGCGCCAAAATGTCGTTGCATCAGGACAAGGATGAAACCGATTTCGGCGCGCCGATCGTCTCGGTGTCGCTGGGACTGCCGGCGATTTTCCTGTTCGGCGGATTGAAGCGGAGTGACAAGCCGCGCCGCTATCGTCTGGTCCATGGCGATGTCGTGGCCTGGGGCGGGCCGTCGCGTCTTGCCTATCACGGCATCGCGCCGCTCGCGGAGGGTTTGCATCCGCTGCTCGGTCGGCAGCGGATCAATCTGACGTTCCGCAAGGCGCGCTGAGCTTTTTAAGGTTTCGGCGGATGAATGAATCGCCACGGGCTCACTTCGGAGCCGCGGGGCACCTCGATGTCGATCAGAGTGGGGCCGCCATGGGCCAGCGCCTTTTCCACGGCCGGGCGGAAGCCGTCCGGCGAGGTGACGCGCGCGGCGGCGACGCCGAAGGACTCCGCAAGTTTCACGAAATCTGGATTGACGAGGTCGGAAGCGACGACGCGGCCGTCGAAGCGCTGGAGCTGGTCGCGGCGAACATTGCCGTAGGCGTTGTTGTTGAACACCAGCGTCACCACGCCGATGTTGAACTGCACCGCGGTCGCCAGCTCCTGCACCCCGAACATGAAACCGCCATCGCCGGTGATCGCGACGACGGGGGTGTCGGGATTCGCGATCTTGGCGCCGAGCGCGGTCGGAAAACCGGAGCCGAGGGTGCCCTGATAGCCTGAGGTGATGAAGGTGCGCGGCTGGTAGATCGGGAAGCCGTACCACGACGCGAAGCCGACCTGCGAGAGCTCGTCGGTGACGATGGCATGCGAGGGCAAGACGTCGCGCAAGATGTTCAGATACGCCATCTGCGGCTGCACCGCCTGAATTTCCTGCAGCGCCGCAGCGGAGGCCGCGCGAATCGCATCGCGGCGGCCCCTGGTTTTCGCGTAGCCACGCTTGCGCACCGCCGCGAGCAGGTCGCGGGTGCCCGCTCGGGCGTCGGCAATGACGGGCGCGTCCGGCGCATAGCGCCGCATCTCAACCGGATCGATGTCGATGCGGATCGACTTCAGCCCGTCGGGCTGATAGGGCCAGCGAAACGAGGTGGCAAGCTCCATGCGGGTGCCGATGCCGATCATCAGGTCGGTCGTGCCCCAGAGTTTGTAAGCGGCCGCCATGGTCGGCCCGAGCTCGTGCGCGTTGCTGACGATGCCGCGGCCGCTGCGGAAGGCGACCACGGGCGCGTCGATCAGTTCGGCAAGCTCGAGTATCTCCTCGCGCGCCTCGATCGCGCCGGAGCCGACGAAGATCATCGGCGTCTTGCTTGCCGCGATCAACGCGGCGGCGGCTGCGATCCGGTCCGGGTCGGGCAGGGGCGCGGGGAAACGGTCGAGCGTTTGCGCCGCGCCGGCCTCGACGCGCTGCGTGAACACGTCCCAGGGCATTTCCAGCGCCACCGGTCCGTGGCGGCCCGACATCATTTCCTGAAACGCACGCGCGACCAGCGTCGGCGCCTGACCGGGATATTCGATCCGCTCTGCCCACTTCACGAAGGTGCGCAGCGTCGCGAGCTGATCCGGCATCTCGTGCAGATGGCCACGGCCCTTGCCGAGGAATTCGGTCGGCACCTGCCCGGTGAGGCAGAGCACCGGCTCGTTTGATCCGAACGCGGTCAGCATCGCCGCGCCGGCATTGAGCACGCCGGGGCCAGGCACCACGCTGAACACGCCGGGCTTGCCGCTGGAGCGTGCGTAGCCATAGGCCATGTAGCCGCAGGCCTGCTCGTGCCGCGCGCCGATGACGCGGAGTTGCGCCTGCTGGAACGCATCGAACAGGCCATAGATCTGCGCGCCCGGCAGGCCGAACACCGTGTCGACCTCATGCGCGACGAGGCCACTGACGATCGCTTCGCCGCCGGTCATTGTTGTCATGGGCTGTCCAATCGCTCGTTTCATCTGCGGAGTCCGCAGTAACGCGGTTTAGTCCGCAATCACCACATCGGCAACAAACGCCGGATCGCGGACCGGCTGGCCGGGGAAAGGCGAGCCTTCCTCGAACCAGGAGCGCGGGGCGGGAGCGCCCCACAGCGTCTGACGCCGCGGGTCGCGCAGCGACCAGCGCAACGGCTCGTGATCGTGGTCCATCGTGTTGTAGTCGCTGGTGTAGAGTTCGAGCCGGTGGCCGTCGGGATCGCGCACGTAGAGGAAGAATGCGTTGGAGATGCCATGCCGGCCGGGGCCGCGCTCGATGTTCTTGAGGTAGCCGCTGGACGCCATGACGTCGCAGAGATGGATGATGTTCATCGCGGTCGGCACCCAATAGGCGAAATGGTGCAGGCGAGGGCCCTTGCCGTTGGTGATGGCGAAATCGTGCACGTTGCCCTTGCGATGCATCCACGCCGCCGCGATGCGGCCGTTATCGCCGTCCTCCTCGGCGTATTCGGTCAGGCGGAAGCCGAGCCGCGCATAGAAATCGACAGTATCCTGCACTTCGGCGGCGAACACGTTGAAATGATCGAGCCGCTGCGGGTGACATCCTTTGTAAAGATCGTAGCGGCGCAACAGATGCGGCCGCTTCTCCATGGCCGCGTAGAGTTCGAGCTGGAAGCCGCAGGGGTCGGTGAACTGCAAGGTGCGGCCCTGGAACGGCTGTTCGGCAAAGGCATAGCTGATGCCGTTCTCGGAAAAGAACGCTGCGGCCTTGTCGAGGTCGCCGTCACGGGCGACCTTGAAGCCGAGGCGATTGCAGGCTGCCTTGGCCGACTTCCGCAATACCAGCGAATGATGCTGATGCTCCTCGCTGCCACGCAGAAAAACAGCGTTGCCGTCGGCGTCCTCGACGTGAAGGCCGATGACGCTTTCGTAAAATTTGCGGCTGGCCTCGAGATTGACGGCGTCGAGAATGGCGTGGCTGCAGCGGATGATGTTGAACGGCGGATCGAAAACATGGGTCGGGACGGGCATGGCGTTTCCTCAAATCGGTCTTGTCGGGAGCCATCCTTCGAGGCTTGCCGCGAAAGGCGGCGAGCACCTCAGGATGACGCGGAATTTTGTGTCGTCACCGCGAGGCGTCCGTACAGCGAGGGCCTCGACGGTGACCCCAAGGGTCGTTACCAAGCTTAAACCCCCAATTTTTGAATCTTGTGCATCCCCTTGGCGAGGGAGACGTGCTTGGTTTCCATGTAAAACTCGAACGAGTAATCCCCCCCGTCGCGGCCGATGCCGGATGCCTTCATGCCGCCGAACGGGGTCGGCAGGTGGCGGACGTTTTCCGAGTTGAGCCAGATCATGCCGGCTTCCAGCGCATCGGCGACGCGGAGCGCGCGGCCCATGTCGCCGGTCCAGACATAGCCGGTGAGGCCGTAGCGCACGGAGTTGGCGATTTCGATCGCCTCGGCCTCATCCTTGAACGGGATCACCGTCAGGAACGGGCCGAATACTTCCTCCTGCGCGACGCGCATGTCGGTGCGTGCGCCGGTCACCAGCGTCGGCTGCACGTAGTGCCCGCCGCCGGGGCCATCGTGCGGCTTGCCGCCGACCGCAATGGTGGCGCCGTCCTTGCGGGCGATATCGAAATAGGAGCAGACCTTGTCGAGATGGCGCGCGTGGATCAGCGGTCCGATCTCGGTGGCGGGGTCGAGGGGATGGCCGACCCTGAGCGCCTTCACCCGTGCGGTCAGTTTCTCGATGAATTTGTCCGCGATGCCGCTCTGGACCAGCAGCCGGCTCGACGACGTGCAGCGTTCGCCGTTGAGCGAGTAGATCATGAACACGACCGCGTCGAGCGCGCGATCGAGATCGGCGTCGTCAAACACGATCACGGGGTTCTTGCCGCCGAGTTCGAAATGCACGCGTTTCAGCGTTGCCGCGCCTTGCGCCATGATCGCGGCGCCGGTCGCGGTTTCGCCGACAAAGGCGATCGCCTTGATTGCGGGATGCTCGGTCAGTGCCTTGCCGGCTTCCTCGCCGAAGCCATGCACAGTGTTGAGCACGCCATCCGGCACGCCCGCTTGCTTGACGAGCTTCGCCAGCAGATCGGCCGTTACCGGCGACCACTCGGCCGGCTTGTGCACGACGGTGCAGCCGGCAGCGAGCGCCGGTGCGATTTTCCAGGTGGAAAGCATGAACGGCGTATTCCACGGGGTAATGACGCCGACCGGCCCGATCGGCACCCGCGTCGAGACGTTCCAGTGGTCGGCGCTCGGCATGTTGAGCCCGTCGCGGGCTTCGGTGCACTTGTCGGCGAAGAAGCGGAAATTTTCGGCGGCACGGACCGCCGCTTTGGCCATGAAACGGTGCGCCTGCCCGGTGTCGATGCACTCCAGCACCGCGATGTCGTCGGCGCGGGCCTCGATCGCATCGGCGACGCGATGCAGCAGCGCCTTGCGTTTGGTGGCGGGCATGTCGCGCCAGGACTTGAAGGCGCGCTGCGCGGCCTGTGCAGCGCGGTCGATATCTCCGGCATTGCCGCGCGCAACCGACGCCAGCACGGTTTTGTCGATCGGGGACGTTGTGTCGAAGGTCTCGCCCGAGGCCGAGGCGACGATCTCGCCGTCGATGATATGTCCGATGCCGTCGGCCCTGAGTTGCTTGAGGAGCGGGGCGGCGCGGTCGCGGTTCGCCTGAAACGCGTCGGTCTTGGGTGTAGCTTTATCCATGGGCGGCCTCCGCTTTCAACGCATCGTGGATGTTGTTGCGTTTCCAACTCGTCTCTTTGTCGTTGATTTGCATGTCGAACGACAGCGCGAACTTGCCTCCGGCAAACACCGGATCCAGATAGGCTGACAGCACGCTGAAAATATGATCGCCGGCTTTCCGGCGCGCCGCGAGATCGCGGCCCTCGCCAAGCCGCAGGACCATGTCGAGAAACCCGAAGGTGGGATCGCCGTTGGCAATGGCGTAGTGCTCACACCTGATGGCGCGGACGCGAATGCCGCCGAGCGGAAATACCCCGGTTTCGACCGCCGCGCGGCGAACCACTTCGACGACCGCCGTCATGTCGACGTTGCGGTCGAGATTGGCCGAATATTCGATGGTGAAGTGTGGCATTCTCGATTTCGCTTTCCGCTTCCTTGATTGCGAGTCCGATGCCGGGCATCCGGGATCATGGACTTACCGGCTTGCATGCCTGAGTTTGTAGTCCCGGGGGGCGGCCGCGCAATATGATTAACATGTTAAATTGTTTGGTTCAAGCCGGTTCAATGTTCGTTGTGCAATGCATCGAACTCTCGGGACAGCGTATGCTATGACAGCGCGATTCGAACCCGGCATGGAGTCCTGCCGGAACAGGAACAGGAGCGCATGAGGCCAAAGGCATCATCCGGCGATGGCCGTAAGACGGCGGCGGGGCAGGCGCCGATGCGGGAATTCTCGCGGTCGTTGCCGATGTCGCTGATGCGGGCGCGCGAGGCTGTCATGCGTCATTTCCGCCCGTCGCTGCGCGCACATGGACTGACCGAGCAGCAATGGCGGATTCTGCGGGCGCTGTCGGCGATCGACAGTATCGAAGTGACGGATCTGGCTCACGTCGCCTATCTGTTGGGGCCCAGCCTGTCGCGGATTCTTCGCGATCTCGAGAGTCGCCGCCTGATCGAACGCAAGACGGTGAAATCCGATCTGCGGCGTGGCACGGTTTCGATTACGGCGAAGGGCCTGAAACTGATCGAGGCCGTTGCTCCGCACTCGGAAGCGATCTATGCCGAGATGACGAAGCGTTACGGCGCGCAGAAGCTGGCCGATCTCCAGGACATGCTGCATTTGCTGGAAAGCTGCCTGCTTGCGATGCCGGTCCGCGGCGACGAGGCTGCGGACGACGAGTAGCGGCAAAATTGCATGATGGTCCGGATTGTTGCCGAAGCAGCGCATAACAATGCGTGAGAATCGCTAGTGGAGCGAATTTGACATTCGCGCCCCCTTTGCAGCAAGTTCGTATGGCGAATATCAAATTCAAAACTCCACTAGAAATTTATAGTTGCCAGTGGTCTTATGATTCTAACATTTGCAAAAGCGTTCACCGAAATGGGATGCAAATGTTAGAATCAGACCGCTGGATCGGCCGACAACACGCGGTCTGGACCATGGACATATCAGATGTTTTTCGCTCAACTGTCAGACAACGCGGCGCTGAAAAATCGGGCAGGCGCGAATGTCGCCGGCCCGGCGGCAGCCACATAAAATTCACGGGATGAACGTCCGGCCATGGTGATACTGCAGGTTGAGAAGCTGATCGATTTCGTCGCGGCGGTTTTCGTCCGCACCGGTTCCTCGGAGGCCGAAGCGCGACGGATCGCGACCTATCTCACGACGGCGAACCTGACCGGCCACGACAGCCACGGGGTAATCCGGGTGCCGACCTATGTGCGTCACCAGAAGGTTGGCAACGTCTTTCCGGACCAGACCGTCGAACTTCTCGTTGATACGCCGTCGATCGCGGTGGTGGACGGCAAATATGGCTACGGCCAGACGGTCGGACCGCAGGCGGTCCGGATCGGCATCGACAAGTGCAGGAAGGCCGGGCTCGCAGCCGTCGCGTTGCGCAACGCCGGCCATATCGGCCGGATCGGTGATTGGGCCGAAATGGCCGCCGCCGAGGGATTGGTCTCGATCCATTTCGTGACGGCGGCGGGATCGATTCTGGTGGCGCCTTATGGCGGCACCGAGCGGCGGTTCTCGACCGCGCCCTACTGCGTCGGCATTCCGCGCAAGGGGCAGGGGCCGGTGGTGCTGGATTTCGCCACGTCCATCGTGGCCGAAGGCAAGGTGCTGGTGGCGAGCCGCGGCGGCAAGAAGTTGCCGAAGGGCGCGCTGGTCAATCTCGACGGCTCGCTGACCGAAGATCCGACGGCGCTCTATGGGCCTCACACGCCTGACGGCCCGCGCGACCATTCCCAAGGCAAGGGCGCGATCCGTGCGTTCGGCGAGCACAAGGGCTCGGGGCTGGCGCTGATCTGCGAATTGCTGGGCGGCGCCTTGACCGGAACCGGAGCGACATCGATGCCGCGGCGTTTCGCCAACGGCATGTTCGCCATCTATATCGATCCCGCGGTGGTCGATCCTGCCAATTTCTTCGACGGCGAGATCGCCCGCTATCTCGCTTTCGTCAAGGACACGAAAACCGTCGAGGGTATCGACGAGGTGCTGGTGCCCGGCGAGCCCGAGGCGCGGATGCGCGCTGAGCGCACGAAAAACGGTGTGCCGCTGCCGGACGAGACCTGGGCCGCGATCGTCAACACCGCCCGCGAGGTCGGCGTGAGCGAGGCAAGTATACAGAGCGTTGGAAACTAGTGTCCCGAATCCGAAGTTCGCCTCATTATCCAGCGTCTTTATAGCGAACTTCGGATTCGAAGGGACACTAGAAGACCTTTGATTCTAGTGTGGTTTAGGTTCAGAAGTTCGCTTGAAGGACTCGCCGAGAAAATGAAGCGAACTTCTGAACCACCACACTAGACTGCGCGTCATTGCGAGCGCAGCGAAGCAATCCAGAGCCTCCACCTTGACTGGATTGCTTCGTCGCTCCGGGACAATGCTACGCGTTGCCCTTGAGCTCCTCGCAATGACGGCACGTTTGAAATTCAAAAAGAAGGGTCCAAGAATGGCAAATAAGGTCAAGGAAATCTGGAAGTCCGGCAAGGCCGTGGTCAACGCATGGCTGGCGATCCCGTCGGGCTTCTCCGCCGAGGTGATCGCACAATGCGGCTTCGACAGCGTGACTGTCGACATGCAGCATGGCGTGCAGGACTACCTGTCGATGGTGCAATGCTTTCAGGCGATGCACGGCCATCCGGTGACGCCGATGGTGCGCGTGCCGTGGAACGAACCCGGCATCATCGGCAAAGTGCTCGACGGCGGCGCCTATGGCGTGATCTGTCCGATGATCAACACGCCGCAGGAAGCGAAAAACCTGGTGCAGTACGCGAAGTATCCGCCCAAGGGGACGCGCTCCAACGGCCCGATCCGTTCGGGCATGTACGGCTCGGCGGGCGCCTATCAGCAGACGGCCAACGACGAGATCGTATTGCTGCCGATGATGGAGACCAGGACCGCCGTTGAAAACATGGAAGCGATCCTCGACGTCGAGGGGATCAGCGGCGTTTATATCGGGCCGTCCGATCTCGGCTTCTCCTACGGCCTCGTGCCGAAGCTCGATCGCGAGGAGCCGGAGATCCTGAAGATCTACGACAAGATCATCAAGGAATGCGACAAGCGCGGACTCTATCCCGGCATTCACTGCTCGGGCCCGGTGGGCGCCGCCAAGAACATCGGCATGGGCTTCAAGCTGGTGACGCTCGCCAACGACAGCGGCATCATGGCGACGGCGGCGAGGCAGTGGGTCGACCAGACGCGCAAGGATTCGTCCGGCAAGGCGTAGACGGCTGGTCAAGGGTTGCTGTTGTCGTCATGCCCGGGACAAGGTCTGGCCATGACGTCAACATTTGGTGCTGTTGCGTGAAAACGCTGGAGATTTCCCATGGCTCCGTCCCCCGTCATCAGATTGCATCCCGACGACAGCGTGTTGATCGCACGCACCACGCTGATGCCGGGTGTTGCCGTGGCGGACGGGATCGTCACCACCGACCGTATTCAGGCCGGTCACAAGGTCGCCGTCCGGCCGATCGCAGTCGGTGAGCCGATCCGGCGCTATGGACAGATCATCGGTTTCGCCACCGCACCGATCGCGCCGGGCCAGCACGTGCATACGCACAACTGCGGCATGGGCGATTTCGCCCGCGACTATGCGTACGGTGTCGATGCGCAGCCGACGCCGAACTTCGATCTGCCGGCGACCTTCATGGGCATTCGCCGCGACGACGGCCGCGTTGCGACGCGCAATTACATCGGAATCCTGACCTCGGTGAATTGCAGCGCCCATGTCGCGAGCATGGTGGCCGACGTCTTCAAGAAGAATCCGTTTACCGGCGACAACCCGTTGGCGGATTTTCCGAATGTCGACGGCGTGGTCGCGCTGACCCACAAGACCGGCTGCGGCATGACGCAGAACGAGCCGTTGACGCTGCTCCGGCGGACGCTCGGCGGTTATGCGCGCCACGTCAATTTCGCCACGGTGGTGGTGCTCGGCCTCGGCTGCGAGATCAACCAGATCGGCGGCCTGATGAAGGAGCAGAAGCTCGCGGGCCGGCTGCGCGAGATGGAAATCCAGGAGATGGGCGGCACGCGCAAGACCACGGAAGCCGGCGTCGCCTTCGTCAGAGAAGCGCTGGTCGACGCCAACAAGGTCAGGCGCGAAGAAGTATCGGCGAGCCATCTCACCGTCGCGCTGCAGTGCGGCGGCTCCGACGGTTATTCCGGCATTTCGGCCAATCCGGCGCTCGGCGCGGCGAGCGACCTGCTGGTGCGCCATGGCGGCACTGTCATTCTGTCGGAAACGCCGGAGACCTACGGCGCCGAGCATCTGCTGACGCGGCGCGCGGTGAGTCGCGAGGTCGGTGAGAAGCTGGTCTCCCTGATGCGCTGGTGGGAAGCCTATTGCGCGCGCGAGGGCGCCGAGATGAACGCCAACCCCAGTCCCGGCAACAAGGCCGGTGGTCTCACCACCATTCTAGAGAAGTCGCTCGGTGCGATGGCCAAGGCGGGCAGCACCAACCTGGTCGACGTGGTGAACTATGCCGAGCCCGTGACCAGGAAGGGGTTCGTGTTCATGGACACGCCGGGCTACGATCCGGTTGCGGCCACCGGGCAGGTCGCCGGTGGCGCCAACATGGTGTGCTTCACCACCGGACGCGGCAGCGTGTTCGGCTGCAAGCCCGCGCCCTCGATCAAGCTCGCCACCAACACGCCGATGTTCAAGCGCATGGAAGACGACATGGACATCAACTGCGGCACCATTCTCGATGGCGACGAGACCGTGCAGGAATGCGGTCAGCGCATCTTCGACCTGATGCTGGAGACGGCATCTGGCAAGCCGACCAAGAGCGAAAGCTTCGATTTCGGCGGGGCTGAATTCGCGCCCTGGGTGCTTGGCGCTACGATGTAAGCCGCCCAACTCCTCAAGCTTCGCTGCCGCCGCGCCTTTGGCCGAAACCCGTCCATCGGCCAATGTCCGTCTTTAGATGGAGATGCCGCTGGCGCAAGGGAAAATTTCGCAGCAATTCCAATGATTGAAGAGGTGGCATCGCGCGGGCTGGTAGCGGTTTGCCGCCTTTAACGGAAGTTTGGTGGTTTTGTGACACTCGTGGATGACGCGGTCATGGACCGCAAAGTCAATTCATCCCGGGGTTTGAGCATGAAAACCAAGATTTTGACATCGATCGCCGCAGCAGTCGCCGTGACGTGTGTCTTTGCGGGAGCGGCCACCGCTGCCGCGACCAAGGACGAAGCTGTCGCGATGGTGAAGAAGGCCGTCGCCGCCATCAAATCGGAAGGGGCCGACAAGGCTTATCCGGAGATCAGCACCAAGGGCGGCCCGTTCACCTCCGGCGACCTTTATGTCGTGGTCTATCAGCTCGACGGCAAGGTTCTGGCGCATGGCGCGAACCAGAAGTTCGTCGGCAAGGACATGATCGACGCGCAGGACGTGGACGGCAAATATTACGTCAAGGAGCGCGTCGAACTCGCGGCCAAGCAGCCCTCGTTCTGGCAGGACTACAAGTTCGTCAACCCCGTGAGCAAGAAGGTGGAGCCGAAGCAGATGTATTGCGAGAAGCTCGATAACACCGCGGTGTGCGCGGGCGTTTACAAGCTCTGACGCGATCGTGCGATTGTCCGAACTCCAGCAGCAAAGACGAAAAATGTTGAACCGGATCAGAAATGCGGGCCTGTCCTGGAAAGTCAATCTGGCGCCTGCGTTCCTGATCCTGGCCCTGATCGGGCTCGGCATCTACGCGCTGCAGACTCTTCGGATCAATCAGGCGAGCGTCGACACCCTGATGGCGGGGCCGGTCCGGCAATCGGAGCTTGCTTCCGATCTGACCACCGCGATCTGGGCGGCGCACGCCAAGCTCTATCGTCTTGCCGCGATTGCGGCGAACGAAACCGACGAGAAGAAGATCAAGGCCGTCGCCAAGGATGCCGCGGCGGCCTCGGCACGGATCGGGGAGGCGTTGCAGGCGGTCGAGGATGCCCACGGCACCGACGCGCTCAAAAGCGACGCCTCTACCAAGCTCAAGTCGGCCGTTGCCGGTTATCTCAAGCAGTCGAAGAATGCGATCGAGATGGCGGACGGCGATGCCGGCTCGGCCATGATGTTCATCAAGGGCGCCGAGCGCAATTTTGCTGACATCGAGAGGCTCACCGACGAACTTATCATGCGGAGCGCCGATAGCCGGGATCGCGAGATCGCGCGCGCGGGCATGCGGCTTGATCGGCAGCAATGGATGCTGTCGGCGGTCTTGCTTGCGATCGCATTGGCCGGCATCGTCTGGTCGCTGCTGGTGGGGCGCAGCATTTCGCGGCCGGTGGTGGCACTGTCGCGCGCGATGCGCGAGCTCGCGGTGGGCAATTTCGACGTGCAGTTGCCGGGATTGAGCCGCAAGGATGAAGTCGGCCAGATGGCGCGGGGGGTCGAGGAGTTCAAACTGCAGGCGGTCGCCAAAGCCGAGCGCGAGACCGCCGAGCGCGAGGTGAAGAATCGCGAACTCGCGGCGGCCCGCAAGGCCGAGCTTCACAATCTCGCAGAGAGTTTTGAGGCGACCGTCGGCAACATCATCGAGAACGTCAGTTCTGCGTCGAGCGAGCTCGAGAACTCGGCTGTGATCCTGACGCGCAGCAGCACGGCTGCGCAGGAACTCAGCAACGTCGTCGCGGCAGCGTCCGAAGAAACTTCGGCCAATGTTCAGTCTGTCGCCTCGGCGACGGAGCAGATGTCGGCATCGGTACACGAGATCGGCCGCCGGGTGCAGGACTCCAACAGGATTGCGACCGAAGCGGTCGATCAGGCGAAGAAGACCGACGCGCGGATCATCGCGCTGTCGGAAGCCGCCAACCGCATCGGTGACGTCACCAAGCTGATTACGACCATCGCCGAGCAGACCAATCTGCTTGCGCTCAATGCGACGATCGAGGCTGCGCGCGCCGGCGAGGCGGGACGCGGTTTTGCCGTGGTGGCGCAGGAGGTCAAGGCGCTCGCCGCGCAGACCGCCAAGGCGACCAGCGAAATCAGCGCGCAGATTGCCGAGATGCAATCGGCAACGCAGGAATCGGTGCTGGCCATCAAGGAGATCGGGGGGACGATCGGGCGCGTCTCCGAAATCTCGTCGACTATCGCCGCCGCCGTGGAAGAGCAGGGCGCGGCCACCCAGGAGATCGCCCGTAACGTGCAGCAGGCGGCGATCGGCACCACGCAGGTCGCGAGCAACATCTCCGACGTCAGCCGCGGAGCGACGGACATCGGCACGGCATCGTCGCAGGTTCTGTCCTCGGCACAGTTGCTCTCCGACGAGAACAAGCGACTCAAGGCCGAAGTGGTCCGCTTCCTCGCCACAGTGCGCGCGGCCTGACCTCTTTGCCTTTTTCGCATCGCATCCCTGCGGATGTCGCATCGGCTCCAGGCTGACGAGGCGGCGGCCGCCGCGTGATCATGTCAACCGTGCGACAGCCTTGCAGGGCTGTCGCGGCGTCCCGCCACAATCTTGAAAAATTTGTAACCCAGATTCCGCAGTGGAAGTTTGGTTCCTGCGTTCGGGAACGATTGCGCCTGCCGGAAGTTTTCGCCGCAGGGTCCGTCGGCGGCGCGTTGATGCGGGGGAGGTGCGATGAGAGGCGTGGGTCAGTATGGTATAAGACGCATCCTGTGCGTGTTTCCCCGCTACACGTCATCCTTCGGCACGTTCGAACACTCCTATCCGCTCACAGCCGGCGTTCAGGCCTTCATGCCCCCGCAGGGTCTTCTGGTGATCGCGGCTTATCTGCCGGCGGACTGGAAAGTCCGGTTCATCGATGAGAATATCCGCCCCGCCACCGACGCCGACTTCGAATGGGCCGATGCGGTGTTCGTCAGCGGAATGCATATCCAGCGGCAGCAGATGAACGACATCTGCCGCCGGGCGCATGTGTTCGACAAGCCGGTGGCGATCGGCGGCCCCTCGGTCAGCGCATGTCCGGATTACTACCCGTCGTTCGACTATCTTCATGTCGGCGAACTCGGCGACGCCACCGACGATCTGATCTCCCGGCTGGCGCGCGATCCGTCGCGACCGGACCGGCAAGTCGTGCTGACGACCGCCGATCGGCTCGACATGGACAAGTTTCCGATTCCCGCTTACGAGCTTGCGGACATCAGCCGCTATTTTCTCGGCAGCATCCAGTATTCCAGCGGCTGCCCTTATCAGTGCGAATTCTGCGACATTCCGGGATTGTACGGCCGCAATCCACGGCTCAAGACGCCCGAACAGATCACCCGCGAGCTCGACAAGCTGCTGGAGTGCGGGATCAACGGCTCGGTCTATTTTGTCGACGACAATTTCATCGGAAATCGCAAGGCGGCACTCGCGCTGCTGCCGCATTTGATCGAATGGCAGAAGAAGACCGGGTACGTGCTGCGCTTTTCCTGCGAGGCCACGTTGAACATCGCCAAACGTCCGGAGATTCTCGAGAAGATGCGCGAGGCGTTTTTCGCCACCATCTTCTGTGGAATCGAAACCCCGGACCCGGACGCGCTGAAGGCCATCCACAAGGACCACAACATGATGGTTCCCATCATGGAGGCCATCAAGACGTTGAACGGCTTCGGCATGGAGGTGGTGTCCGGCATCATCCTCGGACTCGACACCGACAAGCCGGAAACCGGCGCGCACCTGCTGAACTTCATCGACGCCTCGCAAATTCCGCTGTTGACCATCAACCTGCTGCAGGCCCTGCCGGGGACGCCGCTGTGGGATCGCCTCAAGCGCGAGAATCGCCTGATCGAGGATGAGAATCGCGATTCCAACGTCGATTTCCGCCTGCCTTACGACGAGGTGGTGGCGACGTGGCGGAACTGCATGGGCAGCGCCTATCAGCCCGACAAGCTGTTGGCGCGTTTCGAATATCAGATCCGGGAGACCTATCCGCACCGGCTTCAGCCTCGCACCCGGCAGCAGGCGTCCTGGCGCTACATCAAACTCGGCCTGACGATGCTGCGGAACATCTTCTGGAAAGTCGGCGTCCGCGGCGACTACAGACGCGCTTTCTGGAAGTTTGCGCTGCGGCGGCTCGCCCGTGGCGAGATCGAATATCTCATCAGTTCGGTCATGGTGGCGCACCATCTCATCATGTTTGCCCGCTCTGCGTCGCGCGGGCGCACCAACGCCTCCTACTATTCCCTGAAGCTGCGCGAAGCCTCCGTTCCTGCCGAATAGATGTGTGCGCGCCTCGGCCTGGACCACGTTGGGCGGCGTCCGATGGTCGGCGTCCGGCCGGGCGAGTGGGCTCAGGGCGGCGCTGGCGGCAGCTTCGTCACATTGCGTCCCGTGCTGGTCGCCTATATCTGAGGGCAATTTGATGCCGTCATCGTGAATTTTGCCGTATTTTCAATGACTAGGATTAGCAGATCGTATGAGTTCCGGCAGCCGCGTCGAATCTCCGGAAATTTGCTACACGACATCCCGACAGAGGCGGATAGGCATGCTTGAACGAAATCCAGACGCGGCCGTCACGACGGCTCCGGACAAGCGGCGGCCGAGCATCGCCTTCGGATTTGAGCGGCTCGGCCTGGTGGCCGTACAGGCGCCGATCTTGTCATGCCTGATTCTGCTGGCGCTGGTGATCGGCGCCGTGTTCGGCATCCAGCGCATCAAGATCGACGATTCTCTTAGCCAGCTCTTTCGCTCCGATACCAAGGAGTACCACCAGTACGAGGAAGTCACGAAGCGCTTCCCCTCGACCGAGTTCGACGTGCTGGTCGTGGTCGAGGGCAAGACGCTGCTCGAGCGCGACAACCTCGAAAAGCTGCGAGACATGGTCACCGACCTGCAACTGGTCGATGGCGTTCGCGGTCTGATCTCGCTGTTCTCGGCGCGGCAGGCGCCGGAGCCGGGCAAGCTGCCGGCCGCGTTGTTTCCGAAGGACTTGCCGACCGGCGCCGCCTACGACCAGTTCATCCAGACCGTCAAATCCAACGAGATCATCCGCGGCAAGCTGTTGTCGGAGGACGGCACGCTGGCGTTGGTCGTCCTGTCGCTGGAGCCATCCATCGTCAAGGACAGCAGGCTGAGCGCGACGGTCGGACAGATCCGCAAGATCATGAATGAGGATTTGGCCGGCAGCGGGCTGGTCAAGGAGCTGTCGGGTGTGCCGGTCATGCAGCTCGAAATCCGCAACGCGGTCGAGCGGGATGGCATCATCTACAACGTCGCGGGTATTCTCGCCGGGTGTCTGATCGCGATCCTGTTCTTCAGACGCATGTCGTTCATGGTCGTCGCAGCGTTTCCGCCGCTGCTCGCGATCCTGCTGGCGCTCGGCGTGCTCGGTTGGGCCGGATTCAGTCTCAATATGTTCCTGAACGTGATGACGCCGCTCATCATGGTGATCAGCTTCTCCGACTCGATGCAGTTGACCTTTGCGGCGCGCGATCGGCTGATCGCGGGCGAAGACCGTTATTCCGCCTTCAAGAACGCGGTGCTGGTGGTAGGGCCGGCCTGCGTTCTGACCCATGCCACAGCCGGCATTTCGTTCATTGCCCTGCAGTTCTCGAATTCGGACCTGATCCGTGCGTTCGGCGAGGCGGGATTGCTGGCCACGGTGATCGCGCTGCTTGCTGTGTTGTCGCTCGTTCCGGTATTCGGCGTGCTGCTCGTGCGCAACGAGCGGAAGTTCGCCGAAAGGTTCAAGACGGCCGACACCGGGGTGCAGGCGCTGCGAAAGTTCTGCGCCTGGATCGCGGAGCGGATGGTGGGCCATCCCGGGTTCTTCAGCCTGTTGGCGCTGCTCGTGGTCGGCGGTCTCGCCGTGGTCTATGCCAACCTGGAGCCGCGTTATCGGCTTGCCGATCAGGTGCCCGACAAGCAGCAGGCGGTGCAGGCGAGCAGCCGTCTCGATGCCAAGCTGACCGGCGCCAATCCGATCGACGTCCTGATCGAATTCCCCAAGGACGAGACGCTGTATTCCAAGGATACGCTCGATACGATCGCTCAGGTGCACAAGCTGGTCGAGGACCAGGCCGGCGTCGGCAACGTCTGGTCGCTGGAAACCTTGCGGCGCTGGCTTGCAGAGAAGGTGGGGTCGTCAGACGTTGCGACGCTGAAGGAATACGTCGACCTGTTGCCTAAACATCTGGTCCGCCGTTTTATCTCGGCGGACGAGAAGGCGGTCGTGGTCTCGGGCCGGGTTCCTGACAAGGATTCCAGCCAGATCCTGCCGATCGTCGAGAAACTCGATCACGCGATGAACGCGGTGCGCAAGCAGCACCCCGGCTACGAGATCGCCGTTACCGGGCTCTCGGCCATTGCTGCACGCAACAGCGCGAGCATGATCGAGAAATTGAATCACGGCCTGACGATCGAATTTGCGCTGGTGGCGATTTTCATTGGGCTGGCGTTCCGCTCGGTGGTGGTGATGTTCGCGTGCGTCCTGCCCGGTATCTTCCCGGTGGTGCTGTCGGGCACCGTGTTGTGGCTGCTCGGGGAAGGGTTGCAATTCGCAAGCGTCGTCGCGCTGACGGTGTCGTTCGGACTCGGATTAAGCGCGACCATCCACTTCCTCAACCGGCTGCGCTCCGAGAGCAAGCCGGGCGTCGGTCCGGGCGAGGCGGTCGAGCGCGCGACCGTGCTGATGGGACCGGCGCTGATCCTGACGACCGTGGTGCTGGCCTGCGGCCTGGTGGTGACCGTGTTCTCCGATCTGCCGTCGCTGCGGTTGTTCGGTTGGCTCAGCGCGTTTGCGATGGTTGCCGCGCTGGTAGCGGATTTCCTGATCCTGCGACCGACCGCGATGTGGCTGATCACCTTCGCGGAGCGGTTGCGCGGGCGCGGAAAGTCCGCGACCCCGGCGTTGTAGCGGCCGCGTCACCTCTTTTGGCGTGGTTCCGGCTTCGGCCGCCTCAGCTTCGGACCATCGTGATGTTGACGCCGCGGATTTCGCCCTTGGACTGGATCAAGACCGACTGATGGTTACCGTTGGCGCGCAGCGTCAGGTTAGCGGCGAAGCCGGCGGCCTCCACGAAGACCTCGATCTCGCCGCCGCCGGCGCGGCCGCGCACCGTGCCGTAGACATTGCGGCTGGCCTCGCTCCAGTTGCCGGTGATCTCGCCGCCCTGGCTCACGACATCGCTCGAGAGATCGAACTTGTAGCTGTCGCTGGCGCAGCGGAGCGATTGCTTCAGGCCCTTTCCGGTCCCGTCCACCTTGTAGGAGGCCCGGCAACGAATGTTTTCCTTCGACCCGTCGGAAAGCGACACAGTGCCCCTGCCGGACCAGTTGCCGTCGAAGCCTGCAAATGGCGAGGACTGGGCATGACTGGCTGAAGCGGAAAGCGCGAGACAGATGCCGGCGGCGAGCGCCATCCTGCGGAAAAGGTGCGAGGCAAAAGGTTTCATCTCAGGCTTCCCATCAAAAAGGATGAAAGGACGTATGGATCGTGAACAGGATTCGATTCTAAATCAGGACATGTCGCGCCGCATCAAGGTTTTGGTCTCGCGGTGCCGGATCCGGTTCAATGCATATCATGGATGTTCCCCCGGGGAACGCCCGCGGGGTGCGTCGTATTGGTTCTGAGTCCACACCCGAGATACGGTGTCCATCGACGCAACCTCAGGCCATGACGCGCGACAGGATTATTTCAGCAAGAGAAAATTATCACAAAAATCAAAGCGTTGTGTAAATCGGCGCAAAAGGGTGCGCGTAGTTGCGATGCGGGCGACGAAGCGCTGTAAATTTGGCCGTATTTGGCTGCGTCCTTTGTCCATCATGGAATCCGGCTTTCTCATGCGATGCTCGCGGATTGACTGTCGTATCGAAGCCGGAATTTCACCTTGCGAAGGTCGGCGAGCTTCGTTGCAACGAGGCTCTTGCGATCTCCGGTGGGACAGGTATCGATATTGGCGCGCATTTGCGATCGCTTGTCGATCGTCTTCCGTCGCTGTCGAAGGTGAGTGAGTGGACCAGGGTGCGCCCCGGCGCGTTTTGGAGTGAAGTTCTCTGCTGTAAGAATGAAGGAATGCAATGTCGAAAATTTTCGTATCCCTCGCTTTGCTGTCGGCGTTTGTTTCGGTCGGTACGGTGGCCCGTGCGCAGCATAGCGGGACCGAGCAGGAACAGAAGGCGTGCTCGCGCGATGTCGTACGCTTTTGCCGTCCCGTGATGGATCAGGGCGACCTGACGGTTCTTGCCTGCCTGCAGCAGCACCGGCCCAAAATTTCCAAGGCGTGTAATGCGGTTCTGGTGAGCCACGGACAATAAGTCCCGACGGTGGTTCCCGGCGGCGCCGGGTTGCCGCTTCGGGCTAAAACCCGAAAGATAGCATTGGTTTAGCCGGTGGATTCCCCTATATGAGGGGCGCGCGCCCGTGTTCCTGCCGGCCCGTTGGGGCCAGCAGGGGAACCGGCGATATTCACCTCGAACCAGCCGATGCCGATGTCCACCGCCAACCAGTTGCGATCCGGTAAGACCCATCGCGACGAAAATTTTCCGGTCGCCTCGTGGATCATCCATCCGCGCCATCGCGCGCTGATTCTCGCCTTTTATAATTTCGTCCGGACCGCCGACGACATTGCGGATCATGCCGACCTCGGCGCGCAGGAGAAACTCCGCTGGCTCGACGTGTTCGAGGCCGAATTGCTGGGCCAGGGCGACACTC
Organism: Nitrobacter sp.; assembly: GCA_035546855.1. Classification (GTDB taxonomy): domain Bacteria; phylum Pseudomonadota; class Alphaproteobacteria; order Rhizobiales; family Xanthobacteraceae; genus Nitrobacter. Next base: position 13,923 of record DASZVY010000012.1, on the reverse strand, counting down.
AACCTGAAGCCGCTGCTTTGCGTCGGGAACTGGCCGCGCGCGGGATGCCGCCGCGCCATGCGATCGATGTTCTGAAGGCGTTCCGCATGGACGTGACCAAGCTCCGCTACGAGACCTGGGACGACGTCATCGACTACTGCCGTTACTCGGCAATGCCGGTGGGCCGCTTCATGCTCGACGTGCACGGCGAGGATACCTCGACCTGGGAGGCCTCGGACGCGCTCTGCGCGGGCCTGCAGATCAACAATCACCTGCAGGACTGCGGCAAGGACTATCGCAACCTCAATCGCGTGTATCTGCCGCGCGATGCGCTGGCCGCCGCCGGAGCATCGGTCGAGATGCTCGGCGCTGCCGCAGCGCCGGCGCCGCTGCTGCAATGTCTGCACGCGCTGGCGATCCGCACCGAGGCGCTGCTCGAGGAGAGCAAGCCGCTGGCCTCCGAGGTCAGGGATTTTCGTCTCGGCCTCGAGATTTCCGTGATCCAGAGCTTTGCCGACAAGATCGTCGCTCTCCTGAAGGAGCGCGATCCCCTGAGCGAGACGGTTCATCTCAAGCCGATGCAACTCCTCGGCTATAGCGTCGCCGGGATTGTCGCCGAGATGATCCGCCGCGCGGGGTGGCGAGCGTCGGCATCGAAGCGGGCAGCCGGCGCATGACGATCGAGGCGGCGGCCGACGCCAGTTCGGGAGCATCCGCGTCCGGCAGTTCGTTCTATGCCGCGATGCGTATCCTGCCGCGCGCGCAGCGCGAGGCGATGTTCCAGATCTATACCTTTTGCCGGGAGGTCGACGACATCGCCGACTCCGACGGCCCGCGCGCGGAACGTCTTGCCGCGCTCCAGCAATGGCGCGACGACATCGATGCGCTCTATCGGGGCAATCCGCCCCCACGCCTGCGGGAATACGTTCGGTCGGTGAAGAAATTCGGCCTCCGCCGCGAGGACTTCCTGGCCATCATCGATGGCATGGAAATGGATGTGCCGGCCGACATTCGCGCCCCCGATAATGCGACGCTGGATCTGTATTGTGACCGCGTGGCGAGCGCTGTCGGGCGGCTGTCGGTACGGGTGTTCGGCTTGCCGGAGAGCGACGGTATCGCGCTGGCCCATCATCTCGGGCGAGCCCTGCAACTCACCAACATCCTGCGCGATATCGACGAGGATGCCGCGATCGGCCGCCTCTATCTTCCGCAGGAAGGTCTGCTGCATGCCGGCATCACCAATTTCGATATCGCCGCGGTACTCGCGAGTCCGGCGCTGCCGCGGGTTTGTGCGCCGCTCCTGAAACGGGCGCAGGCGCACTTCGAGAAAGCCGACGAGATCATGAACCGCAATTCGCGCCGCGCGGTGCGGGCGCCGCGGATCATGTCGAAATACTACCACGCTATTCTTCGTCTGCTGGAACAGCGCGGCTTTCAGTCGCCGCGCCAACCCGTCCGCCTCAGCAAGGCGGCCAAGATTGCCATCATCATTCGATACGCGTTCATCTGATGCAGAAAACAGCTCACATTATCGGTGCCGGAATATCCGGCCTCTCCGCAGGCGTTCGGCTGGCCAATGCCGGCTGGCTGGTGCACGTCTACGAGGCGACGCAGCAACTCGGGGGCCGCTGCCGCTCCTATTTCGACGGGGCCACCGGGCTCACCATCGATAACGGCAACCACCTCGTCCTGTCGGGCAATCGCAGCGTGTTGGCCTATGCGCGAATGATCGGCAGCGAAACCGGGCTGCAGGGGCCCGCGAAAGCCGAATTCTCGTTCGTTGATCTCGCGGCCGACAAACGCTGGAAGCTTCAGATCAACGACAGCCGGGCGCCGTTCTGGGTGTTCGACCGGACGCGCCGCGTGCCGGACACGTCCGCGGCCGACTATTTTGCTTTGGCGCCGCTGACATGGGCGAGCCCGCAGAAGCGGGTCGGCGACACCATCAAATGCGAGGGCATGCTTTACAAGCGGCTCGTACATCCGCTGTTGCTCGCGGCGCTCAACATCGATCCGCCCGAGGGATCGGCGGGCCTTGCCGGCGCGATCGTCCGCGAGACACTGCTTGCGGGAGGGCAGGCGTGTCGTCCGCTGATTGCCCGCGACGGACTGAGCTCGGTGCTGATCGAGCCGGCCGTCGCGTTCATCCGTGCGAGGGGCGGCAGCGTCGAGATCGGGCAGGAGGCGCGCGAGTTCACCATGGACGGCGATCGGGTGACCGCGCTGTCGCTTGGAGACCGCAGCGTGGAGGTCGGAGCGAGCGATGCAGTCGTGATGGCCGTGCCGGCGCGTCCCGCCGCGTCGCTTTTGCCGGGCCTCAAGACTCCGACCAGGTTCTGCGCCATCGTCAACGCGCACTTCCGTTTCGTTCCGCCGGCGCATCTGCCGCCGATGACCGGCGTCGTGGGCGGCCTGATCGAGTGGCTGTTCGCGTTTCCGGATCGTCTTTCCATCACCATTAGCGGCGGCGACCGTCTGGTGGATATGCCGCGCGAGGAGCTGGCACGCGCGATCTGGAAGGATATCTGCACGGTCGCCGGGATCGAGGCCGAGATGCCGGCGTGGCAAATTGTGCGGGAGCGCCGGGCCACGTTCGAGGCGACCCCGGAGCAGAATGCGTTGCGTCCGGGCGCCGTTACGGCGTGGAAAAACCTGTTTCTCGCCGGTGACTGGACTGATACGGGGTTGCCTGCGACGATCGAAGGATCGGTCCGCTCCGGGAACCGTGCGGCCGGTCACGTTCTGAACCTCCGCTGAAACTGATACATCGATAGCCATGACATCTGCGAACACCAGTCCCGCGCCGATCGACGATGCCGCCTTGCGCGACAGCATTGGCGCGGCGACGCGCGGACTTCTCGACCTCAAGCAGCCGGACGGACACTTCGTGTTCGAACTCGAGGCCGACGCCACCATCCCGTCCGAATACATTCTGCTGCGCCACTATCTCGCCGAGCCTGTCGACGCGGCGCTGGAAGCCAGGATCGCCGCCTATCTGCGCCGCATTCAGGGCGCACACGGCGGCTGGCCGCTGGTGCATGACGGCCCGTTCGACATGAGCGCGAGCGTCAAGGCCTACTTCGCGCTGAAGATGATCGGCGATTCCGTCGACGCGCCGCACATGGCGCGCGCGCGCGAGGCGATCCTGTCGCGAGGCGGCGCCATCAACAGCAACGTGTTCACGCGCTACCTGCTGTCGCTGTTTGGCGAACTGACATGGCGCAGCGTGCCGGTGCTGCCGATCGAGATCATGCTGCTGCCGATGTGGTCGCCGTTTCATCTCAACAAGATTTCGTACTGGGCGCGTACCACGATGGTCCCGCTGATGGTGCTGGCGGCCTTGAAGCCGCGGGCGCGCAATCCGCGCGGCATTGGCATCCGCGAATTGTTTTTGCAGGATCCGAAAACGATCGGCACACCAGCCCGCGCGCCGCATCAGAGCAGGGGCTGGTTTCTGCTGTTCAATACGCTCGACAAGATCCTGCGCGTGGCCGAACCGTTCTTCCCGGCACGGCTGCGCAAGAAGGCCATTCAGAAGGCGCTGGATTTCACCGAGGAGCGCCTCAACGGCGAGGACGGCATGGGCGCGATCTTTCCACCGATGGCCAACGCCGTGATGGTCTATGATGCGCTCGGCTATCCCGCCGACTATCCGCCGCGCAAGCTGCAACGCGACGGCCTCGATAAGCTGCTGGTGATCGGCGAGGACGAAGCCTATTGCCAGCCTTGCGTCTCGCCGGTGTGGGATACTGCGCTCGCCTGTCACGCGCTGCTTGAGGCGGGCAGCGCCGACGCGCGGCGCAGCGCCGAGGGCGGCCTGGAGTGGCTGCTTCCGAAGCAGGTGCTCGACGTCAAGGGTGATTGGGCAGTGAAGCGCCCGGACGTGCGGCCGGGCGGCTGGGCGTTCCAGTACGCCAACGCGCATTATCCGGATCTCGACGATACCGCCGTGGTTGTCATGGCGATGGATCGCGCCCGGCGCGCCAACTCCGATGGCAAGTACGATGCCGCGATCGCGCGCGGACGCGAGTGGATCGAGGGCATGCAGAGCCGGGACGGCGGGTTCGCGGCGTTCGACGCCGACAATCTGGAACACTACCTCAACAACATCCCGTTCTCCGATCATGCCGCGCTACTTGATCCACCGACCGAGGACGTGACGGCCCGCTGCGTCTCGATGCTGGCGCAACTCGGCGAGACCGTGCAGAGCAGCCCTGCGATGGCGTCGGCGGTCGAATACTTGCGCCGGACCCAGCTCGCGGAGGGGTCCTGGTATGGCCGCTGGGGGCTGAATTACATCTACGGCACCTGGTCGGTGCTCTGTGCCCTGAACGCCGCTGGAATCAGCCACCAGGACCCGATGATTCGCCGGGCCGTGGCGTGGCTGCTCTCGATCCAGAACCCGGACGGCGGCTGGGGGGAGGATGCCGTCAGCTACCGGCTCGATTACAAGGGTTTTGAGGGGGCTCCGACCACGGCATCCCAGACCGCATGGGCCCTGCTGGCCCTGATGGCGGCCGGAGAGGCCGAAAATCCGGCCGTGGCTCGGGGCGTGCAGTACCTAATAGACACACAGGCTGAAAAAGGACTGTGGGACGAGCAGCGCTACACCGCTACGGGGTTTCCACGGGTATTTTACCTGCGGTATCATGGCTACGCGAAGTTCTTCCCGCTCTGGGCACTGGCGCGGTACCGGAATTTGAAGAACACCAACAGCAAGGTGGTAGGGGTCGGGATGTGAATTTGGGGGCGGCGGTTGACGCGTCCGGGGGCAGTTCGTTCGACCCGCGGCCCGTTCTGATTGTGACCGGTCTTGTCCAGGAGGCCCGCATCGCAGCCGGCCCCGGAATGACCGTCATCTGCAGCAGCAGCAATCCACAACAGCTCCGGATGCTCCTGGAGGGCTTCGATTCGTCCACGGTGCGAGGCGTCATCAGCTTCGGTGTGGCCGGTGGGCTTGATCCTCGCCTGCAATCGGGCGACGTCGTGGTGGCCACCGAGGTTGTCGCCAGCGGCGAGCGTTGGCCGACCGGTCTCGCGCTCAGCGAAGAATTGATCGACGGTTCCGGGCTCGGAGGCAAGAAAGTCGTCCGCGCTGGTCTGGCCGGCGTGGAGCAGGTGGTGGTCGGGCAGGCCGGCAAGGCCGCGCTCCACTCGGAAACCGGCGCGTCGGCGGTGGATATGGAAAGCCATATCGCAGCCGCCTATGCGGCCGAGGCCGGGCTTCCGTTTGCGGCGCTCCGCGTCATCAGCGATCCGGCGACGCGCGCGCTTCCCGCGATCGCCCGGGCTGCCATCAAGCCGAACGGCAATATCGACCTCAAGAAGGTGCTTGGCGGCCTTGCACGCAACCCGCTGACTTTGCGGGCGCTGGTGTCCACCGGGATCGATTTCAACCGCGCACTTCGCAGCCTGCGCGGCTGCCGGGGCTTTCTGCTGGGTGGTGAGGGCCTCGTCACTGCCGATATCTGAACGCGAGGCTTTATCCACTTCGCTCGAAAACGCCATGGTCGCGCGCCTTGACCATTTCTGAAAGCGAGACGCTTCCCGGAAAACGAAACTGGCGCCGGAGTTCAGACTCCGGCGCCAGTTCGCTGTGATCCTGCGGAGAATTGCCGCGCAACTCAGGCGGCGGTCGAGGCCGAGGCTTTCTGTTTTGCCTGTTGCTTGGCGGCGGCAGCCGCAGCTTCATCCTTGCGGATTTCCGACAGGCGCTTTTGCACTTCCGCCGAGAAGATGTACTGGGCCGGGCGCTGCCGGGTGAGGTCGATCTCGGGCGCCATCGGGCCCGTCGTCCTGACGCCGCGCAGCGCCACCCACATCGCCTTCAGCGGATTGTTCAGGGCAGCGGTAGCGGCCGTCGGCTCATAGCCGCAATGGGCCATGCAGTCGGCGCACTTTTCGTACTTCCCGGTGCCGTAGCTATCCCAGTCGGTCGTTTCCATCAGTTCCTTGAAGGTCTTGGCGTAGCCTTCACCGAGCAGATAGCAGGGCTTCTGCCAGCCGAAGATGTTGCGCGCCGGCATGCCCCATGGCGTGCAGTGGTACTCCTGATTGCCGGCGAGGAAGTCAAGGAACAGGCCCGAATGCATGAAATTCCACTTCTTGCCCTTGCCGAGCGCGAAGACGTCGCGGAACAGCGTCTTGGTTTTGGTCCGGTTCAGGAAGTGTTCCTGATCCGGCGCGCGCTCATAGGCATAGCCCGGCGACATCGAGACGCCGACGCCGAGCTCCGCGGTGAAGTCGAGGAACTTGGCAATCTCTTCGGCGGGATAGCCGTCGAAAATCGTGGCGTTGACGTTGACGGTGAAGCCTCTCGCCTTGGCCGCCTTGATCGCGGATACCGCGCGGTCGAACACGCCTTCCTGGCACACCGACTTGTCGTGGTGCTCCTTCAGGCCATCGAGATGCACGGAGAAGAACAGGTACGGCGAGGGCTCGAACAGATCGAGCTTCTTCTCGAGCAGCATCGCGTTGGTGCAGAGCGACACGAACTTCTTGCGCGCGACCAGGCCGCGGACGATTTCACCGATCTCCTTGTGGATCAGCGGTTCGCCGCCGGGGATCGCCACCATAGGCGCGCCGCATTCATCGGCGGCATCCCAGCATTCCTGCGCAGTCATCCGGCGATTCAGAATGGCGTCGGGATAGTCGATCTTGCCGCAGCCGGCGCAGGCGAGGTTGCAGCGGAACAACGGCTCCAGCATGAGCACGAGCGGATAGCGTTTGCGGCCCATTAGCTTCTGCTTCATCAGATAGCCGCCGATCTTCAGTTCTTTAAAAAACGGTATCGCCATCGCTAGGTTCTTTCTGGCAAGGTTCTTTCTGGAGTGTCCAGCCGTGATGAATTGGAAGCAGGTGATCAGGCCGAGGTGAGTTCAGAGGGAAGCCGGAATTCGATGTTCTCTTCTCGTCCCGGCAGCACCGACACCGCAACGGGGCCGATGCGTCTCAGGGCTTCGATCACATCATCGACAAGCACTTCAGGTGCGGATGCACCGGCGGTGATGCCGACCGTTTTCACGTCCTTCAGCCACTCTGCGTTGAGTTCGCTGCCGTCCGCGATCAGATAACTCGCGACGCCGACTTCGGTGCCGATTTCGCGCAGCCGGTTGGAATTGGAACTATTGGTCGCGCCGACCACGAGGATGACATCCACCAGCTTGCTGAGGTCTCTTACCGCAGATTGCCTATTTTGTGTCGCATAGCAGATATCCCGGGTATCGGGGCCTTGAATGTCTTTAAATCTTTGGTGAAGGGCGGCGATGATGTCCCTGGTATCGTCCACGCTGAGGGTGGTCTGGGTAATGTAGGCCACCGGGGCGTCTTCCGGAACCGTCAGGGCGGCGACGTCCTCGACGCTCTGCACCAGCAGCACGGGGCCGGGAACCTGGCCCATGGTCCCCTCGACCTCGGGATGGCCGGCATGGCCGATCAGGATCAGGGTGCGCCCCTTCGACATGTAGCGCTTGCCCTGGTTATGGACCTTGGTGACCAGAGGGCAGGTGGCGTTGAGGACGGGGAGATCCCGCGCGGCGGCCTCCTCTTCGACGCTTTTGGCGACACCGTGGGCGCTGAACACGGTCACGGCCTTCGGAGGGACCTCGGACAGGTCCTCGACGAAGATCGCGCCCTTGTTTTTCAGGCTTTCGACCACGTATTTGTTATGAACGATCTCATGGCGCACGTAGACGGGCGGCCCGTACTTCTCGAGTGCGCGCTCGACGATTTCGATGGCCCGGACCACCCCGGCGCAAAATCCGCGAGGCTGTGCGAGCAGAACTTCAATGGGGCGGCCGTTTGTCAATTTACACCACGCCTAAGAGCTTTTCGGATACGCTGAAAACGACGTTCAATAGGGGTCCTGTTGGGTCGCAATCTTGGTGCCGTCGCGAGGTTCCGTCGTTCACCGAGCTATGACCATATAGGGTCCATTTTTGCGAAGCACAAAACGGGCGCTGCCTGTCCATGGCCCCACGGTTAATGCTGGCGGGAAAACGCTGGTCGGCGCACATACCTTCGCAAATGCGGCAAAAGGGAGCCAAAGCTCACGAATTCGCCACTTGGCTCAGGTCTGGACGCGATGATACCAAGCCGCAGACGGTCGCTTTTGGCACATTTAATGCCATTTTTCCATGCCCTTGAAGGCGGTCGTCTGAGAGTCGGCCGGGTTCACCTCCGGAACCCTGCCGACTTCCTATGCATTTTCAGAGGTCCCTTAACTCCCGCTGACATTGCATAGCAAGCCCTCATACTTCCTCCGCCCGCCAGGCTCGCCGGAATAGAAAGAAAGAATGTGCTGACGCATCTCGTTGTTTCCATTGTGAAAATATGCACACGCTTTGCGGCGGCCACCGTTCTGGCGGCAGTTCTGGTGGCGATAGGGGCCGGGGTCTATACCGCCCGGAACTTCTCGATCAACACCGACATCAACAAGCTGATTTCCCCGAACCTCGACTGGCGGAAGCGCGACAATCAGTTCGAAAAGGCATTCGATCAGGAGCGACTGATCATCGCAGTGGTCGACGCACCGACGCCGGAATTCGCAGGCGCGGCCGGTGCCGCCCTGACCGCGAAACTGGCCGAGGATCACGCCCATTTCGAATCGGTCCAGCAGCTTGGAGGCGGTTCCTTTTTCGAGCGCAACGGCCTCCTGTTCCTGCCGACCGAGGAGGTCAAGCAGATCACCTCGCAGTTCGAGTCGGCGGCGCCCCTGATCGAGATCATGGCCGGCGATCCAAGCCTGCGCGGCCTCACCGGCGCGCTTGAAACCGCACTCGTCGGGATCAAGCGAGGGCAGTTCAAGCTTGATGCGGCGACGCGGCCATTCTCGATGATCTCGCAAACGGTCGAGGACGCGCTCACCAAAGGCCACGCAACGTTTTCCTGGCGCGAACTGGTCAGCGACAAGCCTCTGACGGCTTCCGATCGCCGCGCCCTGATTCAGGTCAAGCCGTTCCTTGACTTCAATGCGCTCGAACCCGGCAAGGACGCCACCGACGCCATCCGGAAGGCCGCCGTCGATCTCGACCTCGCCGGCAAATACGAGGCACGGGTCAGGCTGACCGGACCCGTGCCGATTGCAAACGAGGAGTTCGCGACCGTCCAGGAGGGGGCCGTTGCCAATGGCATCGGGACCGTTCTGGTGGTGCTGGTGATCCTCTGGCTGGCGTTGCACTCGCCGAAGATCATTCTGGCTGTGTTCGCAACATTGTTCATCGGCCTGTCCGTCACCACTGCCGCCGGCCTGATGATGGTGACCTCATTGAACCTGTTGTCGATCGCATTCGCGGTGCTGTTCGTGGGTCTGGGGGTGGACTTCGGCATCCAGTACAGCGTGCGATATCGCTCCGAACGCTATAAAACCAACGACCTGAACGCTGCGTTGTTATCGGCGGCTGAACGGTCTGCGGTGCCCTTGTCGCTTGCGGCCGTCGCGACCGCGGCGGGTTTCCTGTCGTTTCTGCCGACCGACTACAAGGGCGTCTCGGAACTTGGCAAGATTGCGGGTCTCGGCATGATGGTCGCGTTTATCGCGAGTATCACCGTGCTGCCGGCCTTGCTCAGCCTGCTCAATCCAGCCGGCGAGAAAGAGCCCGTCGGCTATGCTTTTCTGGCGCCGCTCGATCATTTTCTGGAAAAGCACCGCGTCGCGATCATCTTCGGGACGCTGGCGGTGGTCATCGCGGGCTCGCCGCTGCTCTATTACCTCAGGTTCGATTTCAATCCGATTCATCTGCGCAACCCGAAGGTCGAGTCGATCGCGACCTATCTGGATCTGCGCAAGGATCCCAATACCGGCGCGAACGCCATCAATGTGATGGTCCATTCGGAGCAGGCGGCCCGCGACGTGGAAGCGAAACTCGCCAAGGTGCCGGAAGTTGCGAGCACCATGTCGCTCGACAGTTTCGTGCCCGCCGACCAGCCGGCCAAGCTCAAGCTGATTGCGGAGGGCGCAAAGACTCTCGGGCCTGCGCTGAATCCGGAATCGACCGATGCACCGCCGTCGGACGATGAGAACGTCGCGGCGCTGAAGCAGACGGCTGAAAGCCTACGCAAGACCGCGGGCGACGGTCAGGGGCCGGGCGCTGCCGCCGCGAAGCGGCTGGCCGACGATCTCACCAAGCTCGCCGGTGCCGACAAGGCGATGCGGGACAAGGTGCAGACGATCTTTGTCGAGCCGCTGCAGATGGTGCTGGCGCAACTCCGTAGTTCGCTGAAGGCCGAGCCGATCAGCCTGAAAAATCTTCCGCCGGATTTCGTCGAGCTCTGGAAAACCAAGGACGGGATTACGCGCGTGCAGGCCCTGCCCAAGGGCGATCCCGACAGCAACGAGGTTTTGCGCAAATTCGCCGGTGCCGTGCTGGCGGCCGAGCCGAATGCGATCGGCGGTCCGGTTTCGATCCTCAAGTCCGGCGATACCATCGTGAAGGCCTTCATCGAGGCCGGCTGCTGGGCGCTGATCTCGATCAGCATCCTGCTCTGGCTCGCGCTGCGCCGAATCACCGATGTGCTGCTGACGCTGGTGCCGCTTCTTGTCGCCGGTGCCGTGACGCTCGAAATTTGCGTACTGATCGGCCTGCCGTTGAACTTCGCCAACATCGTCGCCCTGCCGCTGCTGCTCGGCGTCGGCGTGGCGTTCAAAATCTATTATGTGACGGCGTGGCGATCGGGCCGGACCAATCTGCTGCAGTCCAGTCTGACCCGGGCGATCTTCTTCAGCGCGCTGACGACGGCCACCGCGTTCGGCAGCCTGTGGCTGTCGAGCCATCCCGGGACCGCCAGCATGGGTAAGCTGCTGGCGCTGTCGCTGGTGACGACGCTCGCAGCCGTCCTGCTGTTTCAGCCCGCGCTAATGGGTCGGCCGCGCGATGTCGGGCAGTAGGCAGATATCGCCAACGGGGTCCGCAGATTCCGCCGTCGTTCCGACCCGTTGACCCGTGGTCTTCGGCGCAGCCTTCGGCGCGGTCCTGGCCATGCTGGTCCTCTGGGCCCCTTTGGCGGCGCTGTTCGGCGGATTCATGGTGTTCGATGGACTTGGAGGAATCGGTCCGGCGACGCGAGTCCAGGTTTCTCCGCCGCACAGGAAGCCGAGCACGCATCCCTTGATCTCAAGCTGGTCGGGCGACAGCAGCTTGATGGAGGATTCGTAGGTCTTGCCGTCCTTGGCGTTATAGACGTGGCCGTCCCACTCTTCCTTCCGGGGCTTTTTCTTCATGTCCAGCAGCACCGGCATCCCCAGGGTCGGCCGGTTTTGTTTGGACACATCCGGGTTGTTCTTGTCCCTGCCGCCCGGGGTTTTCTCCCAGACCACGACGCCCCACATCGCGCCGTTGCATTCGGCGACCCGGATATTGGCCACGCCGTCGGCGACACGCCAGTCTCCCGTCGGATCGTCGGCGGCGCGGGCCTGTCCGGCGCTCAGCAGCCCTGCTGCGACCAGACAGGTGGTAGCAAGAATCCTGCAATTCACTAGAGTGCGCGTGGGGCATGCGAGGCGCTGCAACATATTCAAAGCCTATGCTTAAGTCGAAGGGCAGGGAACACGCGGCAAATTCAAATTGCCGAATTCGTGCTTTTCAGTTGACGAGACAGCTATCAACCGAAGTATGTAGCGAATGCTATATCCAAATCTAGACGTTTCCGAGATGTTTGTGGAACGGCAGGCGCAGCGTAGTGCGATGCATGCGCGCCACCTCAACGAACAACTTGTCAGAGTTTTGAAGACCATTGGCTACGACGTCGGTTTCCAGAGCGGCCGCGGTCAATACCTGTTCGATCGCGACGGCGCCCGGTATCTCGATCTACTCAGCGGATTTGGCGTTTTTGCGATAGGGCGGAACCATCCTGTTCTGCGTGACGCACTCAAGAGTGTATTGGACAGCGATCTGCCCAATCTGGTTCAGATGGACGTATCCACCCTCGCGGGCATCCTGGCCGAGCGGCTGCTGGACCACATCCCCTACCTCGATAAGGTCTTTTTCGCGAATTCAGGCGCGGAAACCGTCGAGGCCGCGATCAAATTCGCCCGCACCGCGACCGGCCGGCCCGGCATTGTCTATTGCGATCACGGCTACCATGGGCTGACCTATGGCGCCCTGTCGCTGACAGACGACAAGAATTTCCGGGGCGGCTTCGAGCCGCTGCTGCCGGAGTGTACGGTGATTCCTTTCAACGATCTCGCGGCGCTGGAACGCGCGTTGTCGTCACGGCAGGTCGCAGCTTTCATCGTCGAGCCGATTCAGGGCAAGGGCGTCAATCTGCCGACCGATGAATTCCTGCCGGGGGCGGCCGCGTTGTGTCGGAAATATGGCACGCTGTTCGTCGCCGACGAGGTGCAGACCGGCATCGGGCGCACCGGCCGCTTTCTGGCGGTCGAGCACTGGAACGTCGAGCCCGACATGGTGCTCCTGGCCAAAGCCTTGTCCGGCGGCCACGTCCCGGTCGGGGTGGTGCTGACCCGCAAGCATATCTTCGACAAGGTCTTCAACCGCATGGATCGCGCCGTGGTGCACGGCTCGACGTTCGCGAAGAACGACCTTGCGATGGCGGCGGGCATCGCGACCCTTGAAGTCATCAAGGCGGAAAATCTCATCGAGAACGCTGCGAGGCGGGGCGAAGAGCTGCAGCAGGCGCTGACGCGCATGGTTGCCCGTTACGAAATGCTCAAGGAGGTACGCGGCAAGGGGCTGATGATCGGCATCGAATTCGGACCTCCGAAGTCGCTGCGGCTGAAGGCATCCTGGAATCTGCTCGAGGCCGCCAACAAGGGGCTGTTCTGCCAGCTCATTACCGTGCCGTTGTTCAAGGATCACAAGGTCCTGACCCAGGTCGCGGGCCATGGCAGTCACACCATCAAGATCCTGCCGCCGCTCATCATCGACGATAACGACTGCAAGTGGATCGAGAATTCCTTCGACAGCGTGATCGCGGCAAGCCACCAGGTGCCCGGCGCAATCTGGTCGCTCGGCAAGACGCTGGTCGACAACGCCGTCCGCAAGTCGGCCTGATGGGTAGGCCTACCGCGCATCCTCGATTGCCATCGCCGCGCCTTTCTCGGCAATCATGGCGGTCGGCGTATTGGTGTTGCCGGAGGTGATGGTCGGCATCACCGAGGCGTCAATCACCCGCAGCCGCTCGATGCCGATCACACGCAACCGCTCGTCCACGACCGCCAGCGGATCGCTCGGCAGGCCCATGCGCGCGGTACCGACCGGATGGAAGATGGTGGTGCCGATATCACCGGCCGCGCGTGCAAGCGCCTCCGGATCGTCGTTCGGCACCGCCCGACCCGGCAGGTATTCGTCCGGCCGATAGGGCGCGAGCGCCGGCTGCGTCATGATGTTGCGGGCGACACGGATCGAATCCGCCGCCACCTGCCGGTCCGCCTCAGCTTCGAGGTAATGCGGTGCAATCATCGGCGCGGCGGCCGGATCGGCCGAGCGCAGCGTGACGGTGCCGCGGCTCTCCGGCTGCACGTTGCAGATGCTGACCGTGAGCGCCGGAAACGTGTGCAACTCGTCGCCGAACTTGTCGAGCGAGAGCGGCTGCACATGGAACTGGATATTGGCACGGTCGCGGTGCGGATCGGAGCGCGTGAAAGCGCCGAGTTGGGAGGGCGCCATCGTAAGCGGTCCGCGCCGGCGCAGCGCATAGTCGAGCCCCATGCCGGCCCGCCCGAACAATGAATGGTAGGTTTCGTTCAGCGTCTTGATGCCGCTGACCTTGTAGATCAGCCGCAGTTGCAGGTGATCCTGCAAATTCGCACCGACGCCCGGCCTGTCGAGCACCGGTGTAATGCCGTGCTGCACCAGTTCGGCGCCGGGGCCGACGCCGGAAAGCTTCAGGAGCTGGGTCGACCCGAGCGAGCCCGCCGCCAGCACAACCTCGCCGCGGCAACGGGCGGTGCGGGTCACCCCGTTTTGCCGCCAACGCACGCCGACA
>DASZVY010000011.1:0-18186 GCA_035546855.1 Nitrobacter sp. | reverse complement strand
ATGCCCGGCCATCCACGTCTTCCGATCTTTGCGGCGCCCAAGACGTGGATGCCCGGCACAAGGCCGGGCATGACGACAATTGAGGCTGCTCTCGCTTGCGCGACTTACGCCGCGTTGTAGCCGGCGATGGCCTTGACCTCGAGATATTCCTCGAGGCCGAACTTGCCCCACTCCCGGCCGTTGCCGGACTGCTTGTAGCCGCCGAACGGCGCGGTGCGGTCGTTCGGCACGCCCTGCAGGTTGACGTTGCCCGCGCGGATCTGGCGGCCGACCTTGCGCGCGCGCTCGACGGTGCCGGCGGACACGTAACCCGCGAGACCGTACGGCGTGTTGTTGGCGATGCGCACGGCGTCCGCCTCGTCCTTGGCGCCCATGATCGCGAGCACCGGCCCGAAGATCTCCTCGTTCGCAATGGTCATCTTTTCGGTGACGTCAGCGAACACGGTCGGACGGACGTAGAAGCCCTTGTTGACGCCTTCCGGCAGGCCCGGACCGCCTGCGACCAGCGTCGCGCCCTCCTCGATGCCCTTCTGGATCAGGGCCTGGATCTTGTTCCACTGGTTGCGGTTGACGACGGGGCCGATGGTGGTGTCGGCCGCGCGCGGATCGCCCGCCTTGGTCTTCTCCGCGACGCCCTTGGCGATGGCGGCGACCTCCTTCATCTTCGACAGCGGCACGATCATGCGCGACGGCGCGTTGCAGGACTGGCCGGAGTTGTTGAACATGTGCATGACGCCGCCGGTCACGGCCTTGGTCAGATCCGCATCGTCCAGAATGACGTTTGGCGACTTGCCGCCGAGTTCCTGGCTGACGCGCTTCACCGTCGGCGCGGCGCGCTTGGCGACATCGATGCCGGCGCGGGTCGAGCCGGTGAACGAGATCATGTCGATGTCGGGATGCTCGCTCATGGCGGCGCCGACCTCGGGCCCGAGGCCGTTGACGAGATTGAACACGCCCTTGGGCACGCCGGCCTCGTGCAGGATTTCCGCGAAGATCAAGGCCGAGGTCGGCGTGAACTCGGACGGCTTCAGGATCATGGTGCAGCCGGCGGCGAGCGCGGGCGCGACCTTGCAGGCGATCTGGTTGAGCGGCCAGTTCCAAGGCGTGATCATGCCGACCACGCCGATCGGCTCGCGCACCACGGTGGCAGCCGGCAACTGCTCCTCGAACGCGTACTTCTTGAGCACGTCGAGGGTGGACATGATGTGGCCGAGGCCGGCGCCGGCCTGCAGCTTTTCCGCCATGGGCAGCGGCGCGCCCATCTCGTCGGAGACGGCGGCGCCGATGTCCTTCATCCGCGCCTTGTAGGCGGCGACGATCTTTTCCAGCAGCGCCACGCGCTCCTCGCGGCTGGTCTGCGAGAACGTCTCGAAGGCGCGCTTGGCGGCCGCCACGGCCTTGTCGACGTCGGCCTTGGAGCCGAGCGCGACCTCGTACATCGCCTCTTCCGTCGCCGGATTGACGACCGGCGTGGACTTCTTGACGACGGGATCGACCCAGGCGCCGTCGATGTAGAATTGCATGCGATTGACCATGGCGTAACCTCACGATGTTCTTGAAAACTAAAGGGAACGGAGCGTTCGGCAGGCATCCTTGCACGAACGGGCCGGGAATTGAACCCGCCATCTGCGGGACGCCGTGTCGCGGCTGACGCAGGGTATATAGCGTTTTCGGGCGAAGTGGATACCGGTTCGCATCAGGAAAACGCGTCAATAAAGGCTGGAGTCCGGCCTTGATTCCATCAAAGCCGGAATAGCTTTAGCGTCGCGGGTTGCGACAGGCGCAAGACGGCGAATTCACCCTCCCCGTCAGGGAAGGGCAAAAATCACACCGCCATTTTCCGGTGCCGCACCGGTGCACCCGCCGTCAGGGATTCCGCCGCGTCGATGATGGCGTTGGCGTCGATGCCATGGTGCCGGTAGAGATCGTCGATCGTGCCGGTCTGGCCAAAATGCTCGACGCCGAGCGCCTCCATGCGATGGCCGCAGACCGCGCCGATCCAGCCGAGCGCCGCCGGATGGCCGTCGAGCACGGTGACGATGCCGCAATCGCGCGGCAGCGGCGCCAGCAGCTTTTCGATATGGCTGAGGAAGTTCGGATGGCGGCGGTCGCGCCGCATCTTTCGCGCGGCGGTCCATCCCGCATGCAGCCGGTCGGCGGAGGTGATCGCCAGCAGTCCGACGTCGCGGCGGCTCTCGCCCAGCATGCCGATGGCTTCGATGGCCTCGGGCGCCACCGCCCCGGTGTAGGCAACGATCACTTCCGCGTTGGGGCCGGGCTTGCGCAGCCAGTAGGCGCCGTCGGTGATGGCCTTTTCCAGTTCAGGCGTCATCATCCGCTGCGGCTGCTCGATAGTCCGCGTCGACAGCCGCAAGTAGACCGAGCCGCCGCTGCGCATGCCGCTGCGGTCGTCGCCCTCCTCGGTCAGTTCGCGCTGCATGTGCGCGAACCCCCAGCGCATCATGACCGCGAGTTCGTCGACGAAGGCCGGCTCGAACGAGGCGAGCCCGTCCTGCGCCATGCCGATCAAGGGCGTTGCGATCGACTGGTGCGCCCCGCCCTCCGGCGCAAGCGTGATGCCGGACGGCGTTCCCGCCACCATGAAGCGCGCATCCTGATAGCAGGCGTAGTTCAACTGATCGAGCGCGCGGCTGATGAAGGGGTCGTACAGCGTCGCGATCGGCAGCAGCCTTTCGCCGTTAATGGAATGCGACAGCCCCAGCGCCGACATCAGGATGAACAGATTGGCCTCGGCGATGCCCAGTTCGATGTGCTGTCCCTTCGGGGAGAAGTCCCACGCGAAGGTCGAGGGGATCTTCTCCTTCCTGAACACATCGGCCATCGCCGCCTTGGCGAACAGGCCGCGGCGATTGACCCACGCGCCGAGATTGGTGGACACGGTGACGTCGGGCGACGCGGTGACGATGCGGGACGCGAGCTCGGTGTCACCCTTGCCGAGTTCGTTGAGGATCAGCCCAAAACCCTGCTGCGTCGACATCTGCGGCGACGGCGTGAACGACAGATGCTGCGGCACATCGACGATCGGCGCTTCCAGCCGGCGGCGGCCCTCGCGGTTGAACGGCACCTTGGCCAAAAACGCCTCAAGCACGTCCACCTGTTGCGGCAGCCCCTCGAACCTGTCCCACTCGTGCCCGGGCCGGATGTTCTGCGCGGTGCGGAACGCCTCCATCTGGGCCGGCGTCATCAGGCCGGCATGGTTGTCCTTGTGGCCCTGGAACGGCAGGCCGACGCCCTTGATGGTATAGGCGATGAAGCACACCGGGCGGTCGTGATCGACCGCCTCGAAGGCTTCCAGCATGCTCGCCATGTCATGGCCGCCGAGGTTCGACATCAGCGCCAGCAGCTCGTCGTCGCTGCGCCGTTCGATCAAGGCCGAGACGTCGCCCTGATCGCCGATCTCGTCCCGCAGCCGCTTGCGGAACGCCGCGCCGCCCTGGAAGCACAGCGCCGCGTAGATCTGGTTCGGGCAGGTGTCGATCCAGCGCTTGAGCGCCTCGCCGCCGGGCTCGGCGAATGCCGCCTGCATCAGCTTGCCGTATTTGACGATGACCACGTCCCAGCCGAAGTTGCGGAACATGGTCTCGAACTTTTCCCAAAGCCCCTCGCGCACCACGGCGTCGAGACTCTGGCGGTTGTAGTCCACGATCCACCAGGTGTTGCGCAGGCCATGCTTCCAGCCTTCCAGCAGCGCCTCGAAGATGTTGCCCTCGTCCATCTCGGCGTCGCCGACCAGCGCGATCATTCGCCCCTCGGGACGATCCTTCATCCAGCCGTGCGCCTTGACGTAATCCTGCACCAGCGCGGAGAACAGCGTCTGCGCCACGCCGAGGCCGACCGACCCGGTGGAGAAATCGACGTCGTCGGCGTCCTTGGTGCGCGACGGATAGGACTGCGAGCCCTTGAAGCCGCGAAAGTTCTCCAGCTTCTCGCGGGTCTGATGACCGAGCAGGTACTGGATCGCATGGAACACCGGACTCGCATGCGGCTTCACTGCCACGCGGTCCTCCGGCTTCAGCACCGAGAAATACAGCGCCGACATGATGGTCGCGAGCGAGGCCGACGACGCCTGATGGCCGCCGACCTTCAACCCGTCGACATTGGGCCGGACGTGGTTGGCGTTGTGGATGGTCCACGACGACAGCCACAGCGCCTTGCGCGCGAGGGCCGAGAGAAGGTCGAGACGGGCGGGATCGACGGGCATGGTACGGCTCGCAAATTGTGCGGAGGAGAAGTCGTCATGCCCGCGCTTGTCGCAGGCATCCACATCTTCGATGTCTCACCGCAGGCAAGACGTGGATGGCCGGGCCAAGCCCGGCCATGACGCCGGGTTGCTCTCGCTCCAGAATAGTCCTCGATCGGCCGTCGGATTTCTCAATTTCAATCGACAGATCTGGTAATATTGGTAAAATTTGCCAATAGACACACCATATTGGAAATTTATACCAATGACCGCCCTCGACGCCATCGACCGCAGGATCCTCGGGATTCTGCAGTCCGACAGCCGCATCACCATGCAGGAGCTCGCCGACAAGATCGGCCTGTCGGTCTCGCCCTGCCACCGCCGCGTGCGGCTGCTGGAAAGCCGCGGCGTCATCACCCGCTACATGGCGCTGGTGGACCAGAAGTCGCTCGGACTTCCGGTCAGCGTCTTCATCTCGATCAAGCTCGAACGGCAGAAGGAAGCCGACCTCAACCGCTTCGCCAAGGCGATCTCGGGGTGGGAGGAAGTGCTGGAGTGCTACCTGATGACCGGCAACCGCGATTACCTGCTGCGTGTGGTGGTCGCCGACCTCACATCCTATGAAACTTTTCTCAAGAACAAGCTGACCCGGCTCGACGGCATCGCCTCGATCGAGTCGAGTTTTGCGCTGAGCCAGGTCAAATACACCATCGCGCTGCCGGTGTGAGACCGAATCGGCCGTCATTGAGCAGCCGCGGCCGCCTTCTGCAACATGCTGTCGAAAGCCTCCTTGATCCGGGCAACGAATGGCGCCTTGTAGGGAAACTTTTCATTGCCCTCATGGACCAGCATGGAGGCGTTGACCTCGAAGACGACCAGACGTCCTGCCTGGTCCAGGCCGCAGTCGATGCCGAAGAAGTCGAGGCCGATGGTGCTTTGGATTGCCCGCAGCGCCTCGAAATGTTCGGGAGTAAACACCGAGGCAGGGTTACCCAGGAAGGCTTCTTCCTCCCTTTGCATCCAGTCATGACGATCCATATCGGTGCTGTCGTGATGGACCTTCCAGGTGTCGCCGATCGCGAGATGGTACGGCAGGATGTCGCCGTTCACGAAAATGAACCGGTACTTCCGGAAATAGCCGTCGGATGAGCGATAGTCGGCATACGCGATCACGTAGTGATCAGTGTCCGGGTGCCGCATCAGCGCGCGTGCACACTCCGACGGCCCTTCAATCTTCTCAAAGTCCGTGCCGCCGTGGGTGCCCGCTGGACGCACCAGAACGGGAAAACCCATCCCGGCCGGAAGGGCCGCAACCGGCGCGCCCGCATCGTGACGAATGACTTCCGGGATTCGGCAGTGCGGAATGGCCTCGAGCAGCCGCGCGACATTTTCGCGCGTGGTCCGCAGAACCTTGTGCGGATCATTGATCACGGGAATGCCGAGTTGATTCACCAGGTCGGCAGCCAACGGCAACACTTCGCCGGCCTGATCGGCGTCGGAAATGAGATTGATCACAACCTGCGCACCGCGCAGCCGATCGATATCAGGGGCGCTGCCGGCAAACAGGGCAAGCGTGTCGATGTCATAGGCCGCATTCTTGAAAAGATAGTCCGACGGCGTATTCCCGGCGAATGGTGCATAGAGCGCAAGCGCGCGGAATTCCGCCGGACAGACCACCGACCGCCGCCGGATGAGCGGTTGAATGTCCGCGGCACGCGCATACGCCGTTCTGGCTGCCTCACCTTCGCCAAGCCGCTGCCGGATGCTTCCGGTCCAGTACAGACTGTCGAAATCGCGCGGATCGAGCGCGACCGCAGCCTCAAAGGAGGCAATCGCGGCGCCGAGGTCGTTCATCGCGACATACAGCTTGCCGCACTGGTTGAGAAGTGTCGCATCCTGCGGGCGCTCGCTTACCAATTCCGTCAGAAGCGCCTGGGCAAGAATATATTGTTTCGTGGCGATGAGGGCCTGAACCGAATTGGCGCGCGACGGCCAGTGAACGGGATTGCGCGACAGCGCCTGCGCATAGAGCGTGATCGCTTCGAGGGGATGGCCCCGCTCGAGATAGACATTTCCGAGATTGCACCAGCAGGATGTGAGATGCGGCGCGATCCGTAGCGCGGCCTTGTAATTCGTCGCCGCGAGTTCCAAGTCGCCCTTGGCCATCGCGGCGTCGCCAAGCCGCGCATGCAATTCGGCGACCTTGTCGGCGGGCACACCCGCGCGTGATCCGTTTTCGAGTTCGGCGAGTCCGCGCCGATAGGCAGAAATTGCTTCGTCGATCTGACCGGCCGCGAAATGTTCGGCGCCGACGTTAACCTGCCGCATCACGAATGAATTGCCGATATCGTCATCGGCCAGACGACTTGCCAACATTGTCATGTTCATGAATTTGCCGGGGATTCAGATGAGCACGATCCAACGATGGCAACCGTCACTAAACAAAATCTTGCCGCTGCGGCGCTTCGAAGCCGAAGAAGCGGACATTGATCGGGAAATTTGATTCCAGGTGTTTCGCAGGACTCACGAGAAACACTCAGCAACATGAATCGAAAATCGTGAGCTGACCGATGCTGCGTGAATCAGGCGTTCGGCGATGGCTCCGCGGCCACCGCGCGCATCGCCGAGCGCCGGACGCGCTCGCGGTGCGCGGTATAGAGACCGCTGCCGATAATGAAAGCCGCGCCGGTGATCGTCCAGATGTCCGGCACTTCGCCGAACAGCAGGAAGCCGAAGATGCTGACCCACAGCAACTGGATATACTGGAACGGCGCCAGCACCGACGCATCGGCATAACGGAAGGCCAGCACCACGATCCACTGACCTGCGGTGGAGGCGACTCCGATGAACACGCCGAGCAGGATCGCCTCCCAGCCCGGCGTCACCCAGAAGAACGGGACCAGCAGCGACAGGATCCCCAGACCCACGATGGACGAATAAGTCATGGTGGTGATGGCGCGCTCGCTGCCGCTCATCATGCGCGTCATGACCAGCGTGCCGGCCCAGGACAGCGCCGACACGATGGGAAACAGTGCGGCCGGATGGAAAGCGCCCGTTCCCGGCCGCAGGATGACCAGTACGCCGAGCAGGCCGACAGCGGTGGCGACCCAGCGGCGCATGCCGACCTTTTCGCCGAGGAACACGATCGACAGCGCGGTCACGAACAGCGGCGACACGAAGCCTGTGGCCGACGCCTCGGCAATCGGAAGAAATTTCAGGCCCGAGATGAAGAACAGCGACGAGCCGAGCAGCGTCGCGCCGCGCAGGATCTGAATGTTGACGCAGCCGGTTCGCAGCGCGAACAGCGGCGAGCCCGGAATCATCGCGGGCACCATGATCAGCGCAAAGACGAGGAAGCGGAGCCAGGCGATCTCCACCGCGGGCAGCGCATGCGTCAGGTATTTCGCGGTGACGTCGGACGTGCCGAGGAACACCGTCGATGTCAGGATCAGCGCGATGCCGCGGAACGGGCGGTCGACACGGCCGGATGCTGAGCTGGTGGTGGCCTCGGTCAACGGCTGGGAAATCGTCGTCACGTCGCGAAAGCTGTCTGAGGATGAAAGAGGCCTACGAATCGCGAGGCCCGGTCAGTATGCATCCGACAAGACGACGAAGCGGTTCAATTCACAAGTGCCGAAAACAGGCAGCGGATATGCGCGTTCGGGCGCGGCGAACCGTCACGGCACGCCCGCCGTGCGAACGCGCTCAGAGCATCGGTAGGCTGCTCGGCTCCGGCCCGCGTGGAAACGCCTGTTCCAGCAGCGCGACCTCATCGTCCCCGAGCACGAGTTCGGCCGCTCCGGCATTGTCGGCGGCATGCGTCGCGCGGGCGGCTTTCGGAATCGCCAGCACCGACGGCCGCCGTGTCAGGAAGCTCAGCGCGACCTGCCGCGGCGTCGCGCCATGCGCCGCTCCGATCCGCTGCAGCACCTGGCCGCCCGCACTCCGCGGCGCCGGAAAGTCGTCATGCCCGTACGGCGAGTAAGCCACGACGGCGACGCCGTGCGCTTCGCACCACGGGATCACCGCGTGCTCGATCGCGCGCTCCTGCAGATGGTACAGCACCTGGTTGCAGGCGATCGCCCCTTCGCCGGCCGCGTCGAGCAGTTCGCCGAGATCGCCGACGTCGAAATTGCTGACGCCCCACGAGCGGATCTTGCCGGCACGGACCAGATCGTCGAAGGCCGCGACCGTGTCGGCGAGCGGATATTGTCCGCGCCAGTGCAGCAGGTAACAGTCGAGCCGGTCGGTCTTGAGCCGCTTCAAGGATCGCTCGCAGGCCGCAATGGTCCCGCGCCGCGAGGCATTGCCCGGGAGTACCTTGGAGACGAGAAAGACCTCATCGCGACGGCCGGCGATCGCTTCCGCCACGACAGGTTCGGCATCGCCGTACATCTCGGCGGTGTCGATATGGGTCATGCCGAGGTCGAGGCCGCGGCGCAGCGCCGCGACTGCGGACGCCCGATCGCCGCGGTCGATGTACCAGGTTCCCTGGCCGATGACGGAGGTCTGCAGACCGCCCGATCCGAATGCACGCTGTTTCATCGCTGCCCTCAGTTTGCCGCATCGCGCGATGCCGAACGGTCCCTGGCTAGGACGCCATGTGCTTGATGTCCAGCGACTGGAGATAGGCCGCCGGATCATCCGGATCAAAGACCTTGCCATCGAAAAAGGTTTCCGGGCCGCGCGACGCCGATGCCGGAATATCGGCGGCCGCCACATTCAATTCCTTCGCTGCTTCCCGCCAAAGGTCTTCCCGGTTCACCTTGGCGACAAGCGCCCGCGTGTCTGTCGTCGCCGGCAATCGGCCCCAGCGAATGTTCTCGGCGATGAACCAGGCGTCATGACTTTGGAACGGATATGACGCGTGATCACGCCAAAACTTCATGAGCAGCGAGCTGTTTTTCTCGATCCGATCGACTCTATATCTGAAATTCCCCTTCAGGCGCGCGGCGATGTCGTTGACCGAGACATTGAGCCATTGCCGCTTCGCGCTGATGGCGGCCAGCGCGTCCCTGTTCTCGTCCTTGTCGCACCACTGCAGCGCCTCCATGACCGCCATCAGCAATGCCTTTGCGGCGCGCGGATTTTTGTCGGCCCAAGCGGCGCGCAGCGCCAGCGCCTTTTCGGGATGATCCTTCCAGATCTCGCCCGTGGTGAGAGCCGAATAGCCGACGCTCTGGTGGATCAGTTGCGCGTTCGCGGGCTCGCCCGCGCACAGACAATCCATGATGCCTGCATTCATGCTCGCCACCATGTGCTGCGGCGGCACAACGATGATCTCGGCATCCTTGTCCGGCACGATGCCGCCCGACGCCATCCAGTAACGGAGCCACAAGTCATGGGTGCCGCCGGGGAACGTCGCCGCCGCCCTGACCGCGCGGCCGTCAGCCCTTTTTCGGGCAAGCGCATCCGCAAGCGGCCTGGGATCAAGCCCGAGCTTGAGGTCGGCATACTCGTTGCTGACCGAAATGCCCTGACCGTTCAGATTGAGCCGGGCCAGGATGTGCATCGGCGTTGGCACGCCGTTTTGCGTCACGAGGCCTTCGGAGAGCAGATATGGCAGCGGCGTTGGAATATGTGCGCCATCGATGCCGTCGCCCTCCGAGCCGAGCACGAGATTGTCGCGCGTCGTCTCCCACGAGATTTGCCGTTCGACGCTGACGTCGGGCATGCCGTATTTCGCGAAGAGACCTTTTTCCTTGGCGACGAACAGCGCCGCCGCGTCGGTTGTCGCGACGAAGCCGAGTCTGGCTCCCTTCACCTCGGGTCCCGCGCCTTCGCCAAATGCGCCAGCCGGAAAACTCAGTCGTGCAGCGGCCAGCAGCGACGCAGCACCGGCGCCACCCTTCAGCAGCGAACGCCGGCTAATTGCGCCACATTCGGATGCCTGGGACCGGAGACCCATCAGCCAAGCCTATGCATCCGCGCCGGCCGTCGCCATCGGTTGCGGCGCGACGCCGCTCCCGGGCTTCATGCGGAAATCGTAGGTCATCAGATGCCACGGAGTGGCAATCGGCTTTCCATCCGGCATCACGGCATCTGTCCGCCTCTCGATCTTGCAGACCAGATCGTCCTTCACGCCGAACACGACATCGGAATCGAGATACTCGTCGCCCGCAATGAACACATGGGTAATCAGCGGCTCATAGCCTTTCGCGTTGATGAGAAAGTGCACGTGGGCCGGGCGCATCGGATGCCGCTTTGTCTGCACGATCATTTCCCCGACGGGGCCATCGGTTGGAATCGGATAGCTGCAAGGCAGAATCGTGCGGAAGAAGAAGCGTCCATCGGCGTCGGTGACGAACCGCGCCCGAAGCGAAGGCCCCTGCGCCTCATAGGCTGGCTTCTGCGAATCGTAGAAGCCGTCATCGTCGGCGTGCCAGACGTCGACGGGAACGCCGGGCAATGGTTTTCCAGCGAGATCGGTAACCCGGCTGCGGACGAACATGGGCTCGCCCTTCATGCCGGCCGAGATATCCGATCCATGAGGCAATGACCTGTGCTCGCCGACATAAAACGGACCGAGCACCGTCGTTTCGGTGGCGCCGTCGCGCTCGCGATGATTGACGGCATCCACCAGCATCGAAACTCCCATGACGTCCGACAGCAGGATGAATTCCTGCCGTGTCGGCGTACACTTTTGTCCCGTCCGCGTCAGGAAATCGATCGCGTAGGCCCATTCCTCGAACGTCAGATCGGTCCGCCGCACGAAGTCGTGAAGCGATTTCACCAGCTCGGTGAGCAGAAATTTGACCCGCGGGTCCGGCGTGTTTTCGAAGCTATGAATCACGGCGGCGGTGAGTTCGGTATCGTTGAATTGAGTCATGATCGATCCTGTCGGGACTGGGCTTGGCCAACGATAGCACCGATCCGGATCGCCGGATTGCGGATTCGTATGGACATCCGATGCTTCCGCTCCCTACAACATGTTCCCATCACGAACAGGGAGCCAAATCGCATGCCGTCCGAGAGCCTCGTTCCAACCCCCGCCAAGGCTGAAGAGGCCGGCATGTCCTCGGCCGCGCTGGCGCGGATCGAAAACCACTTGAAGCTTCGCTACCTCGAGTCCGGGCGCTTCCCCGGAACGCAAACCCTGGTCTATCGCCGCGGCAAGCTGGTCCACAGCGCCGTGCAAGGCCTTGCCGATGTCGAACGCAAAAAACCGCTGGCGAACGACACGATCTTCCGCATCTATTCCATGACCAAACCGATCACCTCGGTCGCTTTCATGATGCTGGTCGAGGAGGGTCGGGTCGCACTCGACGAGCCCGTGCACAAATACATTCCCGAGTGGAAGAACCTCGGCGTCTTCCAGGCCGGCACGGCGCCCGCCTTCATGACCCGGCCGCCCTCCCGGCCGATGCAGATCGTCGACCTCCTGCGGCACACCTCGGGGCTGACATACGGATTCCAGCAACGCAGCAACGTCGACGCCGCTTACCGCGAGAAGCAGATCGGCGCCGTGGAGAAGGCCGGTACGCTCGACTCCATGATCGCGGATCTCGCAACCATCCCGCTGGAGTTCTCGCCCGGCGAAGCCTGGAACTACTCGGTCTCAACCGACGTCATCGGCTATCTCGTCGGCAAGATCAGCGGCATTCCATTCGAGCGGTTCCTGAAGGAACGCATCTTCAATCCGCTGGGTATGACCGACACCGACTTCTTCGTGCCTGCCGAGAAGGCTCACCGCCTCGCGGCCTGCTATAACGCGACGGCAGGCGGCATGATGTCGTTTCATTCGCCTAACGCCAAGGGCGGCCTGACGCTGCAGGACGATCCCGCGACAAGCTCGTTCCTCTCCCCGCCCGGCTTCATCTCGGGGGGCGGCGGTCTGTGCTCCACGGCGGCCGACTATCTCACTTTCTGCCGTGCACTGCTCAACGGCGGCGAGCTCGGCGGCGTCCGGCTGATCGGGCCGAAGACCCTCGCCCTGATGACGACAAACCATCTGCCGGGCGGACGCGATCTTCCGGAGATGTCGCGATCGATGTTCGCCGAAGCGACCTACAACGGCATTGGTTTCGGCCTCGGTTTTTCCGTCACCATGGACCCGGCCAAGACGCTTATTGCGGGAAGCCCGGGCGAATATGCCTGGGGCGGCGCGGCCACGACCTCGTTCTGGATCGATCCCGCAGAAGATTTGATCGCGATCTTCATGACCCAGGTGTTGCCGTCCAGCGCCTATCCGATCCGGCGCGAACTGCGTACCATGGTTTATGCCGCGATCACCGAGAGCAATCTCTGAGCGGAGCATTCCCGGTGCGCGGATAGCTGGCGAGTGACGGCAACCCGTCAAACAGAGGGCACGGCCGCGATGGCCGTGCCCTCTTTCGTTGCGATCTCGCGGCCGGGGCTTAGTAGAACAGCTTCATCGCGTTGCTGAGGGTCTGCAGCACGCCCCAGAGCAGCGGAATGCCGACGAAGCCCCAGGCGAGGATCAGCTTCAGCGTCGTCGAGCTATCCTGAGTTGCGTTTGACATAGTTTCCTCCTCTCACGCCTTGGCTGCCGCAGCAGCGGCCGCCGTTGCATTTCCGGCTTCGTTGCTGTCCTTCATGTGGAAGCGCGCGTCGACAGCCTTGACCAGCAGGTTGCAGAAGAACCCGATCACCAGCAGGCCCGCCATGATGTACATGGTGTTGTTGTAAGCCTGCGCCTTCGGCACGCCGTGCGTGATGTTGTACTCACGGAGATAGTTGACGATCACCGGGCCGAAGATGCCCGCCGCCGACCACGCCGTCAGCAACAGCCCGTGGATCGCGCCGACATAACGCACGCCGAACATATCCTTGAGATATGCCGGCACGGTGGAGAACCCGCCCCCGTACATGCTGATGATGATCAGGAAGCAGATGACGAACAGCGCCACGTTGCCCGTCGATCCCGCATGCGGCACCGTGCAATACAGGATGAAGCCGAGCACCATGAACACGAAGTATGTGTTGCGACGGCCGATGTAGTCCGAGGTCGAGGCCCACACGAAGCGCCCCCCCATGTTGAACAGGCTCATCAGGCCGACGAAGCCCGCGGCCGCCACCGGCGTGATATGGCCGGGGAACATCTCCTGGCTCATGGCGGATGCCTGCCCGAGCACGCCGATGCCGGCGGTCACGTTGAGGCACAGCACCCACCAGATCAGCCAGAACTGCGGCGTCTTGAGCGCATCGTAGACGTAGACGTCGTTCTTGCTGATGAGCTTCTTCGACTGCGCTGGGGCAACATAACCCGCGGGAGCCCAGCCGGGAGGCGGAACGCGGACGATCACCGCGCCGACCAGCATGAAAAACAGATAGACGACGCCGAGCACGATGAACGTCTCCATCACGCCGATATGGGTTGGCGTCGAGAACTTGCTCATCAGCCAGACCGACAGCGGCGAAGCGATGAAGGCGCCGCCGCCGAAGCCCATGATGGCCATGCCGGTCGCCATGCCGGGCCGATCCGGAAACCACTTGATCAGCGTCGACACCGGCGAGATGTAGCCGATGCCGAGAGCAATGCCGCCCAGCACGCCGTAACCGAAGTAGATGACCCACAGGTTATGGATGGAAACACCGATTGCCGAAATGAAGAAACCGCCTGCCCAGCAGCAGGCCGCCGCGAACATCGCCTTGCGGGGGCCGTTTTCCTCGACCCAGCGGCCGAACACCGCCGACGACACGCCAAGGAACAAGATCGCCAGCGAGAAAATCCAGCCGAGCTGGGTCAGCTTCCAGTCGTCGGGGGCTGATTTCGTAATGCCGATCAGCTTCGTCATCGGCAGATTGAAGACGCTGTAGGCATAGGCCTGACCGATGCACAAGTGCACGCACAATGCCGCCGGCGGCACAAGCCATCGGCTGTAGCCCGGCTTCGCGACCGTATGCTCGCGATCCAGAAACGACAAAGCTCCCATTGGATCTTCTCCCCTAATCGCTGCCCTTTGCGGGCATGCCTATTTCCGACGCTTGTCCCGTGAACTTCGCAGCGCCCTCACTCCCGGGCACTCATTTGAGACGCCCGTAGCGATCCCCGATGCCCCGGAAGTAACCGTCCCCAACGGTGGCGACAGATTCGCCCCAAGACTTCACGTTTCTCAATTGGGGCAGACACGGCCGGCACTGTCGATAGTCCAAAGGTAGCAAGCGACGCGCTCGCAATGGCGGCATCGACATTTTGCATTGCAGCAATAATTGCGCGACGCTGCGTCGCGCGCGTTACCCGGACGACCGCCGCCGGAGGCGCTGGACCGGTTCCTCGTTCGTCTGAAATAGTAGGCATCCCGGCCGCAAGGAATCCGCCGATGGCGCTCAGGAACTTCTCGTTTGCCGATGTCTATCGTCACAACGCGCAATTCTTTCCGGAGCGCGTGGCCTTCGTTGTCGAGGGCCATCGGGTAACGCACCGCGACTACCTGCATCGCATCGAGCGGCTCGCGGCGGGTCTCGTCCACGACGGCGTTAAAGCCGGCGACCGTGTCGCCATCCTCGCACAGAACTCGCTTGAAATGATCGATCTGATCGGCGCAGTCGCGCGGATCGGTGCCGTCCTGCTGCCGGTGAATTTTCGGCTCAATGCGGACGAGATCGGCTATGTGCTCGCCGACGGAACGCCGACGCTCGTCATTGCGGGGCCTGACTATCAAGACACGATCGCAACGCTCGCGCCCTCACTGACTTTCGTGCGCAAATTCTACGCCATTGGACCCGGCGGCGCTCCGTTTGCCGCGTTCGATGACCTGATGCATCACGGGCTCCCGCTCGAAGCAGACGAGCCCGATCCCAACGCGCCCTTCGTCATCATCCACACCGCGGCAGTGGGCGGCCGGCCGCGCGGCGCCGTGCTCTCGCAGACCAATCTGCTGACGGCCCAGAGCGCGCTGATTCAAGCGTGGAGCATGAACGAGCGCGACGTCAACCTGGGTATCCTGCCGCTGTTTCACGTCACCGGTCTTGGCTTGATGTTGACGACACAACAGACCGGCGGGGCCAATGTCATCGCCGCGAAGTTCGATCCTGCTCAGGCCGCGCGCGACATCGCCGCGGAGCGGGTCACCATCATGGCGGAGTTCGCGCCCGTCCTTGCGAACCTGCTGGACAACGCCGGCCCCGACGATCTCGCGACCCTTCGCGCCGTGACCGGGCTCGATACGCCGGACACCATCGCCCGGTTCGAGGCCGTCTGCCCGAACGCCAGGTTCTGGGCAACCTATGGCCAATCCGAGACCTCGGGCCTCACCACGCTATCGCCTTATCGCGACCGACCGAAATCGGCGGGTCGCCCGCTGTTCTGGCGCACCGTCGCGGTCGTCGACAGCGCCGACAAGATGCAGCCGACCGGTGAGACCGGCGAGATCGTGGTGCGCGGGCCGACCGTGTTTCAAGGCTACTGGAATAACGAGGCCGCCAACGCCATCACCTTCCGCAACGGCTGGCATCACACCGGCGACATGGGCACCTTCGATGCCGATGGCTACCTCTGGTATGCCGGCCGCGCGCCCGAGAAGGACCTGATCAAGACCGGCGGCGAGAACGTCTATCCGGCCGAGGTCGAGGCCGCGATCCGCCAGCATCCCGCCGTCGCCGAGGTCGCCGTGATCGGCGTCCCGGATCCGCAGTGGGGCGAAGCGATCAAGGCCGTCTGCGTGGTCAGGCAGTCCGTAACCGCGGATGACATCATTGCGTTCGTCGGCGGGAAGATTGCGCGCTACAAAAAGCCCAAGCATGTGGTGTTCGTCGATCGGCTGCCGACAACCGACAAGGGCGACGCCGACCGTGCCGCCATCAAGGCCACCTACGGCGCTGCGTGAGCGGCCTGATCGCGCCGGGCAATATGCGAAGACGAGTTCAAAAGCCCATCTTGCGGTGCAAGGATTTCAAGGCTATTGGCTTGCCCACACGCTCCCTTCGTCTAGCGGTTAGGACGCGGCCCTCTCAAGGCTGAAACAGGGGTTCGATTCCCCTAGGGAGCGCCATTTTTCCATGCCGTGTTTGTCCAGTTGCTGGCGACGCGTTTGCAATAAGCCGCTCCCAAACACTCCCTTTCCTTCTTTCCTTCCCTCGCAGAAGAAGATTCCCCGGCCGCTCATAACTACAGAGTTCCATTTCATTGCCCGTCCATTCGGCTGCAACATATAAATACGTATGCCGATCGCGGAGCAGAGCGTGCGTTACGAGCCTTTTGGCGAACGAGTGGAAACAGAGACGAAGGGTGCGCCGCAATCGCGCGCATCGCGGGCGCTCGCGCGCGTCGGTGCCGGCCTGTTCTGGATTCTGCTGGCGGTGATCGTCACAGCGCGCGCAGTCTATTTCCAGCCCTGGAATTTCGACGGGCTTCAGGTCATCGCCATGGCCAAGGGGCTGCTGGGTTTCCTCTAGAGCAGTTCACGTGTGTCGGAAACGCGCTGGCCCTGACGCCTTTGGGAGCACCGCGAAGCCATCCAGATCCTTTGCTGTACCGTCTGGATGCCTCGGCGCGATGCGCCTCGCAATGATGGCAATCTGATTCCGTGGCAGGGTGAAGCACTTTTAGGCGATCCGCGCCGCGGGCCCGTCATCCCACAACAGCCGCTCGAAGGCCGCTGCAACCGGAATGTCGATCCGGCCGGGCATCTTGAGTTGCCACAACGTCCGCTCGATCCGCAGATCCTGCATCTTGACGACTTTCAGCCGTCCCAAACCAAGTTGGTCTGCAATCGCAGCGGTCGAAATGATAGAGACGCCAAGGCCGGCGGCGACGGCCTGCTTGATCGCCTCGGTACTCCCGATCTCCAGCGTGCGCGCCAGCTCGACGCCCTGTGCGGCGAGCGCTTGCGCAACGATCTTGCGCGTGCCCGATCCCGGCTCGCGCACAATCAGGATATCGTCGTTCAGCGCAGATGCTTGAATAGGGACGTTCGATCTGGCGAAGCGATGATGCGGATTGACGATCAGGCTCATGACATCGGTGCGCCAGGGATGGCTCACCAGTTCGTCGCTTTCGACCGGCCCTTCAACCAGCGCGATCTCGATCTCGTGCGCGGCCATCAATTCGGCGACGTCACGGGTGTTCGCGCTGACAAGGTGCAGTTCGATGCCGGGATAGGCCCGGTGAAAGAGTCCGAGATAGTCCGCGATCATGTAGGTGGCGATCGTGGTCGAGGCGCCGATACGGAGCGATCCGCTGTCGAGGCTGCGTAGCGACTGCAACTCGTCCTCGGCCGCGCGCTCCGCCGCGAACAGGGCTTCCGCATGCCGGATGAGGGCCTGACCTTCGCGCGTCGGCCGCACTCCGCGCGGGGTGCGGTCGAGCAGGCGGCAACCGACCTGCAGCTCGAAGTCGCGCACGCCCTTGGAGATCGCGGGCTGGCTGATGTGGAGCGTATCCGCCGCGCGCGAAAAGCTCCCGGCCTTGACCACCGTCGTGAACAGGCGAAGCAGATGCAGATTTAGAGACATAACTTGCCTTTATCGGGCCAGACTAAAAATGTATTACCCCATAGGCAGCCATTGCGGATAAAAATATTCTCCATCTTGGAGGATTTCCGTGCCGCAAAAGGACGTCTTGGCCGCCGGTGAGAACCGGCCGGCGAGCAGCATCAGTCGCGTCGCGAACCTCGTTCCAGGCATCCTGCTTTGCAGTGTCGTCGCGGTTCTATCGTCGCTTCTTGAGAATGTGGAAACGCGCGCTCTGGGCCACCCCTATGTGGAAGCCCTGGTGATCGCCATTCTCGTCGGAATCGTCGTGCGCACCATGTGGGCGCCGTCGGATCGCTGGCAGTCCGGCATCGCCTTCAGCGCCAAGCAGTTGCTCGAGGCCGCGGTGATGCTGCTCGGCGCATCCATCAGCTTCGCGGCCATCGCCTCGTCCGGCGTTATGCTGTTCGTAGCCGTTGCGGCAACGGTCGCCGTTGCGCTCGGCGTCAGTTTCGGCGTGAGCCGCGCGCTCGGCTAGCCGACACGAGTGTCGATCCAGATTGCCTGCGGCAATTCCATCTGAGGCAATTCGGCGATCGCGGCTGTCGCGC
>DASZVY010000010.1:0-37500 GCA_035546855.1 Nitrobacter sp. | reverse complement strand
GGCGATCGAGAGACATAGGGGACCGCTTCGTCTCTCCCCTTCGAAGGGGACAATCGAGGCCCGGCGCACGTGGAACTATCGCCGATCGTCGGTGGAATTGGGGGGAGCGGCGACTTGAGCCACGACACGGCACGCGGAGGACACCACGGACGTGAGACCGGGATCATCGATCTCGGGCACGAGCCGCCGCTCTCCGTCGACGGCACCGAAGCCGCCGTGATCGACCGCCGCCGCGTCTCGGTACAGTGGTTCAGCGGTACGATTCTGACGGGTCTTTGCGGCGCAGCTCTCATCGGCGGCGCCGTTTTCGCATCGCTCGACGGTGAGACGACATTCGCGCGAATGCCCGAGCGCGTCGAGGGCGCGCTGCGCGGAGCATTCGGAGCCGCCGACCATCAAACCGTTCTTCACAAGAGCGACCGCCTGCCGCCGCCGAGCGAATCCTCCGCAGCGCGCCAAGTCATTCGGGTCTCGACTGTGAGCCATGTCGGCTCGCGCGAAGTCATGCGGGTCCGGCCGTTCATCCGCGTCTCCGGCAACCTGTCGATGACGAGCAGCGACCTCGCCGCCAAGGTCCCTCCGTTCAATGCGCAACGACTGCTGACCGATGTCGGCGACAGCGGGTCTTCAGCTTCGGACGACACCGACGCAGCCGATGCCGCCGCGCCCGATGCCGAGGTATCGTTCGTCACTCGCGATCTCGCTCCGATCCTGCCGAAAGCCAAGATCGTCGCGACCATCCCGCTCGACGAGGTCGTGATGCGGGTCCGCGATGCATCGAACTGGCACGGCAACACGGGCCGCGTTCGCTACACCATGGCCAGCGCCATGGCCGACGCGAGCGGTGCGGCCTCCGACGTGAAAATGGCTTATGCGGCCGAGGGCGTTCCTCCCGATCCCTATGCCGGCTTCGAAACCCGAATCGTGCCGGAGAACGTCACGCTGCTGCCGAAGACCAAGGAGCAGGTCACCGGCGGCAACCCGATCGGGGAGCGCGTCCACATCGTCAAGAAGGGCGATACCATCGTCTCGGTCCTGCGCGATCAGGGCGCGACGCCGGAAGAGGCCAAGGCCGTTGCCGCCCTGCTCGGGCCGCGCGGACGCGACGGCGGCCTCAGGGAAGGCCAGAAGCTGCGCATTCTGATGGGGCCGGTCGGCGGCTCGAGCCAGCGCCTGCAGCCCTACCGCGTCATCGTGGCCAACGATTCGACGATCGAGGCCGTCGTCGCATTGTCCGATCTCGGCAAATACGTCGCGGTCGACGCCCAGAGCATGAATTCCGTCGCCGAGGCTCCCGAAACCAACGACGACGAGAGTGACGACGGCAGCGGCGTGCGGCTGTACGAAAGCATCTACGAGACCGCGCTCCGCGACAAGATCCCCACCTCGATCATCGAGGACATGATCCGCATCTACTCTTACGACGTCGACTTCCAGCGCAAGGTGCAGCCGGGCGATTCCTTCGAGGTGTTCTTCTCCACCGACGACGAAAACACGCCAACCGTCGAGAAGAGCGAGGTGTTGTTCGCGTCCCTCACCGTCGGCGGAGAAACCAAGAATTACTACCGCTTCCAGACGCCAGATGATGGAGTCTTCGACTACTATGACGACTCCGGCCGCAGCGCGAAGAAGTTCCTGGTCCGCAAGCCGGTCGCCAACGCCATCATGCGCTCCGGCTTCGGTATCCGTCGCCATCCGATCCTCGGTTACGTGAAAATGCACACCGGCGTCGATTGGGCCACGGCCTACGGCACCCCAATTTTCGCGGCCGGCAACGGCGTGATCGAGAAAGCCCAGTGGGAAGGCGGTTACGGCAAATACGTCCGCATCAAGCACAACAACGGCTACGAGACGGCCTATGGTCACATGTCGGCATTCGCCAAGGGCATGGAGCCAGGCAAGCGCGTACGGCAGGGTCAGGTCATCGGCTTCGTCGGCTCGACTGGACAATCGACCGGCGCACACGTTCACTACGAAATCCTGGTCAACGGCCGCTTCGTCGATCCGATGCGCGTGAAGTTGCCGCGCGGACGCTCTCTCGAAGGCCCGATCCTTGCAAGCTTCGAAAAAGAACGCGACCGGATTAATGCCATGATGAACAATCGCGGCGGCGGCGCGCGCGTGTCCGATGCGGCCGGATCAATTCCACCTCAGGGGCGCCAGATCAGCGACCGCTGATCCATGGCCGATCAAACGATCTCTGAATCCTATCATTGCGCCGTCCGCGTGATCGCACCACACACGCCACCGCTGTAAGACGAAACGCGGCCGCACGCGCCGCATGGTCTGTCCGACGCCGCGCCCCGACCGAACAAATCGGCCCGCCTCCGTGTTGCCGGAGACGGGCCGGTTCTTTTCGCCTGCTGACGTCGTCGTTCAGTGCAGCTTTCGCTTCGGTCGCCGCGGCTCGATCGGCTCGACGTCAGCCGTCTCCGCTGGCTGACCGTTGAAGGTCAGCGCACCACCCTCGGTCGAGATTTTGACGTGATCGCCATCCTTGATGGCGCCGGCGAGGATCATTTCGGCGAGGGGGTCCTGGACGCTGCGCTGGATCACGCGCTTGAGCGGGCGGGCGCCGTAGGCCGGGTCCCAGCCCTTCTCCGCGAGCCAGTCGCGCGCGCCAGCATCGAGATCGAGCACGATCTTGCGCTCCTCCAGAAGCTTCTGCAGACGCTTGAACTGGATCTCGACGATCCGCCCCATCTCGCTCTTCTGCAGCCGGTGGAACAGGATGATCTCGTCGATCCGGTTCAAGAACTCGGGCCGGAAGTGCGCCCGCACCATCCCCATCACCTGCTCGCGCACCGCCGCGGTGTCCTCGCCCTCCGGCTGGTTGACCAGAAACTCCGAACCCAGGTTCGAGGTCATGATGATCAGCGTGTTGCGGAAGTCCACCGTGCGGCCCTGACCGTCGGTCAGCCGCCCGTCGTCCAGCACCTGCAGCAGCACGTTGAACACGTCCGGATGCGCCTTCTCGATCTCGTCGAACAGCACCACCTGGTAGGGCCGCCGCCGCACCGCCTCCGTCAGCACCCCG
Organism: Nitrobacter sp.; assembly: GCA_035546855.1. Taxonomy (GTDB): domain Bacteria; phylum Pseudomonadota; class Alphaproteobacteria; order Rhizobiales; family Xanthobacteraceae; genus Nitrobacter. The sequence goes on along the minus strand of DASZVY010000010.1, from coordinate 34,463 downwards.
CCCTCGTCATAGCCGACATAGCCCGGAGGCGCGCCGATCAGCCGCGCCACCGAGTGCTTCTCCATGAACTCGGACATGTCGATCCGCACCATCGCGGTCTCGTCGTCGAACAGGAACTCGGCGAGCGCCTTGGTCAGCTCGGTCTTGCCGACGCCGGTGGGGCCCAAGAACATGAACGATCCCATCGGCCGGTTGGGGTCCTGCAGGCCCGCACGCGCCCGGCGCACCGCGGTCGCCACCGCCCGCACGGCGGTGCCCTGGCCCACCACACGCTTCATCAGTCCGACTTCCATCTGGAGCAGCTTCTCCTTCTCGCCCTCCAGCATCTTGTCGACGGGAACGCCGGTCCAGCGCGACACTACCTGCGCGATGCTGTCGGCCGTCACCGTCTCGTTCATCATCGTGTTGCTCTCGCTGGCCTCGATGCTCTCCAGGCGCTTCTCAAGCTCCGGGATCCGCCCATAGGCCAGTTCGCCCGCCTTCTGGTACTCGCCGCGGCGCTGCGCGTTGGCGAGTTCGATCCGCGCCTGATCCAGCTCAGCCTTCAGCTTCGCCGCATCCGACAGCTTGCCCTTTTCGGCGTTCCAGCGCGAGGTCAGGTCGGCCGAGCGCTTCTCCAGATCGACCAGCTCCTTCTCGAGGTTCTCCAGCCGCGTCCGCGAGCCGGCGTCGTTCTCCTTCTTCAGCGCCTCCTGCTCGATCTTCAGCCGCACGATCTCGCGGTCGAGCGAATCGAGCTCTTCCGGCTTGGAATCGACCTGCATCTTCAGCCGCGCCGACGCCTCGTCCACGAGGTCGATCGCCTTGTCCGGCAGGAAGCGGTCAGTAATGTAGCGGTTCGACAGCGTCGCGGCCGCGACCAGCGCGCTATCCGCGATCCGCACCCCGTGGTGCTGCTCGTACTTGTCCTTCAGCCCGCGCAGGATCGAGATGGTGTCCTCCACCGTCGGCTCCGACACGAAGATCGGCTGGAACCGCCGCGCCAGCGCTGCATCCTTCTCGACATGCTTGCGGTACTCGTCGAGCGTCGTCGCCCCGACGCAGTGCAGCTCGCCCCGCGCCAGCGCCGGCTTCAAGAGGTTCGAGGCGTCCATCGCGCCGTCGGCCTTGCCGGCGCCGATCAGCGTGTGCATCTCGTCGATGAACAGGATGATGCCGCCCTCGGCGGACGTCACCTCCTGCAGCACCGCCTTCAGCCGCTCCTCGAACTCGCCGCGGTACTTCGCCCCCGCGATCAGCGCGCCGAGGTCGAGCGCCAGCAGCTTCTTGTCCTTGAGGCTCTCGGGCACGTCGCCGTTGACGATCCGCAGCGCCAGCCCTTCCGCGATCGCGGTCTTGCCGACGCCGGGCTCGCCGATCAGCACCGGGTTGTTCTTGGTCCGCCGCGACAGCACCTGGATGGTGCGGCGGATTTCCTCGTCGCGCCCGATCACCGGATCGAGCTTGCCGTCGCGCGCGGCCTGCGTCAGGTCGCGGGCGTATTTCTTCAGCGCGTCATAAGCGTTCTCCGCCGTGGCGCTGTCGGCAGTGCGACCCTTGCGCAGCGCGTTGATCGCCGCGTTCAGGTTCTGCGGCGTCACCCCGCCGTCCTTCAGGATCTTGCCGGCGTCGCTGTCCTTGTCCAATGTCAGCGCCTGCAGCAGCCGCTCCACCGTGACAAAGCTGTCGCCCGCCTTGTCCGCCGCCTGCTCCGCCGCGTCGAACACCCGCGCCGTCGCCGGCGCCAGATAAACCTGCCCCGCGCCCGACCCCGACACCTTCGGCATCTTCTCGAGCGCCGTCTCCGTCGCCTTCAGGATCGCCCGCGAATTGCCCCCCGCCCGGTCGATCAGACCCGCCGCAAGACCCTCGCTGTCATCCAAAAGCACCTTCAAAATATGCAGCGGCGTAAACTGCTGGTGCCCTTCCCGAACCGCAAGCGTCTGCGCCGACTGGATAAAGCCCCGAACACGCTCCGTATACTTCTCTATGTTCATGAAATCTCCCTAAGCCTGCCAATCCCGCCCCGAAGGCACAGAAGCAGCATCTTCATTGGGTTTCCGCTGGCCGCGTTGACATTCCTCAACCGGCAGCGGTCGTCGTGCCGGATGGTCGACCCGGCTTGTAGCGAATGTAGGAATAGCCTCCCAGGAAAGGAAGGGGACGGCCCGGGATTTTCGCCGACAATGGCGTGGCGCGGACGAATCCTCTAAGACATCCCATGTCCAAAATCCCCGATGCGGCCATCGAGGCCATTTATCGCTATCCCGTCAAAGGCCTGTCCGCGGAAGCCCTGGCCGGCACGACCTTGAGTCCCGGCAAGACCCTTCCGGGCGACCGCAGCTACGCCATCGAGAACGGCCCGACCGGCTTCGATCCCGAGAGCCCTCAATATTTCCCGAAGACGCGTTTTCTGATGCTGATGCGCGACGAGCGGCTTGCCACGCTCCACAGCCGCTACCACGACGACAGCCGCACCCTGACCATCCGCGCCAACGGCACCGAAGCCGTGCGCGCCGATCTCGGCACCGGCGCGGGCCGCATGGCGGTCGAGCGCTATTTCGCGGCCAACTTTGCCGACGAACTCAAGGGGCCGCCGAGAGTGCTGGTCGGCAACGGTCACAGCTTTTCGGACGTCGCCAAGAAGGTGGTCTCGATCATCAATCTCGACAGCATTGCCGCCATCGAGGGCATGGTGGGACGGCCCGTCCATCCCTTGCGCTTCCGTGCCAATCTGTACGTTCGCGGCTGGCCGGCCTGGAGCGAACTCGACCTGCTCGATCGCACGCTCGCCATCGGCACGGTCCGGCTCAAGGTGGTCAAACGCATCGTGCGTTGCGCGGCCACCAACGTCGACCCGGAGACCGCCGTGCGCGACCTCAACATTCCGCACACGCTGATGCGCGCCAACGGTCACGCCGATTGCGGGATCTATGCGGAGGTGATTGCCGGCGGCGCGATTGCTGCCGGCGACACCGTCGTCGAAGCCGCTCCCGGAATGATCTGAGGTTTCGGCTCTCAGTTCGCCGGCATCACGTAGGCGTAGACGCGGCCGCGCGGATAAACCGACTCCGCGACACGGTGGCCGTGATTGCCCGACACGATGATCGGATTGCCGTGCGCATCGATGCCGCTGACGACGCCGACGTGGCCGCCGCCGTGGCGGCCCATCACGGCAATCGCCCCGACCTGCGGGCCGGAGACGCGATGACCGTAGTGCGCGAACGAACTGGCCAGATTCGATCCGGTGCCTTTATGCCCGGAGCGCTGCAGAACAAAGTTCATGAAACGCGCGCACCACAGATGGCTCCAGCCGGTCGGATTGCCGCCGATATAGCGGCGCGCTTCCGCGACGACATTCGACGCGCTGAAGCCGCCCGAAAATCCTTCCCGCGCGATCGACGCATTGGCGTTCGACAGCCCGCGCTCTTTCATGCGCGCGACGTCGGCATCCCAACGCGACATCCGCGTATGATGATGCCTATAGTGGCGATGCTGAGAGTGGCGATGCCGATAATGCCGGCTGACATGATGATGCCTGTGATGATGCGCGTGATGTCCCGCGCGATGATGAGGCCTGGCAGAAGCTGGAGCCGCGAATGCGACGGCTGCCAGCGAACACACCGCCAGCGCCAAAACACGAAGCGGCCGGCGAAACGCAACGAACTGAACCATCCATATGTCCTCTGTAGCACCCCCGTTCCCACGACCCGACAGGATCGTCGTCCAGCCGCGTAAAACGAATTGCGATGTGGCGAGAAAATGACGGAACGATCCTGCGCATTCGCGTTTTTCAGGGGCATTCCGTGATCAGGGCAGGACAAACGCGATTACGGCATGCGATGCAACCCATCAACCTTTCGAATCATGGCTGCACTGCACATAACGCAGGGCACGCGCGCCGGCATTTTCAACTATCGTGACGTCGTTTTCGCCGCATGATCGGCAACAATTACCTACCTGCATGAGGGGGAAATCACATGCCTTACGCCGCCAGCAGAGATAACGTGCGCCTCTACTTCGAGGAAGCCGGCAGCGGCACGCCGATCCTGTTCGTGCATGAATTCGCGGCCGACTATGCGAGCTGGGAGCCGCAGATGCGCTACTTCTCGCGCGGCCATCGCTGCATCTGCTACTCAGCGCGCGGCTACACGCCGTCGGATGTGCCGACGTCGGACTCGTCTTACACCCATGAGCATTTCCGCGACGACGCGATCGCGATCCTCGATCATCTCAAGATCAAGGCGGCGCATCTCGTCGGATTGTCGATGGGCGCGTATTCGTCGCTGCAGGTGGGAATCAGTGCACCCGATCGCGCGCTGTCGCTGACCCTCGCCGGCATCGGCTCCGGCTTCGAAGCCTCCAAGCTCGACCAATTCCGCGCGGAATGCCGCAGCAATGCGGAGCAACTGGAAAAATCGGGCACGGATGCCTTCGCCAATACCTATGGCCGGTCGGCTGGGCGCATCGCCTTCGAGGTGAAGGATCCGCGCGGCTATCAGGAATTTTTCGAAGCGCTGTCGCGGCACGATGCCAAGGGCTCGGCTTTTACCATGCGCAACTTTCAGGGCGGACGGCCGCCGCTCTACGAATTCGAGGCGGCGATCAGGCGCGTGACGCGCCCCACGCTGATCATCGTCGGCGACGAGGACGACGCCTGCATCGAGTCCAGCCTCTATCTCAAGAAGCACATCGCGCCGTCGGGCCTTGCGATGTTTCCCAAAACCGGCCACGTCCTCAATCTCGAAGAACCGGCATTGTTCAACGGCATGGTCGAGCGGTTCATCGCGCTGGCGGAGGCCGGACGCTGGACTCCGCGCGACCCACGGTCCATCAAAGCGTGACGCTCAACCGTCATTGCGAAATGACGGTTTGACTATCAACTTTTTTCCGCGCGGCTGAGCAGGAACACGCCCTGCTCGCCGAACATGTTCCAGAACCACCACGGCGCGTTGAAGCGCAACGGGCGGCCGTAGAGGTCCAGCGCCACCGCGCGCTCCATCTTGACGTTGATCTCGTCGCAGAGCTGCACGAAATCCTTGATGGTGCAGAAGTGGATGTTGGCCGTGTCATACCACGTTGCCGGCAAATTCTCGGTGCGCGGCATGTGCCCGCCGACCAGCAATTGCAGCCGCATCTTCCAGTAACCGAAATTCGGGAACGACACGATGGCGCGGCGGCCGATGCGCAGGAGGTTTTCCAGCACGGCTTTCGGCTGCCGGGTCGCCTGCAACGTCTGCGACAGGATCACGTAGTCGAAGGCGTCGTCGGGATAGTCGACGAGATCGGTGTCGGCATCGCCCTGCACCACAGCAAGACCCTTGGCGACACAGCGGTTGACGCCCTCGCGCGACAACTCGATGCCGCGACCGTCGATGCCGCGCGCCTCCAGCAGTTGCAGCAGATCGCCGTCCCCGCAGCCGACGTCCAGCACCTTCGAACCAGCCTCGATCATTTCGGCGAGAAGCAGGTGATCGCTACGGTAGCGACTGGAAGACAACGCGGCCGCCTCCGCAAACGGCAAAGCCTGTTGCTGTGCGCTCATGTCAGCCTTCTCCGGCGTGAAGGCCGCGCGTCTTGCCGGCGGATTCCAGGAACGCACGCGCGATGTCGAGGAACTCGGGCACGTCGAGCAGAAAGGCGTCATGGCCCTTGTCGGTTTCGATTTCGGCGAACGACACCCGCGCCCCGCCGGCATTGAGCGCATGCACGATGGCGCGCGACTCCGAGGTCGGGAAAAGCCAGTCGCTGGTGAAGGACACCACGCAGAACCGGGTTTTCGTCCCGCGAAACGCCCGCGCCAGCACCCCGCCGTGGTCGGCGGCGATGTCGAAATAGTCCATCGCGCGCGTCAGATAGAGATAGCTGTTGGCATCGAAGCGCTCGACGAACGACGAGCCCTGATAGCGCAGGTAGCTCTCGACCTGGAAATCGGCGTCGAACGAAAAGGTCGGCAGTTCGCGATCCTGCATCCGCCGCCCGAACTTGCGATGCAGCGCCGCATCCGACAGGTAGGTGATGTGAGCCGCCATCCGCGCCACGCCGAGACCGCGACGCGGATGCGTCCCATACTCAAAATACCGGCCATCACGCCAGTCGGGATCGGCCATCACGGCCTGCCGCCCCAACTCATGAAACGCGATGTTCTGGGCCGAATGGCGCGTGCTGCACGCGATCGGCAACGCCGAGAACACGCGCTGCGGATAGGCCACGCACCATTGCAGCACCTGCATGCCCCCCATCGAGCCGCCGACCACGCAAAACAGCGTCTCGATGCCGAGCCGGTCGATCAGCATCGCCTGCGCGCGCACCATGTCGGGAATCGTGACGATCGGAAAATCCAGGCCCCATGGTTTGCCGGTCGCCGGATTGGTCGAAGCCGGGCCGGTCGAGCCCATGCAGCCGCCGATCACATTGGAGCAGATCACAAAAAAACGGTCGGTATCGATCGGCCGACCGGGGCCTATCATGGCCAGCCACCCCCCCGGCTTGCCGGTGAGCGGATGCACGTTGGCCATGTGTTGGTCCATCGTCAGCGCGTGACAGACGAGGATGGCATTGGAGCGGTCGGCGTTCAGCGTGCCGTAGGTCTGATAGGCGATCTGGAACGGCGCGAGGTCGGTGCCGCAATCAAGCCGCAAAGGTTGATCGCGGGTAAACAGCGCAACTTGCGAGGTGGGATGGTCCGCCTCGAGCGCGCGATCCTCGGCGTGAGCCACCGGACCCTGTATCGTTTGCACGTTGACCATCCTGTCACTGACCTCCGCCGGCGGTTTCGGAAACCGCCGGATCTCAGGCCATGAAAAACCGGCCTGAACATGGGTTCGGCCGGGATCAGGATTTTGCTGTCCCCGGCCTGTTTAGCGAGTTGTTTAACGTGGCTGCAAGCCGGCCGGCTCAAATGACCACGGAACGAAGCTAGTCCCACGCACGCTTTTCGTCAAGACGAGCCGTCTGCAGGTCCGTCGTCCGAGGCGCGAGGATGGAAACGGCGGCCAACGTTTTCTTTGCTTATACCCGCCGTCTTTCCTATCAATGCGTGCGCAAATAGCATGAATTGACGTTCGTGGCCTGCTTGTCGCAAACCGCGGATGCGAACGACAGAACCAAGATACCGGCCGCGTCCTTCGTGCGGCCCGATGAGTTGCATCCATGGCCAAGGCTCCCCCCGCACCGCCCTCCCTTCAGGAATTGCGCAAGGAGATCGACGGTATCGATCAGCAGGTCCACAGCCTGCTGATGCAGCGTGGCGACATCATCGACCGGCTGATCTCGGTCAAGAAGACCCAGGAAATCGGCTCGGCATTTCGTCCGGCCCGCGAAGCCTCGATGATGCGCCGCCTCGCGGAGCGCCATCGCGGCATCCTGCCACTCGATACGGTCGAGGGCATCTGGCGCGTCATCATCTCGACCTTTACCTATGTGCAGGCCCCGTTTTCGCTGCATGCCGACCTGTCGCTCGGGGAATCCGCGATGCGGGATTCCGCGCGCTTCCACTTCGGCTTTACCGTTCCGTTCGTGTCGCACTTCAACGCTCAGGCCGCCGTCGAAGCCGTCGCCCGGTCGAAGGGCGATCTTGCGCTGGTATCGGCCACGTCGAGTCGCACGCCGTGGTGGCTCGCGCTCGAGGCCGAGGGCGCGCCCAAGATCATCGCGCGCCTGCCGTTCCTCGAACGCGCCGACCATCCCGCCGCGCTGCCGGTGTTCGTGATTTCGCGCGTCGCCGACGACGCGCGGGTCACGGAAGTCGAAACGTGGAGCGTTCGTGTCTCCGGGTGGAATGCCGAAACCGCCCGCGCGCTGTCGCCGCTTGCGGAGATCGTTGCCGTGCCCGACACGGCGTTCGACGGCGCGGCGCTGCTGATTTCCGTCACCGGGGACACCAGCCTCGACAAGATCAGGTCGGCCCTGGTCGAGGCCGGGGCGTCGGTCCGCTCATCAGCCCTCGTCGGCAGCCACGCAACGCGCTATACGATGCCCCACAACGGGGTGGCCCAGGCCTGAGCCCTTCCGTCAATCGGAGTTCACGATGTCCCGACCTGTGCCGAATCCCGGCATCCTCGATATTGCACCCTATACGCCCGGCAAGAGCCCGGTGCCGGAACCGGGCCGCAAGGTGTTCAAGCTGTCAGCGAACGAGACGCCGTTCGGCCCCTCGCCCAAGGCGGTGGAAGCCTACCGGGCCGCCGCGACGCATCTCGAAGATTATCCGGAAGGCACCTCGCGCGTGTTGCGCAATGCTATCGGCCGCGCCTTCGGACTCGATCCCGACCGCATCATTTGCGGCGCGGGCTCCGACGAAATTCTCAACCTGCTGGCGCACACCTATCTCAGCCATGGCGACGAGGCGATCTCGACCACGCACGGATTCCTCGTTTACCCGATCGCGACCATGGCGAACGGGGCGAAAAACGTCGTCGCGCCGGAGACCGACTTTACTGCCGACGTCGACGCCATCCTTGCGCGCGTAACACCCAAGACGAAGCTTGTCTGGCTCGCCAATCCGAACAATCCGACCGGCACCTACCTGCCGTTCGACGAGATCAAGCGGCTGCGCGCGGGATTGCCGCCGCACGTGCTGCTGGTGCTCGACGCGGCTTACTCCGATTACGTCTCGCGCAACGACTACGAACTCGGCATCGAACTGGTGGCGACGACGGACAATACCGTCGTGACGCATACCTTCTCCAAGATCCATGGCCTCGCGGCGCTGCGGATCGGCTGGATGTTCGGCCCGGCGCATATCGTCGACGCGGTCAATCGCATCCGCGGGCCCTTCAACGTGTCGACGCCGGCGATGCTCGCGGCCGTGGCTGCGATCGAGGACACCGCGCATCAGCAGATGTCGAAAGAGCACACGGAGAAGTGGCGCAACTGGATAACGGAAGAAGTCACCAAACTCGGCCTCAAGGTGACGCCGAGCGTGGCGAACTTCGTCCTGATCCATTTCCCGACCACGAAAGGCAAGACGGCCGAGGACGCGGACGCGTTTCTGACCAAGCGCGGCCTCGTGCTACGCGCGCTCAAGAACTACGGCCTGCCGCACGCCTTGCGCATGACCATCGGCACCGAGGAAGCCAATCGCCTGGTGGCCGAGGGCCTGCGCGACTTCATGGCGCAGCCATGAGCGCAACGCCGCTATTCCAGCGCGTTGCGCTGATCGGGTTCGGCCTGATCGGCGGCTCGATCGCCCGGGCGGCGCGCGCGCAGGGACTCGCCGGCGAGATCGTCACGACCGCGCGCTCGGCTGCAACCCGCGCGCGGGTCAGCGAGCTTGGGATCGTCGACCGCGTGGTCGATACCAATGCGGAAGCCGTCGCCGGCGCCGATCTGGTCATCCTCTGCATTCCCGTCGGAGCCTGCGGCCCCGTCGCTGCGGAGATTGCGTCGTCGCTCGCGCCGGGCGTCATTATTTCAGACGTCGGATCGGTCAAGGGCGCCGTGGTACGAGACATGGCGCCGCATCTGCCGCCCGGGGTTCACTTCGTGCCGGCGCATCCCGTGGCAGGCACCGAGAACTCCGGTCCGGATTCCGGGTTTGCCGAGCTGTTCATCAACCGCTGGTGTATCCTGACGCCACCCGAAGGGACCAACCCCATAGCCGTCGACAAGTTGCGGGCGTTCTGGGCCGCAATCGGCGCCAGGGTCGAGATCATGACGCCAGACCACCATGACCTGGTGTTGGCGATCACCAGCCACCTTCCGCATCTGATCGCCTACACCATTGTGGGCACAGCCGATGAACTCGGTCAGGTCACGTCATCGGAAGTGATAAAATTCTCTGCGGGCGGTTTTCGCGATTTCACCCGCATCGCGGCCTCCGATCCGACCATGTGGCGCGACGTGTTTCTCGCCAACAAGGATGCCGTGCTGGAGATGCTCGGCACCTTCAACGAGGATCTGTCAAAACTGACACGCGCCATCCGCCGCGGCGACGGCGAGGCGCTGTTCGAGCACTTCACGCGCACCCGCGCCATTCGTCGCGGCATCGTCGAGATCGGACAGGATTCGGCCGCCCCCGACTTCGGCCGCCCGGTCTCGAATCTGGTGAAGACATCGTAGTTATCATTGATGTCATTGCCGGACCTGGTCCGGCAATCCATCTTCAAAACAGCGGCGGCGTTTGCGCCACCTTCAGCGGTCCGACGAACACCGCGCCGTCGACGAAGCGCAGTGGGAACGCGCGCGCTTTCTTGCCCTCAAGCGTCGCTTCCTGACCGAGCGCATTGATACCGGCCGCGATGCCGGCATTGGCATTCTGCCGCACAACCTGACCGAGGCCGGGAATCGCGCGGTCGAGCGCGCCGAACAGCCTGTTCAGGTCGTCCGTTTTCACGCCGGGTGCGACATTGTCGAGTGTCGATTGCGGCACGCCCTGCTCCAGCATCTTGTCGAGCCCAAGCGCCGGGATCACCTTGTCGAATCCCGCGACTGTCATCTGCAACTCGCCGTTCAGGTGTCCGTCCGCGGTGAGGCCAAGCGAACCGGCCGCGATCGCGACGAGGTCGCCCTGCTGGATACGGGAATCCTTGATCTCGACCCGGCCGCCCGCAGCCTGCAGCTCGCGAAACCGCTCAGGCCATGGCTTCGGGGTAAAATCCTTCAAGCCGCGCACGAAGGCGTGGACGTTGGCGTCGAACGGCGCCGTCAGCAGCGGATGGACCTCCTGAATGCTGGCGCCGGTCAATTCGGATACGGCCTCGATGACAGGATGGTCGGGGGTGGAGTCCGCAGCGATGCGACCATGCAATTCGACGTGCTTCGCCTGCGCCAGCGGCGCCTGCGACGACGCGCCGATCCGATCGATGGCGGGGTTGTCGAACACGAGGTCGGCGCGCTGCGGAACGCCCGGCAAGCCGACGATGCTGCTCCGCGCCGTCGTCCAATTGATGCTCATGACCGGCTGGCCATGTTCCGACAGCGTGGCCGGCGAGGTAAACTCGGCGATCAAAAGCCTGGGATCATAGACCTGCGCCACCACCAGGATATCGCCAAGCCGCGCAGTCACCGGCGGCGTTTGCGCCGCGGCCTGACCCGCGGTCTGCGCGACCAGCGCGACCGTTGCATCGGTGCAATGAACCTCGAGCCGGAACGGATAGCCGGCGACGGACCGCTTCGCGCAGTTGTAGATCCGGCCCGAGGCGGCCTCGCGTGAACGCCAGGCATCCACGGTCCGATCGACCTGCGAGGCGGCATAGAACCAGAACGCGCTCCAGGCGGCGGCAAGCAGAACGACCAGCCCCGGCATGACGAAGACCGGCCAGAGACGGCGGCGGCGCGGAACAACGGCGGTGTCAGTCATGTCGGACCTAAAGCCGCGAATTTTGTCAAATCAGCGATCACGGTCGCTGCAAATAGCGCATCCGGTCATTCGCTCCAAGAGCGAAGGAAACCGCTTCGCATCGTTCGGCGGGTCTGCTAGAGGCGTTCTCGCGCCGACAGCCCGATAACTCGTTTGACGCCAGCCCAATGACCATGCCGTCCATGTCCGACCTCGTTGCCATCGATGAATCGGACGGCGATCTTTGGGTCTTCGGCTACGGCTCGCTGATGTGGAGGCCCGGATTCGCTTTCATCGAGCAGGTCCCGGCGCGGCTGATCGGCGAGCATCGTGCGCTGTGCGTCTATTCCTTCGATCATCGGGGAACGCCGGAAAAGCCCGGACTGGTGCTCGGGCTCGACCGCGGCGGCGCCTGCCGGGGGATCGCCTTCCGGGTCGCGGCACGCGATCGCGAAGCAACCATCGCCTACCTGCGCTCACGCGAGCAGACCACCCACGTCTATCGCGAGGTGATGCGCTCGGTCTGGCTCGAGAACGAACCCCGCGAGCGGGTCAGCGCGCTCGCCTATGTGGTCGATCGCGGGCACGTCCAGTATGCCGGCCGCCTCTCGCTCGCGGAGCAGGTGCGTTATGTGCGGCAGGGTCACGGCCGCTCGGGCAACAATCGCGATTATGTGCTGTCCACTGTCACGTCGATCGAAGCGCAGGGCTTTCGCGACTCGCGGCTTCATGAACTCGCGCTCCTGCTGCACGACGCACCGGTGCGCGCTTAACCGTCCATCGCCGGCGCGTCCGGCACGCGGCCGAACAGTTGCGCCTGCTCGCGCCGCCCGGCCTCCGCCAGACGAGCGGTCGCGCCTTCGATCGAGGTTTCAAGACGCATCATGAACTCATCGCGCTTCAAGCCAGGCGGCAACGGATCGAGGAACTCCACCGTGATCGTTCCGGGATAGCGCAGAAAGGTGCGGCGCGGCCAGCACAGGCCGGAATTGAGCGCGACGGGAATGCATGGGACATCTGCTTCTGCGTAGATCAGCGCGACGCCGCTCTTGTAGGCTGGCGGTGCACCGACCGGCCGCCGCGTTCCTTCCGGGAAAATAACGAGCTGTCGGCCGCGGCGAACCTGCTCCCGCGTCATCCGCGCCATCATCTTGAGCGCACGCGCACCGGCCTTGCGGTCGATTCCGAGCATCCCCGCCTTCATCAGGTACCACCCGAAGAACGGAATCCAGTTCAACTCACGCTTGAGAATGAAAATCGGCCGGTCAATGAAGCGCAGCAGCGCGAACGTTTCCCACATCGACTGGTGCTTCGATGCGACGATCAACGGCCCTTTCGGGACCCTCTCGACGCCGAGATATTGCACCCGGGTGCCGCAGACGACGCGCATCAGCCAGACGTTCCAGCGGCCCCAGAGCTTCGCCACGCCGAGGATTGCCGCAGGCGGCATCAGGAACGTGGGCAACGCCGCGATGAGCCAGATCACCAGCGTCAGATAGAACAGGACGTTGAAGAGCAACGAGCGCAGAAAAATCGAAACCATCGGAAATCCGATCATCTGTGATCCGCTCCAACCTTTGCGGAACGGCGGCTAGCGGGCCTGGGCCGTGGTCGACGTCGTGCGCGACGCAGTCGCCCCCGCCGGCGGCTCTCCCAATTCCGAGGCAAGATCGAGACCGGCCGCATCCAACCGCACCCGCGCCTCCGCGGCGAGATATTTGACGTATTCCGATAGCAGCAGACGGAATGTGGCGCTACTCGTCCACCATGGCTCCTCGCGCCATTTATCGCCGACGACCGAGAACGGAATCAGCGCGACGTCCGGCATCGCATGCGACATTTCCACCAGCGCGCGCGGCATGTGGTAATTCGACGTCACCACGATCAGGGAGCGGAAGCCCCGTTCGTCAACCCAGCGGCGGGTGCCGATGGCGTTGCTGTGGGTATTGACGGCGGAATGATCGAGATCGACGCAGCACTTCAGCCATTGCCGATTGTCGGGCAGCGAACGCGAGATGTCGCTGACGCTGTTGGTCGGATGAACGCCCGATATCAGCAGCCGCTTGCCGTATCCGTCCGCGAGCAGCTCGATCGCATCGGAGACGCGTGACGACCCGCCCGTCAACACGACGATGCCATCCGCGTTGCTGGCCGGCTTGGTTTCGGCCCCGCGCAATTGCGACAGGAATCCGACAAAGCCCACGGCCGAACCAACGAAAACGACGGCTATGGCCGATACGAGCGCCGCACGCAGCCACCCTCGCCGCGCGGCTGTCGGGCGCGTCGCCTGGGTCGGATTCGGATTGGTTTGCTCACTCATGACATCGGTCAGATCGGCGGCCGAACGGGTCCGGTTTGCGCGATTTTAATGCGTTTTGAGGCGAAGTGGAGTCCGAAGGGCCGGCCTCCGGTCAATCGATATCGTCCAGCGTCGCAAACAAGGTCCGGCGCGAGGCCCAAGCCGTGATCGCCGCGATAACCACCGTCTGCAGCACCAGTGCAAGATAGCCGACCGGCCGTAACGAAAATGTGCCGAGAAGCGCGGCAAATTGGTCGCCGACGGGAGTGCCGGAAAACCAGTTGGCGATCGATTCGGAAAATCCGAACACCAGCATCGCCGCGACGCAGCCGATCGCGCCGCCCTCAAAACCGAGGCGGAGAAAGTGTCTGAGGAAGCGGTTGGCGATGTAACGGTCGCCCGCGCCGACGAAATGAAGCACCTCGACGATCGGACGGTTCGCCGCCATCGCGCCACGCGTCGCAAATGAGACCGAAATGATCGTCGCGACGATGACAAGCACCAGAATGCCTATGCCGGCAAATACGGTGGCGCCGGTCATCGAGCGCATCCGGTCGATCCACGCCCGATGATCGTCCACGCTGGTCGAGGGCGCGACCGCGACGGCGCGGCGGCGCAGGTCGGCAAGGTCGAGCGCCGTCCCCGGCGACACCCGCGCCACGATGACGCGCGGGATCGGAAGTTCATCGAGCGACAGGCCGGTGCCGAGCCACGGCTCAAGCAGCTTGCCGGATTCCTCCTTCGTATAAGGCCTGACATCGACGATGCCCGGCTGCGCGCGCATGACCTGAACGACCGATGCCACGTCACGGTCGAGATCGCGGCCCGTAACCGGGCGCACCTGAATGGTGATTTCGCTCGCCACGTCGGACTGCCATTCCGCGGCCGACGCGCTGACGAGGAAGACCACCCCCGTCGTCATCGATGCCAGGAACGTCATGATGGCCACCACGGCCACCAGCGCCCGGCCGGAGATCGAGGCGCGCGGCACGATCGGCGACATGTTGCGCGCGCGGACCGGGACCTGCGGGCGCTCCTGCCCGAGATCCATCAGGACGCCATGCCGCTCCTTCGCCTCATTCATAGACATGCAGCCGTCCCTGATGCAGCACCAGCCGCCTCGCGTCGTACTGATCCATCAAGGTGATGTCATGGGTCGCGATGATAACCGCCGTTCCGGACTTGTTGAGTTCGATGAAGAGCCGCAGCAGGCGCCGGCCGAGCGTCGGATCGACGTTGCCCGTCGGCTCGTCGGCGAGCAGCAGGTGCGGACGCGAGATCACCGCGCGCGCGATGGCGGCGCGCTGCTTCTCCCCGCCCGACAGAATCGGCGGCAGCGCATCCATGCGCTCGCCGAGACCGACCCACTTCAAAAGATCGATCACCTCGCGGCGATAACTCGACTCGTCGCGGCCCATCACGCGAAACGGCAGCGCCACGTTCTCGTAGGTGGTCATGTGATCCAGCAGGCGGAAATCCTGCAGCACGATTCCGATCCGCTTTCGCAGGCCGGCGACCTCGTCCTTGCCGAGCAGCGAGACATCCTGACCGAACAGGTTGACAAGCCCGCGCGTGGGCCGCAGCGACAAAAACAGGAGTCTCAGCAGCGAGGTCTTGCCCGCGCCGGAAGGCCCGGTGAGAAACTGGAAGGAATGAGCCGGGATCTGAAAACTGAGGTCGCGCAGAATTTCCGGGCCAAGCCCGTAGCGCAGACCGACGTTTTCGAACCGGACCAATGCTAGCTCCGTTCGATGCAATGCAGGACGGGACTCTCAAGGCGCACGACCGGGAACCTCTTGGTTCCATGGCCCAGCGCACCTCGCGTCCGTTGTGCGTCGGTTATGGTTTCCGATTCGTTAACGGACGGCAGGTAGGGTTCGGGCACGGTCATTCGGCGAATCGTTCCATGCATATCGTTTGTCCTCACTGCAATACATCCTACGCGGTCAATCCGGCGAGCTTCGGCACGACGGGCCGCACCGTGCGCTGCGCGCGCTGCAAGGAAACCTGGCTGGCGGCGCCGGAAGATACCGCGGTCATGGCAGCGCGGATACCTGCCATGGCCGATGCCGAGGACGCGCCGGCCTGGAACACGGCTGCGCCGCCAGAGCGAGATGAGACGCCCTCGGTGGAAAGTCCGCCGCTTGCAAGCGAGATGCCGGAAACAGCCGAACCCGGCGATTGGCCGTCGGCCGCCCGCCATGACGACATAGCCGAGGATCCCGCGCCGACACCGTCTGCGCGTCCGCTCCGCCTGCGCAGACTGTTCAAGCTGCCATCCTTGTCCCTCCAGCTTCCAAGGCCGTCGATCAACCTCACTGCCGTCACCAGCGTCATGGCCGCTCTGGTGGTTGCTCTGATCTTCTGGCGCGTCGATGTGGTAAGATGGCTGCCTCAGACCGCCACCTTCTATCAATTGGTCGGGCTCGATGTGAATTTGCGCGGCTTGGCATTCAAGGACGTCAAACTCTCGACCGAAACGGTCGACGGGAAACCGGTGCTCGTGATCGAAGGCACGATCGTTACGCAGGGCCGGAAGCCTGTCGAATTACCGCGGCTGCGGTTCAGCGTCCGCGATGCCGCGAATTCAGAGATCTATGCCTGGAATGCCGTGCTGGAACAGCCGGTTCTCAAGCCCGGCGAAAAGGCCTGGTTCCGATCCCGCCTCGCCTCCCCCCCGGCCGAGGGTCGCAGCGTCGATGTGCGTTTCTTCAATCGCCACGACGTCGTCACCGGAAGCGGAGCCTGACCGTGTCGCGGGTTCTGATTGCCGACGACGAGGAGTCGATGCGATCGCTCGTGGCGCGCGCCATCGCCATGGACGGCCATGACATCGTCACCGCGCAGGACGGCGCCGAGGCGCTTGACATCCTCACCGCGACGGAAGCTGCCTTCGACCTGCTCCTCACCGACATCAAGATGCCGATCATGGACGGCATCGCGCTGGCGCTGGCCGCGGCCCGGGATTTTCCCGACCTGACGATCTTGCTGATGACCGGCTTCGCCGACCAGCGCGAACGCGCGTCGGGTCTCAACGCCATCGTTCACGACGTCGTCACCAAGCCGTTCTCGGTGGCCGACATCCGCATCGCCGTGGCCGACGCGCTGGCGTCGCGCAGAACTCAGTAGTCCTTGAGCAGCCGCTCGAGGTAATCGAGTTCGATCTGCGGGCGGTTCGGATCAGCGAGCCGGCGCCGCAATTCCTCCAGAATCCGGCGGACACGCTGGACATCGATCTCGCCGGGAATCTTCACCGTCTGATCGTCGCCGAGTTCGCGGCCGTGGAGAGGCCGCCCGAGTGGATCGCTCTCGTTTCCGCCGCTCTGCTGACGTCCGGCCCGGTTTCCAGGACCGTCGCCCGTGCCATCCCCGTCGCCGGGCTGCATGGCCTCGGCCAGGCTCTTGGCGCCCTTGCGCAGGGCTTCGAGCGCATTGCCCTGGGAATCCACCGCCCCCTGGGTATTGCCGTCGCCGAGCTTCCCGTTGGCGTCGCCCATCGCGGTGCCGGCCTGATCGAGGCCGTCCTGATCATCGCCCTGCTCTCCCTGCTGACCCTGTCCCTGTTGCGGCTGCTGGCCCTGCTCGCCTCGCTGCCCCGGGCCGAACCCACGCTTGGCAAGGTCGTCCTGCAATTTCTTCAGCCGGTCCTGCAGCGCCTGCTGATCCTGCTGCAGGTTGTTCATTGCATCCTGGTCATCCGGACTTTTGCCGTGCCGGCGCTCGCGCCGCGCATCCTGCCCTTGCTTGAAGGTCCGGTCGCGCAGTTGCTGCTGCTTGCGGATGATGTCGCCGAGTTCGTTCAGCGACTGCTGCATGTCGCCATCCTGGCCCTGACCCGGCTGCGCCATCTGCAGATTCTCGAGCATCTGCTGCAATTGATCGAGCAGTTGCTTCGCCGCATCCTTGTCGCCGGAGCGCGACAGCCGCTCCATGCGATCCAGCATGTTGTCGAGATCCTGCTGGCGCATGACGCGGGTGTTGCGGTCGAGCGGCCGGGCCAACTGCTGAGGATTGTTGCGCATCTGCTCGGCGAGCTGACGCAGGTATTTGTCCAGCGCCGCGCGCAGATTTTCGGTGAGCTTCTTGATCTCCTGATCGCTCGCGCCGCGCTCCAGGGCATCCTTCAGGGCGTCCTGCGCCGCGCGCAGCGCCTTGTCGACGTCGGTCATGTTGCCGTCCTCGATGGTGACGGCAAGCGCCCACAGGCTCGCCACGACCTCGCGCAACTGCGCATCGGTGCGCGCCTCCTCAAGCTGCTTCGTGACGTTGTAGAGACCGAGATACTGACCTGTTTCCGGCGTGAAGGCTTCGGGCGCGATCATCAGCGCGTCGAGCGCGGTATGGACCTGCCTGGACTGATTGGCGTCGAGCGCCAGGATGCGGCGCTGCTCGATGAGCGCACGCGCCAGCGGCTTGGTGAAGACGCGCTCCGGCAGGCGCATGTCGAACGGCTCGCTATGACCCTCGTTGCCGGCCTCGTCGCGCGCGGTCAGCGTCAGCGTCACGTCCGCCCCGGCATAGGGATCCGCGCTCAAATCCTTGACCATCTGGCCGACGCCGTTGCGCGTGTGCGCATTCGGCAGCACCAGCGCGAACTGCGGCGCATCGAACAAGGGACGTGGCGGCGCGGCGGCCTCGTCTGCGTCGGTCGCACCGGCCCTGTCGACGCCGCCGGAGCGGGTGGCGAAAATCGCATGCGCTTCGGTGATGCCGTAATCGTCCTCCATCTTGTAGGACAGTTGCAGCGAGCCGCGAGCCTGACGCTCGGGTTCCTTTGCAAGCGCGATCGTCGGTGCGCGATCGGCAACCGCGGTGAACGTCCAGGGCGCCTGCCCGGCCGGCGCGCGGACATGGGCCGTGCCGTCGCCCGCGATGGTGAAATGACGCTCGCTCGTGCCCTGAGGCGCCTGCTCCGTGGCGGCAATTTCCGTGAGAGCCCCGCCGGTGACAACGTCAAGATTGCCGCCGCTCGACCGCACGATCAGCGTACTGCCCGCCGGTACGGAAAGCGCGCCATCCGACGCGGCCTCCTTGTTCGCGGCGGACAAGATGATCGGCGGCCTGCCGGTGTATTTTGGCGGCGACACCCACGCGTCGACGCGGACGTTGGGTTGCGCAAGCATGCCGTTCCAGTCGAACGCCGCGGCGATGCGCTCAGTGCGCTCATCGCCTGCGGCGATGTAGGTCGCGACCATTGCGACGATGACCAGCGCGCGCAACGCCCAGCGGTCATGAACGGCCAGCCGCGGGGACGGCAATCCTGCACGAAATCCCGTCAGTGACGCCAGCGTGCGCGTACGCTGTTCCTGCCACAGCGCCAGCGCGACCGGATCCTGGGTCGACACAGTATCGGTCAGCGCGGTGGCCGGGCGGTGGCCGCGGCCGGTGGCACGATCGAGCCGCGCCAAGCCTTCCTCGCGGGTGGGCCAGTGGAACCTGACGGCGGGAACCAGGGCGGCGAGCCCCAGCGCCACGAAAACGCCGACGCCAGCCATGCGCGCCCACACCGGCGCCACGAGCCAAAGGCCGATCCAGGACATCACGAGGAACAGGCCGGCAACACAGAGCAGCCGGGCAAGATGCGGCCAGCCGCGTTCCCACGCGATGGCCCATCGTGCCCGCTTCAAGGCCTGCATCAGTTGGAGACCCGATGTCTCCGCTGGTCTGCCAGCCCCTCTGGATGGATCGGATGTCGAACCGCTCAATGTCATCTCCGGATGCTCAATGACATCCTGGTATGGTGGCTCAGAAGTTCGCATCAAGGGTTGCTGCAAGTGCATGCGAACTTCTGAAGTGAGACACTAGCACGACGGCGCCATTGAGGCAGCGTTCCACGCAGGAGATCACAACCAGGGCGCCGGCGTGTCCATTGCGATCAGTTGATCGACCTCGACGCGCGGCCGCACCACCGCGTACCGATCGCCCTTGACCAGCACCTCCGGCACCAGCGGCCGGGTGTTGTAGGTCCCGGCCTGCACCGCGCCGTAGGCGCCCGCCGTCATGATGGCGAGCAGGTCGCCGGCCCTGGGTTCCGGCAGGTTGCGGCCGAGCGCGAGATAATCGCCGGTCTCGCATACCGGACCGACCACGTCCGCCACCAGCACCGGCGCATCGGGCGGCGCGGCGCGCACCGGCATGATCTGGTGATACGCCTCATACAATGTCGGGCGGATCAGGTCGTTCATCGCGGCGTCGATGATGACGAAATTGCGCGCATCGCCGTGCTTCACATAGATCACGCGCGTCACCAGGATGCCGGCATTGCCGACGATCATGCGGCCCGGCTCGAACATCAGCGTGCAGCCGAGATTGTGCGTCACCCGCTTGACCATCGCGGCATAGGCGACGGGTTCCGGCGGAGCGGCGCGATCCTCGTAATAGGGCACGCCGAGACCGCCGCCGAAATCGACATGCGAAATGGTGTGGCCATCGCCGCGCAGCACCGTGACGAATTCGGCCAGCAGGCGGAACGCCGCCTCCATCGGTCCGAGATCGGTGATCTGGCTGCCGATATGCATGTCGACGCCGGTGACCTCGATGCCCGGCAGCTTTGCCGCCCGCGCATAGATTTCGCGCGCCCGTGCGATCGGGATGCCGAACTTGTTCTCGGACTTGCCGGTGGAGATTTTTGCGTGCGTCCCGGAATCGACATCCGGATTGACGCGAATCGAGATGCGCGCCGTGCGCCCCATCTGCGACGCAACCTGCGACAGCGCTTCGAGTTCGGGTTCGGATTCGACGTTGATGCAGAGAATGTCGTGCGACACCGCGAGCCGCAATTCGTCCGTGGTTTTTCCGACGCCCGAGAACAGAATCTTGTTCGCCGGAATGCCGGCCGCGAGCGCGCGCTTGAGCTCCCCACCCGACACCACGTCCGCGCCCGCCCCCAGCTTCGCCAGCGTGCGCAGCACCGACTGGTTGGAATTCGCCTTCGTGGCGTAGCAGACGAGATGATCGGTGCCGGCGAAGGCGTCGGTGAATACCCGGTAATGCCGCTCCAGCGTCGCGGTGGAATAACAGTAGAACGGCGTGCCGACGGCATCCGCAAGCGCGGACAGATTCACGGCCTCGGCGTGGAGCACGCCATCGCGATAGTCGAAGTGGCGCATGGACTAGTGGTCCGATTCCAACATTTGCATCCCGTTCCAGCAGTGCCCTGTGCAAATGTCAGGATCAAAGGACCACTGGCAAATGCAATTTTTAGCGGAGCTTTGAATTTGACGTTCGTTTCCCGGCATCGCTGCTATGGAGGTAGCGAACGTCAAATTCGCTCCGCTCGTGTCCCGGCTCCGAAATTCGTCTCAGTGGCTGTCGAGCAGCGGGTCGAGAATGAAGGATTTGTTGCTGTTGCCTTTGGCCGCGACGGGATCGCGATTCATTCCATAGGACGGATCGAATACGCTGCCCTTGGCCGCACGGTCCCGCGCCTGATCGTCCGCGGCCGCGGCATTGCGCGCCTGATCCGACGCGGCTGGCGGCAGATCGAGGCCGCCCTTACGCCCGCAACCGGCGAGCGCCAACGCTGCGGCGGTCAGAAACAACAATACCCATCGCGCGGAGACGGGACTGGACGTACGATTCACGGCGAATTCCCCAAATGCGGCAGCACCATACAAAGATTGGCCCGTTCTGGCGAGGCCCGGACGGGCGCCAAATCGCGGCAAATTTTGCGCCTCAGCCCAATTTTCGCTCTTTTTCCAGCCGCTTGAGCCAGGCCTTGGCCTGGGCGCGGACATTCTTCGGTGCGGTGCCGCCATAGCTGGTGCGGCTTTTCACCGAGGCTTCGACCGACAGCACCGCGAGGGCATCGGCGGTGATGCGCGGCTCGACCGCCTGCATGTCCCTGAGCGGCAGTTCATGCAGCGCCACGCCCCGCCCGGCCGCCTCAGCCACGATCCGCCCGGTGACGTGATGGGCGTCGCGGAACGGCATCTTCAGCGTCCGCACCAGCCAGTCCGCGAGATCGGTGGCGGTGGCATAGCCATCGCCGGCGGCCGCTTTCATCCGCGCTTCGTCAGGCACAAGGTCGCGCACCATGCCGGTCATGGCGCGAATCGCCAGCGACAACGCGCCGAATGCGTCCATCGCGCCTTGCTTATCCTCCTGCATGTCCTTCTGATAGGCGAGCGGCAAGCCCTTCATCACGATCAGCAGCGCGGTCAGCGCGCCGATGACGCGCCCGGTCTTGGCGCGCACCAGTTCGGCGGCATCGGGATTGCGCTTCTGCGGCATGATGGAGGAGCCGGTGGTGAACTTGTCGGAAAGTCGCACCAGACCGACGAGCGGCGACGTCCAGATCACAATCTCCTCCGCGAAGCGCGACAGATGCACCGCCGTGATCGCCGCCGCCGACAGCGTTTCCAGCACGAAATCGCGATCCGATACCGCATCGAGCGAATTCGCCATCGGCCGCGCGAACCCAAGTGCTTTCGCGGTGGCGTGACGATCGATCGGGAATGACGTGCCCGCCAGTGCCGCCGCGCCCAGCGGACTTTCGTTCAGCCGCGCGCGCGCATCGGCAAAGCGGCCGCGGTCGCGCGTCGCCATCTCGACATAGGCCATCAGATGATGGCCGAAGGTGACGGGTTGCGCGGTCTGCAGATGGGTGAAGCCCGGCATGACCGTGTCGGCATGCTCCAGCGCGCGCGTCACCAGCGCGTGCTGGAATTGCGCCAGCGCCGCATCGGTCTCGTCGATGATGTCGCGGATATAGAGCCGGAAATCGGTCGCCACCTGGTCGTTGCGCGAGCGCGCGGTGTGCAATCGCCCCGCAGCAGGACCGATCAGTTCGCCAAGCCGGCTCTCGACATTCATGTGAATGTCCTCCAGCGCGCGCTTGAAACTGAAGGATTCCTTGCCGATCTCTGACAAAATCGTGTCTAGACCCTTGCCGATGTTTTTTGCATCATTCGCGGTGATAATGCCTTGCGCGGCAAGCATGGCAGCGTGCGCCTTGGATGCGGCAATGTCCTGGGCGTAAAGATGGCGATCGACGTCGATGGAGACGTTGATTTCCTCCATGATCGCGTCGGGACCCTCGCCGAACCGGCCGCCCCACATCTTGTTGCTCATGCCGTGCCACTCATGTTCACGCTTGCCGGCCGCCGTGCGGGCGTCCATGCAGTTGTCGCTCAGGGTCACTGCATACCCGTATCTGACACAGGATGACAAACACTATGCCTGAAACACCCTCAAGCCCCACCGGACGGCGCAGGGGACCTCCAAGCGGCCCACTCATTTCGGTGGCCGGGGTCGTTCTCGCGGCGGCGTTCATTTACGGTGTGGCGCACTTCAGGCACACGGCCCGCGCCGACGCCCCCTGCAGCGCCACCGTCGCGCTGGCGCGGAAGGTCGCGCCGCTGGCCACCGGCGAGGTCGCCGCCGTTACCATGGCTTCGAAGCCCCTGCAGATGCCGGATTTGACGTTCCGGGACGGTAACGGCGAGGAGAAAAAGCTGTCCGACTGGAAGGGAAAGACGGTGCTTTTGAACCTGTGGGCGACGTGGTGCGTGCCCTGCCGCAAGGAAATGCCCGCGCTCGACCGGCTTGAGGGCAAGCTCGGCAGCGACAAGTTCGCCGTCGTCGCGGTCAACATCGATACCCGGGACGCGGACAAGCCAAAGGCCTTCCTGAAGGACGCCAACCTGACGCGCCTCGGCAACTATAGCGATGCGAAAGCCAAGGTATTTCAGGAACTTAAAAGCATCGGCCTGGCGCTCGGCATGCCGACGTCGGTTTTGGTGGACAGCCGGGGCTGCGAGATCGGCCATATCGCGGGTCCCGCGGAATGGGATAGCGAGGACGCGCTCAAGCTGATCAATGCGACGGTGGCGCGGTAGCTTCAGACCGACAGGTTGACGTTGCCGCCGATGCCGGCACCGACGTTACCGAGCGACGGCGCGCCCTGCTGGCCCACCCCCAGCAGGGTCAGCACGTTGGATCGCTCCGCGTCGATGTTCGATTTGATAACCGAGGTCGCGACCTGCGTCTGCAAGCTGCCAGTTTGCGCGGCCATCGCGGCCATGACCAAACTCATATCCATACGTCACTCTCCCGACGAGGCGGGTGTAGCGCAGGACAGTTAATGAATTGCGCAGAAGGACAATTAAGAAAAATGCGGGTCAGCGCGTCGGAACCGGCTTCTCGCCACGGTAATCGTAGAAGCCGCGCTGGCTCTTGCGCCCCAGCCATCCGGCCTCGACGTATTTCACCAGCAGCGGGCACGGGCGATACTTGGAATCCGCGAGCCCCTCGTGCAGCACCTGCATGATCGACAGGCAGGTATCGAGACCGATGAAGTCCGCAAGCTCGAGCGGCCCCATCGGGTGATGGGCGCCGAGTTTCATGGCGGCATCGATCGCTTCCACGTTACCGACGCCTTCATACAGCGTGTAGATCGCTTCGTTGATCATCGGCAGCAGGATGCGGTTGACGATGAAGGCCGGGAAGTCCTCCGAAACGGCGACCTGCTTGCCGAGCCGGGTGACGAATTCCTTGGACGCCTCGAAGGTCGCGTCATCGGTGGC
Organism: Nitrobacter sp.; assembly: GCA_035546855.1. GTDB lineage: Bacteria > Pseudomonadota > Alphaproteobacteria > Rhizobiales > Xanthobacteraceae > Nitrobacter. The sequence goes on along the minus strand of DASZVY010000010.1, from coordinate 10,378 downwards.
GATGCCACGGATCAGTTCGACCAGTTCCATCAGCGGCACCGGATTCATGAAGTGAATGCCGATGAATTTTTCCGGACGATCCGTAGAGGCGGCGAGCCGCGTGATCGAGATCGACGAGCTGTTCGACGCGACGATGGCCTCCGGCTTCAGGACAGCGCACAGATCATGGAATATCTTGCGCTTGGTCTCTTCCTTTTCGACCGCGGTTTCGATCACGAGGTCGCAGTCGGCAAGTCCATCGAGAGATTCGGCGGACTCGATCCGCGCCAGCGCCTGCTTGCGCTCGTCATCCGTGATGGCGTTCTTCGAGACCTGACGCGACAGGTTGCCGCTGATGGTCGCGATCGCGGACTTGATACGATCGGGCGAGATATCGGTGAGGACAACATTCATTCCGGCAAGAGCGGTCACATGCGCGATGCCGTTGCCCATCTGGCCCGAACCGATCACGCCGACTTTCCTGATCATTGCCGCCATCCCGCCATCTCATCCTGAACCGCGCATATCGCGGTTCGTCCATTCTTGCATAAAAACATCGCCCGACGTCAGATGATCCGGGCGATGTTTCCAATCATCGTTATTTTCCGAGCTTGCCGAGTTCGGCGGTCAGTTCGGGCACGGCCTGGTAGAGGTCGGCGACCAGGCCATAGTCGGCGACCTGGAAGATCGGCGCGTCCTCGTCCTTGTTGATCGCGACGATCACCTTGGAGTCCTTCATGCCGGCCAGATGCTGGATCGCTCCGGAGATGCCGATGGCGATGTAGAGTTCCGGCGCCACCACCTTGCCGGTCTGTCCCACCTGCCAGTCATTGGGCGCGTAACCCGCATCGACCGCCGCGCGCGAGGCGCCGACGGCGGCGCCGAGCTTGTCCGCCAGCGGCTCGATGTACTTGGTGAAGTTCTCGCGGCTCTGCATGGCGCGGCCGCCGGAGACGATGATCTTGGCGGAGGTCAGTTCGGGACGATCGCTCTTGGCGACCTCCTCGCCGACGAAACTCGACAGACCGGGATCGGCGGCGGCGGCGACGTTTTCTACGGCGGCGCTGCCGCCGTCACCCGTCGCCTGGAAGGTCGACGTGCGGACGGTGATGACCTTCTTGGCGTCCTTCGACTTGACGGTCTGGATCGCGTTTCCGGCGTAGATCGGCCGCTCGAAGGTATCCGGCGAGACCACCTTGATGATCTCGGAGACCTGCATCACGTCGAGCAGCGCGGCCACGCGCGGCATCACGTTCTTGAACCGCGAGGTCGCGGGCGCAACGAATGCGTCATAGCCCGGCGCCAGCGACACGATCAGCGCGGCCAGCGGCTCGGCGAGGTCGTGCGCGTAGGCGGCATTGTCGGCCAACAGCACTTTGGCCACGCCCTTCAGCTTCGCCGCGGCTTCGGCCGCGCCCTTGGCGTTTTCGCCGGCGACAAGCACGTCGACGGGAGCGCCGAGTTCGGCGGCGGCGGTCAACGCCTTGTTGGTCGCGTCCTTCAGCGAGGCGTTGTCATGTTCGGCAATCAGCAGCGTCGTCATCAGATCACCCCCGCTTCGTTCTTGAGCTTGGACACCAGTTCGGCGACGTCCTTGACCTTGACGCCGGCCTTTCGTCCCGGGGGCTCTGTCGTCTTGATGATTTCGAGGCGCGGCGTGAGATCGACGCCGTAGTCGGCGGCCGACTTGTCGTCGATCGGCTTCTTCTTCGCCTTCATGATGTTGGGGAGACTGGCATAGCGTGGCTCGTTGAGCCGCAGATCGGTCGTCACGATCGATGGTCCCTTGAGCCTGACGGTCTGCAGACCCCCATCGACTTCACGGGTGACCTTGAAGTCGGAACCGTCAACCTCGAGCTTGGAGGCGAAGGTCGCCTGCGACCAGCCGAGCAATGCTGCAAGCATCTGGCCCGTCTGGTTGGAATCGTCATCGATCGCCTGCTTGCCGAGAATGACCAGACCGGGCTTTTCCGCGTCGACGACCCCCTTCAGGATCTTGGCGACGGCGAGCGGCTCCACCATGCCGTCGGCCTTGACCAGGATACCGCGGTCGGCGCCCATGGCGAGGCCGGTACGGATTGTTTCCGTCGCCTGCGCCGGACCGATCGACACCACGACGACTTCCGTCGCCTTGCCGGCTTCTTTCAACCGCAGCGCTTCCTCGACCGCGATTTCATCGAACGGATTCATCGACATCTTGACGTTGGCGAGTTCAACGCCCGATCCGTCGCTCTTGACGCGGATCTTGACGTTGTAGTCAACGACCCGCTTTACCGGCACCAGAACCTTCATCGATCCTCTTTCAATTTGCGTTTGGCTGGATCAGCTTGCTTGTGAGCTTGGCCGCGGAACCTAAAGGTCCCGCTTTCGGCGGTCAACGCGCGAAAGGCTAAAAATTGAGGTGCGCGGCGGTCCCGGCGGCCCCGAAATGCCGCCCGTTACCTGTACTGACCCGGCACCCAAAGCACGTCCTTGGCGCCATTGTCGTTCATGGCCCGGCTGGCGACAAACAGGAAATCCGACAACCGGTTCAGGTACTGGATTGCGGCGGCGCTCACCGGCTCACTGGGTTGCGCGGCGAGTTCCACCACCAGCCGTTCCGCGCGGCGGCAAATCGTGCGGGCGACGTGGAGGCAGGCGGCGGCCGGAGTTCCGCCCGGCAACACGAACGAGGTCAGGTCGGCGAGATCGGCATTGAGGGTGTCGATATCGCTTTCCAGACGAGTCACCTGGCTCGACAGCACGCGGAGGCGCTCGGCCTTGCCTTCGCGCTGGGGCACGGCGAGATCGGCGCCAAGATCGAACAGGTCGTTCTGAATCCGTCCCAGCATGGCATCGAGGGCCGGCGCCGCGGCGAGATGCAACCGCACCACCCCAATGGCCGCGTTGGTCTCATCGACGGTTCCATAAGCGCTGACGCGCAGATCGTATTTCGGCCGGCGTTCGCCGCTGCCGAGCGCGGTGGTGCCGTCGTCGCCGGTGCGCGTATAGATACGATTGAGAACGACCATGGGTCCTCCGGAACCGTCAACTCCGCATCAGCCGGAATGCCCCATGACCCAGACCGTCACCATGGTGATGACGATGGCGACGAACTGCAGCAGAACCCGCATCTGCATCAGCTTCTGCGACCGGTTGGGATTGCCGCCCCGCATCATATTGAAGAGGCCAAGCAGCAGGACGACCGCAACGGCGCCCACTGCGATCGGAAGCAGGATTTTGCTCAGAAAGACTATCATGACCCGTACATAACACCGCAATCGCCAGGGCGCCATTGTCCTCAAGTGATTCCGGCCGGACGCAACGATCTGGTCTTTTGTGTATTGATATCAGATAGTAAGCAAGCGCCGACAACGACGTCGGCCGCCGGGGCCGAGGTGGCATGTGAGGCAGATACGCTACGCCTATCGGGTCGGGCTGGACGCCTTCTACACATTTCTCGCCGACGACGGCTGGGCGATCGCAAGCCACATCGCGCTCTCGACCCTGATGGCGTTGTTTCCGTTCCTGATCGTCCTGACCTCGCTCGCCGGCTTTGTCGGGTCGAAAGAGCTGGCCGACCAGGCCGCCAGCCTCATGCTCCAGATCTGGCCGGTCCAGGTCGCCAACGCCTTGTCCGGTGAAATCCACGACGTGCTGACGACCACGCGCGGCGACGCGCTGACCATCGGCGCGGCGCTCGCGGTTTATTTCGCGTCGAACGGCGTCGAGAGCCTGCGGGTCGCACTGAACCGCGCCTATGCGGTGGCCGAACCGCGACGGTGGTATTGGCTGCGGCTGGAATCGATCGGCTACACGCTGATCGCCGCCTTCACCGCGCTCGCGATGGCCTTTCTGATCGTGCTCGGCCCGCTGATCATCGCCGCCGCGCGCCGCTACATTCCGCTGATCGTGGAATCGAACGAGCACCTGCTCAGCATCGCCCGCTATGGAATCACCATTCTGGCGATGTTCGTCGCGCTGGTGATCCTGCATGCGTGGCTGCCCGCGGGCCGCAGATCGTTTGCGCAGATCATCCCGGGGATCGTCTTCACCATGCTGGCATCATTGGCCGCCGGCATCGGCTTCGGCCTTTATCTGGCGCGCTTCGCCAACAACTACGTCACGATGTATGCGGGGCTCGCCTCGGTCATCATCGCACTGGTGTTCCTGTACTTCATCGCCGCGATTTTCGTGTTCGGCGGCGAACTGAACGCGGCGATCATCAAGTCGCGGCTGCCGCGCGGCGTCTCACTTCAAGCAGCGCAGTCGCGAGAGCACGCGGAGACACCGGTTTGACGAGAAATGCATCGGCGCCGGCCTTGCGCGCCGCGGCCTCATCCTCGCTCCGGCCCGAAACGCCGATGATCGCGATCCGGCCGTGCGGCGAATTCAGCGCGCGGATACGGCCGATCGCCTCGATGCCGCTGATGCCGGGAAGCACCATGTCCATCAGCACCGCGTCGAAGCCGCCCTGCGATATCCGCTCCGTCACCGCCTCGCCGCGGCCGATGAATTCGGCCTGATGGCCAAGCTCGGTCAGGATCGCATTGAGCACGACGCGTCCGAACGGATTGTCCTCGACACCGAGAATGCGAAAGCCGTCCCCGGAGAAAGACGCCGCTTCGGCCTCGCCCCCCGTCATGATCGTGACCGGCCCCGCCGCGCGGGCCAGAATGCCGGTGAACGTGAATGTCGTGCCGCCGCCGCGACGTTGCGCCACCGTGACATCGCCGCCCATTGCGCGCGCAAGCTGCTTCACCGAGGACAATCCGAGTCCGGCGCCGCCGAAGCGCGATGCGATCGAGACGTTGGCTTGCGAAAACGGCCGGAACAGCCGTCTGATCTCGGCCAGCGTCAAACCGATTCCGCTGTCGGACACCGCGAAGCTGACGCCGAGTTTGCCCTTCGGCGCGCGCCGCATCGTGACCTTGAGCGCCACGTCGCCCTGCTCCGTGAACTTGACGGCATTGTCGATCAGGTTTTCCAGCGCCGCGCGCAACCGGACCGGATCGCCGTTCACGAAAGGCGGCAAATCATCGGAGATGCTCACGGTCGCGCGAAGCCCCTTGGCCGCGGCCCGTCCCGCAAGCGAATCGCCGACGCTGCGCGCCAGGACCCGCAGATCGAAAAAATCCTGCCGCCCGCCCGGCGCAGCGCGCCGACTGCGCGCGGCGTCGACGAACAGCGTCGCCAGGCTGGCGAGATGTTCCGCGCCGGCCTTGATGGTATCGACCCAGCGCCGCTCGCGCTCGCCAATATCCGACGTGGCGAGCAGATCGCTGACCGCTAGGATTCCGGTCAATGGCGTCCGCACTTCGTGCGCGAAGGCCGCGAGCGCCGCTTCGACGATCTCCGGCTTCACTTTTGGAGACGAGCGGCTGCGGCGGAGGGCACGCTTCGACGGCGCGCGCGTCCGGCCCGGCTTCCGTTTCGGCGAACGCACCTTGCGCGAGGAGCGCGACTTCAGCGCCATGATTCCCTGACCCCAACCCCATGGCCAGCATGCCATGGCTCCGCGTCCGGAGTCACGCCGGAGACGGGAATTGGGTTGAGATTGTGTTGCGGCAAACCGAAGGCAGGCAGCGGCCCGGGCTTTCGACCGACGCCGCCCCGGCCGCACGCCGGTCAGGACAGACCCACCCGGCGACGGACCTCCGCGGGCGTCACGCCGGCCGCACGCAGTTCGCGCAACCCGGTCGCGGCGGCGGACTTCGACAGCTTGGCCCCGGCAGCGTCACGGATCAGCCCATGGTGACGGTAGACCGGCTCCGGCAGACCGAGCAGGTTTTGCAGCAACCGGTGCACGCCGGTCGAACGGAACAGGTCCTGCCCACGGATCACATGGGTCACGCCCTGCAGCGCATCGTCGATCGCGACCGAGAGGTGATAGCTGGTCGGAGTTTCCTTGCGCGCGAGGATGACGTCGCCCCATTCTGCCGGGTGCGCAATGACCTCGCCGGTCTCGCCGCCGGGCCCGGACCCGTCTTCGGTCCAGCGAAGTTCGCCGGCACGACGGCACGCCGCCGCCATGTCGAGCCGCAGCGCATAGGGCGCGCCGGACCGGAGCCGCTGCGCGCGCTCGTCTGCGCCAAGGGACTTGGCATCGCCGGGATACAACGGCGCGCCGTCGGGATCGCGCGGCCACGGACCGCCGGCCTCACGTGCCGCCACCAGCCGGGCGATCTCGGCGCGGCTCTCGAAGCTCGGATAGAGCAATCCCATGGCGTCGAGGCGGTCCAGCGCCGCGCGATAATCCGCCAGGTGCTCCGACTGCCGCCGCACCGGCGTCTCCCAGACGATGCCGAGCCAGGCGAGGTCCTCGTAGATCGCATCCTCGTAGTGCGGACGGCAGCGCGTCGCGTCGATATCCTCGATGCGCAGCAGGAGCCGGCCGCCGCTCCGCCGCGCGGCCTCGGCGTTCAGCAGCGCCGAATAGGCGTGGCCGAGATGGAGAAAGCCGTTCGGCGACGGCGCGAAGCGGAAAACGGGTGGCGGCATCGGTTCTTGCTTTGCTCAACAACCATTCGTCGTAGCCGAGAGTAGGCGAGCGAAGCGACACCATTCTTCGATGGCTGTGCCGAGCTACGAACCTTTAGAAGTGAGCTGCGACCATTCACCTACAAGGGATCTAGCCGTGCCGCCGTCAAGAAGCAAAATCCATGGTCGTCCGGACCGAAGGGGAAAATCCTGCGAGAGCCACCGGGTTCAATTGCAACCCATCCCCTCCCGTATCGCGCACCATTCTTGAAAACGTCGTACTCGATCGCGTTATAGAATCGAGGGTTCAGATTACTTGCCAAGCAGGTAGTCCAACCATCACTTGCTGGCTCGTTCAAGAATTGTACAAAGCTTGCCCCATTTTCTCCCTGGGCCATATCCCAGTCCTGCTCCGAGTCGATTAGCTCTTGGTTCCCATATTGCAGAACATATCTAAATTCTGCCCGATCCATATGAATGAAACGCGTCTGCACCAATGTCCCGTTATTGTAGGAAAGCAGCTTTAGCATCTTGCGGCTGCCGCAGGTATTCAGCAATCCGTAGCGTGTGCCTTGATTATCGCTGCTGAAAATGCAGCAACCCGCACCCGCCTTGCTGAAAAAGCCAGGGTCGGAAATATTTTCATCATGACTTATTCTGCGCAAACTAGCGTACTCATGCGCGAGTTCGATCATTGGGGGACTGAGCAAGATACGAGCATCTGACGATACAGTCGCCATGGACTCCTCTCCTAAAAGCGACGACATTTTCAGCTCCATCTTTGTGAGACTTCGAGATAGACGACGTTACCTGGCGCATCGCGATAGGTTCGATATTCGCGGCATGTTTGCGCGTTGCGAATGAGATTGGTCATATCAGTCTCATCTCTATAGATGAGACTCCAATCCATCATCCCTTCCATATAGCCGCGGCCGAAATTGTCGGTCGCATAATTTCCGACGATAAGCCGTCCATCCGGCTTGAGAAGTTCAAGCAACTTCTTGAGAAGGGCGGAGCCGACCTTGACGGACAGATAATCGAAAAGACCGGCCGAATAGATCAGATCATAGGTTGCTCGCGATCTGCTCCTGAGCAAATGGGTGATCGATTTGTTTATCGGCTGAATGTCGAAATCCGGATAGGAATTCACCGCCTCATTGAGTGAATCCGCATCCTGATCGAGTGCATCGATACTTATATCCCGCCTCGCTGTCAGTTCACGAACCACATCGAGTTCTCTCAGGTGCCCGCTCGCCACCGACAATATTTTTGTATGAGCTTGATTCTCTACTGTCTTTGCAATCTCGGTGCCCAGATGATCTCGCCGCCATGCAATGCTTTGCGCTGAGCTTACCGAGGTTGTCGCTGAGAATATTTGTTTGCCGGTGTCGCTGAGCGATTCCATCGTGGGTCGGTAGATGTAGTCGAGCATGACGGCGTCGCCCGCATATCCTCGGGGCTTTTCAAATGCTCTCCTGGTGAAAGGACATTCAAGCACAAGGCGGTGCAGAGAATGCTTCTGGCATTGAACTCGAAACTCGGCGAGACCGTTCTCGCTCACGGCCTGGTCGTAACAATTCCCGAGCGAAACGATTAAGCTCTCCACGAGATCGAATGCCGGCCTCTTGACCAATTCATAAAATGATCTGTCCAGGACCTCGGAAAGATCCGCGGCTTCAGGAGCGGGCATCATTGCGAAAGATGAGTCAGTCATCGAGCTACACTAAATTTTTTAGCGGCGACTGATCATGACCTAAATGGGCTATGTCGTGCTCTTGTTGGAAACAAGACGGTGCGCCTGGCCTTTTTTGGCGGGTACGCTGGGTGGTGAAGATCGCGACAAGCGTCGCGGCAACAAACGAAAGTTTGGACGGCGGCCAAACGCCGACACAGACGCGGTGCTTCACCGTTCCGGCTTTGAAGGCGAGGTTTGATGTCGCGCTTAATGGAGAGCTCGAATGACTGATGGAAGAAGCCGGGCCGCCAATTGCGCATGTCCTTCCGCAGTCAGGTGAACGCCATCGGACTGTGCATAATTCTTTACCAGCCTCTTCGCTGACTCCGAAACAATTTTTATGTGCCGTGCCCGCAATCGAGATTCGATGGTCCGCAACGCTTCAATCTGATTGCCGCCAGTTTTCCGGCGTGCATTGAAAGCTCCGCCGCTGACATCTGGGACTACAACCTTAGTCCCGTCAGGAACTGATGAATCTAGGCGCGCCAACATTCCTTCATTTGTGTCGCCGGACACCCCAGCGTTTGCCACGTGCACATGGTAACCCCTCGCCGCGAGGAGCCTCTCTAGTTGTGCGGGATATGCTTCAGAACTGTCGACACCTTTGCCTGCGACGTTGCTCGCGCCAAGGGCGACAATCTGGGCGTTGGCCGGAGCCAGCGATGCACAAAAGCAGAAAAGCGCCCAGATCAATAGCTTCTTCATTTGTGATATCTCCCTTTGAAGCGCGATCACCTCCGCGAGCCGATGGCGGCAACCACCTGAGGCAACAGGCGGGCGGCGATCGTCCGCTGGCCATCCGCATTCGGGTGTTTGCCGTCCAGTGCGAGCTGGTGTCGCGACACGTGACGGTTGACGAAAACGACCCTGATATGCCGGGCTTTGAGATGTTGAACGATGGTGTTGCGGTAGACGGCGGTCTGGGCGGCGGTAATACCGTGCCGACCATCGTTCGAGGGCGCGATCTGCAACAGCACCAGTCTGGTGTCTGACGGGACGGAATCGGCCCATCCGACCATGGAAGCTGACGTGGCGCCGGAAACGCCCTCGTTCTGAATATCCACGTCATAGCCTTTGGCGCGAAGCATCGCCTGCAGTTGCGCGGGATAGGCGAGATCGATGCCTACCTTGTTTCCGGCCGTGGTGCTGGCACCGATAGCAACGATTTTGATCGTTGCAGCCCGGGCTGGGGGGATCGCCATCGGAAGCAACATCAGTCCCGCCAGCGCGAGCAAACGGCGTCCAATGCGATTCAACATCATTTACCCCCACAGTTCTTTTGTCAGCCGCAGCCTGGCGCGAACGCCCCACCTGGGAATTCGGCTGCTGGCCCTTGAAGGCTTGTTTCCCAAAAATTAATTGTCGCCGCGCCGGTTGCATGATCCAAATGGGTTATGGACTTGGGAATTGGCGGTTGGGGCTCCCATGGCACGGCTGGACATCGGGCTACTGGAGCGGGCGACATCCCGCCTTGGCGAGGCTGTTCTGGATCCTCGACGATGGCCGTCGTTGATGGAGGCGATCTGCGCCGCAGCGGTTACGACCGGCGCGGCGCTTCTGCAGTCCGACATTCGAACGCCCGATGTGCCCGTCACACCGTCCGTATCAGATTTTATCAGAAACTATTTCGAAAACGATCTGCACGCTACAGACGTCCGGGCGGTCAAAGGAGTGCCCCTTCTGCTCGCTGGCAGGCGAGTCGTTCGCGATCAGGATATATTTTCATCGGAAAGGAGCATGCTGAGAAACCCTCTGTACGAGCTTGCGTCCGGGTTTGGGCTAAGGTGGTGGTCCGTGATTTCGTTTCGGTCCGGACCGGCGCTTTGGGGGCTCGCGCTGCAGCGAACCGCCCGTGAGGGAATGTTCGGGGACGATGAGATGCGCGTCCTCGCCTCACTCTCCGATAGTTTGACCGAGGTCGCGACGCTGTCTCGGGCCGTCGGACAACAGGTTCTGCTCGGCTCCCTGAATGCGTTTGAGTTGATCAATCAACCGGCCTTGTCGCTGTCGGCGTCAGGGCTTGTCATGGAGACAAACCGGGCCGCAACCGGGCTATTCGACACGGATTTCCGCATCCGCAACGGCCGGCTCCACATGCGCGACGACAAGGCGCGGCGCACGCTCGAACGCATGCTTTGGCAGCGCCCCGGGGACCGCGAAATCCGGCCGACGCCGAGCGGATACGAAGGAAACATCGTCGTCGCG
>DASZVY010000009.1:0-44851 GCA_035546855.1 Nitrobacter sp. | reverse complement strand
TGCGCCATCATCCTGCCCGTGGACGCCACCGTGGCGTTCCATTTCGCAGCCAACGCGCCGTCCCATGCCTACGGCCTCGACGCGATTCCGGCCGACGGCATGATCCTCGACGTCGGGCCGCAGTCGATCGAGCGCGTTCATGCCGCCATCGACGATGCCGCCACGCTGGTCTGGAACGGCCCGCTCGGCGCCTTCGAATTGGCGCCATTCGATCGCGGCACCGTGATTGCAGCCAAACACGCCGCGGCCCGCACCAGGGCCGGGAAACTGGTGTCGGTGGCTGGCGGGGGCGATACCGTGGCGGCGCTGAATCACGCCGGCGTCGCCGGCGATTTTACCTACGTTTCGACCGCGGGCGGCGCATTCCTGGAGTGGATGGAGGGCAAGCCGCTGCCCGGCGTCGAGGTGCTGCGGACAAAATGACGCCTCCGTCGCGGCAAAATGAATTGGGAACCGGAATTTTCGACTTCGCATTATCTTGAATCCGACATCTTCGTTTCGCATCAGACGCACGCAGGAGCCATTCATGAACCTCGCCGACCTCAACAAAGTGGCGCAAGCCATGGTCCAGCCCGGCAAGGGCATTCTCGCCGCCGACGAATCCTCGGGCACCATCAAGAAGCGTTTCGACGTGATCGGCGTCGAGTCCACCGAGGACAATCGCCGCGATTACCGCGAGATGATGTTTCGCGCCAAGGACGCGATGAGCAAATACATCTCCGGCGTCATCCTCTACGACGAGACCATCTGGCAGAAGGCCAAGGACGGCACGCCGCTGGTGAAGATCATCGAACAGGCCGGCGCGATCCCCGGCATCAAGGTTGACGAAGGCACGCAGGCGCTGCCCGGCTGCCCCGGCGAACTGGTCACGGTCGGCCTCGACAAGCTCGCCGAACGGCTGAAGAAATACTACGAGCAGGGCGCGCGCTTCGCCAAGTGGCGCGCGGTGATCGACATCAATAACGCCCACGGCATCCCCAGCATGACCGCGATCAGCGTCAACGCCCACGCGCTCGCCCGTTACGCCGCGCTGTGCCAGGCGGCGCAGATCGTGCCGATCGTCGAGCCGGAAGTCCTGATGGACGGCGACCACGACATCGACCGCTGTTACGATGTCACCTCGCGCGTGCTCAACAAGACCTTCCAGGAATTGCGCGTGCAGCGCGTCGCGCTCGAGGGCATGGTACTGAAGCCGAACATGGCGATCTCGGGCAAGAAGTGCCCGAAGCAGGCTTCCGTCGAGGAAGTCGCGGAAAAGACCGTGCGCATGCTGAAATCCTGCGTGCCGGCCGCCGTGCCCGGCATCGCCTTCCTGTCCGGCGGACAGAGCGACGAGGAGGCGACCGCGCACCTCGACGCCATGAACCGGATCGGCAACCTGCCGTGGAAGCTGACCTTCTCCTATGGCCGCGCGCTGCAGGCCGCGCCGCAGAAGGCGTGGTCCGGCAGGGCCGACAACGTTGCCGCCGCCCAGCAGGCTTTCACCCATCGCGCGCACATGAATTCGCTCGCCAGCAAGGGCGAGTGGAAGGCCGACCTGGAAAAGAAGAAGGCAGCCTAGAGGGCTATGTCCGCGAAAACCGCTCCGCCGCGTCCTGTCCCGAGGATTTACCTCGCGACGCCGGTTGTGAGCGAGCCGTCGCAACTGGCCGCGCAGCTTCCCTCGCTGTTCGCGGCGGCGGACATCGCCGCCGTATTGCTGCGCCTTGCGCCTTCCGATCCGCGCACCCTGATTTCCCGCATCAAGGCGCTGGCGCCCATCGTTCAGAACGCGGGCGCGGCGCTGCTGCTCGACGGCCATGCGGATCTCGTGGCGCGATCCGGCGCGGACGGCGCGCATCTGGCCGGGATCGACGCCATGCAGGAGATGCTGCCGTCGCTGAAGCCGGACCGGATTGCCGGCGTCGGCGGCCTCGCGACGCGCCATGACGCGATGGTCGCCGGCGAAGCCGGCGCCGACTATGTGCTGTTCGGCGAGCCCGATCCGCAGGGTGCCCGCCCCTCGGTCGAAGCGATCGGCGACCGGCTCGACTGGTGGGCCGAACTGTTCGAGCCGCCCTGCGTCGGCTATGCGGCCGATCTCGACGAAGCGCGCATCTTCGCGGCCTCCGGCGCGGACTTTGTCCTGCTCGCGGACGCGGTCTGGGCCGACCCGCGCGGACCGCAGGCTGCGCTCACCGCCGCGGCCGCGGCGATCCGGGAAGGCTACGACGCGCAGACCAGGCAAAAGGCGGCGCAGGGATGAAACGTCTGCGTCCGATCTGGATTGCGGCAGGCCTCTCGATGCTCGGCGGCGGCGCGTGGGCGCAACTGCAGTTGGCGCCGCAGCCGACGGAGAGCAAGCCGGTCCAGACTCAGCCGATCAAGCCATCAGAGCCGCCGCCACCCGCAGCGCTGAAGAAAGAGGTCTCGCCCGGCAAGCCACAGGCCAAGACGGCGAAGCCGATCGATAGGAATCCGGCTCCTGCCGACAAGGCAGCAACCGCCGCCCAGCCCGCGGCGCCCGACGATCCCAACGCGGATCTGGTTTATGGCGCCTTTCAGCGCGGCTACTACAAGGCCGCGCGCGAACTGGCTTTGCAGCGCATCCAGAAGGACGGCGACGCGCCGGCGATGACCATGCTTGGCCAGCTCTATGCCAACGGGCTTGGCGTCAAGCGCGACTACGCGCAGGCGATCGATTGGTATCAGCGCGCGGTGGCGCTCGGCGACCGCGAAGCCATGCTCGAACTGGCAATGCTGCGGATCGCCGGCCGCGGCGGACCGGCCGACAGCCAGGCGGCCGCCAAACTGCTGGCCTCCTCGGCCAAGCTCGGCGAGCCGAAAGCCGCCTACAATCTCGCATTGCTCTACATGGACGGGCAGACGCTGCCGCAGGACTTCAAGCGCGCGGCGGAATTGCTGCGCTCCGCCGCCGATGCCGGCAGCCCGGAAGCGCAATATGCCCTGGCAACGTTCTACAAGGAGGGACGCGGCGTCGAAAAGGACCTGACCAAGGCCGCGCGCCTGCTGCAGGCGGCTTCCGTCGCCGGCAACGTCGACGCCGAGGTGGAATACGCCATCGCCCTGTTCAACGGCACCGGCACCGAGCGGAACGAGACCGCCGCGGTGTCGCTGCTGCGCAAGGCCGCCCGCCAGGGCAACGCGATCGCCCAGAACCGTCTCGCCCACGTGCTGGTCGAAGGCATGGGGGCGCCCGTGGACAAGGTCAACGGCTTGAAATGGCACCTCGTGGCGAAAACCGCCGGCAAGGGCGACCTGCAGCTCGACGAGGCGCTGGCGCAGGCCACGCCCGAGGAGCGCGCCAAGGCCGAGGCCGCCGCCCGCAAATGGCTCGGCACCAAATGATCCGCCTTGACGGCGGCAGCCCTACAGGGCACCCAGTCCCCCTCCCGTTATCCTGCTGAGCCGAGATCATGCTGCAATCCGCCCTTATGAACGTCATGATCAAGGCCGCACGCCGCGCCGGCCGCAGCCTCAAGCGCGATCTCGGCGAGATCGAGAATCTTCAGGTCTCGCTGAAGGGCCCCGCCAATTTCGTCAGCCTGGCCGACAAGCGCGCCGAGGAGATGCTGTACGACGACTTGAGCAAGGCGCGGCCCGGCTACGGCTTCATCGGCGAGGAAGGCGGCACCCGCGAGGGCGCCGACAAGAGCCATACCTGGATCGTCGATCCGCTCGACGGCACCACCAATTTCCTGCACGGCATTCCGCAGTTCGCGATCTCGATCGGCCTCAAGCGCGAGGACACGCTGATCGCCGGCCTGATCTACAATCCCGCCAACGATGAGCTCTACACCGCCGAGCGCGGCAAGGGCGCGTTCCTCAACGACCAGCGATTGCGCGTCGCCGGCCGGCGGCAGATGAACGAATGCGTGATCGCCTGCGGCCTGCCCCATATCGGCCGCGGCGACCATGAACTGTCGCGCGCGGAGATGATGGCGATCCAGACCAGGGTTGCCGGGCTTCGCCGCTTCGGCGCGGCCTCGCTCGACCTTGCCTTTGTCGCGGCCGGCCGGCTTGACGGCTACTGGGAGCGGAACCTTCAAGCCTGGGACATGGCGGCGGGCATCCTGATGATCCGCGAAGCCGGCGGAACCGTCAGCGGCATCCACGGCGACGACGACCCGCTCAAGACCGGCCACATCGTCGCCGGCAACGAGGCGATCCACCGCGAACTGGTGAAAATCCTGAAGCCGCTGGAGGCGTAGATCTCGAGCGACGGCGTCTCATTGCGACGAAGCGCCGTCATTGCGAGGAGGCGCAGCCGACGAAGCAATCCAGTTCTTTTCCTGCAGCTTCTGGATTGCTTCGGCGCGATGCGCCTCGCAATGACGCTGAAATACACGGCACGCCCTACTCCGCCGCCGACACCGGCGCGGGCGGCCCGTAAACCTCGGGCGCAACCACCGGCTCGATCCCGCTCCTGTCGCGTCCGAGCACGCGCATGACCGTGACGAAGAACACCGGCACCATCAACAGCGCCAGCACCACCACCGCGATCATGCCGCCCATGACGCTGGTTCCGAGCGCCTGCTGGCTCGCGCCGCCGGCGCCATGCGCGACCACCATCGGCAGCACGCCGCAGACGAAGGCGAATCCCGTCATCAGGATCGGGCGGAAGCGCAGCGAACACGCCTCGATCGTGGCCTCGATCAGCGGCCTGCCCTGCGCGCGCAGATCCTTGGCGAATTCGATGATGAGGATCGCATCCTTGGCGGCGAGACCGATGATGGTGATGAGGGCGACGGTGAAATAGACGTCGTTGGCGAGACCGCGCATCGACGCCGCCAGCACCGCGCCACAGATGCCGAGCGGCACCGTCAGCAGCACCGCCAGCGGAATCGTCCAGCTCTCGTAGAGCGCGGCGAGACACAGGAACACCACCAGCGCCGACAATCCCAGCAGGAACGGCGCCTGCGAGCCCGACAGCTTCTCCTGCAGCGACTGCCCGGTCCATTCGTAGCCGAAGCCGCGCGGAAGCCGCGCCGCGAGCCGTTCCATCTCGGCAATGGCATCGCCCGAGGTGAAGCCCGGCCGCGCCTCGCCGCTGATCCGGACCGAGGGATAGTAGTTGAAGCCGACGATCTGGGTCGGCCCCTTCGACCACTCGATCGAGGCGAACGACGAGAACGGCACCAACTGGCCGCGGCTGTTCTTGACGCTGTAGTTCAGGATCTCGTCGGCATTCATGCGGCCGTCGCGATCCGCCTGCACGATCACGCGCTGCATGCGCCCGCGATTGGGAAAATCGTTGACATAGGTCGAACCGAGATTGGTCGAGATGGTGTCGTTAATGTCCTGGAAGGTGACGCCGAAGGCGCTGGCCTTCTCGCGGTCGATCACGAGATTGACTTGCGGCGCGGGCGGCAATCCCTCGACATAGACGTTCTTCAGCACCGGGCTCGCATTGGCCTCCGCGATCAACCGGTCGCCGGCCTTCATCAGCGCCGCATAACCCTTCTGGCCCCTGTCCTGCAGGCGGAAGCTGAAGCCGGACGAGTTGCCAAGGTTGTCGATCGGCGGCGGCTGCAACGCAGAGATCTTGGCATCGCGGATCGAATTGAGATCGCGATTGATGTCGGTGACGAGGTTGGCGGCGGACTCCTTCTCGCCCCGCTCCGACCAGTCCTTCAGGGTAATGAACGCCTGCGCGGTGTTCATTCCCTGCCCCGAGTAGCTGAAGCCGGTGAGAAACGTCACGTCCTGAATGCCGGGACGCTTGGCGAGATATCTTTCCACCGCCTCGACTGCCGCTTCGGTGCGGTCATAGGATGAGTCCGACGGCGTCTGCACGTCGGTCGTGATGAAGCCCTGGTCGTCCACCGGCAGGAAGCCCGCGGGCAGTCGGGTGAAGCCGAAAGCCAGCGCCGCGACCAGCACCGCATAGACCAGCATCAGGCGGCCGGTCCGTTTCACCGACCAGCCGACCGTCGCGACATAACGGCCGCGCACGCGGCCGAGGGTGCTGTTGAACCAGCCGAACACGCCCTTGCGCGCATGGCCGTGACCGGCCTGCACCGGCTTCAGCAGCGTCGCGCACAGCGCCGGCGTCAGCGACAGCGCCATCAGCGCGGAGAAGCTGATCGCGGCGACGACGGTGACTGAAAACTGCTTGTAGATCACGCCGACCGAGCCGGGAAAAAACGCCATCGGCACGAACACCGCCACCAGCACCAGCGTGATGCCGACGATCGCGCCTGAAATCTGCGACATCGCCTTGCGCGCGGCGTCCTTCGGCGGCAACCCCTCCTCGGCCATGATGCGCTCGACGTTCTCGACCACGACGATGGCGTCGTCGACCAGAATCCCGATCGCCAGCACCATGCCGAACATGGTCAGCATGTTGATGGAGTAGCCCGCGAGCAGCAGCACCGCGCAGGTGCCGAGCAGCGCCACCGGCACCACGACCGTCGGGATGATGGTGTAGCGGATGTTCTGCAGGAACAGGAACATCACGAGGAAGACCAGCACCACCGCTTCGATCAGCGTGTGCACCACCTTCTCGATCGACGCCTTTACGACCGGCGTGATGTTGTAGGGAATGTCGTAGGCGATGGTCGCCGGAAAGAACTTCGACAATTCCTTCATCTTGGCTTCGACCGCGCTCGCGGTGGCCAGCGCATTGGCGCCGGGTGCCAGCATCACCGAGAGACCGGCGGTCGGCTTGCCGTTGAGGCGCGTGGTGAACCGGTAGTCCATGCCGCCGATCTCGATCCGCGCCACGTCGCGCAACCGCACCGTGGAGCCATCGGGATTGGCGCGCAGCAGGATGGAGCCGAACTGCTCCGGTGTCGTGAGCTGGCCTTTCACCAGCACCAGCGCCGAGGTTTTCTGCCCGGCGCGGCTGGGCGGCGCGCCGATGCTGCCCGAGGCCACCTGCGCGTTCTGGGTCGAGATCGCCCTGGTGACGTCATCCGATGTCAGGCCGTAGCCGACGAGCTTTTCCGGATCGACCCAGATGCGCAGCGAGCGTTCGGTGGAAAACAGCGTGGCGCGGCCGACGCCGGGAATGCGCCGGATTTCGCCGATGATATTGCGCATCATGAAGTCGCCGAGGCCGACCTCGTCGAGGCTGCCGTCGGTGGAGCGCAGCGTGACGATCTGCAGCACCGCGCTGGAGGCTTCCTCGACCAGGATGCCTTCCTTGAGAACTGCCGCCGGCAAGCGCGATTCGATCCGCTTGATGCGGTTCTGCACGTCGACGGACGCGAGATTGGTGTCGGTGCCCGGAACGAAATTCGCCGTGATCTCGACCTGGCCGAGCGAGTCGCTGGTCGATTCGAAATTCAGAATGCCCGAGGCGCCGTTGAGCTGCTCCTCGATCAGCCGCGTGACGCTGTTGTAGAGGTTCTGCGGCGATGCGCCGGGATAGGCCGTCGAGACCGAGATCGAGGGCGGCGCGATGATCGGATACTGCGCCACGCCGAGAAACGGGATCGAGATCGCGCCGATCAGGCAGATGAACAGCGCGATGACCCACGCGAAAATCGGCCGATCGATGAAGAAACTCGGCATGGCGCGTTACCGGCGCGCCTGCGCGGTCTTGCCCGGCGTCGACCCGGTCACGTCGGAGGCGTCGGCCTCGGCCCACATCACCGGGCGCACCTTGTCGCCCGCCGCGAACTTCTGAAAACCCTCGACGACGACGCGATCGCCGGGCTTCAGGCCCTCGCTGACGACGGCCTCGCCATCCTGCTCGAAGGCGGTGCGGATCGGCTGCACGGCGACGTGGTTGTCCGCCTTCACCACGTAAACCTCGCTGCCGCCGCCGCTGTCGCGCTGGACCGCCTGCTGCGGGACGGAAATCGCGTCGCTGTCGACGCCCTGCTCCAGAAGCACGCGCACATACATGCCCGGCAGCAGTTCGCGATGCGGGTTCGGGAACTCGCCGCGCAACGTCACCTGGCCGGTGGACGCCTCGACCTTCGCTTCCGAGAACAGGAATTTTCCAGGCAGCGGATAGAGCGTGCCGTCGTCCATCACCAGGCGGACCTTGACGGCATCGGGCGAAATACGCTCCAGGTCGCCGCTCGCGAAGGCGCGGCGCAAATTGTTGAGCTCGGTCACAGACTGGGTGAAGTCGGCGTAGATCGTATCGAGCTGCTGCACGGTGGTGAGCTTGGCATCGTCGTTCTGAACCACGAGCGCGCCCTCGCTGGCGCGCGCCGCGCCGACCACGCCGGCAATCGGAGCGCGAATGGTGGTGTAATCGAGATTGAGGCGCGCCCGCGCCACGTCGGCCTTGCGGCCGGCGACATCGGCTTCGGCCTGCCGCAGATTGGCGATCGCCTTTTCGTTTTCGGCCGTGGACGTCACATGCTGGGCTGCGAGTTGCGCGATGCGCTTCGCCTGATGCGACGCCTGCTCGAGCACGGCGTTGGCCTTCGCCAGCGCCGCCTCGGCCGCCTGCAATTCCACCTCGAACGGTTTTGGATCGATCTGATACAGGGGATCGCCGGCCTTTACCTCGCTGCCCTGCTTGAACAAACGCTCCGTGATAATGCCGGACACGCGCGGCCGCACGTCGGCGACACGAGTCGGCGCGATGCGTCCCGGCAATTCACGAACCAGCGCCCGCGGCTTCGGCTCGACAGTGACGATGCTGACCTCGGGACTGGCAACGGGCGCATTCGCCGTTGCCGCCGCGGCCGCGGGAGGTTCGTCGCAACCGGCCAGCAACGGCGAGACGCCGGCCACAACGAGAGCCACGCACACCAGTCGTCTATTCATGCACAGCATCGCAGATCTCATTCCCCAATAGGCAGGCACAGCTTGGACTCTCCCGCGAAGCGTTGCGCTCCGCAGGTTCGCATCGCGAATCCGCGCCGTCGTTGATGCACTCAAATTAGTGGACGAGGATCGCGACGCAACACGTTTTGCGGCGGCGCAATGTCACACAACGCTATCGCATTGACGTCGCGGCCACTTTCAATGATTCACGCGATCGTGAGTCGGGTTCCCGCGCGCCGGTAAGGAAATGCTAAGTCCGATCATGTGCATCGCGGCCCTTCGTTTTTGCGCGTCACCGCCAGCAATTCGGCCTGCCGATGCGAAAGATGCGACGGGTTGACGCGCACATCCCGCCTCTCTCATACGCGGTGGTCGCCCAAGTTGGCCGTCGCGCGCGGACATCGTCTCCGGGACGCCGACCGGGTGTCGGCGGCCGCGCGTAAACGCGTCATGACATCGGCGCCGAGGTTCGAGCCTCCGTTCAAGGTTCCAATTTCCTGCCCGTCGGGGAACGAACCCGCTATTTTTTTCCAACAAGGCTATGCCATATTGCGGTTCGTGCCTGGTTTTCGACGTTCGATAGAGCGCGGCGGCAAATTGGCGGCACGAGAGGACATTTCCGACGGGGGTCGACAGCACAATGGCGCAAGGCACCGGATCATCCCGCTCCGTTCTGGACATCGAGCCCACCAAGCTGTCCTCGCCGCGCATTTTTCTGGTGCGGATGCTGGTGTTCCTGGTGCTCTGCGCGCTCGTCGCGGTCGTGCTCTACAAGCAGATCGAGATGGCGTTCTTCGCCAATCCCGGCCTCAACGCGCTGATCGGCGCGGTCCTGGCGATCGGCATCATTCTGTCGTTCCGGCAGGTGATCCGGCTCTACCCCGAGGTCTCCTGGGTCAACAATTTCCGCGTCGCCGACCCTGGCCTTGCGCTCGACCGCAGGCCGACCCTGCTCGCCCCGATGGCGGCGATCCTGGGCGGGGAACGCACCGGGCGGATGTCGATCACCCAGCAGACCATGCGGCATCTGCTGGATTCGATCGCAACCCGGCTCGACGAGGCCCGCGACATCTCGCGCTACATGACCGGCCTGTTGGTGTTTCTCGGCCTGCTCGGCACCTTCTGGGGCCTGATCGAGACCGTGGGTTCCGTCGGTCATATCATCGACGGGCTCAAGGTCGGCGGCGACGCCGGCGCGCTGTTCGATACCTTGAAGGAAGGCCTCGCCGCGCCGCTCGGCGGCATGGGCATTTCGTTCTCGTCGTCGCTGTTCGGCCTCGCCGGCTCGCTGATCCTCGGCTTCCTCGACCTGCAATCGAGCCAGGCGCAGAACCGCTTCTATACCGACCTCGAGGACTGGCTCGCCACCACGGTCCGCGAGGTTGTCGGCGAAGGCGGGCCTTCGCCGGACGGCGACATCAAGGCCGCCATGGACCGGCTGCGCACGAGCGTGGAGGAGATGGGATCGAACCGCGGCAGCACCACAGCCATGGCCAACCTCGCCGATGCGATCCAGGGTCTCGTCGCCCATATGCGCAACGAGCAGCAGATGATCCGCGAATGGGCCGACGGCCAGGGCGAGCAGAACCGCGAAATCCGGAAGCTGCTCGAGCGGCTGGCGCGGCAGCCGGAGAAGAATTAGCGCCACACGCCCGTGTCCCGGGCGCGGCGCGGCGCGAAGTGCTCGCGCTGCAGATCCGGGACCGCTGCAAACATGGCGGATCGGACGGTCCCGGCTCTGCGGAGCGGCATGAAGAACGCCGCACCGCGTCCGGGACAACGCAACAGGCGGAGAACGAGATGGCCCTTGCACGCGGACGCCGGAACGAAGCGGGATTCAACTACTGGCCGGGCTTTGTCGACGCGCTGTCGACGCTGGTGCTCGCCGTCGTCTTCCTGCTGACGGTGTTCCTGGTCGTGCAGTTCTATCTGTCGCAACAAGTCACCAGCAAGGACAAGGCGCTGGACCAGCTCAACGCCAAGATCGCGCAGTTGAACGAGCTGCTCTCGCTGGAAAAACTCGACAAGATCAATCTCACCGACGAGGTCGCCCAACTGCGCGCCGGCCTCGCCTCGGCGGAGTCGGAGCGTGACCGGGTGAAGGGTCTCTATGAAGGGCTGGCGAGCGCCGGCAACGATGCCGCCGGACGCAACGACCAACTCAACAAGGCGCTCGATTCCGAGAAGCAGATTTCAGCGCGGGCGCTGGCGCAAGTGGAGGTGCTGAACCAGCAGATCAGCGCGCTGCGCCGCCAGTTGGCTGCGCTCGAGGACGCGCTCGACGCATCCGAGAAGAAGAACAAGGACTCCCAGACCAAGATCGCAGACCTCGGCCAGAGGTTGAACGTGGCGCTGGCCCAGCGGGTGCAGGAACTGTCGCGCTATCGCTCCGAATTCTTCGGGCGGCTGCGGACCATCCTCGGCAACCGCCCGGACATCCGCATCGTCGGCGACCGGTTCGTGTTCCAGTCCGAAGTGTTCTTCGATACCGGACAGGCGACACTGCTGCCGGAAGGCAAGGCCGAGCTCGACAAGGTCGCGTCCGCGATCACCGAACTCGACAAGCAGATCCCGAGCGAGATCGCCTGGGTGCTGCGTGTCGACGGGCACACCGACTCGCGGCCGATCAACAGCCCGATCTTCAAATCGAACTGGGAATTGTCGTCCGCGCGCGCGATTTCCGTCGTGCAATATCTGATTTCGCTCGGCGTGCCGCCGCAACGCCTCGTCGCCGCCGGCTTCGCGGAGTTCCAGCCGCTCGATACCGGGACCACCGAGGAAGCCTACAAGCGCAATCGCCGCATCGAGCTGAAGCTGACGGAGCGATGAGGTGATGTCGCGGATAAGCGAGCATCGCTCTTTCACCTCCCCCCTTGGGGGGGAGGTCGACGCGAAGCGTCGGGAGGGGGGTAAGCCAAAAGCGCTGGAGCTTGCAGCGCCCCCCCTCCCCGCCCCTCTCCCTGAAGGGGGGAGGGAGCAGAAGCACGCGACGCTTGGGAGACCATGATCTCTCAATTCATACTCCGCCCCTATGCGCCGTCCGACGAGGACGCTGCCATCGCGCTGTGGCACGACACCTGGCAGCAGGCCTATCCGTCGATCGACTTCGGCGCCCGGCTCGCCTGGTGGCGCGCGCGCTGGCATGACGAACTGGTCCCGAAGGCGCGGATCGTGGTGGCCGAACAGAACGGTGAATTGAACGGCTTCGTCACCATCGATGCGGGCGGCTATCTCGACCAGCTCGTGGTCAGCCCCGCGCACTGGGGCGGCGACATCGCGAACGCATTGATTGATGAAGCGAAGCGCCTGTCGCCGGACGGAATCTCCCTGCTGGTCAATGCCGACAATGCCCGCGCCATCCGCTTCTACGCGCGCAACGGTTTTGTCCACGCGGGCGACGATGTGAACCCGACCTCGGGGCGGCCGGTCGGGCGGATGGAGTGGAAACCCTGAAACTCTCCATATAGGCCGTCATTGCCGGGCCTGCCCCGCGATCCATCATTCGAGGACTCTTCCCGATGGAGGCCCGGATCACATCCGGGCATGATGCCGTATATACGTCACACCCCCTCGAACTGCAGCCGCGCCAGCCGCGCGTAGAGGCCGTTCTTCGCGACCAGCGACGCGTGCGTGCCTTCCTCGACGATGCGGCCCTGATCCATCACCAGGATGCGGTCGCAGGACAGGACGGTCGCGAGGCGATGCGCGATGACGAGCGTGGTGCGATGGCTCATCAGTTCTTCCAGCGCGGTCTGCACCAGCGTCTCGGATTCGGCATCGAGCGCGGACGTGGCCTCGTCGAGCAGCAACAGCGGCGCGTCGCGCAGGATCGCGCGCGCGATCGCGATGCGCTGGCGTTGCCCCCCCGAGAGCGTGACGCCGCGCTCGCCGAGCTGCGCGTCGAAGCCGCCCGGCAGGCGGCGAATGAATTCGGTGGCGTGGGCAAGATCGGCGGCGCGCTCGACCGCCGCATCGTCGGCATCGGGGCGGCCGAAGCGGATATTCTCGCGCGCGCTCGCCGCGAACACCACGGATTCCTGCGGCACCAACGCGATCCGCGCCCGCAAATCGCGGGGGTCGACCGCGCGAACCGGAACGCCGTCGAACGAGATCGTGCCGGAGAGCGGATCGTAGAAGCGCAGCAGCAGATGGAACAGCGTGCTCTTGCCGGCTCCTGACGGGCCGACGATCGCAACCTTCTCGCCGGCCTTGACCGCGAACGAGACATCGTCGAGCGCACGAACCTGCGGACGCGCCGGATACGCGAAGTTCACGCGGTCGAGCGCGAGGTCGCCGCGCGGCGGCACCGGCAATGCGCGCGGCGACGCCGGCGCCACGATCTCGGATTTAATGTGGAGAAGCTCAAACAGCCGCTCGGCCGCGCCGGATGCCGCCGACACCTCGCCCCAGACTTCGCTGAGTTGGCCGAGGGCGGAGGCGGCAAACGCGGCATAAAGCACGAACTGCCCCAGCCGACCGGCGGTGATGGCGTCGGTCGCGACATCATGAGAGCCGATCCACAGGATCACGACCACGCTGGTGAACACGATGAAGATGATGATCGCGGTGAGCACCGCGCGGGCCTTTGCCGAATTACGGGCGGCCGCATAGGCCTGCTCCACTTCACCGCCGAACCGCGTGCCGGCCATCCCCTCGTTGGTGTAGGCTTGCACGACGCGGATGGCGCCCACCAGTTCGGATGCATAGGCCGTCGCTTCCGCGAGCGTGTCCTGTGCGTTGCGCGACAGCCGGCGCACCCAGCGGCCGAACGCCACCAGCGGCAGCACGATCAGCGGAATCGCCGCGAGCACCAGGCCGGACAGCCGCGGGCTGGTGATGACCATCATCGCGGTCGCGCCGAGGAACAGCACCAGGTTGCGCAACGCGATCGAGACGGAGGAGCCGACCGCCGACTTGATCTGCGTGGTATCCGCGGTCAGGCGCGAGACCAGTTCGCCGCTCCGCGCGCTGTCGAAGAATATCGGCGACAGCGACATCAGATGCGTGAACACGTCGCGCCTGAGATCGGCGACGATGCGCTCGCCGATGGTGGTCACGAGGTAGTAGCGCGACGCACTCGCGCACGCGAGCACCAGAACGACGAAGATCATCACGCTGAAATAGCTGTTGATCATCGCGATGCCTTCGGGGCTGAAGCCGAAGTCGATCATCCGGCGCACCGCCACCGGAACGACGAGCGTGGTCACGGCCGCGACGACCAGCGCCACCAGCGCCAGCAGCGCGCGCCCGCGATAGCGCCTGACATAAGGCACCAGCGCCAGCAGCGGCCGCAAGCGCCCGGCCCGCCGCGCGGGAGCACCGGTGTCGGCTATCGTTCCCTCGCCCGCGGCCAGAATGTCATCCGCCGTCGCGGCGTCCGCCGGCAGGGCGATCGCTCCGGGTTTTGCTTCGTCGTCACGCCGTTCCGCCAGAGCCATCCCGTCACCACGCTTGAGCAATTCCAATCTGGGCCTTCGTGGGCTCCTGATAGGCCCCGGAATCAGCGCTGGCAAATGCGGTGGAGCGCTTGTCTATCAAACCTTGGTGCGTTATAGAGCGGCCCAAATCCGTCATCGAAAGCATCGCATCGCGGGCGCCCGCGCGCCGAAGGATATCTCATGAAGGCCGAAATTCACCCGGATTATCATACAATTAAGGTCGTCATGACCGACGGGACCGAGTACCTGACCCGCTCCACCTGGGGCAAGGAAGGCGATACGCTGAACCTGGACATCGACTCCAAATCGCATCCGGCCTGGACTGGTGGTTCCCAGCAGATTCTCGACCGCGGCGGCCGGGTGTCCCGGTTCCAGAAGAAGTTCTCGGGCTTCCTCAAGAAGGATTGAGATTTCCGGTTTTTGGCTGCCCGCAGCCCGCAAAGCGTCCCTGCCCATGGCCGGGACGTTTTTTGTTGGGCCGCAGTTGCTGCGTCATGGACCGATGACCCGTCCTGCCGCACCAAAGCGCGAAACGCGTCATCGCGCCGATGTCGCGGCGCTCATGTCCTGAAGCGTCCGCGGGTTCAAAGACGTGGAAGGCGGGCCCCCTTCAGCCGGTCTGGCGCTCGAAGGCAGCCTTGAGCCGGTTGAGCTGCGGGACCAGCGGATTGCCGATCGGCGGACGCTCGGTGGAGGGGGCGTGGATGGTGTGATCGAGGCGACGCACGCGCGCCTGCAGATTCATGGAGCGCGCGATCAGGTCCTGCAAACTCTGCGGCAGCTTTGCGATCAAATCGGCAGCCCCCGGATCGGCGGCGCTCAGCTTCACCTTGGTCTTCTCGCGATTGGCCTGCATCAGCGTCATCTCGCCTTCCTTGACGGCGCGATGCAGCAGCAGCCACGAGGCAAGCTGCATCAGCCGCGTGGTCAGACGCATGCTTTCGGTGGCGTAGGTCAGGCTGGCGGCGCGATCGAGCGCCTTGGCTTCGGCACGGCCGGCGCCGTCGAGATAGGCCGCCGTCTCCTCGACCAGATCCATGCCTTCACGGAACAGGGCCGTAAACGCGGCCGACCCGGCCAGCCGTTCGCTGAACTGAACCAGCCCGTTTTCGCCGGTTGATTGTTCGAACATGGTTAACGCCTCACGCAACGAGCACAGCCGGCGTCACGAGCGCGCCGGCTTATGATGAACAAATCATTGCGCGCCGGACCGCGGGAGTCCAGCGAAGGCATCGCCAAAGGTTAATTATGGTTTCCGGCGCCAAAAAAGAGCCGCCGTTTCCGGCGGCTTTTGAAGTTGATAACAGGGAGGCGTCAAACAGAGTGGACAGGAGCCACTCGGTGTCCAAACAAGGACGATCCAGTCATACTCGGGAAAGCTTAACCGGTCGTAAATGAACGATTATCTTCAGACTTCGTTTGCCATTGGTCTTGAGCGCCCAGTTCCCGACATCCCGGTCAGGACTTGAAGAAGGCGTTCGCGGCGTCTTTCGAGGCATTTTTGCTCGCCTTGGCGGCGTTCAGCCGCTCGATCTCCGCCGTGAGCAGCGCCACGCGCTCGCCAAGCTCCGCAACCGAGAGCATGGAGAGATCCTGGCCGATCTCGTGACTGACCTTTTTCCTCGGCTTGTCGTCATCCTCAACGGCCATGGACCGCTCCCAGGCTTGGTGGTCCTTCCATTCTAACACTTGCAAAGACGCTCGTTGCAATGGAATGCAGATGTTAGAACGCGACCATTAGGTATTCCCGCACTCGACGAGGACAAATCATGGAAAAGACGCCTGCGCAAATGACCGTCATCGGCATCAGCAAGCCAGGCGGTCCGGAGGTCCTTGTTCCTGAAACCCGCGCGGTTCCCGTGCCGGGGCCGGACGAGATTTTGATCAAGGTCGTGGCGGCCGGCGTGAACCGCCCCGACGTCGCGCAACGATCGGGCAGCTATCCGCCGCCTCCCGGCGCAAGCGACCTGCCCGGCCTCGAAGTCGCCGGAGAAGTGGTCGCAGTGGGATCGGGCGCGACGCGGCACAAGGTCGGCGACAAGGTGATGTCGCTCGTCGCCGGCGGCGGCTACGCGCAATATTGCGTCGCGCCGGATTCCGTCGCGATGAAGGTGCCGGCCGGTCTGACGATGACCGAAGCCGGCGCGACGCCGGAAACCCTGATGACGGTCTGGCACAACGTGTTCGAGCGCGGCGCCTTGCAGCCCGGCGAAACGCTGCTGATCCACGGCGGATCGTCGGGCATCGGCACCATGGCGATCCAGCTTGCGAAGGCTTTCGGCGCGAACGTGCTGGTCACGGTCGGCTCGCAGGACAAGGCCGATGCCTGCCTCAGGCTCGGCGCCGATCATGCCATCAACTACAAGACACAGGATTTCGTCACTGAGGCGAAGGCCGCGACCGGCGGCAAGGGCCCCGATCTCATCCTCGACATGGTCGGCGGCGACTATATCGAGAAGAATTACGATGCCGCCGCCGTCGACGGCCGCATCGTCCAGATCGCGTTTCTCGGCGGTCCGAAAGCAACGGTCAATTTCGCCAAGCTGATGGTGAAGCGGCTGCATCACACCGGCTCGACGCTGCGGCCCCGCTCGGTGGCCGACAAGGCCGCGATGGTCCGCGCCATCGAAGCCAAGGTGCTGCCGCTGATGCAGGACAGGCGCATCAAGCCGCTGATCGACAGCACGTTCCCGCTGCAAAAGGCGGTGGATGCGCACAAGCGGATGGAAACCAGCCAACATATTGGCAAAATTGTGTTGACGGTTTAAGGCGCGGATTGCGCGGCTAAAGCCTATGATTTCCCTCGCGTTTATGTCATTGATCGTCATCGACGGGGTGAGTTCGCCGGTGGCAGGGGTTTCCGCGCGAACTCGTTCTCATGCTGTGACATAAAAGCTCTCCTGCAGGCGGGACCAGTGCCGTGACTCCGAAGTTCGCATCACCTCGCAGTTTCCGCGTCTTGCGACCTTTCGATTCTCGTTGCTGCTCCACGATGCGCGAAACGCTTTGGCCCACGTGTTGAACGCGGAGAATTGACATTGCATCGGATCAGGTGGCTTGCGCCGCTCGCGCTGGCCCTCATGATTTTCGTTGCCGCATCACCGGCACGTGCGCTTGACGCGGTCAGCGTGCGGAGCGACGCGCCCGCGATCGATCTCACCGGCATCCTCGAACATCAGCGCAGCGACACCGACCGCATCCAGGTCTCGACCGCGCCCGGCACCGATGGCATCGTGCGCCGCATCGAGGTGCGTGCCCGCGAAGGCGGCCAGAACTGGGTGGTGTTCGCGCTCGCCAACAACACCGACGATCAACTCGACCGCCTGATCGTCGCCCCGCACTATCGCATCGTCTCGTCGGGACTGCTGTGGCCCGATCTCGGCATGTCGCGCATCGCGACCATTACGCCGTCCACCGGCGACCGCCCCGAGCGGCAGGACAATCCCTCCGCCGACGTCTTCCGCATCACGCTCGATCCCGGCGCCGTCGTCACCTATGTCGCCGAACTGCGCACCGACAAGCTGCCGCAGCTCTATCTCTGGGAGCCGGACGCCTACAAGGACAAGGTCAACTCGTTCACGCTCTATCAGGGCATCGTCATCGGCATCTCGGGCCTTCTGGCGCTGGTGCTGACGATCCTGTTCGTGGTCAAGGGCAGCATGATGTTCCCCGCCGCCGCGGCGCTGGCCTGGGCGGTGCTGGTCTATATCGGCGTCGACTTCGGCTTCTGGGGCAAGGTGCTCGACATGTCGGCCGGCGCGGAGCGGGTCTGGCGCGCCGCGGGCGAGGCCATCCTCGCCGCGACTCTGCTCGTATTCCTGTTCGCGTACCTCAATTTAAGCCGCTGGCATGTGCGCTACTCGCACATCACGCTGGGGTGGCTGCTGTTTCTCGGATCGCTGGTCGCGCTGGCGCTGTTCGATCCCGCCGTCGCCTCCGGCATCGCGCGGCTGTCGCTGGCGCTGATCGCGATCTTCGGTTTCGCGCTGATCGTCTATCTCTCGACCCACGGTTTCGACCGTGCCGTGCTGCTGATCCCGACCTGGTTCCTGCTGGTGGTCTGGGTCGGCGCGGCCGGCATGACCATCGAAGGCAGCGTGACCAACGACATCGTCGGACCCGCGCTGCTCGGCGGTCTCGTGCTGATCGTGATGCTGATCGGCTTCACCGTGATGCAACATGCCTTCGCGGGCGGCGGCGCCACCACCGGCATCGTCTCCGACGTCGAACGCCGCGCGCTGGCGCTGACCGGCTCCGGCGACCTGATCTGGGACTGGGACGTGTCCGCCGACAAGGTGTTCACCAGTCCGGAAACCGAGCACCTGCTCGGGCTCAAGCGCGGCGCGCTGGAAGGCCCGGCCGCCAACTGGCTCGAGGTGCTGCATCCGCTCGATCAGGACCGCTTCCGCGCGGCGCTCGATAGCGTGCTCGACCAGCGCCGCGGACGGCTGGTGCAGGATTTCAGGCTGCGCACGCCCGACGGGCACTTCATGTGGTTCGCCCTGAAGGCGCGCCCGGTGGTGGGGTCGGACGGCGAGGTGTCGCGCGTGGTCGGCACCCTCACCGACGTCACCGACACCAAGAACGCCGAGGAGCGCATGCTGCACGATTCCGTGCATGACAACCTCACCGGCCTGCCCAACCGCAAGCTGTTCATGGATCGCCTCAACGCGGTCGCGACCTTGGCCAAGACCACGCCGAGCCTGCGGCCGACGCTGATGGTGATCGACCTCGACCGCTTCAAGCAGGTCAACGACTCCGTCGGCATCGCGGTCGGCGATTCGATCCTGCTGACGCTGGCGCGCCGCCTGACCCGCATCCTGAAGCCCCAGGATACGCTGGCGCGGCTCGCCGGCGATCAGTTCGGACTGATCCTGCTGTCGGAGCAGGATCCCGCGCGCATCACCGCTTTCGCCGAAACCATCCGCAAGACCATCCGCGCGCCGATCGCCTTCAACGACCGCGAGATTTTCCTCACCGCCTCGATCGGGCTCGCGCTGAGCGACCCGCAGACGCAGGTGACCGACGCCATCATCAAGGATGCCGAGCTTGCGATGTATCACTCCAAGCGCATCGGCGGCGACCGCATCGACGTCTACAAGCCGGCGATGCGCGCGCGCAAGACCGACCGGCTGACGCTGGAGTCGGAACTGCGGCGCGCCATCGAGCGCAAGGAAATCACCATCCTCTATCAGCCGATCGTCCGGCTGGAAGATCGCTCGATTGCCGGTTTCGAGGCGCTGGCCCGCTGGGACCACCCGAAGCTCGGCCGGATGGCGCCGGACGAATTCATCGCCATCGCCGAGGAAACCGGCTCGATCATCGATCTCGGCATGTTCGTGATGGACCAGACCGCGCGCCAGCTCGCGGTCTGGCAGCGCGCGATGCGGGCGCGCACGCCGATCTTCGCCAGTGTCAACGTCTCGTCGCGCCAGTTGCTGCGTCACGACCTGATCCACGACATCCGCACCGTGCTGTCGCGCTCCTCGATCGCCCGCGGCACTCTGAAACTGGAATTGACGGAATCGCTGGTGATGGAAAATCCGGAGCACGCGGCGCAGATGCTGCAGCGGATCCGCGAGCTCGGCACCGGGCTGTCGCTCGACGATTTCGGCACCGGCCATTCCTCGCTGTCCTATCTGCAGCGCTTCCCGTTCGACACCATCAAGATCGACCAGTCGTTCGTCCGGACCACGAGCCGCGGCACGCGCCCGGTGATCCTCAAATCGATCATCGCGCTGGCGCACGACCTCGGCATGGACGTCGTGGCGGAGGGCGCCGAAACCGACTCCGACGCCGTCGAGCTTTACCAGATGGGCTGCGAATACGCCCAGGGCTTCGCCTTCGGCGAGCCGATGGACGCCGACGCGGCGATGCGGCTCCTGACCGAGGAGCGGCTCGCGGCCGCGAGCTAGATTGAGCTACTTCCGCAGCATCGTCCGGCTTGACCGGACGATTCAGTACCGGCAAGCATCTGTTTTAATCGTCCACGGTACGGGTTACAGATGCCCGCTTTCGCGGGCATGACCGGCAACGTCTCCGTAAACACCTTTCGCATTCAGGCGTGGCCGGCTTCGTTGGACAGCATCGCGGGATCGATGCCGATCTTGCTCAGCGCCCGCGCGTATTTGTCCTCGACATTGCGCCCGAAGATCAGGTCGGGATCGGCGGGGCAATGCAGCCAGCCGTTGTCCTGGATTTCGGTCTCGAGCTGTCCGGGCGCCCAGCCGGCATAGCCCAGCGCCAGGATCGCATGTTTCGGTCCCGCGCCGTTGGCGATCGCCCTCAGGATATCGACCGTCGCTGTCAGGCAGATGCCGTCGTCGATCGGCAGCGTCGCATCCTCGATGAAGAAATCGCTGGAGTGGAGCACGAAGCCGCGCCCGGTCTCGACCGGCCCGCCCTTCATGACTTTCATCGTTTCGGCGGTTTCCGGCAGCTTGATCTGATCGGACTCCTTGATGATGTCGAGTTGCACCAGCAATTCGGGAAAATCGATGCTGCCTGCAGGCCGGTTGACGATGATGCCCATCGCGCCCTCGGACGAATGGGCGCAGACATAGATCACCGAGCGCGCGAAGCGCTCGTCCTCCATGACCGGCATCGCCACCAGCAACTGGCCGTCCAGATATCCCCGGCTCGAGTCGTCATTGGCCCGCGCCGCCCTGTTCCGATCCTTGTCAGGTCCTTTGCGCGCTGGTGTCATCGGCGGAAAACTCTCATTGTCGTATCCATCCTGATATTGGGTGCGCCGCATGTCAATCAACCGTCCGCCACGGTTTTGACGCGGATCACAAGCAATTCAATGGCTTGGCGCGACGTGCGCCGATAAGGACAAGGCATGAATGTCAAGGTTCCCGCAGTGGCGCTCCGCGGCGGCACGGTCATAGCAGCCACGCTCGCAGTCATTGTGACCTGTCGCGCGCAAGCGCAGGATGCCTCGCCCTGGGTCAGGGAGCAGCACTCGGCCGTGCGGCTGCTGGCTGGCTCGCGCAGCGGGGCTGTCCTGCTTGGCGGCGTCGCGTTTCAGCTCGACCCCGGCTGGAAGACTTATTGGCGCACGCCGGGCGATTCCGGGGTGCCGCCACGTTTCGACTTTTCCAAATCGGACAACGTCGAAGCCGTCACCGTGCTGTGGCCAGCACCCAGAAAATTTCCCGACGGCGCGGGAGGGCATTCCCTCGGCTATATGAATCAGGTGGTGCTGCCGCTGCGTATTGTCGCCAAGAGCACCGACAAGCCCGTGACGCTGCGCGCAACCATCAGCTACGCGGTATGTCATGACATCTGCATTCCGGTGGAAGCCGAAGCCGAACTGCCGTTCGTCAGCGTCGCGAGCACCGAGGATGGCGCGCTGTCCGCAGCGCTCGACACCGTGCCAAAGCCCGCCAACATCGGCGATCCCAACCCGCTCACCATCCGGGACGTCGAGCGCGAGGGAGCGTCGAACGTGGTGGTCGACGTGGCCCCGGCCAACGCGAAGGACGTCAACCTGTTCGTGGAAGGCCCGACGCCGGACTGGGCACTCCCCATCCCGACTCTAGCGGCCCACAGCCCGCCTGGCGTAAAGCGCTTCGTGTTCAAGCTCGACGGCCTGCCGCCCGACGCCAAGCCCGACGGCGCCGCGCTGAAACTCACCCTGACGGGCGCCGATCACGCCTACGAGTTCAATATCAATCTGGAGTAGCCGTATGGTCCGGCCTGGTCCGTCAGGCCCGCGCTAAAAGCGCGAAGCGCGTCTTCGCGCAGATGTCGCGTGTGCACGTCTTAAAGGCATCGCCAACGCGAGGGCGTGGATGGGCGGAAACAACTCCGGCCATGACAATTCAATGTCAGGCCGTCCCGCGATCCCAACGCTCCGCCCAACTGAATCTTAACGAATGGTTGCTAGGTCCGGTCACGCCGCCCTCCGCGGCCCGGAAAGCCTTGCCTGTGGCCATGATGGACGCCCGCTCCACAATCGCACCGCAAGTCACCCTGACGGGGCGGCTGCGCGCGATGCTGAGCGGCTCCAGCGAGGCCTCGCTGACCAAACGTCTGGCAGGCACGATTTTCCTGATTCGCGTCGTCAGCGCCGGCCTCGCCTATATCGCGCAGATCCTGCTGGCGCGGTGGATGGGCAGTTCCGACTATGGCGTTTACGTCTATGTCTGGACCTGGGTGCTGCTGCTCGGCAGCATGATGGATTTCGGCATCTCGGCGTCGGCTCAGAAGATCATTCCGGAATACCGCGCCAGCGGCGACATCGCGCGGCTCCGTGGCTTTCTGACCGGCAGCCGATGGATGACGTTCGCGGTCTCGTCCGCAACCGCGCTGCTGCTGGCCGGACTCGTCAGGCTGCTTTCGCCCTGGATCGGCGCAAACACCGTCACGCCGCTCTATATCGGCTGCCTGACCTTGCCGGCGTTCGTGGTCGCGAACACCCAGGACGGCATCGCGCGCTCGCACGACTGGATGCGGCTCGGACTGATGCCACAGTTCATCGTCCGTCAGGCCCTGATCATCGGCTTTACCGCCGGCGCTTTCGTGCTCGGCTTCCAGCTCGACGCCACGGCGGCCATGCTCGCGAGCGTCGCGGCCGTGTGGCTCGCCATGGCCGGGCAGATGATCGTCCTCAACCGGCGGCTCGATGCCACGATCGAAGCCGGCCCAAGGGACTACGACTTCCGTGGCTGGCTCAGCGTCTCGCTGCCCATCCTGCTGGTCGAGAGTTTCTATCTGCTGCTGTCCTACACCGATGTGCTGGTGCTGCAGCAATTCCGTTCACCGGAGGACGTCGGCATCTATTACGCGGTCATCAAGACGCTGGTGCTGGTGTCGTTCATTCACTACGCCATGTCGGCGACCACGGCACACCGCTTCACCGAATACCATGCCGCCGGCGACAGGGAGCGGCTGGCGGCCTATGTCGCGCATGCAATCAAATGGACGTTCTGGCCGTCGCTTGCCGCCACGTTGCTGCTGCTGGCTTTTGGCAAGCCGCTGCTGTGGCTGTTCGGCCCTCAATTCGTGACGGGCTACAGCATCATGTTCATTGCCGCGATCGGACTGGTCGGCCGCGCCGCGATCGGCCCGGTTGAACGCCTTCTCAACATGCTTGGCCATCAGCATGCCTGCGCGTCGGCCTACGCACTGGCGTTCGGCATGAACGTCGCGCTCTGCTTCGCGCTGGTGCCACGCTACGGCGGTCACGGCGCCGCCGCCGCGACCTCGATCTCGCTGGTGTTCGAGTCGGTGCTGCTGTTCTGGATCGTCCGCCGCAAGCTCGGCCTGCACGTGCTGGCGTTCGGGAAGCGAGCCGCATAACATCCTGCCGTCATGGCCGGATTTATTCCGGCCATCCACGTCTTTCTTGCACCATAGACGTGGATACCCGGCACAGAGCCGGGCATGACGAGAAGACAGACTGTTCAAATCAAGCGATTACTCCGCCGTCCAGCCGCCGTCGATCGAGAGGTTGGCGCCCGTGATCTGAGCCGCATCGTCGCTGCACAGAAACAGCGCGAAAGCCGCGACCTGCTCCACCGTGACGAACTGCTTGGTCGGCTGGGCATCGAGCAGCACATCGTTGATGACCTGTTCCTTGGTCATGTTGCGCGCCTTCATGGTATCGGGAATCTGCTTCTCGACCAGCGGCGTCCAGACGTAGCCCGGACTGATGCAGTTGCAGGTGATCTTGTGGGTCGCGACTTCCAGCGCCACCGTCTTGGTCAACCCGGCGATGCCGTGCTTGGCGGACACATAGGCGGACTTGAAGGGCGAAGCCACCAGCGAATGCGCCGAAGCCGTATTGATGATGCGGCCCCAGCCGCGCTTCTTCATGCCGGGCACGGCGGCCCGGATGGCATGGAACGCCGAGGACAGGTTGATCGCGATGATCGCATCCCATTTTTCGATCGGAAAATCCTCGATCGGCGACACGAACTGGATGCCGGCGTTGTTGACGAGAATATCGACCGCGCCGAAAGTTTTCTCGCCGAGCGCGATCATCTCCGCGATCTCCGCGCCCTTGGTCATGTCCGCCGGCGAGTAGATCGCCTTGACCTTGAAATCGGTCTCGATGGCGGAGCGCTCTTTCTCGATGTCTGCCGGCGCGCCGAATCCGTTGATCACGACATTGGCGCCGGCGCCCGCGAAGGCGCGGGCATACGCCAGCCCGATGCCGCTGGTCGAGCCGGTGACGACCGCGGTCTTGCCCTTCAAATTGGTCATGGTGTTCTCCTGTTCTTGTCAGATGATGTACCCGGATTGTGTGACGGTTCTCCGTAGTCTTCCGCGGTCAGGTCGTAGGTCACCATGGTCTCGCCATTCTGCGGACGCTCGAGCCATTCGGGGTGACGCATCGAGAGATCGACGTCGTTTCCGCCGGACGTCCAGTGCTCGATCATGTTGAGGCGCGAGAAGTCATAGTCCTTCGACGAGGCTTCGTAGTTCTTGCGGCGATAGATCAGGTGCACCACGGTGACGGTGTTTTCCTTGGCCGCTTCGCTGAGGAACTTGACCGAGGGATCGTCCTTCAGGTTATCCGGAAGCTTTGAAATCAGATCGCGCAGGGCCTTGCGCGCGTTGTGAATCTTCTTGTTCTGGTCGGTATTGAGCCGCGTCCGGCTGGAGTAGCGGATGTCCTTCTCTCGCTCGGCGGCCTCCAAAAGCGTCGCCGGCAGCGGCCCCCGGGCGCTGAACAGATCGACCTGGAAGATCAGCAGATCGGTTCTGGTCTCCTGTTCGAGCACGTAGTCCAGCGGGGTGTTGGAGGCAATGCCGCCGTCCCAGTAATATTGCCCGTCGACCTCCACGGCCGGAAAGCCCGGCGGCAGCGCGCCGGACGCCATGATATGTTCGGGGCGAATGGTTTGCTGGGCGCTGTCGAAATAGGTGAAATTGCCGGTCGTGATGTTCACCGCGCCGACGCTCAGCCGGGTCTGGCCCGAATTGATGCGGTCGAAGTCGACCAGCCGCTCGAGCGTCTCGCGCAACGGCGCGGTGTCGTAATAACTCAACGATCCCGGGTTGCCTGACGGCCAGAACTGCGCCGGCGGAAAGCGCGGCGTGAAGAAACCGGGCACGCCGAACGCCGCGATCATCGCCGCGCTGGCTTCGTTGAACAGGGAATGCGCGCGGTCGTCCGAGAGCATCGGCTGCCACGGCACCGGCGACGACGCCTGCTCCCAGAATTCCTTGAGGCGCTCGACCCGTTTCTCGCGCGGATTTCCGGCGATGATGGCGGCATTGATGGCGCCGATGGAAATACCGGCAACCCATTCCGGCTCGAAATCGTGCCGGCACAGCGCCTGGTAGGCCCCGGCCTGATAGGAGCCGAGCGCGCCGCCGCCCTGCAGGACGAGCACACGCCGCGCCTTCGCGGGGATCGAAGATGACGTTTGATCTGAGGGGGAAAGGGAATCCATGACGAACGCCACGCGACAAAACAGGGAACTTGGGCCGCACCGTGGCGTCAGTTCCCGATCGCGTCAATCAGCGCAAGGGATAATGCGGCATCACGCAACAGTTACCGCTGGTCGGTGGAGGCCAGCACCAGCGTCCAGAACACCTTGTATTTGGTATTGGGCGCGTAGGTCGCGGCGATGCCGAGTTTATCGACGCCTTTCTTCAGCATGTTTTCGCGATGGGGCGGCGAGTCCCGCCAGCCGGAAAATGCCTCCGCCAGCGTGTGATAGCCAGCCCCGACATTCTCCACGGCGAGCGTGGCGGGATAGCCGACGGCGGCGAGACGGCGCGCCAGCGGCCCGCTGACATTGTGGTCCATCTTGTTGCGGGTGGCCATCGCCATCGACTGGTTTTCCGCGACCTTCATCAATTCGGGATCGACCGTGACGGGGCCGAGGCCGTTGTTAGCGCGGTAGCCGGAGATCATCGATGCCGCGACGACCGGATCGAGCTTGGCGCCGCCATGCGCCAAGTCGAGATAGAATGCAGGCTGCTCCGGGGGAATGGGTTCGGACGTGCAACCTGCGAGCGCCAGCAGGCCCAGAACGACGGCAACAAGACGGATCATGCGAATACCCCCAGCCATGGTTGGTGTTGTTGCACACCAACCATGGCCGAAAGGTGAACGGCTCAGTCCCGGCCGGCGAAAATCCGGTAGCGGCGCGGCTGGATGCCGATGATATCGCCGACATGCAGATCGCGGTCGCGCGGCGCGTCGATCTCGATCAGGGTTTCGCTCCCGCTGCCGGCCAGCGCGACGTCGGCCCGTTGAACGGGCCCGAACGCCCGCACCCGCCGCACCGTCCCCTCGAGACCGCCCCAGCCGGATGGCCCGACCTGCACGTCATGACGCCGCACGAACAGCCGCGACGGACCGGAACTGTCGCGATCGGCCGCAATGTCGAGCACCGTCTCGCCGAGACGGACATGGCCCTCGTCCACCTCGACGGGCAGCACGATCGACTCGCCGATAAAACCATGGACGAATGCGGACGCCGGATTGTCATAGACATCGCCGGGCGTGCCGATCTGCTCGATGCGGCCCCTGTCCATCACCACGACTTGGTTGGCGACCTCGAGCGCTTCCTCCTGATCGTGCGTGACGAAGATCGAGGTGACGTCGAGTTCCTCGTGCAACGAGCGCAGCCACAGGCGCAACTCCTTGCGGACCTTGGCATCGAGCGCGCCGAACGGTTCGTCGAGCAGCAGAATGCGCGGCCGGATCGCGAGCGCCCGCGCCAGCGCCACGCGCTGACGCTGTCCGCCGGAGAGCTGGCTCGGGTAGCGCTTCGCCAGCCAGTCGAGCTGCACGAGGTCGAGCAGTTCCTTGACCCGGGCGCGGATCTCCGCCGCGCTCTTGCGGATGGCCCGCGGCTGCACGCGCAGGCCGAACGCGACGTTCTCGAACACGGTCATGTGGCGGAACAGCGCATAGTGCTGGAACACGAAGCCGACGTGTCGCTCGCCCGCACCGCGCGCCAGCACGTCCTGGCCGTCGATCGACACCTCGCCGGCATCCGGCCAGTCAAGGCCGGCAATGATGCGCAACAGCGTGGTCTTGCCCGAGCCCGAAGGACCGAGCAGCGCCAGCAGCTCGCCCTTTGCGACCTTCAGGCTGACATTGTCCAGTGCGGCGAAAGCCCCGAACCGCTTGACCAGATTTCTGACTTCGATCGTCATGATTCCTGTCCCTCATCGAGACGCCGTTCGAGACATGTCTTGATGACCAGCGTGACCAGCGCGAGCATGGCCAGCAGCGAGGCAATCGCGAACGCCGTCACGAACTGATATTCGTTGTAGAGAATTTCCACGAGCAGCGGCATGGTGTTGGTCTCGCCGCGAATGTGACCGGAGACGACCGAGACCGCGCCGAACTCCCCCATCGCGCGCGCGTTGCACAGCAGGACCCCGTAAAGCAGCCCCCATTTGATATTGGGCAGGGTGACGCGGAAGAACGTCTGCAGGCCGGATGCGCCGAGCGACAGCGCCGCTTCCTCTTCCTGCGTGCCTTGCTCCTGCATCAGCGGGATCAGCGCGCGCGCGACGAACGGAAAGGTCACGAACACAGTCGCGAGCGTGATCCCGGGCAGCGCGAACAGCACATGGATATTGCGCGCCTGCAGCCAGGAACCGAAATAGCCCTGCGTCCCGAACAGCAGCACAAAAACCAGGCCCGCGATCACCGGGCTGACCGAGAACGGCAGATCGATCAGCGAGATCAGGAACGTCTTGCCGCGAAATTCGAATTTTGCGATCGCCCAGGCCGTGACCAGCCCGAATACGAGATTGAGCGTGACGGAGATCGCCGCGACGCAGAGCGTCAACCTGATGGCCGACAGCGCTTCGGGCTCCGCC
Source organism: Nitrobacter sp. (assembly GCA_035546855.1). Taxonomy (GTDB): domain Bacteria; phylum Pseudomonadota; class Alphaproteobacteria; order Rhizobiales; family Xanthobacteraceae; genus Nitrobacter. The sequence goes on along the minus strand of DASZVY010000009.1, from coordinate 16,877 downwards.
AGCGCCGCCAGGTAGGCGCCGATCCCTTTTCCGAACGCCTGCGCGAACACCAAAACCAGCGGCAGCACGACGAAGACCGATAGAAACGAAATCGCGATCCCGATGATGATCCAGCGCACCGGCCTTGGCTCGGTCCGCGGATCGCGGCGCACCGAGCGCCCCGCGATGGAGTCCGGGCGGCTCTGGGCGGAGGCCACCGTGTAGCGTGGCATGGCCGATTCCAGCGTCATGAGCGGCCTCAATAGGCCAGCGCGCGGGTCTGCGCCCAGCGCTGCATACGGTTGACCGCAAAGATGATCAGAAAGGCGACGACCAGCATCACGACGGCGATCGCCGTCGCGTCGGCATAGCGGAATTCCGACAGACGGATGACGATCAGGAGCGGCGCGATCTCGGAGACATTGGGCAGGTTGCCGGCGATGAAGATCACGGAGCCGTACTCTCCGACGGCGCGCGCGAAAGCGAGCGCGAATCCGGTCAGCAATGCCGGCGCGAGACTCGGCAGGATGACGCGCGAGACGATATGCCAGCGGTTGGCGCCGAGGCTTGCCGCCGCCTCCTCGATTTCGGCGTCGAGATCGATCAGCACGGGTTGCACCGTGCGGACGACGAACGGGATTCCGATGAAGATCATGGCGACGAAGATACCGAGCGGCGTGAACGCCACCTTGATGCCGAGCGCGGCGAGCGGTGCGCCGAGCCAGCCTGTCTGCGCAAACAACGATGTAAGTGCGACACCGGCCACCGCCGTCGGCAATGCGAACGGGATATCGACGATGGCATCGAACAGCCTGCGGCCGGGAAACCGGTAGCGAACCAGCGCCCAGACGATCACCGTTCCCATCACCAGATTGACGAGCGCCGCGCAGAACGCGAGTCCGAACGAAATTCTCAGCGCATTCAACGTGCGATGACTGGTGACGATGCCCCAGAACTGGTCGGGGCCGAGCTCCATCGTCTTCAAAAACAGGCCGGCGAGCGGGATCAGCACGATGACGGACAGCCACGTCAGCGTCAGCCCCATGGTGAGACCGAACCCCGGCAGCGTGTTTCGTCGCGATCCCCCGCTCACAGCGTCCTCGCACGAGTGATCCGTTTGTAGCATTTGCGTCCCGTTCCAGCGGATACCCGTGCAAATGTTGGAAACAAAGGATCACCGGAAAATACAAATTTCCAGCGGAGCTTTGAATTTGACATTCGCTTCTCGTCGCTGCAGTGCGGGCAGCGAACGTCAAATTCGCCCCACCCGGCTCCGACGAGATCAGTTCCTGTAAATCTGGTCAAAAACGCCGCCTTCGCTGAAGTGTTCCTTCTGCGCCTTGGTCCAGCCGCCGAACATGTCATCGATCGTGAACAATTCGACCTTGGGGAAGGCGGCGGCATACTTCCTGGCGATCTCCGGATCGGTCGGCCGGTAATAATTGCGTCCCGCAATATCCTGGGCTTCCTTTGTATACCAGTATTTCAGATAGGCCTCGGCAACGGCGCGCGTTCCCCTGCGGTCGACCACCTTGTCGACGACGGCGACCGGCGGCTCCGCCAGAATGGAGATCGACGGCACTACGATTTCGAACTTGCCCTTGCCGAATTCGCGCTGGGCGAGAAACGCTTCGTTTTCCCACGCCAGCAGCACGTCACCGACGCCGCGCTCGACGAATGTCACGGTCGCACCACGCGCCCCGGTGTCCAGTACCGGCACGTTCTTGTAGAGACTGGCGACGAATTGCTTGGCCTTGTCCGCCGATCCATATTTCTTCAGCGCATAGCCCCACGCCGCGAGATAATTCCACCGCGCGCCGCCCGAGGTCTTCGGATTCGGCGTGATCACGGCGACGCCGGGCTTGATCAGGTCGTCCCAATCCTTGATCCCCTTGGGATTTCCATTGCGCACCAGAAATACGATCGTCGAGGTATAGGGCGACGAATTCCGCGGCAGCCTTTTCTGCCAATCCTTCGCGAGAAGTCCCTTGGCGGCGATGGCATCGATGTCATAGGCCAACGCAAGCGTGACGACGTCGGCTTGCAGGCCGTCGATCACCGCGCGCGCTTGCGAACCCGAACCGCCGTGCGATTGCTTGATCTCGACCGATTTTCCGGTTTCCTTCTGATAGGCTGCGGCAAATGCCTTGTTGAAATCCACATAAAGCTCGCGCGTCGGATCATACGACACGTTGAGCAGCGAGACGTCGGCCGCGAACGCGGACGACACCCAGATCAGGCCGGCGGCGACGGCAAGAAAACTCCGAAGCATTTTCAATCTCCATACGATTCCGCAACGCCATCGTTACTGAATGCGCACGAGTGAAACTCTTGAACCGCCACAGCAAAGTCAACGAAACCGCTTTTCAATGATTCCACGGATGCAGCGGCATTCTTCTCGTGTGGCGGTTCAGAAGCTTGCTCATTTTCTCCGCGATCAAGCGAACTTCGGAATCGGGACGCCAAGGCGCGTCGACAACGCGTGAACGCGCTTGCGGCGCCGACCCGTTGGCTCGCAATGACAGCGCGGATTGGTTCAACCTGACTTCATCATGCTCGTCTTCATCGTATGGATGCCGCATTCCGTCTTGGCTTTTCCACGCCAGCGGCCGGCGCGTGCATCCTCGTTTGACTTGGCGCGGCTCGTGCATGGCATGCACCCGACCGAGCGGAAGCCGGACGCAACCAAGGGATGCGGCGGCAGTTTCGCCGTCGCATAGATGGCGGCGATCTCCTGCGGCGTCGCATTCGCGAGCGGGTTGAATTTCAGCCTGGCTCCGTCACTTTCGACAATCGGGATTTCGGCACGCAGACCGCCCTGAAAGCGTTTGCGCCCGTTGATCCACGCATCGAACGGCTTCAGCGCACGTGCCAGCGGCTCGACCTTGCGAATGCGGCAGCAGGCGTCAGGATCCGAGAACCAGAGCTCGCGGTCGGGATCCTCCCGTTTCAAGACATCTTCGGCGGGCTGGATCGAGCGAACGTCCTTCAACCCGAGTTGGGCAATCAGGGTGTCGCGGTAAGCGAGCGTCTCCCCGAACAACCATCCGGTGTCGAGAAAGATCACGGGAATCGCGGGATCGACATCCGCCATCACCTTCAACAGCGCCGCAGACTCCGTTCCGAACGAGGACACGAGAGCCAGCCGTTCCCGGCCCACCTCGCGGAGCGCGGCTGCGATAATCGCGGCCGGCGCCGCACCGTGCAGCGCGTCGCTGAGCGCGGACGCGGACGGCCGCGGCGCATCTGTCGTTATTGTCATTGGTTGAGCCATGACGTTTTACCGCGACGCCGCCGCATGCGGCTTGAACAGCCGTTGACGCAACGCCGTAAATCGTCCGTCGGCGGTCGGCTGATAGAACACCGAGTAGCGCTTGATCGTTTCCCCGAATGCAAGCGCGTCGCTGTCCTTCCTGACTTCAAAGGCATCGAAGCCGGCGCGCATCATGAAGACGAACTGGTCGCGCAGGACCTGTCCGGTAGCGCGCAGTTCGCCCTCATAGCCGTAGCGTTCCCGTAACAGGCGCGCCTGGCTGTAGGCGCGGCCATCGCGAAACGTCGGGAACACCAGCGCAATCAGGGCAAGCCCCTCCAGATAGGGTTCGAGATCGTCGGGATCACGATCGTTGGGCAGGATCACACCGACCTTGCCGTCACGCTGCAACAGCGCCTCGGCATCCCCCAGGAAGCGCGCGAGCGGAATGAGGACATGGCCGCCCGCAGGGATCGCCGCGTCGTCAGCGATACGTACGAAGCTGTCGGCAACGATGTTTCCATCTTTAACGAGTGGCATAGACGCGCTCCCTGAACGGTTCGACGCCGAGCCGCTTCACGGCATCGACGAACAGCTCGTCCGGCCGCTCGCGCAAGGCAAGATAGGCCTCGACGATATCCTCGATCACATCAGCCACGTCCCCGTGGGGCACCGCCGGCCCGATCAGGTTGCCGAGTTCGGCATTCTCGTCGGCGCGGCCGCCGATGGTGATCTGGTAAAACTCCTCGCCGTTCTTCTCGACGCCGAGAATGCCGATATGGCCGACATGGTGATGGCCGCAGGCGTTGATGCAGCCGGAAATGTTGACGTGCAGCCGGCCGATCAGACCGGCCAGTTCATGATCGGCGAAGCGGCGCGTCAACTCCTGCGCGATCGGAATCGAACGCGCGTTCGCCAGCGAGCAGTAATCGAGACCCGGGCACGCGATGATGTCGCTGATGAGATTGACGTTGGGCGTCGCCACGCCGATCTTGTCGAGCTCGCGCCACAGCGCCGGCAGATCGCGCTTGGCGACATGCGGCAACGCCAGGTTCTGCTCGTGGCCGACGCGGATTTCGCCGAACGAATAGCGATCGGCCAGGTCGGCGATCGCATCCATCTGTTCGGCGGTGGCGTCGCCGGGCGGCGCGCCGACCGGCTTCAATGACAGCGTGACGATCGCATAGCCCGGCACCTTGTGGGCCGCGACCGAATTCTTCCGCCATGCCTCGAAACGGGCGTCGTGCGCCGCCGCCTTCAGCTCGTCCGGCATATGCGGAACGGTCTCGTAGGCCGGATAAGTAAAGCGCGAACGGATAGCCTCGATGTCGGCGTCGGTGAGCGTCAGCGCGCTCTTGTCCATCTGCCGCCACTCCTCCTCCACCTCCTGCGCGAACTTGTCGGCGCCGAGCTCGTGGACGAGTATCTTGATACGCGCCTTGTAGATGTTGTCGCGGCGGCCGTGACGATTGTAGACGCGCAGGATCGCCTCGACATAGCTGAGAAGGTCATGCCCGGGCACGAAATGCCGGATGGTCTTGGCCAGGAACGGCGCGCGGCCGAGGCCGCCGCCGACCAGAACCTCGAAGCCGGTCTCGCCCTTGTCGTTCTTGTGCAGCCGCAAGCCGACGTCGTGAATCTTGATGGCTGCGCGGTCCTGCCGCGATGCGGTGATGGCAAACTTGAACTTGCGCGGCAGGAACGAGAACTCGGGATGCAGCGTCGTATACTGACGGAGGATTTCCGACCAGATGCGCGGGTCCTCCACCTCGCCGGGCGCCACGCCGGCCCATTGGTCCGAGGTGACGTTGCGGGTGTTGTTGCCGCTGGTCTGCATCGAGTGGATGCCGACGTCTGCGAGATCGGCAAGCGCATCCGGCAAATCGGCGAGCTTGATCCAGTTGAACTGGATGTTCTGCCGCGTCGTGAAATGACCGTAGCCGCGATCGTAGGTCCGCGCCACATGCGCGAGCCGCCGCAACTGTTGTGACGACAGCGTGCCGTAGGGAATGGCGACACGGAACATATACGCATGAAGCTGCAGATAGACGCCGTTCTGCAGCCGCAGCATCTTGAATTCGTCCTCGGTGAGCTCGCCCGCGAGGCGGCGCTTCACCTGGTCGCGGAATTCGGAGACGCGCTCGTTGAGCAGCGTGCGGTCGATTTCATCATAAGCGTACATGAGACTTCAGCTTTCAGGCTGCCGCCGCCATCGGAAGCAACGGAACCGTGACGCCGTCGCGCCGGATCCGCTCGCGCAGGTTGCCAGGAGCGATGACTCCGGCCTCGTCGATCACAACGGGTGCAAGATAGGGACCGACGGCGCCAACGTCGTCGGCCGCCGCCTCGGCGAGCAGCGCGCGCGCCGCGTCGGCGGTTCGCGCCACCGCAGCCGCGGCGAGATCGGTGGACCAGTCCTGCGCCGCGGTGCGATAGACCACGGCGCCGTCCCGGGCGCGGTTCGCAGTCACGACCGAGGGGCCGCTGATCCTGATTTTCTTTTGCTCGAGCGGAGAGGTCATTCGGCAGCCACCTTGAGTTCGGAAATCCATTGATTGAAGTTCGCACTGCGCCATGGCGCGGAATGCGCGACGACATCGCCGATCACAAGGATCGCCGGCCCGCCGTCGATCTCGCGGACCAGCGCCGGCAACTGATCCAGCGTGCCCACGGCCGACTTGGCATCGGGCCGCGTGACCCGCGCGAAGACGCCGACGGGCGTCTCCGGCGAACGACCCGCGGCCAGCAGTCCATCGCGGATCGCCGCAGCGGCCGTCATCCCCATGTAGACGACGACCGTCATTTTCGTATCGGTCAGCGCCGACCAATCCACCACTTCGGCATCGCGCGCCTTGTGCGCGGTCAGCAGGGTGACGCGCAGCGCTTCGTGACGGAACGTGAGCGGAAGCTCGGCTTCCGCGGCTGCGCCGAGCGCCGCCGTGACGCCGGGCACGATCGTGTAGGCGACCCCGGCGTCGCGCAACGCCTCGACCTCCTCGCCGCCACGTCCGAAAATGAAGGGATCGCCGCCCTTGAGCCGCACGGCGCGCTGCCCCGACTTTGCCGCATCGATCAGCCGGCGGTTGATAGCGTCCTGCCCGATGCCGGGCTTCCCGACGCGGCGGCCCACCGGCACCCGCGCCGCGTCGCGGCGGGCGCGGTCGAGAATCTCCGGCGACACCAGCTCGTCGTAGAACACGACATCCGCGTCCTGCAGCGCGCGCAGCGCCTTCACCGTCAGCAAGTCCGGATCGCCCGGCCCGGCGCCGACCAGCGTAACGCGGCCTTCCACCCGTCCAGGCGCTTGCGCGCCGGCATAAGCGGACGGATTGGAAATTGCGGTCAGCGATGCTTCAGCGTCGTCGATGCGGCCTGCGAGGACGTCGGCACCAATCGGGCCATCAACAACGCGTTCCCAGAAGCGACGGCGGAGCGGAAATTCAGGAATGCGCGCGTGGATGGCCTTGCGCCAACGCCCGATGAGACCGGCGAGATCGCCGATCCGCGCCGGCAGAGCGGCCTCGATCCGTTCGCGGACACGCCGCGCCACCACCGGCGACGCGCCGCCGGTGCCGACAGCCACGACTACATCGCCACGATCAACGATCGCCGGAAAGATGAAGGTGGACCGCGCGAGGTCATCCATCACGTTGACCGGCACGCCCGCTTCGCGGGCCCGCGCGGCAACGGCATCGCCGAGATCACCGGCACCCGCGCACAGCACCGCGATCGCGCCGCTCAATCCCGAAGCAAGCCGATCGTCCGTGAGGCGCTCAATCCGGGCGGCATCCGGCGGGGCAAGACCGTCAACGTTGTAATCGCCATCAGTCGCATGCCAGCGCACGCGCGCGTTGGCGGCGAGCAGCAGACGCAGCTTGGCCCGAACCATCTCGCCGGAACCGACAAGCAGGATCGGCCCGGTTTGCAGATCGAGAAAGACAGGCAGGAATCTCATGCGGCGCTCCGTTCCCTCGCTTTCGAGGTTGACTGAAATTATTTTCTATTTATGTATCGCACAAGCCCACATATTAGAAATTTATTTCTTCTATGTCGCGCATGAAGAATGGAATTTTTATCCTCTAATCACCAAGCCAGCGAGATGCATCTTCTCACCCCCCAAAATCCACGATTTGAACAGCCCCGGGGATCGCTCTCCCACCCGGCCGCAAGCTCATCCGCAAGCAAGGAGCAGGCCATGGCGCCCGGAATGGATCATCTCGACGCCCTCGAGGCCCAGAGCATCTACATTTTTCGGGAAGCGTTTGCGCGATTGAAGAAACTCGCCCTGCTCTGGTCACTCGGCAAGGATTCGAACGTCATGATCTGGCTCGCCAGGAAGGCGTTCCTCGGTCACATGCCGTTCCCCGCGCTTCACGTCGATACCGAGAAGAAATTTCCGGAGATGTATGCGTTCCGCGACCGCTATGCGAAGGAATGGAATCTCGATCTTCGCGTGGATTTCTGCCCCCCGGTCGAAGCCATCGACCCGACGCTGCCGCCCGCCGCGCGCTCGGCCGCGCGCAAGACCGAAGGCTTGAAACGCGCGCTGGCAAAATACGGCTTCGACGGATTGATCGCGGGCATTCGCCGCGATGAGGAGGCGACCCGCGCCAAGGAGCGGGTGTTCTCGCCGCGTGGCACCGAGGGCGGATGGGACGTGCGCGACCAGCCGCCGGAATTCTGGGACCAGTTCAACGCCTCGCCGCCGCCCGGCGCGCACTTGCGCATCCATCCGATCCTGCATTGGACCGAAGCCGACATCTGGGCCTACACCAAGCGCGAGAACATCCCGATCATCCCGCTGTATCTCGCCAAGGACGGCAAGCGCTACCGTTCGTTGGGCGACCGGGACATCACCTTCCCCGTCACTTCCAATGCGTCGACCATCGACGAAATTCTGATCGAACTCGACGGCACCAAGATTCCCGAACGCGCCGGACGCGCACTCGATCACGAAACCGAGGACGCCTTCGAGCGGCTTCGGGTCGCCGGCTATCTCTGACAAGACTTCAAAATCGAGCGCTCCGATGAATATGATCGTTCCCAATGCCGTACCGACAGTCGCAGTCGCGACACCGAACGGCACCACCCGCCCGCAGGTTCGCATCGTCATCGTCGGGCACGTGGATCACGGCAAGTCGACCCTGGTCGGCCGCCTGCTGCATGAAACGGGCAGCCTGCCCGACGGCAAACTCGACATGCTGAAGGCCGTCAGCGCGCGCCGCGGCATGCCGTTCGAATGGTCGTTCCTGCTCGATGCGCTGCAGACCGAGCGCGATCAGGGCATCACCATCGATACCACCCAGATTCGCTTCCGCACGCGCTCGCGCGACGTCATCCTGATCGACGCGCCGGGCCATGCCGAATTTTTGCGCAACATGATCACCGGCGCGGCACAAGCCGACGGGGCCGTGCTGATTATCGACGCGCTCGAAGGCGTTCGCGATCAGACGCGGCGGCACGGCTATCTGCTGCACCTGCTCGGCGTCCGGCAGGTTGCCGTTGTCGTGAACAAGATGGATCGGGTCGACTTCGACGCCGGACGCTTCCAAACGATTCGCGATGAAATCGCCGAGCACCTGACCGGCCTCGGCGTGACGCCGACCGCCGTCATCCCGATCTCCGCGCGCGATGGCGACGGCGTGGCCGAACGCACCCCGCGGATCGACTGGTACGACGGTCCGACGGTGGTCGATGCCATCGACGCGCTGGAGCCCGCGCGACCGCTCGACGAACTGGCGCTGCGGCTGCCGGTGCAGGCGATCTACAAGTTCGACGATCGGCGCATCGTGGCCGGCCGCATCGAGTCCGGCAGCCTCAGGGCCGGCGACGAGATCGTCATCATGCCAGCCGGCAAGATCGCCAGGATTCGCAGCGTCGAGGGATGGCCGACGCCACCATCCGGCGCACAAGGCGCGGGACGATCGCTCGGCATCACGCTCGACCGCGAGCTTTTCCTGGAGCGCGGCGATATCATCGCTCATATCGGCTCGGCACCGCGCGACACGCGCCGCATCCGTGCCCGCATCTTCTGGCTGCACGACGCGCCGCTCACGACGGGCGCCTCCATCCTGGTACGCCTCGGCAACAAGGAAACGCGCGCCACCGTCGTCGCGATCGAAAAGGCGGTCGATCCCGGCGAACTGGCGAACACCGAAACAAAATCCATCGCGCGAAATCACGTCGGCGAAATCGATATCTCGCTGGCACAGCCGGTCGCCGCCGATGCCTATGCCGACAATCCGCGGACCGGCCGGCTGGTGATCGAGGTCAGCGGGCGGATCGCAGGCGGCGGCCTCGTGATCGGGGTCGAGGCGGCAAAGCGGGCGGCGCCGGTCGATATCGTTCCCGTGGAATCGGCGCTGCGCGCGGACGAGCGATCCGCGCGCTATCGCCACAACGGCGCCGTGGTCTGGCTGACGGGATTGCCCGGCTCGGGCAAATCAACGCTGGCCAGGGCGATTGAGCGCCGTCTGTTCAGCAATGGCGGCTCGCCGATTCTGCTCGACGGCGATACGCTGCGCGCCGGCCTCAACGGCGACCTCGGCTTCTCGCCGCAGGACCGCGCTGAAAACATTCGCCGGCTGGCGGAGATTGCGACGCATCTGGCGCGCAACGGCCATGTGGCGATCGTGGCTGCGGTCTCGCCCGCACTCGAGGACCGTGCCGCGGCACGGCGGATCGCGGACGCCATGTTCCGCGAAATCCACGTGGCAACGCCTGCGGACGTCTGCGAGCGTCGCGATCCCAAGGGGCATTACGCCAAGGCGCGTGCGGGCGTGCTGCACGGATTTACCGGCATCGGCAACGACTATCAGCCGCCCGCCGCCGCGGAACTGACAATCGACACGTCGGAGCGCTCGATTTCGGATTCCACTGACGCCATCCAGCGCATGCTGATCGAGACCGGCATTCTGTTCGACGAATTGACCGACCTCGCCGCCAATATCTGAGCGGACGCCTCGCAAACAGGACGAAACGGCGCGCAGGAGCGCGCCGCCAGCCGATTTGCGCCAGTTCGTCTGTTCCAAAGCCCTTCTCACGAGGCCCGGTTTGGCGCTAAAAGGGCGCCCTGAACGCCGCATTTTTCGGCAATTCGCCTTTTATCCCTGACAACAGCAATTTAACGCCGTTCTCGTGAGAAAGCCCGACATGCCTCGAATTGACGCCCACGGACTGAAGATCGCGCCCGTCCTGTTCGACTTCATCGCCAGGGAAGCAACGCCCCAGACCGGCATCACGCCGGACGCCTTCTGGGCGGGACTGGCCGCCATCGTTCGCGATCTCGGACCGAAAAATCGCGAGTTGCTCGCGGTGCGCGACACGCTACAGGCGAAGATCGACGACTGGCACCGCGCCAACAAGGGCAAGCCGTTCGATGTCAGCGCCTATACCGCCTTCCTGCGGGAAATCGGGTACCTGCGACCCGAGCCGGCGACGCACGCGGTCGAAACCACCGACGTCGACGACGAAATCGGAAAGATCTGCGGTCCGCAACTCGTGGTACCGCTGACCAACGCGCGCTACGCCCTCAATGCCGCCAACGCGCGCTGGGGCAGCCTCTACGATGCCTTCTACGGGACCGACGCGATCCCGCACGTGGCCAACGAAGCCAAGGGCTATGACAAAGCCCGCGGCGACAAGGTGATCGCCAAGGCCAAGGCGCTTCTCGACCAGGCGGCGCCGCTCGCGGCCGGCAGCCATGCCGACGTCACCGCCTACAGCGTCGTTAACGGTCACCTCTCGGCAAAGCTCAAGAACGGCAATGCGACCGGCCTGAAGTCGGAAGCGCAGTTCGCCGGCTATCAGGGCGACCAGGACGCTCCGAGCGCGATTCTGCTGGTCAACCACGGCATGCATATCGACATCCGGATCGACCGCAGCCACACGATCGGGAAGGACGACCCGGCCGGCGTTGCGGATGTGATCCTCGAGGCGGCAGTCAGCACCATCCTCGACATGGAGGACTCTGTCGCCGCCGTCGACGCCGAGGACAAGGTGCTGGTCTATCGCAACACCCTCGGCCTGATGAACGGCACGCTGAAGGACAGCTTCGAGAAAGGCGGCAAGACTGTCACCCGCGCGCTCAACGCCGATCGCGTCTATACGGGTCGCGATGGCAAGGAGCTGAAGCTGCACGGCCGCAGCCTGCTGCTGATGCGCAACGTCGGCCACCACATGTTCACCGACGCGGTGCTCGATGAAACGGGCGCGGAAATCCCGGAAGGCCTGCTCGACGCCGCCGTGTCCGGCCTGCTCGCGATCCATGACATCAAGGGCACCTCGAAGACCAGGAACAGCCGCAAGGGTTCGGTCTATATCGTCAAGCCGAAGATGCACGGCCCCGACGAAGTTGCCCTGACCTGCGAACTGTTCGGCCGTGTGGAAAAGATGCTCGGCCTGCCGGAGAATACCCTCAAGGTCGGCATCATGGACGAGGAGCGCCGCACCACCGTGAACCTCAAGGCCTGCATCCAGAACGCGTCGAAGCGCATCTGCTTCATCAACACCGGCTTCCTCGACCGCACCGGCGACGAAATCCATACGTCGATGGAGGCGGGCCCGATGATCCGCAAGAACGACATGAAGGCCCAACCCTGGATCAAGGCCTACGAGGACTGGAACGTCGACATCGGTTTGGTCGACAGCCTGCCCGGCCACGCCCAGATCGGCAAAGGCATGTGGGCGGCGCCGGACAAGATGGCCGACATGCTGACGCAGAAGATCGGTCATCCGCAGGCGGGCGCAACCACCGCATGGGTCCCCTCGCCGACCGCAGCCACGCTGCATGCGCTGCATTATCATCAGGTCGACGTGCTGAAGCGCCAGCAGGAATTGAAGGCCGGTGGGCCGCGCGCAAAGCTGTCGGATATCCTGACCATTCCGGTGTCGAAGTCGAATTGGGCGCCCGACGACGTCAGGCAGGAAATCGACAACAACTGTCAGGGCATTCTCGGCTACGTGGTGCGCTGGATCGATCAGGGCGTCGGTTGCTCCAAGGTGCCGGATATCCACGACGTCGGATTGATGGAGGACCGTGCGACGCTGCGCATCTCCAGCCAGCATCTGGCGAACTGGCTGCATCATGGTGTCGTCACCAAGGATCAGGTGATGGATTCGCTGAAGCGCATGGCCGCCGTCGTCGACAAGCAGAACGCCGGCGACACGCTCTACAAGCCGATGGCGCCGGCATTCGACGGCGTAGCCTTCAAGGCGGCCTGCGATCTCGTGTTCAAGGGTCGCGCGCAGCCGAACGGCTACACCGAATACATCCTGACCGAGCGGCGGCGCGAAGCGAAGGCCGCCCGCTGATTGAGCCGCGCCAAATGAAGCCAAATGAAAAACCTCGGCAATTTGCCGAGGTTTTTTGTTGATGGCACCCTTACGGCATTGCGAGCGCGCGACAAAAATTGACGCTGGCCAATCTTGCGCCGAGCGAAGCAGTCCCTTTTTGGAGTGTGGACTTTTGGAGTGTGGACCGCTTCATCGCTGTCGGAAAGACGCGACGCGTCGCCCTTGAGCTCCTCGCAATGACGCTCCTTAGAACACCGCCAGATATTTCAGCAGCGAGATGATGCCGATAATGATGACGACCACCCGTGCAATCTGCTTGGCACGTCCATCGAGCGGCAACAGATTGATCAAATACAGAACAAGGATAACGACCAAAAACGTAATCAGGACGCCGATAAGCATCTGGATTCCCCCGCTTCATCAAAATGAGCTTGCATCCGGCAGGGCGCCGTTCGCAAGCATGCCCGTCAACGCGCCAACTTCGGAGGGGTTCCGTAGCGGGAACGGGGCGCGCGCTCGGTCAATCCGAAGCGACGACCGGCATTCGGTCGAACCGGGCGAGCACTGATGCAGGCGCGGGAGACAGCTTCAGCGAGGCGCCGCGCCTGTCGGCGGCCTTCGCAGCCACCATCAGACCGTCGGCTCCTGCCACAAGATCGCCTTTGCGAAGGGTCGGATCGTCATGGACATCGACCCTGGCAAGGCCGAACTGGTCCTTGCCATTGCAGGTGCAACCGGCAACGATCTCATTGCGATATTTGAAGGCGTTGGGCAGCGCCGAATACGACTTGCCGCCCTCGCTGACCGCGTGATCGATGGTCGAACCATAGAACACCTTGGTTTCGCTCGCCGGACAGAAGCTATTGCACGACGCCGCGCTGCTCTGCCCGTTGCCGGTCTGCACCGGGAAGTAGCGGCCATCACAGGTCCGGACGCAAAACGCCTGATGTCCTCCGGTCGAGACCGGCCGCCGCGCAGGCCGCACATCTTGCCAACCGTTGTCCGGCGCATACGACAGCGGACGCGAAGTCTGAGGAGGAGCAAAAAAACCGCCGAACAGACTCGAGAAGAAATCGTTCGCGCGGGCCTCGCTTGCGCTGACGCACGCGACGCCCAATCCCACCAGCACCGCACCAAGCGCGAAAGGCTTGCCTGGAAACAACCTGCGGGATCGGGGCCTGAACGTCTTGGGCATTTGATTTCCCCTGCATCGCGAGCACGACCACAGGAAAATTCCGGCAAAGCCGATCCGTTCCCGGCGATTCCTCACCAGCCGGCACTGTCAACCCGCTCGAATTTCACAACAGCGCGATGGAACTTTCCCGCGCCCGGAAAATTAAGCTCCTTGGATTCCGATGCGGTCTCCGCGATCCGCCGCGGCGGAGAGTTGACGGCTGCGAGGATGAGGCTCATGTCGCTCGGCACAATCCTTCTGATCATCCTCGTTCTCATTCTTCTCGGCGTGTTTCCGACGTGGAGCTACAGCAATTCCTGGGGTTACGCACCGTCCGGACTTGTCGGGACGGTTTTGGTCGTCGTTCTGATTCTTGTCCTGCTTGGCCGCATCTGAGCGATCCTGCGAATGATCTTGTCACGCGGTGAGGCTACACGCATGTCTCCCACTGAAGCGGCCGGCATTCCGCTTGCCGACATCAACATCGAGAAGCCCCCCGTCATTCAGCGCGCCGAAATCGTCGCCTTTGCGCTGGTGGCCTTGCTCGTCATTTGCGTGACGACCGTCCTCTATGTCGCCAAGGCGTTTTTCCTGCCCGTGGTGACGGCGTTCGTGGTCGGGACCATGCTGTCGCCCGCAGCCGGCTACATGGAGCGGCATCGCATTCCACGGCCCGTCTCTGCCGTTCTGATCGTCACGCTGGCCTGCGCTCTCGTCGCTTTCATTGTCGGCCTGATCACGTCGCCGCTGATCGAATGGACGACGCGGCTGCCCGAACTTGGATCGCTCCTGCGCGACAAGCTGCACCTGTTCGACCGTCCCCTCGCGCTTTGGCATCAGTTGCGGGGATTGCTCGGCGAGCCTGCCGCGCTGTCGGAGGCTCCGTTCCAGCTTCCCAGGATTGACTGGGTCCAACCCACGCTGGAATTCCTGTCGCCGACCTTTACCGAGATCCTGTTGTTTTTCGCGACGCTTGTGCTGTTCGTGGCGAGCTGGCGCGACTTGCGCCGTGCCCTGATCATGACGTTCGGCGATCGGGAATCGCGGCTGAGGGTGCTCAAGACCCTGAACGAGATCGAAGTCAGCCTTGGGAGTTATTTGCTGACTGTGACGATGATCAACCTCGGCGTCGGCGTTTGTACCGGACTCATTTGCGCCGTGACCGGCACGCCGAACCCCGCGGGGCTCGGCGCACTGGCTGCGACGCTGAACTTTTTTCCGATCATCGGTCCGGTGGCCATGTTCGTCATCCTGACGGCCGTGGGCCTGATATCGTTTCCGACACTCGGCGCGGGCCTGCTCGCGCCGCTTGCATTCGCCGGCCTGACGTTTCTCGAGGGCCATTTCGTAACGCCGACGATCATCGGACGCCGGCTCGAACTCAACGCGTTGGCGGTGTTCATCGCTCTGGCTTTCTGGACCTGGCTGTGGGGACCGATGGGCGGCTTCCTGTCCTCGCCGCTGCTTATCGTCGCACTTATCGTAAAGGAGCACATCCTGCCGGTCAAAGCGCCGCAACTGCCGGAAGGCTAGCATGGCCTGTCCGGGAACTTCCCCTGTGACGCAACGTTTCACATCCAACACTCTTCAGCTTCGGGAGCCCTTGATGTCGAGCAGCGACGGCGAGAATGCGATGAAGAACCTGACGGATAAAGCAACCTATGACCGACTTGAAAAGGATTTGGCAGCCGTGAAAAACGATATCTCCAGTCTCGCCGATCAATTGACCGATGCAATTAACAAGCTCACCGGCACCGCGCAGAAGCGCGCGAGGCGAGGTTACAAGCAGGCGCGCGCCAACGTGGATTCGGTGGTGTCCGACGTCTCCGACCGGGGGTCGGCGGCACTCGAAGCCGCACAGGACGCCGCGGCGACGCTTGAGGAAACAATCGAGGATGCCATCCACCAGCGTCCCCTGGCCGCTGTGGGTCTGGCAATCGGTCTCGGCTTTCTGATCGGCGTCACCTGGCGGCGGTGACGCCGCGAAGGGGATCGTCAGGTACCGGTTCGGTCGGCGTTCCCAATAGCCGTCCGTGACACACGTTGATTTTTCATTCCCAGCGAGATTTGTCGATGTTTCAGCGCATAATCGACGACGTCAAGGAAAGCACAGGCAATGCCTTGCGACTGACGTCGCTGGCAGGGGCCGCTGTGGTCGCCGCTTTCATAACGCTACTGTTTCTGTGCGCCGCGGCGTTCGTATTGGTCCTGCAGAATTACGGGCTGATTCCCGCCTGCTTGGCGGGAGCCGCATTCTTCTTCCTCATCACGCTGATTTCCGTAGTGACCTACGAAATCCGCCGAAACGCCCTCCGCAAGCGCGCCGAAGCTGCGGCAAAATCATCTCACAGCATTCTCGCCGATCCCATGATGGTCGCCGCCGGGCTTCAGATCGCCCGCGCAATCGGATTCAAGAGACTGATCCCGCTCCTCGCCATCGGCGGATTGGCGCTTGGGCTGATGGCGTCACGTCCATCCCCTGACGACGCATCCGAGGACTGACTTCGGCCTGACTTTCGACCTGGCGCGTGCCTCAGGTCAGGCAGCGCCCCGGCTGAAGCTGTTTGGCGACTTCCGTCAACAGACTGACGACCGGCTCGCAGGCCACGGCGAGCTTTCTTTCGCTCGTGACCGGAGGTATCGAAGGCTGGACAGAGGGCGACGACGCGGCTGCCGGCCGATCATTGGCGACCTCACGGGCCTGCAATGCCTGAACCCGCACAAGGATCGACGTGTCGGGCAAGCTATCCAGCCGCACAGCAAACGTGCGCCCCGGCGCTTGCGTCCCGCGGATAACCTCGCGGTCGGACTTCGCCGAACGATTGACGGACGGAATGACAGATGCCGAGGGGGCGCTGAAGCCGGCAAGATCTCGTCCGGAAGCGAATTGAATTGCTCCGAACGTCAGCGCAACCGACAGTCCTCCGATAATCCCAGAAGAAAGCTGCAACATGATCCCCTCGTCATCCCTCCCGGCGCAGTCCTGCCCGCGCCACGGTCAACATAAGAACGCCGAGGAATTTTTCGGGTTCGAAGGGTCTCGATCACGAAGCCGTGTAAGAGGAAATTCTTGACAGGGACCGGAACGTTTCCGGGCAAGCGAACGTTGTTTCCGCAGCCGGTCTTCCCCCCTGCCCCAATTGACCGGCGACGAGGGCGCGGCTGTGGTGATGCCAG
>DASZVY010000008.1:0-15191 GCA_035546855.1 Nitrobacter sp. | reverse complement strand
TACGCCGTGAACGTCGCTCCGCCCGTCTCCGCCAACACCTTCGTGATCGCCGCCGTCAGCGACGTCTTGCCGTGGTCAACGTGACCAATCGTCCCGATGTTGCAATGCGGCTTCGTACGTTCAAACTTTGCTTTGGCCATTTGACTCTCCGTTCAGTCGTTGATTGTCGCCTTGGGACAATCAGGCAAACTTCTTCTGGACTTCCGCCGACACGTTCGCCGGCGCTTCGGCGTAGTGATCGAACTGCATGGTGAAGGTCGCGCGACCCTGGCTCATCGAGCGCAGGTTGTTCACGTAACCGAACATGTTCATGAGCGGCACCATCGCGTTGATGACGTTGGCGTTGCCGCGCATGTCCTGACCCTGGATCTGACCGCGCCGCGAATTGAGGTCGCCGATGACGGAGCCGGTGTAGTCTTCCGGCGTCACCACCTCGACCTTCATGATCGGCTCGAGCAGGACCGACTTGCCCATCTGCAGCGCTTCGCGGAAGCAGGCGCGGGTCGCGATTTCGAAGGCCAGCGCCGACGAGTCGACGTCGTGGTATTTGCCGTCGATGAGCTGCACCTTGACGTCCACCACCGGGAAGCCCGCGACCACGCCCGCACCGAGCACGCTCTCGAGGCCCTTTTCGACGCCGGGGATGTATTCCTTCGGCACCGCGCCGCCGACGATCTTCGATTCGAACTCGTATCCCTTGCCGGGCTCGTTCGGCTCGACCACCAGCGTCACCGCCGCGAACTGACCGGTACCGCCGGTCTGCTTCTTGTGGGTGTAGCTGTGCTCGACGCGCTTGGTGACACGCTCTCGGAACGCCACCTGCGGCGCGCCGATGTTGGCGTCGACCTTGTAGGTGCGCTTGAGAATATCGACCTTGATGTCGAGATGGAGTTCGCCCATGCCCTTGAGAATGGTCTGGCCGGACTCGTGATCGGTGGAAACGCGGAACGACGGATCTTCCGCCGCGAGCTTCGCCAGCGCGATGCCGAGCTTTTCCTGGTCGGCCTTCGACTTCGGCTCGATCGCGATCTCGATGACCGGATCGGGGAATTCCATCTTTTCCAGAATCACCGGATGCGCCGGATCGCACAGCGTGTCGCCGGTGCGCGCTTCCTTGAGGCCGGCCAGCGCGACGATGTCGCCGGCATAGGCTTCCTTGATGTCCTCGCGGTTGTTCGCATGCATCAGCAGCATGCGACCGATGCGCTCTTTCTTCTCGCGGGTCGAATTGATGACACCGGTGCCGCTCTGCAGGATCCCCGAATAGATACGGCAGAAGGTGATGGTGCCGACGAACGGATCGTCCATGATCTTGAACGCGAGCAGCGCCAGCGGCTCCTTGTCGTCAGCCTTGCGGACGACTTCGTTGCCATCTTCGTCGACGCCCTTGATCGCAGGGACGTCGACCGGCGACGGCAGATAGTCGACCACGGCGTCGAGCAGCGGCTGCACGCCCTTGTTCTTGAAGGCCGAGCCGCACAGCACGGGATAGAATGCGCCGGTCAGCACCGCCTTGCGGATCAACCGCTTCAGCGTCGCCTCGTCCGGCTCCTTGCCGTCGAGATATGCGGCCATGGCATCGTCGTCGAGCTCGACGGCGGCTTCCACCATCTTCTCGCGGTATTCCTTGGCCTGATCGACCAGATCCGCCGGAATATCGACGTAGTCGAACTTCGCGCCGAGGGATTCATCGTTCCAGATGATGCCCTTCATGGTCACGAGGTCGACGAGACCCTTGAAATTATTCTCGGCACCGATCGGCAACTGGATCGCGATCGGCTTGGCGCCGAGGCGGTCGACGATGTCCGACAGGCACTTGAAGAAGTCGGCGCCGGTCTTGTCCATCTTGTTGGCGAAGACGATGCGCGGAACCTTGTACTTGTCGCCCTGCCGCCAGACCGTTTCGGTCTGCGGCTCGACGCCCTGGTTCGAATCGAGAACGCACACAGCGCCGTCGAGCACGCGCAGCGAGCGCTCGACTTCAATGGTGAAGTCGACGTGGCCGGGCGTGTCGATGATGTTCAGGCGCTTGCCGTTCCAGAACGCGGTCGTCGCAGCCGACGTGATGGTGATGCCGCGCTCCTGCTCCTGCTCCATCCAGTCCATCGTCGCGGCGCCTTCGTGCACCTCGCCGATCTTGTGGCTCTTGCCGGTGTAATAAAGGATGCGCTCGGTGGTCGTGGTCTTGCCGGCGTCGATATGCGCCATGATACCGAAGTTGCGGTAGTTCTCGATGGCATGTTGGCGGGGCATGGGGCTGTTCCTTGATTTCCGTTACGTCGCCGTCACCAGCGATAGTGCGAGAACGCACGGTTGGCTTCCGCCATCTTGTGCACGTCTTCCCGCTTCTTGACGGCGTTTCCCCGGTTGTTCGACGCGTCGAGCAACTCCGCCGAGAGCCGCTCCGTCATGGTCTTCTCGTTGCGCCCCCGCGCGGCCGCAATGATCCAGCGAATGCCGAGCGCCTGACGACGGGTGCTGCGGACTTCGACCGGAACCTGATAGGTCGCACCGCCGACGCGGCGCGAGCGCACCTCGATGGTCGGCATCACGTTGTCGAGCGCCTGCTCGAACACGGTGAGCGGACCCTGCTTCGTCTTGGCCTCGATCAGGTCGAGCGCGCCATAGACGATGCTTTCGGCAACCGATTTCTTCCCGGCGTACATCACCGAGTTCATGAACTTCGTAATGATGATGTTCCCGAACTTCGGATCCGGAAGCACTTCGCGCTTTTCAGCAGAATGGCGACGAGACATCGATTATGTCCTGACTTCGTTTTCTCTTTCGTCATGGCCGGGCTTGTCCCGGCCACCCACGTCTTGTTCCTTTGCAGCCCCCGGGGCACTGCGTCCGCCCGGGGATGACCCTCGATCCGCTCAGGTCACTTCGGACGCTTCGCGCCGTACTTCGAACGGCGCTGCTTGCGGTTCTTGACGCCCTGCGTATCGAGGACGCCGCGAAGGATGTGATAGCGCACGCCCGGCAAATCCTTGACGCGGCCGCCGCGGATCATGACCACGGAATGCTCCTGGAGGTTATGACCCTCGCCCGGGATGTAACCGATGACCTCGAAGCCATTGGTCAGACGCACCTTCGCGACCTTGCGCAGCGCCGAGTTCGGCTTCTTCGGCGTCGTCGTATAGACGCGCGTGCAGACGCCGCGCTTCTGCGGCGACTGCTGCAGCGCCGGCACCTTCTTGCGCGCCTTCTGGATCACGCGCGGATTAGCGATCAGTTGGTTGATCGTCGGCATCGTTCGCCTTCACCCTTGCTTCACGCGAAACCGAAGCCGGCTCCGCAAATTCGTTCGAGGCATCAGCCCCATTTGGTTCGCACCGCGCAAAAGACTTCACGCAAAGCGAAATCGCGCCAACCGTTCATCGCTGAACGGAAAGCGCTTCGACGCCACAGAGGACCGCGACAACAGCCAGTCAGCGCGAGCTGGCCGGCTTTCACCGAGGTCATGCATCCGAAATCAATCTCGAGAGAACTCGCTCAAGAGAACGACTATCGTCCTGGCATTGCCTAGCTATCATCGGCAGCGTTTGAGCGACATGCGTCGAGGTTGGTGCCCGTCTCTATCGACTTGAAATAGAAAGGGTGGTCCGTTCCGACGCTGGCGTAGCTCACCGCCTGCCGTTAAGTGCGCGGGTTGTATCCACCGCGAGTCGCCAAGTCAAGGCTAAAACCGGCGTGGCAGAAGCACTTCCGGCGCCTTCTTGAATCGGCGAGTCCGCCTCGCCAAAACCGCCCGGCGACTCCGCCGCTTATGGCATTTCGAGTACGCAAAACAAGCGTTTGCGGAGTGGAAAATCAGCCGCAGGCCGCATCCGCTGGGAACGGGCCCAACCTCAGCGACGGCGGAGCAAGCCGGATGCGCCGAATCGCAACTTCCCTCTCCGGTTTGAATCTCCGGCAATAATACCCGGGTAAATATTGAAATCAGCGAGACTTCAAGGCGCTCACCTTGCGAGCCGGCGCGATCTGCGTCCGGCTTTTTAGCCAGTCCCGGAGTTCCCTGAGGCGCTCAATTCCTCGCTGACGCATGGCTTCGAGCCGGAAAGCCACTGACCTCCCCGGCCCGACATCGGCCAGGATGTCGATCATGGCGCGCCGCCCGGTCCAAAGGTGGGTCATGAAGCTGGTTTCCGAGGAGCATGAGTTGATCGCATCAATCCCCTGATTGGAAAAGAGTTCTTCCGTGATCCGGTCAATCAGGAGCGCCCCCGGCGAGTATTTTGCGAACCCCTGATCGAACGCCGTCTTCCAGGTATAGGCCGTGGCTCCGCCATACATCACGACCTGAGCGGCGATGGGACGGCCATCGACCCGCAGCAGGGCCACCGACGCAGAGTTGCGCTCGGCGAGTGCCGCCAGGAGCCGCCGCGCAAAGGCCGCGTCGGCAGCGTCACACAGCAACGCCGTCCCCTGCGCCCCCTTCCAGCTCTTGAATTCCAGCGCGAGAAAGACCTCGAACGCAGCCGCTGCCGCATCCGGCGACCTGTCGTTAACGATATCAACCGTCCCGAGCGTGGACAGCCTGTTCCAGTCCTGCCGCAACTTCTTCCGCGTCGAACCGGAGCGCTTCGCTCCGGCGTCCCGGGTCGCAAACGGCCGCGGTCCTTCGGACAGCGTGATCCCGACTCCGCCCTGTCCTGCCAACGTCCGCATCAGCGCGGAGCAGCTTGCCTCCCCGGCGTCGAGCGATTTCAGAGCGATCACATGGGGAAGCATCCGATCATGACGGATCGCAGTGAGGAAAGCCCCTATCACCTCGTCCACGACCGTGAGGTCGATGACGGGACTGGACAGGAAAGCGTAGTTGTAAGGCAGCGCCTCGAGCAGGTGCGGCCAGAATGGTACGACCTTGCGCACCTGGAGCCCCCAGAGGCCGACCAGCCGCTTCGACCCGCCGCTGTCATCCCAGGCCGAAAGCATCCGGACGTCGGCGAACTGCAGATCGTTCGCCGCGGCCAAGGCGGCGGGATGCATAAAGACGTTCGACGACGCCCGCTGAACGAGGTCGTCCCACGCCGCGAGGATCGACAGATCGGGAGGGCCGATGGTTACCGAAATCATACAATGTTGCCTGCGGGTGCTCGCCATCGCTCCAGGCCGGATCATGTTCCCGCGGCGATTTCTTTTGAGTTAAGTCAAACCTGTCCGGTCCGCTGGAATCCCGGCTTGCCCTTCAAGATTTATTTGTCTTTTCGGGCGCAATGATAGCTCCGCGGAAAAGGGCGGACATCCCCCGATGAGATACACCGACATCGCGATTGTGGGCGGCGGTCTGGCCGGCTCGGTGGCTGCGGCGATGCTGGGCCGGGCTGGCATCGCCACGATTGTCGTCGATCCGCACGAAATCTATCCGCCAGACCTGCGATGCGAGAAACTCGGCGGAACGCAGATCCCCATCTTGCGCAGGACGGGGCTTGCCGAGGAGGTGCTGCGGGCCACCACCCTCGACGGCGAGGTCTGGGAAGCGCGCTTCGGATACGTGGTTGACCGCAAGCCGAGCGATCAATACGGCATCATGTACGACACGCTCGTCAACACGACGCGGACGCTCATTCCGGCCAACGTCACGACGCTCCACACCAAGGTCACGTCGGTATCGACCAGCGATGAACGGCAAAAACTCACGCTGGCGGAGGGCGAGGACATTTCCGCGCGCCTGATCGTGCTGGCGAATGGACTAAGCGTCAGCCTGCGGGATCAACTCGGTCTCGAAAGGCGCGTCATCAGCGCATGCCACTCAGTGACGCTCGGCTTCAATGTGATTCCGGTCGGACGGCCGGCATTTCCGTTCCCCGCCCTGACCTACTGGCCGGGCCGCACCTCGGCGCGCATGGCATATCTCACGCTGTTCCCGATCGGAAATGCGATGCGGGCCAACTTCATGGTTTACCGCCCGATGGATGACGTCTGGTTTCGCGAGTTTCGCGAGGCCCCGGAAGCCGCCATGCGCGCGATGATGCCGGGCCTCGCGCGGATGGCCGGAGACTTCAAGGTGGACGGACAGATCAAGATCCGGCCGGCCGACCTCTACGTCACGAATGGCCATCGCCAGCATGGCGTCGTGGTGGTGGGCGATGCCTTCTCCACCTCATGTCCGGCGGCAGGAACAGGGACCGACAAGGTCTTCACCGACGTCGAGCGGCTTTGCAACGTCCACATTCCACAGTGGCTGGCGACCGAAGGCATGGGACGCGACAAGATCGAGGCGTTCTACGACGACCCCGTGAAGACGGCATGCGACGCGTGGTCGACCGCGAAGGCCTATCATCTTCGGGCCCTTTACACCGACAATGGCTTGTCATGGCGTGCCAAGCGCTGGGGCCGCTTCGTGGTGAGATCCTGTCAGGGCATCGCCCGGCAGGCAAAGCTGCTCCGCAGCGCGAAAGATCCGTCGTCCAACATGCACGGCACGGAATCGAGCCAAGGGAAGCTGGCCTGAGCAACCATCGTTGCGCCGCTGTGCTTCACTCCCTCCGGCGCTACGCCTCTTCAACTCGCGTGAAAGCCAGCGTCAGAACATGCGACGTCACGATGAAGACGAGCCGGAGACAGCGGCCCGTTGACGTGGCGGCACGGCCGGATTGGAAATCGACGGAAATATCCTCGAAGCCGAGCATCTGACGGTCGAGCGGGAATGCAGCCTTGTAAACGGCCTCCTTGGCTGCAAACAGGATTCTGCCAGCGAGCCGCGGATCAAGGCCGTCAAGTCGATCGGACGGTGTGGACACCATGCGTTCAAGTTCGCGGGGCAAAGGTTCTGCGGTTTCGATGTCGATGCCGACGCTCCCGAAAGCATCCGTGCCCGCGGCGGCCGCCACGGCCATCTCATCGTCGTGCGCGATCGAGCCAACGATCCCCCTGGGCCAAAGCGGCTCACCTGCGGAGCCGCGCAGGACCGCGACATCCGACTGCCCCATGCGCCGCAGCAGGTCATGGGCAATTCGACGCGCCGTTCCGCTTGCCGCTCTCCGAACTGGCGCGCGCACGGTGATCGATTCACGTTCCTCAGGCAGCAGATACCCGGCATCGTGGGGCTCGATACGCCGGCATCCGACAAGCAGGCCCGGCGGAGCAACGCGGGCCGCCGCCGTTTCCAGAGCCTGATCGCACACGGGAGATGGCACGCTAGTGGTCCGATTCTAACATTTGTATCCCGTTCAAGCAGATGCCTCTGCAAATGTCAGAATCAAAGGACCACCCGCAAGGATCAAGATTCAGGTTGAGCTTGAATTTGACATTCGCTTCCCCTGCTCGCTCCAATGTGAGCAGCGAATGTCAAAATCGCTCCCCTAGCCACTCATATCCAGCCGGGCGATCATCTCACCGTCCTCGTCAAGCCCGGTCTCGACGAAATCCAGGCTGGCATACAGCCGTCGCGCCGCATCGTTGTCCGGTTCGTAACAGATCGAGACGCTGCGCACGTGCCTTCGTCGCATGATCTCCCGCAATACCGCCTCGACAGCACCACGGCCATAGCGCTTGCCTTGCTCGCGCCGATCGATCATGAGGCGGTAGATCGTCGCCTCGTCGTCGGCGACGCTGTACATTAGAAATCCGACAACGCGGCCCTCGACGATAACGGCGCGCGGAATGGCTTCGTCATCCTCATCAGCCTCGTCCAGGGACTCCGCATTGCCGGCAACGAAATCCTGCTGAAGCGGCAACAGTTCGAGCGCCAGAACGGCAGCCCGGTTAGCTGGCGTCACCGCTTCGAGCGTGACCGGCGATCGGCGGTCGGACGCAGCCATGCTCCCTCACCGCGCGGGGTCGCCATCCGCGGCACGGACCTCCACGGGCGCGATGACGCCATACAGCTTGGCCGGATTTCCACGCCATACCGTGCGCGGCTCGAGAACCTCGCCTTTCATCACGAAGCAATCGACATCGGCCACGGAGCCCTCACCCATCGTAACGGCATAATGCACGAACGCCGCGGGAGCCAGGGTACAGCCGTTACCGATACGGACATAGTCGGATTTGAAAGCACCCTCCTCCAGCGAATGCGCTTGGATGACGCAGCCTTCGTTGAGCGTGACGTCGTCACCGATCTCGACCAGCGACCGCTCGGTGATGATGCTGCCTCCGTCATAGACGCGCCGCCCGATCTTCACACCCACCAGCCGCAGGATCAGGGGCCGGAACGGCGTACCTGTGAACAACGTCATGATCGGGGACTCGGACAGCTTCCAGTGACGCTCATGGGACCAGAAGACGGGATCGTAAATCGTGGCCATGCGAGGCTTCAACCGTCGGAAACCACGGCTCATAAGCTCGAGAAATATATAGAAGGGTATGGCAATGGCCGACGTCAGGAAAACCGCGGCAAAAAGCGCCGTCTGCGCCCATCCTGTGTAGTAGTTGAGCGCGCGATCCCAGATTGCCAGGGTGGCGAACAGGATCAGCCATTGCGCGCCCACGAAGAGCAGCATGGTCACGGCATTGTGCAGATTCTTCAAGACAACGCGGCGGCGGCGCTCGGTCTCGGAGATCAGATCGAGCAGTTCCTTGTCGCGATTGACGATGCGCGGAATTTCGAAGGGCGGCGAACCTAGCAAGCCGACATTTTCGCGAACCGGGCCGTCGACCGGCACATGGACCTTGGTTCCCAGGAGGCAGTTGTCGCCCGTCCGGGAATCGGGAGAATAGAAGATGTTGTTCCCGAAGAAGTTGCGTTCTCCCACCCGGGTGTGCTCGAGGCGGAACGAATTGGCGGATTTCTGAACATTGATCATGAACAGGCCATCCGAGACCATGGTCCCGGAGCCGATTTCGCTCAGTTGCGGGTTTTCATGGCGCTGATTGCTGCCAAAATTAGACCCCGTCTGCTCGACCTTGTTCAAACGCCAACCGATGCTTCGCAGATAATAGACAATCGCCGAACTGTCGCCGAAGAGCGTATTCAACAGTCGGACATTGCTCGCCAGTTCGAGCATCGACTGCAGCCAGTAATGGAATCCGTAAAGCGAATAGTTGCGGCCGGGCTTGAGCAGAAGATTGAACAGCCTTGGGACGATCGCTGCCAGAAGGGCGCTGCCGACGATGAAGCCGATCACCGTGACCGTGGTGCCCAGCGCCACGATGCCGATCGATTCCTGATAATCGTCACTGACGTTTTCCCAATATGTGTGGAACAGCAGCGGAACCGGCGTGACGATCGCGAACAACGTGACGAGTTGGATGGCCTCGTAGATGACACGGCGTACCCTCGAGAGCGCCACGTTCGGCACCGTGCAGTAATCCGCTTCCGTTGGAATGGCAGGCGAGCCATGCCAGTGCTCGCCGGCGGGAATGGACTGCCCGCGCTGAAGCGACGAAGCATGGCCAAGCTGCGATCCATCACCCATGCGCGTGTCGATGTCGAGGATCGAACCGACCCCGACGAAGGCGCCGTCGCCGATGCTGACGGGGCCGGTGTGGATGTAGCCGGATTGGGCGCGGAAACCGAGGATCATCGATTCCTTGCGCAGGATCGAGTTATCGCCGATCGAAATAAGATCCGTGCAGACCGGAATCGAACGACACTCGATGACCGTTCGGCTACCGAGGCGGGCGCCAAGCAGACGCAGATACAGGCTGTAAAGCGGGCTGCCGCGGAAAAGCACCACCGGCGCCGTGCGGATCAACGTCTTGACGACCCAGAAGCGGTAATAGCGCCAGCTCCAGATCGGAATGGCTTCCGCCTTCCATCGCCCGATCAGCACCCATTTCGCGAGCACCGCAAAACCGCTGAGCCCGAAGAACATCCCGGCCGACAAAAGCACGCAGCGCAGATAAAGCTGCCCCGGGTCGTCGAGCGCATCGTACACCCAGTTGAGGCCGCCATTCAGCGCCCATAGCGACATGTAGCTATAGACGGCATAAAACAACAATTGGCCGACGCCCGTGCTCCAGTAGGCAAGGCTGGACGCCTTGTGACTCAGCATGGGTTCGGTTGCCGCCACCGCGACTTTTTCGGGGGCCCGCAGATGGTCCGAAAGCTGGGCAACCGTGGGATGCAGATAGATGTCGCGCATCGACGTGGTGGACCAGTTCTGACGCGCGCGGATGCGCGCGCAGAAGCGCGCCATGAGCAGGGAGTTTGCGCCAAGGTCGTCGAAAAAATGATCCTCGATTGAAACCGTCTCGAACTTCAGAACATCCGCCAGGGCTGCGCAGAGAAACCTGTCATCGTCGTTGCGCGGATCGACCATTGCATGACCGGCGGCGACGCGCGAACTGGTCGGCTTGGGCAGCTTCCTCAAATCGGCCTTGTTGGAAACCGTCATCGGTATGGACGGCAACTGCTCCAGAAAAGAAGGCACCATATAGTCGGGCAAGCGCCGCTTCAGTTCCTGCACCAACAGCGTGCGATCGAGCACCTCGACGCCGCTCCTGGGCGCATAATAGGCAACGAGTTCGGTCCGCTCCGGACCGATTTCCCAGGTTGTCACCGCCGCCTGCGCGATGCCGGGCTGATCAAGAAGCACGGCTTCAATCTCACCAAGCTCGATGCGATAGCCGCGAATCTTGACCTGGGTGTCGATGCGCCCGTGATACTCGATCTCGCCGTTTTCATTGATGCGGCCGAGATCGCCGGTGCGATAGATGCGACCGCTCGGATTGTTGGGCAGACCAATGAAATCGCCGATGAATTTCTGTGCGGTCAACTCCGGCCGGTTGAGGTAGCCAGCCGAGACCCCCATGCCGCCGATGCAGATTTCACCGAGTTCCCGGCCCTGCAAGAGTCTTGGCTTTGCAGGATCCAGGATCGCGATCGAATAGGTCGGCAGCGGCACCCCTATCGTCACCGGCTCATCCGGCTCGAGCCGCGCCATCGTCGCGGTGACGGTCGCTTCCGTCGGCCCGTAGGTGTTCAATATGCTCCGTCCGGGCCTGGCCCAGCGCGTGACCAGTTTCTGCGAGCAGGCTTCGCCGCCGACGAGGATCAGGCGCAAACTCGGCACGTCGCTTTCGATGGACGACAGCAGCGTGGGGCTGCACGCCATGCAGGTGATCCGGTGGGTCCGCAGAAAATCCGACAGTTCTTCGCCGACCAGCGGCTGCTGCCCCGGCGCCGGCACGATCGTGGCGCCGGCGGCGAACGGAACCCATATCTCCTCCGACGAGAAATCGAAGGCGATCGTCATCCCCTGATACACGCGATCGCCCGGCCTATAGCCGTAGGACGCCGCGGCAACGCGGATGAAGTTGCAGAAGCTCTGATGCGTGACGACGACGCCCTTGGGTTTACCCGTGGTGCCCGAGGTGTAGAGGATATAGCAGGTCGGATCGCGGACAATGTCCAGCACAGGCGCGACGTCGGACTTCAACGCGATCTCCGACGCCGCGGAGTCGATGGAAACGTGCGGAACAGGCAAGCGCGCCACACGCGCCGCATAATCCGAAACGCTGATGATCATCGAGACGCCGGCGTCCTCGATGATCAGCACCATGCGCTCTTCCGGGAAGGCCGTCGCGAGCGGCACGAAGGCCGCGCCCGTCTTCATGACCGCAAGAATGGCGATGTAGGTTTCGGCTGACCTGTCGAGCAAAAGGCCGACCCGGTCGCCCGGCCTGACACCGCGCTCGATCAGGAGATGGGCGAACTGGTTGGCGCGATTGTCCAGTTCGCGATAGGACCAGGTGCAATCGTTCGAAATCACCGCGGTCGCGGTATCGAATCGGCTCGCCAGGTCGCTGAAAAACTCGTTGAGGCGCTCATCGGTCCGTCCCTTGTGGACGAAATCGGCCCCGATCAGGAGTTGATCGGCCGATTCGATGGCTTCTTCGATCTGTATGGCTGCAAGGGACATTTAGAGGAAATTCCACAGGTTGAGCGCACTCCCGCGCCGGGTACGGCAGCGAGGATCTGCAACACACCTGCAAAGCGCTTTTCACCTGAAGGGAAGATGAACGGCGCGCCGTTTCAGCCCCGGCGCGGCAAAAACCGTCAAACACAACAGAATCTTAGGGGAAAACCGGGGCTCAGATCACCATGGGAAGCCGAGCGCGCCGCCTACGTATGGGCCTCGGTCGAGTTTCGCCGTTAACGGACTGTCGGCAATCCTGCGAGCAGGTTCACCCGTTCGGCCTGCCGGCGCGATGGCTTGTCCCGTGCGCGCGGTAGAAATTGCAGCCGCTTGAGCGCGGGGTAACCCGCCCAGATGCGAGAAGACCCGCTTGCGCGGGCCTTCTGCCGTGTGGATGCAACGTCGATCGGCTCACTCCGCCGGCGGCAGCGCCAGCGGCTCGGCTTCCGGCGCGGCCGGCGTGATTGCCGCCTGCTTCTCGCGTTCGTCGAGGATCAGCTTGTCGCGCTTGACCGCGACCTCGCGGATCTTGGCCATGGAGGCACCGGTGCCCGCGGGGATCAGCCGGCCGACAATGACGTTCTCCTTGAGACCTTCCAGCGGATCCACCTTGCCGTTGACCGCAGCCTCGGTGAGCACACGCGTCGTCTCCTGGAACGACGCCGCCGAGAAGAACGAACGGGTCTGCAGGCTCGCCTTGGTGATGCCGAGCAGCACCGGAGTCCCGGTCGCGGGCTTCTTGCCCTCTTCCCTCGCCTTGGCGTTGATCTGGTCGAACTCGATCTTGTCGATCTGCTCGCCCGAGATCATGTCGGTCTCGCCCTGGTCGGTGATCTCCACCTTCTGCAGCATCTGACGGACGATCACCTCGATGTGCTTGTCGTTGATGAGAACGCCCTGCAGCCGGTAGACCTCCTGGATTTCGTTGACCAGATAGGCAGCGAGCTCCTCGATGCCCTTGATCGCCAGAATGTCGTGCGGCGCGGGGTTGCCTTCGACGATGAAGTCACCCTTTTCGACGATGTCGCCATCCTGCAGATGGATGTGCTTGCCCTTCGGAATGAGGTACTCGCGGGTCTCCTCGTTCTTGTCGACGGGCTCGATCGAGATACGGCGCTTGTTCTTGTAGTCGCGGCCGAAGCGGATCGTACCGGCGATTTCCGCGATGATCGCGGCATCCTTCGGCTTGCGGGCTTCGAACAGTTCGGCAACGCGCGGCAGACCGCCGGTGATGTCGCGGGTCTTGGCGCTCTCGGTCGAGATACGCGCAAGGATATCGCCCGGCTTCACCTTGGCGCCGACGTCGACCGACAGAATCGCGTCGACCGACAGCATGTAGCGGGCATCGCCGCCACGCGCGAGCTTCAGCACCTTGCCGTCCTTGCCCTTGATGACGATCGCGGGACGCAGGTCGGCGCCGCCACGGGTCGAGCGCCAGTCGATGACGATACGCTTGGCGATACCGGTGGACTCGTCGAGCGTTTCCGAAATCGACTGACCTTCCACGAGGTCCTCGAAGGCGATGGTGCCCTCGACCTCGGTCAGGATCGGCCGGGTGTAGGGATCCCACTCCGCGATTCGCTGGCCGCGCTTGACCGTATCGCCCTCGTCGACGTGCAGCCGCGCGCCGTACTGGATGCGATGGGTCGCGCGCTCGGTGCCGTCGGCATCGACGATCGCAACGACCATGTTGCGCACCATCGCAATCAGATGACCTTCGCTGTTCTTGGCGATGGCCCGGTTCCTGATGGCGATCTTGCCGTCGAAGTTCGATTCGATCACCGACTGCTCGTTGATCTGCGCCGCGCCGCCGATGTGGAACGTGCGCATCGTCAACTGCGTGCCCGGCTCGCCGATCGACTGCGCGGCGATGACACCCACCGCCTCGCCATGGTTGACCGGGGTGCCGCGGGCCAGATCGCGGCCATAGCACTTGGCGCAGATGCCGTTGACCAGTTCGCAGGTCAGCGCGGAGCGGATCTTCACCTCCTGGATGCCGGCCTGCTGGATGGCATCGACATGCGATTCCTCCATCAGGGTATTGCGCTTGATCAGCACCTTGTTGGTGGCGGGATCGCGGATGTCCTCGCAGGCGGTACGGCCCAGGATGCGCGATCCCAGCGACGCAACGACCGTGCCGGCGTCGATGATCGCGCGCATCTTGATGCCGAGCGTGGTGCCGCAGTCATCCGCATTGATGATGCAGTCCTGCGCCACGTCCACCAGACGGCGGGTCAGGTAGCCCGAGTTCGCGGTCTTCAACGCGGTATCCGCGAGACCCTTGCGGGCGCCGTGGGTCGAGTTGAAGTATTCGAGAACCGACAGACCTTCCTTGAAGTTGGAGATGATCGGCGTCTCGATGATCTCGCCCGACGGCTTCGCCATCAGGCCGCGCATGCCGGCGAGCTGACGCATCTGGGCCGGCGAGCCGCGCGCGCCCGAATGCGCCATCATGTAGATCGAGTTGATCTGGGCCTCCTGGCCCTTGGCGTTCTTCTTGGTCGAGGAGATTTCCTTCATCATCTCCTTGGCGACCTCTTCGCCCGCCTTCGACCAGGCGTCGATCACCTTGTTGTACTTCTCGCCATGGGTGATGAGGCCGTCGTTGTACTGCTGCTCGAAATCCTTGGCGAGCGCGCGCGTCGCATCGACGATCTTCCACTTCGAGGCCGGCACCACCATGTCGTCCTTGCCGAACGAAATGCCGGCCTTGAACGCGTTGTAGAAGCCCAACGCCATGATGCGGTCGCAGAAGATCACCGTCTCCTTCTGGCCGCAGTGGCGGTAGACCGTATCGATCATTCCGGAGATTTCGCGTTTCGTCATCAGCTTGTTGACGACGTCGAACGACATCTTCGGGCTGCGCGGCAACACCTGGCCGAGCATGACGCGGCCGGGCGTGGTGTCGTACCACGCGCGATACGTCTCGCCCTTGTCGTTGATGCCTTCCCAGCGATAACGGATCTTGGTGTGCAGGCTGATGACCTTCGACTGCAACGCATGCTCGAGATCGGCCATGTCGCCGAACACCTTGCCCTCGCCGGGCAGGCCTTCGCGCATCAGCGACATGAAATACAGACCAAGCACCATGTCCTGCGACGGCACGATGATCGGCTGGCCGTTCGCGGGATGCAGGATGTTGTTGGTCGACATCATCAGCACGCGCGCTTCCAACTGCGCTTCGAGCGACAGCGGGACGTGCACGGCCATCTGGTCGCCGTCGAAGTCCGCGTTGAACGCCGAGCACACCAGCGGGTGAAGCTGGATCGCCTTGCCCTCGATCAGCACCGGCTCGAACGCCTGGATGCCGAGACGGTGCAGCGTCGGCGCGCGGTTCAGCAGCACCGGATGCTCGCGGATCACCTCGTCGAGGATGTCCCAGAC
>DASZVY010000007.1:0-96245 GCA_035546855.1 Nitrobacter sp. | reverse complement strand
CTTCTCTTCCATCGCGATCGGCACGATCAGGTGCACTTCCATCGCGATGTTGTCTCCCGGCATCACCATCTCGGTGCCCGCCGGCAGATGCACCACGCCCGTCACGTCGGTCGTGCGGAAGTAGAACTGCGGACGGTAGTTGGTAAAGAACGGCGTGTGACGGCCACCCTCCTCCTTGGTCAGGATGTAGGCTTCCGCCTTGAACTTCGTGTGCGGCTTCACCGAACCCGGCTTGCACAGAACCTGGCCACGCTCCACTTCCTCGCGCTTGGTGCCGCGCAGCAGCGCGCCGATGTTGTCGCCCGCCTGGCCCTGGTCGAGCAGCTTGCGGAACATCTCGACGCCCGTCACCGTCGTCTTCTGGGTCGGACGGATGCCCACGATCTCGATTTCCTCGCCGACCTTGACCACGCCGCGCTCGACGCGGCCGGTCACCACCGTGCCGCGGCCCGAGATCGAGAACACGTCTTCCACCGGCATCAGGAACGGCTGATCGATCGGACGCTCCGGCTGCGGAATGTACTCGTCGACGTTCTTCATCAGCTCGAGAATGGCGTCATGGCCGAGCTTCGGATCCGAGTTCTCGAGCGCGGCAAGCGCCGAGCCCTTGACGATCGGAATCTTGTCGCCGGGGAATTCGTACTTCGACAGCAGCTCGCGAACCTCGAGCTCGACCAGCTCCAGCAGTTCCGGATCGTCGACCATGTCGCACTTGTTCAGGAACACGACGAGCGCGGGCACGCCGACCTGGCGGGCCAAAAGGATGTGCTCGCGGGTCTGCGGCATCGGGCCGTCGGCCGCCGACACCACCAGGATCGCGCCGTCCATCTGCGCCGCACCCGTGATCATGTTCTTCACGTAGTCGGCGTGGCCGGGGCAATCGACGTGGGCATAGTGACGGTTCTGCGTCTCGTACTCGACGTGCGCCGTCGAGATCGTGATGCCGCGCGCCTTCTCTTCCGGCGCCTTGTCGATCTGGTCGTAGGCCGTGAACGTCGCCCCGCCCGTCTCCGCCAAAACCTTCGTGATCGCCGCCGTCAGCGACGTCTTGCCGTGGTCAACGTGACCAATCGTGCCAATGTTGCAATGCGGCTTCGTGCGGTTGAATTTCTCTTTTGCCATTCATCACCTCTGCTGGCCGCGCATCCGGGCGGCTCGAAATCGGCGGCTGGTTACTGCGGAAAACGGCCCTGTTCAAGCCAGAAATTCTGGGCCAATCTCGCATCGCCATGCCGGGAAGCCTCTTATTTAGGTCGGCAAACAAAAAGAGCAATCGGGAGAGACATCATGACCGCACAAACGGCCACCAAACGCGCAGCTTCTCCACAGACCCCGCCGCTCCCCGAAGCCAAACCCGAAAAGCTCGGTCTCTCCGCGTCCCGCTTGCAGCGGATGTCGGATGCCTTCAGGCGCGAGGTCGACAAAGGCACGGTTCCGGGCGTCACCATCATGGTCGCCCGCCGCGGTGCGATCGGCTGGTTCGACGCGATCGGCCGCCAAAATCCCGCGACCAGCGCACCGATGGCCCATGACAGCATCTTCCGGATCTTCTCGATGACCAAGCCGATCGTTTCGGTCGCGGTCATGCAACTGCTGGAAGACGGTCACCTGCTGCTGACCGATCCCGTCGAGAAATACATTCCTGAATTTTCCGGCCTGAAGGTCGGCGTCGAAACCGGCGGCAAGCTCGAGCTCGTTCCACTGGTGCGGCCGATGACGGTGCAGGACCTGCTGCGGCACACCTCGGGCCTCACCTACGACCACACCGGTAATGGTCCCGTTCATCAGATGTACAAGGATTCGCGCCTGCGCAGCCGCAAGATCACCAACGCGGAACATGCGACGATTCTCGCCGGTATGCCGCTGATCTGCCAGCCCGGCGCCGAGTGGAACTATAGCCGCTCGACCGACATCCTCGGCCGCATCGTGGAGGTGGTCTCCGGACGAACGCTCGGTGAATTCCTCACCGAACACATACTTGCACCGCTGCAGATGACCGAGACGGGCTTTCACACCAGCGCCGCGAATACCGGCCGTCTTGCGGAAGCGTTCGAGAAGGATCCCTGGTCCGGCGAGCCGGTCAAGCTGTTCGACATGACCGAGAACCCCGCGATGGAATCCGGCGGCGGCGGGCTGGTCTCGACCACCATGGATTACGCGCGGTTCTGCCAGATGCTGCTCAACGGCGGCACGCTCGACGGCGTCCGCATTCTCGGCCGCAAGACCCTGAGCCTGATGGCCTCGAACCACCTGACGCCGGATATCAAGCTCAACGGCGGCATGCTGGCCGCCGGCCACGGTTTTGGGCTTGGCTTCGCGGTGCGCACCGATGACGGTCTCGCGCCCTATCCGGGATCGGCCGGCCAGTTCTACTGGAGCGGCATCGCCGGCACTTTCTTCTGGATCGATCCGAAGGAGGAATTGTTCGCGGTCATGATGTCGCAAGGCCCGGGCCAGCGCGAATACATGCGCACGCTGGTGCGCGGTCTCGTCTACGCGGCGGTGGAGTAGAGCGACCTCCCATCGACGTCATGCCCGGCTTTATGCCGGGCATCCACGTCTTGACGATCAACCAGCAAGAAAGACGTAGATGGCCGGGACAAGCCCGGCCATGACGACGTTACCGTTCAACGTCAACTCATCGCAATCTCAACTGATCGTCGCGCCGCCGTCGATCACCATGGTCTGGCCGGTCATGAAATCGCCTGCCGCCGATCCGAGAAACACCGCAGCGCCAGCGATATCGTCGGGAATGCCGATGCGCAGCAGCGGCGAGCGCGCGGTCGAAGCCTTCAGGTTCTCGGGGTTGTCCCACAGCGCCTTGGCGAAGTCGGTCTTGATCAAGCCGGGCGCAATGCAGTTCACGCGAACGTTGTGCTTGCCGTACTCGCAGGCAAGGTTGCGCGCGAGCTGCATGTCGGCGGCTTTCGAGATCGCGTAGGCGCCGAGGATCGTCGATCCCTTCAGTCCGCCGATGGATGAGACGATGATGATCGCGCCGTCCTTGCGTTCGATCATCTGTGGCACCACCATGCTGATGATCCAGTTGTTGGCGACGATGTTGTTGCCGAGAATCTTGTTGAACTGATCGTCGGAAATCCCGGCGAGCGGCCCGTAGTACGGATTCGACGCGGCGTTGCAGACCAGCACGTCGATCTTGCCGAACGCCTTGTTGCTTTCATCGACGAGGTTCTGCAGATTTTCCTTGCTCGAAATGTTGGCGGCGATCGCGACCGCAGTGCCCTTGCCGAACTTGTCGTTGATCTCCTTCGCGACCTGATCGCAGACATCCTGCTTGCGCGAGGAGATCACGACCTTGGCGCCGTGCTCGGCCATCCGCTCGGCAATGGCGCGGCCGATGCCGCGCGTCGAGCCGGTGATGACGGCGACTTTTCCCTTCATGTCGAACAAGGTCATATGTTCCTCCCATTCTGCTCCGCGGCTTGATGCGGCGGAATTTCAACTTCAAATTCGACCTCTCTCGTCATTGCGAGGAGCGAAGCGACGAAGCAATCCAGTCGTGCCCTAGATGTCTGGATTGCTTCGCTGCGCTCGCAATGACGATGCGTTGATCAGTCACGCCAGCTTCGTTCCGCCGGCGATCTCGGGTCCCGCGGGCTGGTGCATGGCGTCGTGCGATGCGTCCGCGATCCATGGCTGCTGGTTGACCATCGGAATGCGCCAGCCGCTGTGGCCGTCGCTGGCGAGATGATCGAGCCGCGTGATCGAGCAGTTGTCGATGGTGAAAGCGAGACCGCGCTCTGGCTGATCGCCGAGCGCTAGACCGATCGCAGCCTTGATGGTGCCGCCGTGGGTGACCGCGATGATGTCCTTGCCCGCATGTTCGGCGTTGATGCGCGCGATGCCCGCCTTAACGCGGTTGTAGAGATCCATAAAACTCTCGCCGTTCGGCGATGGTTCGTCGATCGGCGCAAACCAGTAGCTGCCCACAGCGATGGGGCGGCTTGCGAAAAATGCCGCGCGGTTCAGCCCCTGCCAGTCGCCGAGATGCTGTTCGTTGAAATCGGCTTCGTGCGGCATGGCATCGGGCTTCGGGAAACCCGCATCCCAGATCGCGGCCGCGGTCTGATGGGTCCGCTTCAGTTTGCTCGATACCCAAACCGCATTGCGCGGCAAAATCTTGCTGACGGCATTGAAAACGACGCGATCGGTGCAATCGCAATCCATATCCTTCTGGCCGTAGATGTTGCCGCCGTCGTTGCGCACCGGTGCATGCCGCACCCACCACCACCGTGTCGCGACCACGCCCGCCGGAACGGCATGCTGCGCGACAAACCGCTTCTCGGAATTGGACATCGGCAGGGCCCTTCAATAGTGTTTCACGCGGCTGTAAGTGAGCTATAGCGCGATCGCAAGTCAACTTCGTGTCCGATCGGATGCGCAGCGGTCTGCTTCAAACATTGTATGAATTCCGTGAGACGGCAAGCACGCGCCGTTATGAAGAAGGAGAATTTCATGGGCCGCCTCGAAGGCAAATCCGTCGTCATCACCGGCGCCGGCAGCGGCATCGGCCGCGCTGCCTCTTTGTTGTTCACCCGGGAAGGCGCGAAACTGATCGCGGTGGATCGTACGGATGGCGTCAAGGACACCGTCGAGCAAATTCGCAAGGCCGGCGGCACGGCGGAAGCCGTGATGGCGGACGCGGGTTCGGAAAAGGATGTCATCGCCTTCATCGACAAGGCCGTCTCGATGTACGGCAAGCTCGACGCGATCTGGGCCAACGCGGGGATTGGCGGCGGGTTGATTCCGATTGCCGAGCAAACGGTCGATCACTGGCAAGAAGTTTTGCGCATCAACCTGATCGGGCCATTCCTCGCGGTGAAATACGCGATGCCGCACATGATCAGGCAGAAGCATGGCTCGATCGTGTGCACGGCATCCGTCGCGGGTCTGAAGTCCGGCGCATCGGGCCATCCCTACGCCGCGAGCAAGGCCGGCGTCATCAGCCTGGTGCAGACCACGGCCTACTCGCTGTCGGGCACCGGCGTACGCATCAACGCGGTGTGCCCCGGCCTGATCGAGACGGGCATGACCAAACCAGTGTTCGACCGCGCCAAGGCGCGCGGCACGCAGGACAAGATCGGCCAGCTCAATCCGCTGAAGCGTCCCGGGCAGCCGCATGAACTCGCGGCGATGGGACTGTTCCTCGCGAGCGACGAGGCATCCTACGTCAACGGCCAGGCAATCCCGGTGGACGGCGGCCTCACCGCCTCGATGCCCTACACCGGCAAGCCGATCTGATATTTGCTACATCCCGTCCGGCGGCAGGCTCGACGCGGTCGCCGCCGGACGGTTCTCGTCGCGGATGCGCTCGCGATAGAGTGCATAAAGCCCCGACCCCACGATCATGAACGCGCCGGTCAGCATCATCGCATCGGGCACCTCATCGAATACCAGATACCCGATGACGATCGCCCAGATCAGCGCGGTGTAGCGAAACGGCGCGACCGCCGAGATATCGCCGACACGCAGCGCCAGGATGATGCAGTTGTAGCCGATCGGCAGCAGAATCCCGGCGACGGTCAGAAGCGCAAGCGTCCGCCCCGACATCGGCGACCAGCCGCCCAACGGCTCCAGCAACATCGCCCCGCTGGCGCCGACCGAGACCGTCGTGAGCAGCGTCACGAACAGCGACGGAACGCCCCTGGGGATGCTCTTGGTGGCGAGATCGCGGATCGCGCACAGAACCACCGAGGCCAGCACCAGCAAGGAGTGCTGGTTGAATCCCGCGAGGCCGGGGCGGACGATGACGAGGACGCCGATGAAGCCGACCGCGATGGCGAGCCAGCGCCGCCAGCCGACGTGTTCGCCGAACGCCGCCACCGCGCCCAGCGTGACGGCCAGCGGCAGCGCCTGAAAAATCGAATAGGTGTTGGCGAGCGGCAGATGCGTGATCGCCGTCAGGAACGTGATCGCACCTCCGACCTCGCACACCACGCGCAAGCCGATCGGCGGAAGCAGAAGTGTTCGAAGCGGTTGCATCGCGCCGCTCCGCAGCGCGAGGCCGCCGATCAACACCATCGCGAACGTGCTGCGCACCAGCATCACCTGCCCGAAGTTGATTTCGGACGACACGAACTTGGTGATCGCATCGTTCATGGCGAAGCATGCCGTGGCGATCACCATGAACAGGTTTCCGCGAAGATTGGGGGAAAGGTTCACCGGCGTTTCTTCAACGAAACTTTCAATGCGCGATCTTAATCGCGCGCAGAGCAAACGATTTGCAGTTATTTCTTGTTTACACAGAATCAGACCCGTTGTTGGCGTCATGGCCGGGCTTGATCCGGGCACCGGCAAAAGCGGCTCTGATCCTGGTCATGCCCACGAAGGCGGGCATCCAGTATCCGCAACACCCGCTTGGCTTACTGGATTCCCGACAGCCGCTGACGCGGCTTCGGGAATGACGGCATGGAGAAAACAACCCAAGGAAAAACAGCTCAAGGGCGGACGAGCGAAGCGTCATCCGCCCTATTGCCACGCCACGGCGCAATACGCTTCGCTATTGCGGCCCTACGCCTTGCTAAATCTTGCAAGAGTCAAGCGACGAAACGCACCTTCCACTCGGTGTCAGGTCGCGCCCGCCTTCTGCGCGTAGGCCCAGGCGGCCTTAGCCAGCGGGACAGTCCGCTTGGCGGACTCCATGGCTTTCTCGCTGGCGGCGGTGCCGTCGCGAATCCGCCCCGCGATACCCTGCGTGATGCCCGCCAGACGGAACAGGTTGTAGGCAAAGTACCAGTTGAGATCGGGCACCGTTTCGCCGGAGACGTTGCAGTAAATCCGCGCCGCCTCGTCCATTGTCGGGATGTTCAGCGCCTTGAAATCGGCATCCTCCAGACCCGGCATGGTCCACTGCATCAGGAGATAGGTAAAATCCGCCATCGGATCGCCGAGCGTCGACAGTTCCCAGTCGAGCACCGCGATCACCCGCGGCTCGGTCGGATGGAAAATCATGTTGTCGAGCCGATAGTCGCCATGCACCACCGAGACGCGCCGTTGCTCCGGCAGAGTCTTCGGCAGCCACTCGATCAGCTTTTCGACTTCCGGGATGTGCTGTGTCTCGGAAGCCTTGTATTGCTTGGTCCAGCGATCGACCTGGCGGCCGAAGTAATTTCCGGGCTTGCCGAAATCCCCAAGTCCGATCGCGTCGGGATTATAATCGTGCAGTTTCGCCAGCGTCTCGATCTTGCTGGTGAAGATCTTACGGCGCATGTCGGCCGGCTGGCTCGGGAGCGTCGGATCCCAGAACACACGGCCCTCCTCCATCGACATGATGTAGAAGGCGGAGCCGATGACGGAATCGTCGGTGCAGAGACCGTAGGCTTTCGCGACGGGAAAGCCCTGCTTGCCAAGCGCGGAAATGACACGGAACTCGCGGTCGACCGCGTGCGCCGACGGCAGCAGCTTGCCGAACGGCTTGCGCCGCATCACGTA
The DNA here is from genome assembly GCA_035546855.1 of Nitrobacter sp. GTDB lineage: Bacteria > Pseudomonadota > Alphaproteobacteria > Rhizobiales > Xanthobacteraceae > Nitrobacter. Next base: position 88,793 of record DASZVY010000007.1, on the reverse strand, counting down.
GGAGCGGCCCGGGGTGTCGAGGCGGTAGGTCGGGTTGGACTGACCGCCCTTGAACTGCAGGACGGTCAGCGGACCTTCGTAACCCTCGACGTGCTGACGCATCCAGGCGTCAAGGCTGATCTCGTCAATCCGGTGCCGTTCTTCGACCGGCTTGGTGCCCGAATAATCCTCGTCGCGTCTATAACCGACCACCGCGGCGCTCCCTTGCGTGTTCTTGCGGGAGCGCCGCAGCGTTCCCGTTAGTGCGTCGAGGAATTTGCATACTTCCGAAGTTCAAGTCTGGCAATGGCGCGATTGTGCACCTCATCGGGGCCATCCGCCAGACGCATGGTGCGCATGGACGCATAGTCGCGCGCCAGGCCGGCATCGTCGGAAACGCCGGCGGCACCGAACGCCTGGATTGCGTTGTCGATGATCTTGAGCGCCATGTTCGGGCCCGAGACCTTGATCATGGCAATCTCAAGCTGCGCCGTCTTGTTGCCGACCTTGTCCATCATGTCGGCGGCCTTGAGGCACAGCAGGCGATTCATTTCGATGTCGGTCCGCGCTTCGGCGATCCGCTGTTCCCAGATCGAGTATTCGATGATCTTCTTGCCGAAGGCCGTGCGCGACATCAGCCGCTTCACCATCTTCTCCAGCGCTTCCTCGGCCTTGCCGATGGTGCGCATGCAGTGATGGATGCGGCCCGGGCCGAGACGGCCCTGCGCGATCTCGAAGCCGCGGCCCTCGCCGAGCAGGATGTTGCTGGCGGGAACGCGCACGTTCTCCAGCAGCACCTGGGCATGGCCGTGCGGCGCATCGTCGAAGCCGAACACCGGCAGCAGTTTCTCGACGGTGATGCCGGGCGTGTCGAGCGGCACCAGGATCTGCGACTGCTGCTGGTGGCGCGGCGCCTTCGGATCGGTCTTGCCCATCAGGATCGCGATCTTGCAGCGGGGGTCGCCGACGCCCGACGACCACCACTTGCGGCCGTTGATCACGTAGTGATCGCCGTCGCGCTCGATGCGCGTCTCGATGTTGGTGGCGTCGGAGGACGCAACCGCGGGTTCCGTCATCAGGAAGGCCGAGCGGATTTCGCCGTCCATCAACGGCCGCAGCCACTTGCGCTTCTGCTCCTTGGTGCCGTAGCGCATGAACACTTCCATGTTGCCGGTGTCCGGCGCGGAGCAGTTGAACACCTCCGAGGCCCAGCCGATGTGTCCCATCTGCTCGGCGAGCAGCGCGTATTCGAGATTGGTCAATCCCGCGCCACGGAATTCGTCGTCCTCATGCGACGACGGCGGCATGAACATGTTCCAGAGGCCCTCGGCGCGCGCCTTCTTCTTCAACTCCTCGACGATCGGGATCACCTTCCAGCGCTCGCCCTCCGCGTCCTGCTGCTTGTAGATCGGAACGGCCGGGCGCACGTGCTTGTTCATGAAATCGGTCACACGCTCGAGCCATTCGCGCTGGCGGGCGGACATCGTGAAGTCCATGGGACGCTCCTCACATTCGGGCTGGAATTGTTTGACGGCACTGTCATCCCGCCGGTCAGCCCCCGCAACACAATTCTTCCTTGTCGCGAGCGAAAACCGATGGGCGGTCCGGCTGGCGCGTCGATGCGACGGGTGCATTGACATTCCAGCCTTCAAACCATAGTTTCATACAACTGTTTGAAAAGCAACACCCTGCTCCGGCACCCGTTGCATGGGGTCATGCCATGGCGTCAGACCATACACGCACCGCGATCCTGACCGCCGCCGAGCGGCTTTACGCCGAGCGCGGTTTTGCCGACGTCACGCTGCGCGATATCGTCGCCGCCGCCGGCGTCAATCTCGCGGCGGTGAACTATCACTTCGGGTCCAAGGACGAATTGATCGCCGAACTGTTCGTGACCCGCAGCCTCGCCACCAACCGCGAGCGGCTCAATGAGCTGAAGATGGCGGAAGCGGCCGGCGGAGGACGCGCCGACATCGAGGACGTCCTGCGCGCGCTGGTCGGTCCGACCGTGCGCGGCTGTCTCGGTCCGGACAAGCAGCGTTCGGACGCCGCGCGGTTCATGATCCGCGCCTCGATCGAATCCGTGCCCCCGATCCGCAAGATCAAGAATCGCGAGGTCGATCATTTGCGAAAATTCGCCGCGGCGATGCGGCGCTCGCTGCCCGAGTGCAGCGACGTCGATATCTACTGGGGGCTGCACTTCGCGCTCGCCATGGCGCACCAGACCATCCGCGACACCGAGCGCCTGACAAAACTGTCGGAAGGGCGATGCGATCTCAACGACGTGAACGCGATCATCGACCGCGTCGTCGCCGTTGCAACCCTGGCGCTGACCACAACCAGCGGACGCGCATCCAAAACTGCGCGGGTCGCGCGTGCGATCGGCTAGCAGGCTGTTGAAAAAAACTCTCTCCGTCATTCCCGAAGCCGCGTCAGCGGCTGTCGGGAATCCATAACCCCTGTCTATCAATAAGACTAATGCAGGGGGTTAATGGATGCCAGGCTCGACGCTTCGCGTCGCCCCGGAATGACGGAATTATTTTTTTAACAACTTGCTAGACGATCTTCTGCGCCTTCAGCGCATTGATCTTCGCATCGTCAAAGCCGAGCTGTGACGTCAGCACCTCGCGCGTATGCTGACCGAGCGTCGGCGGCGCGCGATAGTCCGTCACGGGCGTTCCCGAAAACGTGATGGCGTTGCGGATCAACGACAGCGACGGTTCGAACGGATGCTCGACCTTCACTTCCATGCCGCGCGCGCGCACATGCGGATCGGCGAACACCTGCGCGAAGTCATTGATCGGTCCTGACGGGACGCCCGCCTTTTCCAGTTCGTCGAGCCAATGCCGGACGGGCCGCTTCAGGAACTCGCCGGCGAAAATCGCCATCAGCTCCTTGCCGTTCGCGACGCGATCGTTGTTCTTGACGTATTTCGGGTTTGTGACGAGGTCCGGCCGGCCGAGCACCGCGCAGGTCCGCGCATATTGCGCGTCGTTGCCAACCACCAGCATCAACTCGCCGTCCTTGCAACGGAACACGCCGGCCGGCATGCCGCCATTGCCCCAGGTGCCACGCCGCGGCGGCACCTTCCCGTTCACCAAATAGATCTGGGCCCAATGCGACAGCGAAGCGATGACGGTGTCGAGCAGGCAGACGTCGACATGCTGGCCCTCGCCGCCATTGACCTTGCGGTTGTAGAGCGCGGCGAGGATCCCGATCGACCCGTTCATGCCGGTCATGTAGTCGACGATGCTGGGGCCGACCTTCATCGGACCTTCGCCGGGCTCGCCGTCGAGGTGGCCCGTGACGCTCATCAGGCCGCCCATCGCCTGCAGGATGGCATCGTAACCGGCGCGCGGCGCGTAGGGGCCGGTTTGGCCAAAGCCGGTGACCGAGCAATAGATGATGCCGGGATTGATGGCCTTGATCGAGTCGTAATCAAGCCCGTAGCGCTTGAGATCGCCGACCTTGAAGTTCTCCATCATGACGTCGGCGGTCTTCGCCAGTTCGCGCACGATCTCCTGGCCCTCGCGCTTGGACAAGTCGAGGGTGAGCGACTTCTTGCCGCGGTTGGCGCAGAGAAAGAACGAGTTGTTGTTGTTCTGCTTGCCCTCGGGGTCGACCAGATACGGCGGCCCGAAAGCGCGGGCATCGTCGCCACTTCCCGGCCGCTCGATCTTGATCACTTCGGCGCCGAGATCGGCCAGCATCTGCGACGCAATCGGCCCGGCGAGCACGCGCGTCAAGTCGATGATCCTGATGCCCGAAAGCGGCAAACCCGGCATGAACGTCTCCTCCCTATGTGGTGATCGGATCCAGACCGAACCTCGGTCCAGCCTGTCCGCAGCCGATACACCATTTTGCGGCGGGAAGCATTGCGTTCGTCGCATGAAGCCCCCGCCCGGATACGCTGTCCGTCGCCGGCTGGATGATCCGATGGCGATCCGAAACATATGATGCTAGTTTTGAGCGACGCCTTGCAACCTTGGATCGCGGATGCCCAAAACTGCCGACAAGCCGCTGCCAGCGCTCAGCCTGCGCATCGATCTCAACGAAGGCGGCAGGATAGGCCCGGGAAAAATCCGGCTGCTGGAACAAATCCGCGAGTCCGGCTCGATCTCCGCCGCCGGACGCGCCATGGACATGTCCTACAAGCGGGCCTGGGATCTGGTCGACGAGATCGATCGCATTTGCCGACAGCCGGCGGTGGATCGGCAGACCGGCGGCAAGAATGGCGGCGGCGCCGCGCTGACGCCGTTCGGCGAGTCCCTGATCGCGCGCTATCGCAAGATCGAACGCGACGCGGCCGCCGCCGTGCGCAAGGAACTCGCAGCACTGCGCGGCGACATCGGCAGACCGAAACGCGCGGCGGGTCGTTAGCGGCTGTCGGAAACCGTCCCGTGCCCCGGACGCGGCGCGGCGTAAAATGCCGCTCCGCAGAGCCGGGGCCGCTCCGGGTACAGTCCTTGCGACGATCCCAGCGACGCAGCGTTGTACGCTGCATCGCGCCCGGAATACAGCGGAGAGGATAGCCGGACATCCAAAGCGGATGTCTTTTTCAACGGCCCATTATAACTCAGGCCGTCTTGATCCAGACCGCCTTGACGTTGAGATATTCCTCGACGTGCTGCTTGCCGGACTCGCGGCCGTAGCCGCTCATCTTGTAGCCGCCGAACGGCACCGCCGGGTCCATCGCCTGATAGCAGTTGACCCAGACCGAACCGGCGCGGATCGACTTCGCGAGTTTGTGCGCCTTGCTGACGTCGCGGGTCCACACGCCGCTGCCGAGGCCGAAGGTCGTGGCATTGGCGCGCTTCACCAGTTCGTCGGTATCGCTGAACGAGATCGCCGAGATCACGGGCCCGAAAATCTCCTCCTGCGCGATGCGCATGTTGTCCCGCACATTCGCGAACACGGTCGGCTGCACGAAATAGCCTTTCGCCAGCGCGCCTTCGGTGACGCGCGCGCCGCCGGCCAACGCCATGGCGCCCTCCTTCTGCCCGATATCGAGATAGCCGCTGACACGCTCCATCTGCTGCTCCGACACCAGCGGCCCGATCTGCGTGTTGGGATCGAGGCCGTTGCCGACCTGGAGCTTCTTGCCGAATTCAGCCACGCGGCCGGTGAACTCGTCATAGATCTTCTGCTCGACGAACAGCCGCGTGCCGGCGCTGCAGATCTGGCCGGAGTTGGCGAACACCGCCATCGCCGCGCCCGGCACCGCCTGATCGAGATCGGCATCCGCAAACACGATGTCCGGCGACTTGCCGCCGAGTTCGAGCGAGACGCGCTTCAGGTTTCCCGCAGACGCGCGGATGATGGATTGTCCGGTGACATGCGATCCTGTGAACGCGACCTTGTCGACGTCGGGATGCGCGGCGAGCGCAGCGCCGGCGGTCTCGCCATAGCCCGGCACGACATTGACGACGCCCGGCGGAATACCGGCCTCCATGCAGAGTTCGGCGAGGCGAAGCGACGTCAGCGGCGCCTCTTCCGCCGGCTTCAGAACAACCGTGCATCCGGTCGCGATCGCCGGACCGATCTTCCAGATCGAGGCGGTCAGCGGACCGTTCCAGGGAATGATGGCGCCGACGACGCCGATCGGCTCCTTCAGCGTGTAGGAGAAGATTTCGCCCGGCAGCGAATTCTCGATGGTCTCGCCATGCAGCGCGGTCGCCTGCCCGGCGTAGTAGCGCAGCATGCCGAGCGCCCGAAGCTTGTTGCCGCGGGTGCGGCTGATCGGCGCGCCCATGTCCATGGTATCGAGCTGCGACAGTTCCTCGAAATTGGCTTCGACGAGATCGGCGAGCTTGAGCAGCAGGTTCTGCCGCTCGAACGGCTTCACCTTGCTCCACGGTCCCTCGAAAGCCCGGCGCGCGGCGGCGACCGCGCGGTTGATGTCCTCGGCGTCGCCTTCAGCGACGGTCGCCAGCAGGTCGCCGGTTGCGGGATTGCGCGTCTCGAACCGCTTGCCGGAGGCGGCATCGACCCATTTGCCGTCGATCAGCATCTTCTTGTAGGAACCGTCCGCGTAGGGATGGCGGTTGATCGAAATTGCTTGTGCCGTGGCCATGCTGCTCTCCCTTGCTCTCATCGTTCTGGTCGGTGTTTGACCTGGAATGCTATAAAGGCGGCTCACATCCGTAAAGCGACATCCCGCCGCGCGTGGCTCCCATGCATGGGCGGTTGGCATTCCCCGACTTCGTGAAGCCATGCCGCGTGGCGCTCCGGGCTGCCGGGACGATCCGGCTTCAAATCCACGCCGTCAGTTGGCGCGCGGGATTTCGCGCTCGTACTGCGCGACCAGCGCCTCGCCGAGCTGGCTTTGTTGCTCGCGCGGAATTGAAAAGCAGACAGAGAACCCGTCGGTGGTCTGCAAGGTGACCATGCCTTGCGCCGGGTCGCTCGACTGCTCGACCTGCCACGATTGCAGCGGATAGGCATAGCGCAGGGACGCGTCGCCGAATTTCGTCTGCAGCGCCCGATTGATGAGGCCCGGCAAGGTCATGGCCAGCGCCCCGACCTGATTCAGGGACAATCGAATTGTTCTGGGCTGGCCGCCGGCATCCAGAAACCCGAGGGAAATCACCTCGCCTCCGGGCCCGACCTCGCAGGACGTCAGCGACTGGGTGTCGATGTTCATCAAATAGACTCCGTTTCCGTCTTTCGCTATATTCCACAAAATATATCGAGGCCGGATGACGTCGTCCAGCGTCCAACCCTGGCGCCTGACCTCGTCCCCGGAGACGCCGTTCAACAAGGCGGCCCGTGGGCCAAAAGCTAAGGGAGAGCAACCAATGAGCGACTACAATCTTCTCATCGACGGGAAAATGGTGCCGGGCGACTTCACCATGCCGGTGCTCAATCCGGCGACCGAAGAGGTGCTGGCGCAATGCCCGCGCGCGTCGAAGGAGCAACTCGACAAGGCCGTCGCCGCCGCGAAGGCCGCCTATCCCGCCTGGGCCGCGACGCCGATCGAGGAGCGCCGCCGGCTGGTGACCAAGATGGCCGACGTCATCGAGGCCAATTCCGGTGAGCTCGCGCGTATCCTGACCGGCGAACAGGGCAAGCCGCTTGCCGACGCGACCGGAGAGGTCCTCGGCATGGCCGCGTTCTTCCGTTATCTCGCCTCGCTCGACCTGCCGATGCGCGTGATCGAGGACTCAGGGGACCGCAAGGTCGAAGCCTATCGCCGCCCGCTCGGCGTCGTCGGCGCGATTATTCCCTGGAATTACCCACTGCTGATCCTCAGCTTCAAGCTACCCTCGGCACTGCTCGCCGGCAACACGCTCGTTGTAAAGCCAGCGCCGACCACGCCGCTGGCGACGCTGCGCTTTGCCGAGCTGGTCAAGGACATCCTGCCAAAGGGCGTGCTCAACGTCGTCACCGACGCCAACGACCTCGGCGACGCCATGACCAAGCATCCCGACATCCGGAAGATTTCGTTCACGGGGTCGTCCGCGACCGGCCAGAAGGTAATGGCGAGCGCCGCGCAGACACTCAAGCGCATCACGCTCGAACTCGGCGGCAACGACGCGGGCATCGTGCTCGACGACGTCGATCCGAAGAAGGTCGCCCCCGGCATTTTCGAAGGCGCCTTCCAGAACTCCGGGCAGGTGTGCCTCGCCATCAAGCGGCTCTACGTTCACGAGTCCGTCTATGACGAGATCTGCAACGAACTCGTGGCGATCGCCAAGAACACCGTGGTCGACGATGGCTCCAAGCAGGGCACCAAGCTCGGGCCGCTGCAGAACAAGATGCAGTATGAGAAGGTCAAAACGTTCCTCGAGGACGCGCGCAAGAATGGCAAGGTCATTGCCGGCGGCGCGGCGATGGATCGCCCCGGCTATTTCATCGAGCCGACCATCGTGCGCGACATAAAGGAAGGCTCGAAACTGGTCGACGAGGAGCAGTTCGGCCCGGTGCTGCCGGTCATCAAATATTCCGACAAGGACGATGTGATCCGCCGCGCCAATGCGACCAACTACGGCCTCGGCGCGTCGGTGTGGTCATCGGACGTCACGCGGGCGCATGAGGTGGCGAGCAAGATCGAGGCCGGAACGGTCTGGATCAACAAGCATCTCGACATGGCGCCGAACATTCCGTTCGGCGGCGCCAAGCAATCCGGCATCGGCACGGAGTTTGCCGAAGAAGGCCTGGCGGAATTCACCCAGCTTCAGATCATCAACGGTCCGGCGGCAACCGCCTGATTTTCGACAAGATGGGATCGCGGTCTGGTCGTGATCCCTTTTTCACGACAGGAGGGAGTCCATGTTCGACGCGCAATGTGACGTTGCCGCCGTGGTCTACGAGCCACACGATGACCCCGACGCCCTCCTCCGCGATTTCGCCGCCGGGCTGACGGTGCGCGGCGTTCGCACTGTCGGCATGGTTCAGGCCGGACAATGCGCCGACTCCAGCCTCTCCGCCGTCCTGATTCACAATGGCGAACGGCTCCTGCTGGCGCAGGATCCGGATCCCACCGCCACCGGCTGCCGGCTCGACCTCGAGAGACTGTCAGCGGCGGCCGAGCGGATCGCAGCGCTGCTCGACGACGGCGCAGACCTGCTCATCGTCAACCGCTTCGGCAAGCGCGAAGCCGGCGGCAAGGGGTTGGCCCATCTGATCGATCGCGCGCTGGACGCCGACACGCCCGTCGTCATCGCCGTTTCCAGCGGGCGCTTCGCCGACTGGATCAAATTCGCCGGCGGGATGAGTGTGAAGCTCAAGTGCGACCGTCAGGCGCTCGATGCATGGTGGACCGGCGTTTCCAGAAAGCAGCAACAACTGGCCGCGCAAAAAGCCGAAACAATTTGCGCGGTGCTCAAGTAAGACGCCGCCGCCGGCCAGGACGCAGCCGCATGGATGGATCAGTTCGCATCGCCGAGCGCCTGCCTAGGCGCTCAGGTTCATCCAGACCGCCTTCGGTTCGGTGAAGTTGTCGATGGCGGCGGTGCCATGCTCGCGGCCAAGCCCGGAGTCGCGTTCGCCACCCCACGGCAACCGCACGTCGGTATAGCCGTAGGTGTTGATCCACACCGTGCCAGCCCGCGCTCGGCTTGCGAACCGCTGCACACGCCCCATGTCACGGCTCCAGACCCCGGCCGCGAGGCTGTAGGCGGTGCCGTTGGCGATCCGTAGCGCGTCGGCCTCGTCCTTGAACTTGATGACGCTGACGACAGGCCCGAAAATCTCTTCCTGCGAAATCCGCATCTCGTGTTTCACGTTGGCAAACACGGCCGGGCTGATGAAATAGCCGCGCTGACCGGTGCGCGCGCCGCCAGTGACCAGCGAAGCGCCTTCCGTCCGGCCGATATCGACATAGTCCAGGATGGAGCGCATTTGCTTTTCGGAAATCACCGGGCCGAGCGCGGTGCCGCGATCGAGCGGATCGCCGATGCGCAGAGACCTGGCGCGCGCAACCAGGCGATCGACCACCTCGTCGTAGACCTTTTCCTGCGCAAGAACGCGCGAGCCCGCCGAACAGACCTGACCGGCGTTGAAAAAGATGCCGGCGGCGGCGGCCTTGCTGGCCGCGTCGAGATTGGCATCGTCGAAAATCACGTTGGCGGACTTGCCGCCGAGTTCGAGCGACACGCGCTTGAAGTTGCCCGCAGCGCCCTTCATGATGCCGCGGCCGACACCCGGCGATCCCGTGAACGTCACCTTGTCCACGTCGGGATGATTGACCAGCGCATCGCCGACAACGCGTCCCGGCCCGGTTACGATATTGAGCACCCCCGGCGGCAAACCCGCTTCAAGGGCGAGTTCGCCGATGCGGAGTGCCGACAGCGAGGTCAACTCGGCGGGCTTCATGACGATCGTGCAACCGCAGGCGAGGGCCGGCGCAAGTTTCCACATGCCGATCATGAGCGGGAAGTTCCACGGCACGATCGCCGCCACCACGCCGACGGGCTCGCGCACGGTGTAAGTCAAGGCATCACTGCGGGTCGAGACAACATCGCCGCTGATCTTGTCGGCCCAGCCCGCGTAATAAATCAGCGTGTCGATCGCAGCAGGCAAATCCTGGCGCAAGACGGCGGCGACGGGCTTGCCGGCATCAAGGCTTTCGATCTCCACGATCTCGTCCGCATGGGCCTTCAGCAGTTCGGCCCACTTCAGCAGGATATGGCCGCGTTCGGCCGCTCGCATGGTTCGCCACGGGCCCTCGAACGCACGGCGCGCCGCCGTCACGGCAAGGTCCACGTCCCTCTCGTTGCCCTCGGCGATGGTGGCGATGACCTCTTCAGTCGCGGGATTGATGGAACGGAACGTCCGGCGCGAGGACGACGGCACGCGGCGGCCGTCGATCAGCAGTTGCTGCGGTTTCCGGAGAAATCCGGCAGCCGCCGTTTCCAGCGGCATATCATATGCAATGGACATCATATTTCCTCCGAACCTTGTTATTCAACATAGGAAGATAATTTCGGAGATAAATATGATATGTGTTGCCTATAACGTCCGATATATGAATTTAATTTCATAATATGGGCCCCGTGATGCTGCACATCGAAATCGAGACCGTCTGGCGATTCCACAAGGCGGACAGCCCGCAGAATGTCGTCGTCATGCTCGGCGTGCTCAACGAGATCCGGAAAACCGGAAAGATCACCAGTGCGGCCAACGACGCCCGCCTCTCCTATCGCCACGTCTGGAATCTGATCGAGCACTGGTCGCAGTTCTTCGGCGTTGCGCTGGTCGAGACCCGGCGAGGCAAAGGCTCGCGGCTGACGCCGTTCGGCGAAAAGCTCGTATGGGCCGGCGAGCGCATGCAGGCCCGTCTCGGACCGCAACTCGAAAATCTGGCGCAGGAGCTCGCAACGGAAATCAAGCCGTTCCTGCAGCAACGCCCTTCGGTCATTCGGGTTCACGCAAGCCACGGTTTCGCCGTCTCGAAGTTGCGCGAGCTGCTCGACCGCGAACCCGGCATCGGGGTCGATCTGCGCTACGTCAGCAACCAGCACTCGCTGGCCTCGCTCGCGCAGGGAGCGTGCGATCTGTCCGGCGTTCACCTGCCGCGCGGCGAACTGCATATGCAGGGAGTTCAGGCCTGCAAGGAATGGCTCGACCCGCGTCAGCATCGCGTGATCAGTTTCGTCACGCGTGAAATGGGCTTGATGGTCAAGCGGGGCAATCCGCTGAAGATCAACGCACTGAAAGACATCGCGAACAAGACGGTCCGCTTCGTCAACCGCGACCACGATTCGGGCACACGTCTCCTGTTCGACCAGCTCCTGGCGCTGCAAGGCATCGACGAGGCCGACATCAACGGCGCGCAGCAGATCGAATTCACGCACGCCGCAGTCGCCGCCTACGTGGCGAGCGGAATGGCGGACGTCGCCTTCGGCGTGGAGGCCGCCGCGCGCCACTTCAACCTCGATTTCATCCGGCTCCTGACCGAGGACTACGTCTTTGTCTGCCGCCAACCGTTTCTCGAAACCGAAGCGATGCAGCGCGTCCTCGACCTGATGAAAGGCAGGGAATTCCACCAGGCGATCGCCGCTCTGCCCGGATACGAGGCGACGAACACCGGCGCCGTTTACACCGTCAGGGAATTTCTGGATCAGATCGACGCGATGGGGTCACGGTCTCCATGAGGGCTATACCTTCAACCCCGCGCGTTTGAGATCACGAAGCAGCTTGCGGATGAGGTGCAGATTGACCGCCTGCAGATGGTGGTTATTGCCGAATTTGAAGGCGTTCCCCCCGCTGACGATCAGGCCGTCGCCGACTTCAGCAATGACGCCCTTCCTCTTCAGCCCGTTCACCCTGCGCCTGATCGTCTCCAGCGGCAGATTGAGGAACCGGGAGAGCGCCGCGCGCGACACGCCGCGCTTCAATTCATCGGGCTCGACCGCGTGAATGCTCGCAAGGCGCCGGTCGAGATCGGCATGCTTCATGATGTCGATCACGTTGGCGTTCAACACCGAATGGACGATCAGAAGATCGAGCGGATCGAAATCGTAGGCTCGAAACATCTCGCTGATGGCGCAAAGTATGTAAGACAGCGAATGGCGCGATACCATTCGAGCGAGATCACTGCCGTCGTTCTGGCTTTTTGGCATGGCGTGTCTCTCCCTGATCCGTCCGGAGGCGCGGCGGCAATCGTTTCGCTGGCGCAAGTCCCGATACCCAAAGCGGGTAGGCCGCCACTTGCCAGTCTTTCGAGCGCTTCGCTAGGACAATCAGGATTGCTTCGACAGATCACAGGGCCATGGCACCGGACGGCAAGCGAGCGAGACCCCGGCGCGTCAAGTTCTCGCGGGGAATTGAGGTCCGGATCGTCTCCATCGACGGCTGCTGGAGCGAGCCGTGCCTGATGCTGGATGCGGGCCAAAACGGAGCCAAGCTGCAACTCGAATCCATGCGACCCCTGCCCAATCTGAAGGAATTTTTCCTGCTGTTGTCGGCCACAGGAGCCGCCGCACGACGCTGTGAACTGGCGTGGGTCAACGGCCATGAAATCGGGGTGAAGTTTCTGGGAACCGTTGCGTTGCCGCCGCTTCCGGACAAGACTCACGAAATCTAGATTTCTGGAGCGGGTGAAGGGAATCGAACCCTCGTATTCAGCTTGGAAGGCTGCTGCTCTACCATTGAGCTACACCCGCGCCGGGGATCCCCTATCATGTCATGCGGCGCCCCTCAACAGCGATACCCGCCCACGTCCCGCAATGTCCCGAAAAATGCCGGATGCCCTTAACATGCTGTGATTCCGGGCTTATATTGCGAGTCCCATCAACAACGAAAGGAGGTGATCCAGTGTCTTATTCCAAGCGCTGTCACCTCGCTGGGACCGCCCGCTAGGCTTTGACAGGCCTCGCAACGGGCGTCTCGGCGCCTGGACCAGCGAGACGAGACCGGGACGCGGCGGGAGGAATCCCGCCGCGTTTCGCTTGGCGGCCCGAAATGCCGCATCGATCGTTACGACCGGCCGGCGCGTTGCCGTGAAAGCACCGCGAGCCGCTGCCATTTTGCGTCGGTATAGCGGCGGTTGTACTCAGCGACCCCCCAACCGGTGGCGCCGTCGAGAAATCCGGCGCGGAGCACAAAGGCCTTCAGAAAGGCGGTCCATCCCCGGACCGTCGCCTTCAACGCCGAGCCGCGCACGCCACGCGCCGCCATCTGCTGCGCGGCAGCTTCGGAATATCGCGCGATCTTGTCCTCGGCGTCGGCCCACGACGTAATCGAGTCGTGCTCGATCCGCGCCGCCAGGCGCGCGATTCGGCCGTCGACGATGAGGCCTTCATGAACGAGGTCATCCGAAAATCGCGCCTGCCCGCGCCGGAACAGCCGGACGACATAATCCGGGGACCAGCCGCTGTGCCGGACGATCTGTCCGCAGAACCGCGACCGCCGCGACATCCGAAAGGCTGCGGGCGAACTGGGACCGGCAATGGCGCGCCGAATCGCGGCGGCGGCCTCGTCCTCGAGCCATTCGTCGGCATCAAGCGACAACACCCAGTCGGATTGCGCCAGGGCGAGCGCGCGGGCCTTTTGCGGTCCGTAACCCGGCCAATCCGCCGTCGACGTCACCTTCGCGCCGCAGCCGCGGGCGATTTCCACCGTGCGGTCGGTGCTGCCGCTGTCGACGACGATAATCTCGTCGGCGAACTTGACCGACTTGAGGCAGCGCGCAATCGCCTCTTCCTCGTTTTTGGTAATGACGATCAGCGACAGCGTCGGCACGCGCGTCTCAGGAAATTGAATGGTGGGGGAGGCAGGACTCGAACCTGCGAAGCCATGAGGCGGCTGATTTACAGTCAGCTCCCTTTGCCACTCGGGACACTCCCCCGCACAACGCCGTCCGACCTCATCCACCGAAAAGCGGCCGAACCGACCATGGATGACGCTGGAAGGACCCGCCCGGATAACGGGCCGCGGTTGGGCGCGTTTATGGGCGAACCAACCCGGCAAAGTCAACCGCAAGCACCGGTTTCGAGAGGCGGGAAATTGCCAATGTGCGAAGCCCATGAGACAAGCCTTTCATGAGCGATCGTGACCAAAAACAGCGATTCCGGCGCGGGGCGCGCGATTTCCGGAACAAAACCGGTTCCGGCGGACGCCGTCCGCCCCGTCGCGAGCGCGAATCCGGTGCCGATGGACTGGCCATCCTCTACGGCTGGCACACGGTGACGGCAGCTCTCGCCAATCCGCGGCGGCGCATCCGCAAACTGATGCTGACGGAAAACGCCGTGCGGCGACTCGCCGAGGAAGGAATCGAGACCCGCGTCACCCCGGAGATCGTGCGGCCGCAAACCATCGATCACGAACTCGGCCCCGATGCCGTGCATCAAGGCCTGCTGGCGGAAGCGGATCCCCTGCCCTCGCCGGACATCGGCACGCTGCCGCAGGACGGCATCGTCCTCGTCCTCGACCAGATCACCGATCCGCACAACGTCGGCGCCATCATGCGCTCGGCCGCGGCTTTCGCGGTGAAAGCGATCGTCACCACCGCCCGTCACAGTCCGGAGGCGACCGGTGTGCTGGCGAAGTCCGCATCCGGCGCGCTGGAGCTCGTCCCGCTCGTGCTGGTGCAGAACCTCGCACGCGCGCTCACCGCGCTGAACGATCGGGGATTTCTCACCGTCGGCCTCGACAGCGAGGGCGGCGAGGATCTTGCCGCAACCGACCTCCGGGCACCGCTGGCGCTGGTCCTCGGCGCCGAAGGAAAGGGCTTGCGGCAACTGACGCGGGAGACATGTCGCACTGTCGCCCGCCTCGACATGCCCGGCGACATCAAGAGCCTCAACGTCTCCAACGCCGCGGTGCTCGCGCTTTACATCGGGGCCAGCCGCCTCGGCCTGATGCATTGACCGCGCGAAAACGCCCATCCGCAAGGCCATTGCGAACGGGCGTGCTGTTGTCCAGAAAATGCGTCAGTGATGACGGTGCTGCATCGGATGACGATACGATGCGCGATAGCCGAAGTGGCGCGATCCATAGATCACGTGCGGATTGGCAGCGATGCGCGGACCGTAGTGGCGCGGCGCGTAACCGTAGCGAACGCCGCGACGATGCCAGCGCGCGGACGGGCGCGCATGCCAGCGATGGTGCCGATGCCAGCGATAGCTGTAGATCGCGGGCCCGCCGATGCGCGCGCCGTCATAGTAGTGATGATAGGCGTTGGCGTAGCGGCCGCCGTCGTAGGGATAATAGTAGGGACGGCTGTAGGCATTCCAGCCCGAGACCGCGCTCTCCTGATAAGTCGGCACCGGCGCGAACAGGCCAGGACCGGTGTAGGCCGGTCCCTGATTGACGTAGTAATACTGCGTCGGCGCATGGTATCGCGCCGTTGACGGCAACCGATCATAATAGCCATAGCCGTAGTAACCCGCGTAGCTTTGCGCGCAGGGGCTGACATAAGCCTGGCACGGTGCGCAACCGCTGGTGAACAGGCCTCCGCCACCGCATGCCATCGCCGGCACGGCGCTCGCGGCCACAAGGGCTGCGGCTGCAACCCATCCCGAAATCATCTGACGCATGACTCTCTCCTGTTTGGTCTGTTTTTTTGAATTGCGATTAGTTGCGAGGCCGCTGCCCCGGCGTCCCGGACCGACGTTGCGGCAAACCCGAGGCACCGTGGTCCGGCGGGGCCACGATCACGGCCGGCGGATTTTGCGGCACGTCCGATTGCGCAGGCAGCGGTTCGGAGCGCGACGACCACGACTGATGAAAACTCTCGGCCGGCTGCGGCAGCTTGCGATGCGCCGGCGGCTCGATCTCGAGACGGCCATAGCCCGGCGCGTGGCCGAGGCTCGGATAATAGTGACCCACGTGCGGTTCGGGATCGACGTAACGGCCGCCGTAAACCGTCGGCTGCATGTGATTGCGGCGGGCAAGGCCCCAGTCGCTCTCGACGACGGCATAGGACGCGTCGACGCCATTGATGATGATGGGAATGCCGGGCCGGCCCGGAATGACGATCACAGGACTGGTATCGGCCAGGGCCGGCAACGCTGTCCCAATCAGAATAGCCAACGTCAATGCCGCACGCATCGCTCACATCCCGATTGCAGACGGCAGCCTAATCGAACCGGCCGCGCCAAGGGTTAAAGCTGCGGACCAAACTGCCGGTAAGCCTAACGCGCGGGGTGGCGACGGCGCTCAATCCGAGCCTTCGCGCTATGGAAATGTTAACGCGGGAGGGCAACCGCATGACCGGTGGCTACAGCCAGCAGTAAGCCAGCAGCAAATTTACCGCGCAGGCGGCAAGCAGCGCAGCCGACAAGGCCAGATCCAGACGGCAGGCGATGGGTTTCGAAAGGAGCGTCATGCCCGAACCATCCGGCGATTCCAGTTCCCGAGTCCCGGCCTTTATTTTTCGAACCCGCCCCGGATGATTCACCACTCGTTTACGACTCGTTCAACGTTTATCGGCGCCCTCGCGCCGAGATCCGACCGATTTGGCTTGACGGGCGACGCCGGTTTGCAAGGGGCGTGAGTCGCGATGGCCGCCATGATCGACGCGGGTCAGGCCCAGTCGGCCGAAAGCACCGCGCATTTGACCTGATTGGCGCCGATGCTGACGAAACCCATCAGCAGACGACGGAAAACCTTGCGGCTGTTGGCCTTGACGACGCCGTGGATCAGGTGGCGGCGCTCGGTGGCGTAGCTTCCGTCCCGACTGCTGAAGGTGCAGGCGAGCCTGATGTCCTTCACTGGATAATCATTGCTGTTGCGGATGGTGAACGTCATCAGCGCCTGCGATCCCAGCCCGCCGCGGCGAAGCGACGGCCGCACCAGTCTCAGGCCTTCGACCGGCGGGATCACGGCCAACGCGTCAGCAGGCCCGGTTTTCGCGAGGGCGGCATCGCGCCGGCTTGCGGCCGTCGATGCGGTCTGTTGCGCAGAGGACGCCTCGCCGACGGTTGCCTCGTTGGCCGCTGTCTCGTTGGTCCCTGTCTCGCTGGCCGGGATATGCGCTGCGGCTGCTCCCTCAACGGCTTGCTTGGCCGACGGCGCGAGCGATGCCGTCTCCGGCTCCCGGTGCGTTGAATAGAGCAGCCAGCCCGTCAGCAACACGATGAAGGCGATCGATGCGAGCCAGATCCAAGTCCATCGGCCGACCCGCAACCAGCGCAGGCGTCGATCCTGTCCGCCCGTTCGGGCCGGTCCCGTCAATTCCCTGTTCGAAAGCCTGATATCCATTGCCGTCCCATGAGTCGGCGGCCGATGCCGCCAGGCCGCGATGCCAACCATCGCCTCACAGACACGCACACGGGCAACTAATGATGGAAATCCGAAATTGTTCCACGCGCCGCGCCCGGTCCCACGACCTTCCCGGCGCCGCAGGGCGACGCCCGGTTTCGGCGTTCTCATGGGGCAAGCTCATGGGGCAAGGAGCGATGTTGACGGCGGCCTGCCCGCCGCCATAAACAGGCCCCTGGCAAGCAGGGCCTCTCGTCGCGCTGCAAGTGCGAATACGCGTAGTACGAGCAGATCGCCCAACGCCACGCCGGTTTAGCTCAGCGGTAGAGCAGCGGTTTTGTAATCGGAGGGCCTGGAAGCGAGAAGGCGAGTCGGATCATGCGCTTAAGCTTCGCGCGGTCCGATCAAGTACCGAATAGGCACCGGAAACGGTGTCCGCCGGGGCCGGCGTAGCACAGCGGTAGTGCAGCGGTTTTGTAAACCGAAGGTCGGGAGTTCGATCCTCTCCGCCGGCACCATATCTCCGGGGCGGGATTCAGCCGTATGGGGGAGTTGGATCGCTTCGCTCAGCGCAAGATTGGCCAGAGCCAATTTTGTCGCGAACTCGCAATGACCGATGAACGAGGGCGTTTCCGTCAAAATTGAAAATACCCTGAGCGCGGACCGGCTTCGTGCCGACACAGGGTTCTCTCAGCAGCAGCTCCGTTTGAACCGCCATAGCCGAATTTTGAGAGATCGCCGCAACGACATCTTTAGAATGCCATGCGATTTTAGAATGCCATGCGATGTACCAGGCGAACACGGCTCACGAGTCCCCCTGGAGAAGCGCTTGGCCCCGGCTGCCCGGTTCATTGAAACTCGGACAAGTCCGGTATCGTAGCCCGCCATGGTGCTGCTGCTGGCGCTCGGCGCATTGCGCTTGCCGTCTCCCTTTCCACCGGACTGGCGTTTTCCGACCTTCCCAACCCGCTCATCCTCACGCTCGCGATCGCCGCGCTGAGCCTGTCCTGCCAGTTCGCGCCGCAAACGCGAATTGTCCTTGCGATCCAGACCGCTGTCTTCGGCCTGCTCTTTCTGGCGCTGACCTGCTTCTGCGGCGTTCTGGCGGCCTATGCGACACAACGTTTTGCGTTTCCGCTGCAGGACGGGCTCTTTGGCGCCCTGGACAAGGCCATGGGTCTGGACTGGCTGACCTGGGTTCGGTGGGTCGACCGTCACCCGGCGATCGGCGGCCTGCTTGCGGCGGCTTATCACACCATGCCGGGTCAAATCGCGCTCCCCGTAATCGTGCTGGCCGTCGTCAACCGTATCGAGGATCTGTGGATCTATCTCGTGAGCTTTGCGCTGGCCCTGCTCGTGACAACCATCATCGGAGCGCTTCTGCCGGCCCTCAGCCACATCGCCTTCGTCGATCGCGCGAATTTCGAGTCGTTGCGATTTTCAGGCGCGACACCGGTGGATCACTTGATCGCGTTGCGTGCTTCCGGTCCTGTCCTGTTGCGCGGCAATCTCGGCAGCATCCTCAGTTTCCCCTCGTTTCATGCCACGGTCGCGGTGCTCACCCCCCTCATGTTGATGAGATATCGCTACATCGTCATTCCGCTGGCCGTGCTGGACCTCGTGATGTTCTGCAGCACCGTCACCGAGGGCGCTCACTACGGATGCGATGCGATCGCCGGCGGATGCGTGGCCGTCATTGCCCACGCATCCGTAAGGCGAACGATGCGCCGGCTCGACCAGCAGGCGGTCGGCAACCACAACTTCGATCGAAACGCGGCGGGCCTGCTTCCCCGTTCGGGGACCCTGAACGCAACAGCCTGACCGCGACCCGGAAATCTGGCGCGCGGCCCCGTTGCACAACGCCTCGAATCTTCTGGCGCGGTTTTTCCTTTGTCCTATGATTATCGAATCGACCCACCAAAGGAGACTCGAAAGATGCCCGAGGCAGAGATTGGATGGATTGCTGCTATCATTATCGGAGGCCTGGCCGGCTGGTTCGCCGAAATGTTCATGAAGACGGGAACCGGCATCTTCGTGAACATCATTCTCGGCATTGTTGGCGCGGCTCTCGCCAACTGGCTCCTCGGCCTGTTCGGCGTCGCGCTTGGCGGCTGGATCGGCTATCTGATCGCGGGCTTTATCGGCGCCTGCATCATCATCTTTCTCTGGCGCGCCATTCGCGGGCGAACGGCCTAGCTTGCAAGAAACGGCCTAGCTTGCAAGATATGTCGTCGACGAAGCCCCGGCTCAAAAGCTGGGGACTTCGGAGTTCTTGGGCGTTGCGCCATTTTGGCGTCCACTTGCTGAAAGGAATGGACGGCCCCCATCGGTGCCGAGATAGCCGATGACGAGCGTTCCTTTGTCGGTCGTGATCTTGATGACGGCGGCATTGGAAACGGTATCCCCGCCGCAGCCAGCATCAAAGTTCGCAAGTCGTCAGTTCGCGCATGTGAGCGATAGACATGGATGATTGCGGGCGACGAGCTGCGATCCGTGCATCCGCCGCGCATGGTTGAGAGTGAGGCTCGTTCGTCAGGCTGGCGTCAATGACGGGAGCAGGCCGGATCACACCTGATGCGGCGCGCCACCCATCTTCGGCTGATGCGGCAGCACGCCACGCGACCACCAGGACGACAGCGTCGCCGGCACGAACCCGACCAGGCCATACATGAGGAATTGCAGAACGCCGCTGTCCGGTCCGCGCGAGCCGTACAGAAGTTCCGCGACGGCGAATCCGATGACGCCGATCATCAGCATGCGCAGGACCGGACCGATCCGCGAGACGTGCGACAGGATATCGTCGACCGACGCGACCGCAAGACAGGGCAACAAGCCAAAAAGGTAGCTGAACTGAAGCGTCGATAGCAGCACGAAGACGAACTGCTTGACTTCCGAAAGGCTGGTCTCGACCCAATAGCCGGACTGGATCGTTGTGGCCAAAAGAAGCAGCAAGCCGCCGACGGCAGGCCCGACCAGCACGAAGATCACGTAGCGCTTCATGGGCTTCAGTCCTCCGGACGCGAAGGCTTCGGATGCGAAGCCCGTCAGCACACCCTGCTCGGCATTTTACAAAGGGTCGACGTTGCGATCCAGCAGCAAAGCACCCCGGATTTCGGGCAATCGGCGCGGGACGACTCCGCGCGCACGCGTGCCTCGATTGTCCGGCGGCGACGGACGTGGCGCGGGACCGACGGCCCCCGATCCCGTTCTCCGGGGGCTTTGGCCGGATGCGACGACCGCGCGCACCATTCCTAAAAAGCCGGAGATCGCGGAAAACCGGGGGTATCGATTTACATTTGTTTCACGCGGCAGAATTTACGCTCGGCTTCGTCCGCGCGGGCAGCTCATCGCGCGGCTGCCGCATCAACCGGTCCTGACCGCATCAGGGAGAGCGTACGATGATACTCGTAACTGTCATGATGGCCATCGCAACGGCTGCGTTCTACAGCGCCGGCAATTACGGCGTGGGCGCAGACCAACTGTGCAGCATCAGCGAGACGTTTTGCGTCCATCCATCCTGGCTGGGCACGCTGACCCTGATGCTCGCGATCTGGACGCTTTTTCTCAGGGTCGATCGAATCTGACGTGCCGTTCCGTGGACCGCGCAAGGTCACCGAAGCGGCCAAAGAAAAAGGCCGGCGTGACGGCCGGCCTTCCTCGTCGCTTCCAAACGGATGCGTCAGTATCTCGCGGCTTCCGGTCCGCCCCAGCCGAAGCGATAATTCAGGCCGGCCTTGATGGTGTGTTCGTCGTTGTGGAAGCTCGCTCCGATCACGTCCGCCGGACCACCGGTGAAGGTGGTGTCGCCGAAGTTGTAATACTGATACTCGATCTTGGCCGACCAGTTGGGCGCGAACATGTATTCGAGACCGGCGCCCACGGTGTAACCGTCGCGATGATTGCCGTCGGTGGTGAACGCCACCGGCACGCCGCCCTGCGTGGCGGTGATGCCGTTGCCGTCGCGCCAGGCGTAACCGCCCTTGGCGTAGAGCAATGTCGGGCCCCACGTATAGCCGAGCCGGCCCGTGACCGAACCAATCTGGTCGGTCCCCGATGTCACGAGCGTACCGCTTCCCGGAAACAGCACGCCGGTGTTGTTGCTGTTCATCCAGCTATACTGGGCTTCGATACCGAGCACCCAATTCGGCGCAAACTGATAGTCGTAACCGCCCTGCACGCCGCCGAGGAAGCGGCCGTCGCTCCCATCCAGGCTGCTATCGCCGGCGAACGCGCCGCCGAGATGTCCGCCGATATAGAAGCCGGTCCAGTTATAGACCGCTTGCGGCGGCGTGTAGGCCGGCGGGGGCGCCTTGGTGTAGGGCCGCGGTGGCAGATCCGCCGCGAGCGCGGGCGCCGACAAAATCATGATGGCGGCCGTGCTGAGCAAAAACTTCTTCATGTTGGAGTCCCCTATTCAGTAACAGCGACCATCACCAAACAACGTGGCTTCAATTTGGTTGCCTGAAGGCAGCAACGCAGCAGCGGATGGTTTGCAACCGTGACATGCGCGCAACATCCCCGCGCAGCGGAGTTCAGAAGTTCACCTGGGCGGCACCAAACAGGCCAGCTTCGGATCGGGAGCACGAGGTTCCCCGATGGTCGTTTCATCGTTGGTCTTCGGCCGTCTGGCCGAGGTTCATCCCCTCGCTCCGGTTCCACCCTAAAAGTTCCGCACTCGCCTGAACGTGATCGAGGCGGCCGCGCCGAATGGGTAAGGCAACGGCATGAGGCCAAAGACACCGCACATCGGGGACTCCATCAGCAAATCGATCTGCGGATCGCGCGGCGGCATTCTCGTGGATCGTGGCCTGCTCGATGCCGACAGCGCGCGGAGGGCGGCGCACGTTCGACACCATCGCGCAGCGATTTCCTTTCAGGACGATGCGCCGAGGCCGATTGCGCGGGGATGCTGCCGTCGCCGGCATCTCCGTCAGCGCGTCATCTGCTCCATCTCGGGGAATGGCGCGTAGACTGCTCCCGCACAGATGTCGCCGATCTCGTTCTCGACATGATCGAGCCGCGCGTCGACGAACACCACCGCCCGCTCCACGGCGCCATGATAGCTGCCGTTCGCTTCCGGCGCGTTGTAGCGGACGCAGGCGACATAGCGCAGCCGCCCGCCGACCGTGCGCTGGATCGGCACGGCGACGCCCGCGTCACGCACGCCGACGGCATTGTTCAGATAGGTTTTGAAGAAGGCCAGCAGTTGCGTCCGGTAATCGGCCGGATACGGCTGGTTGGCGACGCCGCGATCCTGGGTATAGACGACGCCTTGCGACCCTTCGCCCGCGCAGCCCGCAAGCATGGTCGCTGCGGCGATGACCGCCGCGAATTTGGCCGATGTCCCCACCAAACGCCCCAAGACAGATCGTCCCTGATCCGATTCGCTACGCCATTAACCGGGTCCATCCATAGACCAGCATGGTCGGTAACGGAATTCGCAAGGCGGTGACCGGAACGAAAAGACCCGGTCCGGCGATCGGGGCGATCGCACAGGACCGGGTCTGGCCGAGATCAATGATGCTTGTGCATCCGATGGTGGCGGATCGGCTTGCGATAGTGATGATGACGGTGAATCATCTTGGCGTTGGCGTTCCGCACGCTCGGCGTCAGCACCACCGACTTGACGGCGGGCGCATGAGCGGTGCGAGCCGGGCCGGCCGCGAACGCCGGGGCAGCGAGCACGGAAACCGCCAGCGCGGCGGCTGAAATGGTCTTGAACATGTCTGTCTCCTCTTGGACATCGATCCCGGCGTCACCGGTCGGATGCCGGGCTCGCGTCGATCATGGGAGCATTTTGCGGCGCGCCGTCTGAACTCTGCCTGAAGTGGGGCGGCAGCTACCGTTCATGTTGATGAACAATTCTTCATGGAGGGGGCGTCCGACCGGACACCGGGATCGTGCGCCGCAGCAAGTTGCCTCCGCCGGCAGCGGGAATAACCCAGGCCGCGGGCTGTTCTCCTCCTCGGGCCTTGACTAGAATCGCCCGAACCGAACACGGGAGCGACGCATGACGAAATTCGCGATCAAGCTGGCCATGTTGAGTTTGCTGTCGATTGCTCTGGCGGTCCCCTCCTTTGCGCCGGTATTCGCCGCGGGCAGCGACGAGCCCTCTCCGCCGCCGCCGTCGGGGACCAAGGCGCCGCCGAAAAGCAAGAGCAAGAAAAAGAACAACCAGTCACGCCTCGATGATCCCGCGTTCCTCAGGGGTTATCACGCAGCTTACGCGACGATCTACGACCGCCACGACTACACGGATGCGATCGCGCAACTCGAAGCGTTGCATCACGACGATCGCGCCGACGTCGCCAACCTGATCGGCTATTCCTATCGCAAGCTCGGCAACTACAAGCTGTCGCAAGTCTGGTACGAGCGCGCGCTCAAGGCCGATCCGAACCATGTCCGCACCTGGCAGTATTACGGACTGTGGCAGATCGAACAGGGCAACCGCGATCAGGCCGCGTATCACCTGAGCCGGATCGCCGCGATCTGCGGCACCGGTTGTCCGGAATACAAATCGCTCGCCGCGGCCCTTGAAAAACCGCCCGGCACCGGCCTCGTTTACTGACGCGCGAAGCACGGCCGAACCGATGCCGGCCGCGCGGCGCAAGTTCGATATTCGCAAGTCGGCATTCGCATGCGTCGCTGCGCGCCGGCGCATCCGCTAACCATGTCGGCGCGCGGTCTCGACACGCGGCCGGAAAGCACGGCTGACCGCCTCGACAACCCCCTGCGGGATCGGCTACAGGATTTTCCTGCAACCGTATGATTTCGCGGCGCCCTGTGCCGCAGAGGCTCGCGACGGCATGACCAGCACCCAGCGATACGAGCGCATCGCCTTTGTCGCAAGCAACGGTGCCGAGGCCCAGCAGGCCCTCCTCAAGCTCGCGGAGACCTACGGCAATCACAAGCCGGAAGACGCCGACGTCATCGTCGCGCTCGGCGGCGACGGCCTGATGCTGCAGACGCTGCACGCCAACATGCGCTCCGGCAAGCCGATCTACGGCATGCATCGCGGCACTGTCGGCTTCCTGATGAACGAATACAGCGCGCACGATCTGCACGTGCGCCTCGCCGCCGCGACGGAAACCGTGATCCATCCGCTGCTGATGCGCGCCACCGACATCCACGGCGCGGTGCACATTCATCACGCCATCAACGAAGTCTACCTGTTTCGCCAGACCCACCAGACGGCGCGCCTGCGCATCCTGATCGACGAGCGCGAGCGGATGGCCGAACTCGTCGCGGATGGCGTGCTGGTGGCGACGCCGGCAGGCTCGACCGCCTACAACCTCTCGGCGCAAGGTCCGATCCTGCCGATCAACGCCGCGCTGCTGGCGCTGACGCCGATCGCCGCCTTCCGTCCGCGCCGCTGGCGCGGCGCCCTGCTCCCGAACACTGCCTTCGTCGTGATCGAAGTGCTGGAAGCTCCCAAGCGACCGGTTGCCGCCGTCGCGGATCACGACGAGGTCCGCCACGTCCAGCGCGTCGAAATTCTCTCCGACAAGACCATTTCGATGCGGATGCTGTTCGATCCCGGCCACAGCCTCGAGGAGCGAATCCTCAGCGAGCAGTTCGGGGTCTGAGCCGAATTCCGGCAGCCGCCGGCCCTGCCTGCAATATCCAAGGTCATTCAACGGATTGGCACGCGGCGCCGTCGCAACCATTCGTTAACGACGCCGGCATATAGTTAACGGTGGGTATATATCTCCTCGCGCGCCGAGCCATGTATCAGATCGACTTCAACAAGCTGCGGTTTCTGGTCTGCGACGACAATGCGCACATGCGCCGCATTCTGCGGACGCTTCTGCATTCGTTCGGCGCGCGCGAGGTCTATGAAGCCGAGGACGGCGCGACCGCGCTGGAAATGTACAGCCACTATGTGCCGGACATCGTCATTACCGACTGGTCGATGCCGATCTTCGACGGCATCGAGCTGGCGCAAATGATCCGCCAGCCGGGGTCCAAGGGAAACCCGTTCGCGCCGATCATCATGCTGACGGGGCACTCGGAGAAGCGGCGCGTCACGGTCGCCCGCGACGCCGGCGTCACCGAATTCCTGGCGAAGCCGATTTCCGCCAAGGGACTTTACCAGCGGATATTGAATGTCGTCGCCTCGCCGCGGCCCTTCATCAAGACGAAGAACTATTTCGGGCCGGACCGCCGCCGCAATACCAACAACGCCTATATCGGCCCGGAGCGCCGCTCCGCCGAACCGGAAATCATCCAGCAGCCGTCGCTGCTGGATAAGGCCCGGCATCCAGGATAAGCCACGCCATGGCCAAGAGCCCTCCTCCGACCCTCAAGGTGCAGGCATATTCGACCCATCAGGTCATCACGCAGCCCAATCCGCTGCGTCAGGCGATGCGTCTCGTCGACGAGAAAAACGCCGACGATCCCGTCGCCCGCGCGGAGAAGGCGCTCGCGGACCTGTCCGGCGAATTCAGCAAATGGATGACCATCGAATGCGACCGGCTCGCCGCCGCGCACGCGGCCATGCTGAAGCACGGCTTGACCGGCGAGACGCGCGACGAGCTGTTTCGCGCCGCGCATGACATCAAGGGCGATGCCGCCACCTTCGGCTATCCGCTCGCGGGCCATACCGCCGAAAGCCTTTGCCGCATCATCGAACACGCGCCGCAGCTCGAAAAGGTGCCTGCCGACCTGATCGCGCACCACATCAACGCCATCCACGCGATCGTCCGCGAGCATTCGGGCATCGGCACCGCCGGCATGGCCAAGGAGCTGAGCCGGAAACTGCGCGGCGTCGCCGACGAGTATCTCACCGTCGTCAATCGCGATCGCCCCGAGCACCTGGAAGCCGTCCTCGCGCCGAGCATCGTCCCGGGGGATTAAGGCCGGATGCGGTCAGCCTGATCGTTATGCCGGGCATGACGATGGCGATGATTCAGATTCCCGGAGCATGATGAAGTTAGGTTGAACCAACCCGCGCTGTCATTGCGAGCCAACGGGACAACGCTGCGCGTTGCTCTCGGGCTCCTCGCAATGACGGTGATTCAGCCTCATTTCATCCCGCCTTAGAAAAACGAGCGCCCGGATCACGTCCCGGCATGACGAATGCGAGTCCTACGCCGCCGCGAGGAGTTCGCCGAGCAGCGGCTCACGATGTCCGAATGCGGAGAGCGCGACGTCCTCGGGCTCAGGATACCCCGCGGACGGGCGGCTGAACCACGGCTCGCGGCGCCGAGGCTCGTCGTACTCCGCTTCATATTGCGCCGGCTCGTACGATCCGGATTCGCAGGGTTCGGGGTCGCCAGCCAGAGGCACGTAGACTTCAGAAGAGTCGACCTGCATTTCCGGAAATTCGGGCTCGCCTGGCAATGCGGCGGACAGCGGTTCGAGCGGTGGCGGGTCGGCGGACAACGGCTCGGCGTCGGCCTCCGCCACCAGATCGTCGCAGAACACGCGGGCTTCCTCGCGCGCCGACTCCGTGGCGAAGCGCCGCAGCAGGATCAGGAGCGGTTCGGACACGTCCGTGGCGGCAGTCTCGCACAACGTCAGCACGCGTTCGACCATGCGGCGGCGCAGCCGTGTCGCGCCTCCGACCGTGCCGACGAAGCCGATCTCGCCGCTGGCCTCCAGCGCCGCGCGGAACGCAGGGAAAGTCGATTCCGGAAGGCCCGCGCGGGTCAGCAGCGCGGAGAGTCCGGGACCACCGCGCTCATGGACGAGCGAACTGACACGCGCCGGCGGCAGGCCGGACAATTCCACCAGCGCCTGCTCGAACAGATCGAGATTGCCCGAGAGCAGCGACCGCAGAATCAGTCCCGCGGTCAGTTGTCCGGTCGCGCGCAGATGCCGGATCAGTCCGCACATCTCGCCGCCCCGCGCGCGCGCGGCGATGTTGACGGTCGACCGCTCCCTGGCTTCGCCGGCAATGCGCTCCGCACGATCGGCGCTCAGCCAGTTGCGTGCGACGACAAACCGCGTCAGCGTGTCGGACAATTTTGCGATCAGCGTCAGCCGCGTGGCGGCGGGCAGATCGTCGAAGGCCAGCATCGCTTCGCGGATCGCCGCGAGATGGCCGTGACGCTCGACGATCCGGTCCCACGACAGCGGCGCGAGTTCCGCGCCGGGATTCTCGATCAGTTCCAGCGTCGCGGCTGCGGAGCCGACCTCCGCGATCGCCGCGCTGACCGACACCGGCAGGTTGACCCGGCGCGCGACGGCGCATTGCACCTCGCTGCAGCCGGTGGCGACGATATCGACCAGATCCGCATCGATCAGAAGGGGCGAGTATTCGAGGATCGGCCGCGCCACCGAAACCTGATCGTTCGACAGAGCCTGAACGATCGCGGCCGGCGCGGCGGTACTGTGCGCGAAAACCTCGGCCATGGCCTGGCGGACCAGCGGGGACGGATCGTCGAGTTGCATCAGCAGCGCCCCCTCGGCCGCCGCCCGATCATCCTCCGACAGGTCGGAGATGAGCCACGCGCGGGCCAGAGACCTTGTCGCTTCCGCGCGCTCGCCTGCGGAAGCGGTCCGTACCCAGCTAATGAACTGCCGAACGATCATGGTCTTTCCGGCCTACGCAACTTGCAACGACACCGAGACGCGATGCCACAGTCACGGAAAATAAACCACGACGCTTAACAAAGGGTTCACCATAACCCCCTGCATTCGTTGACGTTTGATTAACGAAATGAGGCCGCGTGGATGCGATGAATGGCTGCCGCCATGTTGAGAGCCTGATCCGCCTTTCTCGATAACCGTCCAACAAGAAAGCCGTCATACTCCGCGAACGCGGAGTATCGAGTATTCAAATTGCCTCGGTTTCCTTCACGACCTCCTCGATTACTGGATCGTCCGCGTTCGCGGACGATGACGGCTCATTTTTGGTCAAGCTCGGAGGACACGCGCCTCAGGGTGATGCCTGCATGATCCCATATCAGTCGATCCTGTCGCGATCAGACGCTGCCGCTGAATTTCCCGCTGCGGTCGCTGAACAGATCGAACGGCTGCAGACTGCCGGGCTGCGTTTGCGTGTTGACTGCAGGATCGGTCGCCGTGGCGACGGCGGACGGATGCGCCCACAACTGCCGGATCGCGGGCGAGACCGGCTCGCTGCGCTCGCCGACCTGAAACAGCGAGCGGAACGACGACGCGGCCGGCGCGGATGCTGCGGTCGGCGACGCCCCTTGAGCCGGCGCTACCGTCCGCACATCGGGAAGGCGCGACAGATACGCGGCATTGCTCGATGACGTATCGAGATCGGTCGATGCAACCGCAGCAGGCGCGCTGACGCCAAACGTCGCCATGGCCATGCGCGTGGCCGGAGCGTTGGCCGCAACCGCGTAGCGCCGGTCGAGCTCGGCATAAACTTCGGACACGCTGCGCGCGCGCCCGTCGCGATCGTAGAAGATCGAGCGGTTGGCGGCTGCGGCATTGGGAAACAGGCGCGCGCCCGAGGCTTGCGGATTGTCCTCGGCATTGGCGATCAATTTCGCGGCGCCGCTGACGCCCATGAAATGCGCCATGTAGAGTTCGCTGTCGGTCGGACGGCGGCCGATCTGGCCCGTCAGCTTGAAACTGTTGGACTGGGTCAGAACGCCGGCCATGGCCGAGGCGATCGCCGGATCGTCGCGCAGCTTGAGAATGGCGTCGCGGGTCGCGGGATCGCTGACCGAATACGTACCCGACGGAGATTTCGTGATGGCGGCGGCATAACCGTTGTAGCCGAGCGCCGGGCCCGCCTCCTTCACGGTGCCAAGCCAGGTCTGATCGATGAACTGATAGAGGCCCTTGGCCGAGGACGTGCTCGCCGTGGCCTGAGGATTGAAATTGGACTCCATCTTGGCGGTCGTGAGCAGGTATTCGAAGCTCGCGCCGGTGGCGTCCGCCGCCTGCCGGATGGCGTTGGCGATTCCGCTGAAAATGCCGCTCAGTCCGGCGCGCGACGGATCGGCGCCGGCTGCGGCGTTGGCAGCATCGACAGTCATCTTGGTCTCCCGCTCCCCGCGAAACGACCGCACGCCCTCACGGCGCAATGTCAGCGACGGACTGCAGGCCGGCTCCCACCGGAGCGACAGCGATCGCTTCAGCGCACCGTGGGAGATTATGGTTAACGGAAGGTTAACGTCCGGGAATGTCAGTGGCCCTTGCCATAGACCGCGGCCGGATCGAACAGCCGCTCCGCATCGACGAACGACACCTTCGCTTCGCCGGCCTCGCCTTTGGTCACGGTGCGATAGAAGCACGAGCGGCGACCGGTATGACACGCCGCGCCCTGCTGCTCGACCTTGATCCAGATCGCGTCCTGATCGCAGTCCATCCGCATCTCGACCACGCGCTGAACCTGACCCGAACTCTCGCCTTTCCGCCATAACGCCTTGCGCGAGCGGCTGTAATACCAAGCATCGCCGGACTCGATCGTGCGGCGCAGCGCCTCGTCGTTCATGTGCGCGACCATCAGCACGTCCCCATTCGCAGCGTCGGTCGCAACACAGGTGACGAGCCCCGAGGCATCAAAGCGGGGCCGCAACACCAGCCCCTCCTCACGTTCGGCTTCGGATAACGATGTCGGTTGAGACACGGGAAATCCCTCGAGAAATTCCTGCGAGGGATTAACGCTGCGTCCCTCGCACCATTGACAGGAAACGCGCCTGCTCCGCCGGGTTGTCGCGGAAGACGCCGGTGAAGCGGCTGGTGAAGGTCATCGCGCCATGCTTGGCGACGCCCCGCACCGACATGCAGGTATGCTCCGCCTCGATCATGACCGCAACGCCGCGCGGCTTCAGCACCTCATCGACGGCGGCGGCGATCTGGGCGGTCATATGCTCCTGGGTCTGCAGGCGATGCGCAAAGATGTCGGTGAGCCGCGCGAGCTTTGACAACCCCACCACCCGCTCGACCGGCGTGTAGGCGATATGCGCCTTGCCGTAGAACGGCATCATGTGGTGCTCACACTGCGAGGTGAACTCGATGTCGCGGATCAGCACGAAGTCATCGTAGCCCGCCGTCTCCCCGAAGGTGCGGTTCAGCACTTCGGCCGGGCACTGATGGTAGCCCTGATAGATTTCGTCGTAGGCTTCGACCACCCGGCGCGGGGTGTCGAGCAGGCCCTCGCGATCCGGATTTTCGCCGATGTAGGAGAGCAGGGTCTTGACCGCAGCCTCCGCCTCCTGCCGCGACGGGCGCGGCTGGTCGGGACGAACGGCGGCGGCCAGAAACTCGGAAGGGTCCAGTTCGGCGGGGCGGAAATCCGGCGCCCGCGTCTCATGGGATTTGACGTCGGAAGGTTTGTTTCCGCGCAGCGGCTTGATCAATGCGTCCATCTTCACTCCGTTCGACCGGCCCTTGCGAGGCCGGAGTGTCACCGGGCAGACGGGGCAGCAACGTTAAGCCACCGGACGCCTGAGGTCCCCTGATCATAACATCGTCCCCGCCGAATTGAATTCTCAATCCCGGGAGCGGAAATCACCGGATTGTATTTCCCGGCATCGGACACATATATAGGCGCGGAGGTTCCCGCCGCCAAGGCGTCAACCCGGCCTCCTTCAGCGAATTCAAAGTCTTAAAATCGCATGCTGAACGACGTCTACAACAAGCGCATCATCGAACTGGCCGGTAACATTCCACGTCTCGGCCGCCTGGACGCTCCGGATGCGAGCGCCACGGCCCACTCAAAACTGTGCGGATCGACCGTCAAGGTCGACCTCAAGATGGATGGGCCCGTGGTGACCGACTTCGCCCATGACGTGAAGGCCTGTGCGCTGGGCCAGGCCTCCTCCTCCATCATGGCCAGCCATGTGATCGGCTCGACCGCGGCCGAGTTGCGGGACCTGCGCGAGACCGTGCGCAAGATGCTGAAGGAAAACGGCCCTCCCCCCAAAGACGGCAAGTGGGCCGATATCGCCTTCCTCGAGCCGGTCCGCGACTACAAGGCGCGGCATGCCTCGACCATGCTCACCTTCGATGCGGTGGTCGACGCCATCGGCCAGATCGAGGCGAAATCCGGCGAACTCGCGCCGACGCAAAGCTGAACCATCGCAAGCCTCTGCCATCCAAGCCCTTGGACTCGCGCTTTAATGTTGCGGCTGTGTCGCGGCGGCCGCTGCCGTGTTCCCGGCCGGCGCCAGCGCCTCGGCGGTCCGGGTGCCGCCGGCGACGGCGGATCCGGCTTCGGCGACACCGGCCAGGAAGCGATCCTGCACCGGCTTGACGCCCCGCGTGGCAACCGCCGGAGATATCGAGCGATCATCGCGGGGGAGCACATCGGCGACGGCATCGGTGGTCACGAGGTTGGTCTTTCGCATCTCCACCGGCGTGAGTTCGCGCAGATCCTCCCATGGCGGGACGCTGAGCGCGATCGACAGCAACTCGCCCGCCCCACCCATGTCGAACGTGTATTGGGCGAGACGGCCGACGTCGCGCTCGACAATCATCAGGTCCTGTGCCGTGTAGCTCGCCGCCTTGGCGTCTTCGGCACGATCGCCCATCCAGATCTGATGCACCCGGACATGCGCGGCGTCAGGCACATAGCGCATTGTCCCCGACAACAACATGAACGCGCACATGGACTCGCAATAGGCGTCCGGTTCGATCCGTGCCCGCGCGCCGTGCGGGCCCTTGGTCACCACGGTGGTGCCGACGGTGGTCAGCATGCCGAGGTCGCGCCAGCGCCGCCCAAGCGCGATCGCATCGTTGACGGAGCCGCCGCTGGAATCCAGCACGACGGTCGCGCCGCGCAGATCGCGCGTGGCGGCGAACGCATCGAAGTTTTTGGGAGTGTCGGACGTCACGATGCCGACCGCGCTGACCCAGCCGCGACAATGGGGCTGACAGGCGATCCAGTTGAACCGCATCGGCGACCTGCGGTCTTCCTTCGCGGAAGGCGGCGACGCATTGTCCAGCGCGACCGTGACGGCCGGCATGACACAGCAAAAGGCCATGGCACACAAAAGTGCCCGGCCGCCTGATCCAAGCGACCTCAGGAGTCTCAAGCCGGTTCCTTCTCCGCGCAGCACGCGGAAACGAGATGTTACGTTCCTGTCATGCGGACATTACAAGAATCGTAACTTCCGAAGTCGCCGGCGTCCACAAGCTTTGCTGCAGCGCCTTCAAAAACATGCGATATTTCAGCGTGTGTGTTGAAATTGCCGCCACGAAAGTTCCGCTGGCTGGAACCGGGCGCCGGCTCGATCCAAGACTCCATGAATCCAGGAACCCCATGAAACTGTCGTCGCAATGCCCGAACTGCGCGCGCGCCATCGCGCACCTGCCGCGCAACGGCGGACGCGCGATGATCTGGGCATATCGGCACACGCTGTCGCCGCTGGTCGGCTTCAACTGCCGGCACCTGCCGACATGCTCGGTCTATGGCGACGAAGCCATCGCGCGTTTCGGGCTGTGGGCGGGCGGCTGGATGACGCTGGCGCGGCTGCTGCGCTGCCAGCCCTGGGGCACCTCCGGGATCGACAATGTGCCCACCGCGAGACCGCCGGGCGCGACGTGGTACCTGCCCTGGCGATTCGGGCGCTGGCGCGGCGTCAACGGCCCCTGAGCCGCGCCGGAACCCTGCCCGTGCGTCCGCGTTGGTGATCCTAAAGACTACCTCTCTCAGGAGGTTGCATCATGGGCGGAAACATCGGCGGCCACCACGATCCGCGTTATGCCGATCTCGCTGTGGCCGTCACCCTGCTGATCGCGATCGGCGCGGCCTGGATGTACTTCAGCGAAAAACCTGCGGCTCCCCCGTCAACAACAGCCTTTGTCGTTCCCGGCCAGACCACGCGGTGGTGACATCTCCCTTTCGGTCAGGCAGCGACGGCAACTTCCACCCGCGGGCGCTTCAGGTGCCCGGCGTCCCGTTCAAGGCATGCTGACCTTCATCGCGGACTGACGCGACCACTCACAATGGCCCCTCGCCCGGTAGCAATGACGATCATCAGCGCCGCCGCGATGAACGCAAGCGCCGCATATCCCGCGGTGAACAGCAGATCGCGGGCGAACAGCGCGCCGCCGATCGCCGACCCGACCGCCTGCCCCACATAGAGAACCGAGGTGTTCAGCGACACCGATGCGCCCGCGTAATCCGGCGCGGCGGCGACCAGCCGCACCTGCTGCATCGAATTGGTGGATGCGAAACCCAGCCCCCAGATCGCGACGGAGGCGATCATCAGCACAAACGATCCGGCCGTGACGGCCCAGCCGGCCATTCCCGCGAACAGGCATAGCGTGAAGAGCACCGACGTCCGGTAAGCGCCCCATCCATCGACGATGCGCGTGGCGATCACGAGTCCGATGAAACCGAACACGCCGTAGGCAGCGAAGCCGAGACCGATGGCATCCGGCCCGACGCCGGCCAGCTTCGACAGCAGCGGACCCATGAACGTGAAGACGACGAACTGGCCCGACATCTGCAGCATCGTGATCAACAGAAGCAGCACGATCATCCGGTTGCGTCCCAGCGCCACCCACGTTGCGAGATCGACAGGCACGCCCCGCAATCCGCCCGGCAACCGCGCCGCGAGCAGAACGAAGCTGGCAAGCCCGAGGGCGCCGATGCCGCCATAGGCGGCGCGCCAGCCGTAGTGATTTGCAACGAATGCGATCAGCGGCAGACCGACCGCCGCCGCCAACGACCAGCCGAGAAAGATGTAGGCGATCGTGCTGCCGCGCTTTTCGGGCGGGACGATCAGGCTCGCGGTGCCGGCGGCCTGCGGCGTGAAGATGACGCCGACCGCCATCATGACAAGGCGGATCGCCATGAGAGTCGCAGAGTTGGGCGCGAAGGCCGATGCGGCGTTGGTCGCGGCCAGCGTCAACAGCGTTGCCGCCAGCAGCGTGCGACGCTCGATCCGGCTCGTCAGCCATGCCGTCAGCGGCGAGCCGATGCAGAGAACGATCGCGCCGAACGTAATAAGCAGTCCCGCGTCGCTGACCGAAATGCCGAGCCCGGACGACAGTTCAGGCAACATCCCCGCCGGCGCCAGGATGGCGCAGCCGGTCACGAGGTTGCCGAGCATCAATGCGGTGGGAGCGAAACGGGGAGCCACGGCGCGCTTGTATCATACCTTCAATGCAGTTGCATCTAAATATCGCAAACCCGCCCGCGAGAGCGCAAAGCACCGATGAGTCTGCCGGCGGGCCGTTTCTCCCGTTGCAAGCCGCGAATCGGCTGCTATATCCCAGCATCCCGCTTACCTGCGCTCGTTCGCAGGAGTGAGCCACAGGAGAGACAGATGTCCGACAAGCCCGAATCCACGTCCGGATTCCAGTACGGCCTCGCTAACCTGAAGCCCATTGCGTCAGCCGAGGCCGACATGATCACGCTCACCTTCCCCGACGGCGCGCAGCGCCAGTTTCCGCAAAATACGACCGGCGTCGACATCGCCAGGGGCATCTCGCCGTCGCTCGCCAAGCGCACGGTGGCGATGGCGCTCGACGGCGTGGTCTCCGACCTCGCCGATCCGATCGACCGCGACGCGAAGATCGAATTCATCAGCCGCGACGATCCGCGCGCGCTCGAACTGATCCGGCACGACGCCGCGCACGTGCTGGCCGAGGCCGTGCAGACGCTGTGGCCGGGCACGCAGGTGACCATCGGCCCCGTCATCGAGAACGGCTTCTATTACGACTTCTTCCGCAACGAGCCGTTCACGCCGGACGATTTTTCCGCGATCGAGAAGAAGATGCGCGAGATCATCGCCCGCGACAAGCCGTTCACCAAGGACGTGTGGGATCGCGAAAAGACCAAGCAGGTGTTCCGCGACAAGGGCGAAGCCTTCAAGGTCGAACTGGTCGACGCCATCCCCGGCGACGAGCCGATCAAGATCTACTACCAGGGCGACTGGTTCGATCTCTGCCGCGGCCCGCACATGACAAGCACCGGCAAGATCGGCAACGCCTTCAAGCTGATGAAGGTGGCCGGCGCCTACTGGCGCGGCGACAGCAACAACCCGATGCTGACGCGCATCTACGGCACGGCGTTCGCGAAGCAGGAAGACCTCGACGCCTACCTGAAGCAGATCGAGGAAGCCGAGAAGCGCGACCACCGCAAGCTCGGCCGCGAGCTCGACCTGTTTCATTTCCAGGAAGAGGGTCCGGGCGTGGTGTTCTGGCACGCAAAAGGCTGGACCATCTTCCAGGCCGTGATCGCCTACATGCGCCGCCGCCTCACCGGCGACTACGACGAGGTCAACGCGCCGCAGATGCTCGACAAGTCGCTGTGGGAAACGTCGGGCCACTGGGAATGGTATCGCGAGAACATGTTCGCGGCGCAGTCGGCCGGCGACGAGGCCGAGGACAAGCGCTGGTTCGCGATCAAGCCGATGAACTGTCCGGGCCACGTGCAGATCTTCAAGCACGGGCTGAAAAGCTATCGCGACCTGCCCTTGCGGCTCGCCGAGTTCGGCATCGTGCACCGCTACGAGCCGTCGGGCGCGATGCACGGATTGATGCGCGTGCGCGGCTTCACGCAGGACGACGCCCACATCTTCTGCACCGAGGACCAGCTCGCCGACGAATGCATGAAGATCAACGACCTGATCCTGTCGACCTATGCCGATTTCGGCTTCGAGGGCGAACTGACGGTCAAACTCTCGACGCGGCCTGAAAAGCGCGTCGGCTCCGACGAGGCCTGGGATCACGCCGAGCGTGTGATGGAGAAGGTGCTGTCGCAGATCCAGGCCAAGTCCGGCAACCGCATCAAGACCGAGATCAATCCCGGCGAAGGCGCGTTCTACGGCCCGAAGTTCGAATACGTGCTGCGCGACGCCATCGGCCGGGACTGGCAGTGCGGCACGACGCAGGTCGACTTCAACCTGCCGGAGCGGTTCGGCGCGTTCTACATCGACGCCGACGGCGGCAAGAAGGCGCCGGTAATGGTGCATCGCGCGATCTGCGGCTCGATGGAGCGCTTCATCGGCATCCTGATCGAGCATTTCGCCGGCAACTTCCCGCTCTGGCTCGCGCCGACTCAAGTCGTGGTGACCACCATCACCTCGGACGGCGACGCGTACGCCAGGGAGGTCGCCGCGGCGGCGCGGCGCGCGGGACTGCGGGTGGAGATCGACCTGCGCAACGAGAAGATCAACTACAAGGTGCGCGAACACTCGCTGGCGAAGATCCCCGCGCTGCTCGTGGTCGGCAAGAAAGAAGCCGAGAGCCGTTCCGTGTCGGTGCGTCGCTTGGGCAGCGAAGGTCAGAAGGTCCTGCCAACCGACGAGGCCATCGCCGCGCTGGTCGAGGAAGCCACGCCGCCGGACATCCGGCGCGCGCGGAGCGGCGGTTAAAGGCTATTCCAAAGTAATTCGTCATGCCCGGCCTTGTGCCGGGCATCCACGTCTTACTAATTGTAGTCCTGAAGCAACGGACGGCGTTCGCGATGAAGCGTGCTTGGCGCGCAGACGCTTCGTGCCGTTGTCCCGTCTGACGAAAGATAAGCGTATGCCCGACACGATCAACTTCCTGAAAACCCGCCGCTCCGTCAAGCCGCGCGACATGCACGGCCCCGGCCCCTCGCCGGCCGAGCTCGAGACCATCCTGACCATCGGCGCGCGCGTGCCCGATCACGGCAAGCTCGCGCCGTGGCGCTTCATCGTGTTCGAGGGCGAGGCGCGCGCCCGCGCCGGAGAGATCATCGCCCGCGTATTCGCGCGAAAAAATCCAGGCGCGCCGCAGGCCGACATCGAAGTCGAGAAGCGCCGCCTGATGGATGCCCCGCTGGTGATCGCGGTGGTGAGCTTCACCAAACCGCATCCAAAAGTGCCGGCATGGGAGCAGGAACTGTCCGCCGGCGCCAGCGCGATGAACATCGTCAACGCCGCGACAGCCCTCGGTTACGGCGCGAACTGGCTAACGGGCTGGTTCGCCTTCGACCGCGACGTGCTCGACGGACTGGGATTGAAGCCCGACGAAAAGCTTGCCGGCTTCATCCATATCGGCACGCCGACCAAGCCGAACGAAGACCGCCCGCGCCCCGTCCTGTCAGACATCGTGTCGCGATTTTAGCAGCGGCTTTGCACGCAACCCGGCTTCGAACAGCTTCCCGGTCGCATCAGGGTGCGTTCTTGGTGACCACGAAGTTGTACATGTCCCAGAACGTCTCCGAATGATCCGCTTCGAAGCGATGCCATTGATCCAGGTCAGCCTCGTCGGCCGCGCTCCCGAACTGCTTGTGAAATGCGTCGATCACCGTCGGATCGTCGAACGGTTCAAAGCCCAGGAACGTCAGTTCGTTGTCATTCAGGAATGCAGCGATCGCCGGGATTGTGAAACGGTGCTCCATGACGTTGAACAGCAGGTCGCGGCAACCGCTCATGCTGTAGAAATCCGGCGAACCGAGCAGCATCCTCCAGTGCGCCGCGTCGCGGATGATATCCTGCCGGCACCGTCTGATGTCATCGGCTGTGGCGCGATAGCCGCGTGTCGCGATCCGGGCACGAGCCTCGACGATGACGCGGCGCGCCAGCTCGCTGTAGAGACCGATGCGCATCCTGCCGCCCGGGCGTAGCAGCGAGACCAGCACGAGCCATCCGACCATCGGTTCAGCAAGATGGTGGAGGACACCGACCGACTCGACCGTATCGAACGTACGACCGATCGCGCCCAGTTCCAGAATATCGGCTTGCGCATATTCGATGTTACGCAAGCCGAGTTCCCGCGTTTTCCGGCGCGCGTAAGCGAGGCTGGGCAGGCTTATATCGACCGCAAGCAACCGCGCGTTCGGATAGACCTGCGCAATCTGGATCGCGTGCGAGCCGGTGCCGCAGCCTGCAATCAGGATATCAAGCTCGGCTTGCCGTTCCGCCGGCAGGATGACCCTCCCCCGCGCCTGATCGGCCGCCAGGGCCTTTAACGGATTGGCGGTCCAGCGCGGATAGGGATTCTCCTCGTACTGATGCATCACCTGCAACGACACGTCGTGCTTGACCGGCGTGAGTTTGACGATGGCGGAGCGATCGCCCGTTTCCTCAAGTGGCTCGCGAAGCTGCACCTGGAGCAGACCGTTCACGGCCGCGGGCCACTCCCGGCGCAAAAGCGATTCCGCCATCGGCATGGCGTGGAGCGGAAAATAGGCCGCCACGGCTGCAAGCATGAGCGGAGTGATCGCAGTTCCCGAGGCCATATCCTGGAGCAACCGATCGCGCAGCATGCTCGCGCGAGCGCTTTCCGCTTCGGACTGTGGGTAGACATATTCGTTGATGAAGCATTGCCGCGCGAGCGCGCAAGCAAAGGCGATCGCCTTGTCGTCAATTTCACCATCGTCTTCGCTTTGCCCTGCTGCAAGCCGCAGCAGCTCGGCGCGGGCATACCCCAGCAGCCCCTCGAGTTGCGCGCTTGGCAGCGTCGCCGCTTCCAGCGCGCAACAGAGGAAGATGTCGTTTGCCAGCGGGCCGACGCTTTCGGCGCCGAAGAGTTCGACGGTTGCGATCGGCAATGGCGACTTGCCCGCAATCCGCGCAATATAGGTCGCGATGACAGGACTTTGCAGGATGAAGGCGACAGCCTTCTCATTCATGCCGAGCGCGAGCGCCTGACTGAAATGCGCGGCCGCCTTGGCGCGGTTGCCCAGCGCCTGGTACGAATTGCCGGCATTGTAATAGCAAGCCGTATTCAGGTCGTCCGACGCGATCGCTTTCGCGAACATCTTCACCGCGGCCCGATGATCGCCGGAGGCCTGCGCCATCAGCCCGAGAAGATTCAGGGTCTGCGCATGCGCCGGCTCTCGCGCGAGGATCTGACGGCAGACATCCTGGGCTTCCCCGATGCGGCCGATGCCGCGCAAACGGCTGGCTTCAGCGGCAAGATCGGCAACGCTGGCTCCCGCCAAGCCGATGGCAAGCGCATTCGATCTTGTCGCGGGCTCGTTGCCTCTTTTGCCGGCCGCGCGCCGCTCTTTTCGATTCATGTGCCGCCAACTGGTCCGATCAGGGTCTAATGCGCGACGACTTCGACCTCGCCGTCGACGCCGGTCACCACGTTGAACGCGCGCTCGTACACCTTGCCTTCGTTCTTGGCGATGGCGCGATACTCGCCTTCCGACAGCACCACGCGGGGAAACGCACCGATCGATTCCTTGACGACG
Organism: Nitrobacter sp.; assembly: GCA_035546855.1. GTDB lineage: Bacteria > Pseudomonadota > Alphaproteobacteria > Rhizobiales > Xanthobacteraceae > Nitrobacter. The sequence continues at coordinate 49,615 of DASZVY010000007.1, read as the reverse complement.
TCGCCGCCCGGCGTCAGCACCGACCAGGCGGTATTCGCAAGAGCTTCGCCGCCCTTCTCGCTGACGAGCTTGAGCGTGATGACGGCGGCGCGATGGGTGATGGTGACATCGGTCAATTTTCCGGCCTGAACGCGAATGTCCGAGCGGACCACCGAGTTGGCATCGCCGTAGTTGGACACGATGTAGTACGTGCCTTCGGGCAACAGCACGATCTCGCCGGGCGTCGCGGTCGGCACCAGCGGCGCGCGCACGGTGCCATCGAACTGGCTGCCCTTGTAGATGCTGAACGCGATCTGGTTCTGCGGAATGGGCGAGCCGCCGACCTTCCCTTCCATGCGCAGGCCACCGGCCGGCAGCACGAACGATTCCCGGTCGGTATCGGCCTTCAGCGTCACCGGCTTGACGGCGCTGACAAGCCCGAGCGCCACGTGCACCACATAGCCGCCGGGCGGCAGCACGATGTTCGGCGTCGCGTTATGGTCCTCTCGAACCAGTTTGAACGCGCCGGTATGGTCGGGGCGATCGGAATAAACCCGCCAGATCAGCCCGCCGTTGATGACCGGCATGTCCTTGCCGTAACGCGCCGTCAGCGCCAGCACGGCCTGGTTTGACGTCGATGCGATGGATGGCGGCGTAACAGGCGGCATCGCGGCGGCCGGGGGGACCGCGGCCACGGGTGGCATCGTCAGCGGCGTGGGCAGATTCGGTGCGGCAGCGGGTCCCGACGACGGCGCAAGGCTGATGGCCCCGCCCGTCGGCGCATCCGGAACCGTAGCCGGCGGAACGGGTGGCGGGCGATCCCCGAACAACTGGGCCGACGCCGCCGCCGGAATCGACAGGACTGCAAGAACCGCGAGCGCAAGCGTCCACCTCCGCCTCAGCCGGTGCGCGGATTGGTGATCGGCGGTGCCCCTCGACATCATGGCAGCGGTTTTTCCCCGAAAACGCGGCAAATTCAAGCCATCTGTCCGGGATCCGCCGGCAATATCTCCGGGCGTCGGCAAAAGCGGCCATGCGCGTCGCCTTGCAGTCATAATTCCCGCCTACGCGGGATCGTGCGAGGCACAAATCGTGCCGCGCAGGCGTTTGTGGTGCATAATGCACGTCACGCCATCAGCATCACACCACCAACCACGCGTCAGGATCATTCATCGTGCTTGAGAGTTTGAGGGGCCGCGGCCAGAGCGGAAACGGAGCGTCGGGCCACGACAAGGTGGGGTTGGGCAGCGTCCGGCGGCCTGTCATCGGCCTCGCGCTCGGCGGCGGAGCGGCCCGCGGCTTCGCCCATATCGGCATTCTTCGGTCGCTAATCGCCCACGGCATCGTCCCGAACGTCGTGGTCGGCACCTCGATCGGCGCGGTGGTCGGCGGCGCCTATGCCGCAGGACATCTCGACACCCTCGAGGAGTGGGCCCGCAGTCTCCAGCCGCGCAATATCTTGAGCTATCTCGACATCCGCCTGAATGGCTCGGGGCTGATCGGCGGCGGCAAGCTTGCCGCGCAGCTTGAGGCTTCGCTCGGACAGACCCTGATCGAGGACCTGCCGCTGAAATACGCCAGCGTGGCCACCGAGATCCGCACCGGACATGAAATCTGGCTGACCCACGGCCGCATCGTCGATGCGATGCGGGCGTCCTATGCGCTCCCCGGGATCTTCGCGCCGATCTTGATCGGAGACCGCTGGCTGGTCGATGGCGCCATGGTCAATCCGGTGCCGGTCTCGACCGCGCGCGCGCTAGGCGCGGAGATCGTGATCGCGGCCAACCTCTCAAGCGACGTGTTCGGCCACAGCACCACGATTTTCTCGCACGGCACCGCGCCGGAAGCGCCGGCGGAGGAAGTCGCCGAAGAAGCCGCGCCGCCCAAGCGCAGGCTGGGCCGCTTCTTCTCGGCCGAGCGGACGGTGAAGCGCGAATTCTTCGGCGGCGGCGGCCGCCCCGGAATTTCGACGGTGATGGTCGACGCCTTCAACATCATGCAGGACCGCATCACCCGCGCCCGCCTCGCCGGCGATCCGCCCGATCTCCTGATATCGCCACGCGTCGGCCAGATCGGCTGGTTCGACTTCCACCGCGCCGACGATCTGATCGCGCACGGCATGCGCGCCGCCGATCGGACCATCGAGGCGATCGTCGAGGCCATCGAAATCCTCGCGCCCTCCGCCGCTTCGAGCGCCACGGCCGGCGACGCGACCTGACCAGCGAGCCGGTCAGGCCGTCTTGATGTAGTCGCGTAGCGCTTCCTGCTCCTGCTCGTATTCGGTGACGCGCAGCTTCACGACGTCGCCGATCGAGACCAGCCCGACAAGCCGGCCATCCTCCATCACAGGGAGATGGCGGAATTTACCCGTCGTCATCACCTCCATGAGGCCCGCAACCGTATCCGACGGACCGCAATGCACGACCTTGCGCGTCATCACCGCGCTGACGGGATCATCGAGTGCGGCCGCGCCGCGCTGGCCGAGCGCGCGCACGATGTCGCGTTCCGACAGGATGCCATCGACGTGGGTGCCGCTCATGACCAGAACCGCGCCGATGCGCCGCTCGGACAGAAGGTTGATGGCCGCCGAGAGCTTCGCGTCCGGCTCGATGCTTACGACGTTGTGGCCCTTGGCGTTGAGGATCGCTCGTACCGTCATTGTCGCCTCCTTAAGGACGGCTGCGCGGCAAGCCGGCGCAACCCGCTGATCTTCAGCCTTCAGGCAACAATCTCGCGTTCATTTTGTTCAGGCGCATGAAGCCAAAGCGCCACGTTCTTCACCAGAGTCTCTTCACGCGAGCCGGAGTCGCCTGAAACAACATGATGATGGCCAAGATTGCGCCGTTCGGCAAGCGGAGGTCGTCACATGCGGTCCGGCGCGTCCCCGGCCGGCAGTTGCCCGGCGCTCGGAGCGTGGCGCGGAATCGGATCGAACAGCGAAAACAGCACGAGGCCGGCGAAAAAGCCGCCGATGTGCGCCTGCCAGGCCACGGTTCCACCTTCGGCGCCGATGGCGATCGATCCGATTCCGAAAATGATGTTGACGCCGAACCAGATCGCCAGGAACGCCAGCACCCTCGGATTGCGCAACGCCCGCGTCAGCGGCAGGGCCGGCACCCGCGCCGCGGCATCCGCATCGGCGCTGTTGCGGAACGACAGGAAGCTGCCGCGGACGAAAGCGAAGCGGATCGCCGCCGCCATGGCGCCCGAAACCGAGGCCGACGCGCCGATCATCGGCGCGAGGCCGTGCGCGTGGGTGACGAGATGCGCCAACGCGCCGGCGACCGCCGTCACCGCCATGAACAGAAAGAATCGAACAGCCCCGAAGCGGCGGGCCACGGCGCTGCCGAACGGCAGCAGCCAGAGGATGTTGAAGCCGATATGGCTGAGGTTGGCGTGCAGCAGCGAATAGGTGACGAAGGTCCAGATCTTGGCGCCGGCGCCGCCGGGGAACGGAGTGGCCAGCACCATGGAATCGTAGCGCAGCGGAATGAAGCCGAAGACCTCGATGGTCCAGTATTCCAGATCGGTCGGCAGCAGCATGCGGATGGCATGGATGACGACCAGCAGCCCGATATAGGCCGTCAGCGCCCCCGGCAGGGTCAGGATCGGTTCGCGCGGCTTGGCCGGGGAGTCCAATGTTCAACTGTCCATATGCGCGCTCACGGGAGCGATGGGCCCCAATAGGCGGCTTGGCCATGCTGCGCAAGCGAAAGCGTTCCCGCCATGGGGCTGCATTGTGGTCATGGACCAGGACACGTGATCCGGCCGGGGGATCGACCGTGAAAAAGGGAGGGCCCTGAGAAAGCCCTCCCCTATGTCCTGACCGGTCTTGCCGCTGGGTCTTCCCCACCCCTCCCCGCGCCGACCGGTTCTGTTCGACGCCAATCTGCCCGTGACTGCCACGCCGGCCCTGGAGACAACCGGCGAGAATGGAGAACGGTCGGACCATACCGGCCTCGCCAAAAGGGCCAACCCCATAGTTAATTTAACGTTAACGCCACAAAGACGGGGACCGGCGGCGCCAAATCCGCCAATGGCATGGACGCTGCACCGTCCCTCCGGCACAACGGAAAACGGGCGCCGCGACGCCCGGAAGCGGGACAGAAGTGTCCGCTTCCGGCCGCGGCCGGGACAGTCCAGGTCATGAAACATCCAGCCAGCCGCGAATTCTTCGCCTATTGGGATGAAAAGCGGAATGGTGCGCGCGCTCCCGACCGGAGCGCGGTCGAGCCAGGCGCCGTGCGCGGCCTGCTCGGCGATATCTTCGTGCTTTCGCTGGACCCGCGACATGGCTACCCGTTCCGGGTGGCGGGAACCCGGGTTTGCGCCCTGCTCGGCCGCGACCTCAAGGGCGAGAATCTTCCGGATCTGTTCGCGACGGCGAGCCGGCGTGAAATCAACGAGATCCTGGGCGTGGTGTCCGAAGAAACGATGGCCGCGGTCGCCGGCGTCACGGCCGCATCCGCGGGCGGGACCACGGCCTATCTCGAACTGCTGCTGCTACCCTTTGCCGCGCGGGCCAATACCCCGATCAGCATGACCGGATTGCTGGCTCCGATGCAGCATGACGGCGAGTTGCTCGGCGCATTCACCCTCACCTCATGGCGCTACATGAATCACCCCCCGCAACGTTTCGTGCCGCGCGTTCTGAAGAAGCTCGCGATCGCGCGCGGCTTCATGGTCTACGAGGGGCTGCGCTGAATCCGACCGCCCGGAAAGACGCCGGTTGCCGCAACCGCCGGGGGCTGCTAACGGTGCGTTAACCTTGCCAGCCGTAGGGTTTGACCATACCGAGTTCCGGCCGACCGGCAGCAACAATGGCTTTGGCGCAAAAACAATCCAGTCTTCCGGTGCCGGATGAGCGCCGCCGCTTCCAGCGCGTGAAAGTCCACCTGCTCGGCCGCTACATGCTGCCCGATCGCCGCGAATATCCCTGCCAGGTCGTCAACATGTCGCCGGGCGGCCTCGCCATGCTCGCGCCGGGCATCGGCAATGTCGGCGACCGCGTGGTGGCCTATCTCGATCATATCGGCCGGGTCGAAGGCAAGATCACCCGCATCATCGACAACGGCTTCGCCATGACGGTCGGCGCGACGCCCCGCAAGCGCGACAAGCTCGCCGCGCAGCTCACCTGGCTCGCCAACCGCGACATCCTCAATCTGCCCGAGGACCGCCGCCACGACCGTATCGTGCCGCGCAACCCGATCGCCGTCCTCACCCTCGAAGACGGAAGGCAGATGACATGCCGGATCATCGACATGTCGCTGTCGGGCGCCGCCATCGCCGCCGAGCACCGGCCGCCGCTGAAATCCCAGGTCGCGCTCGGCAAGGTGCAGGCGCGGGTGGTCCGCCACCTCGAGGAAGGCTTCGCGCTCGAGTTCGTGCACGAGCAGCATCCCGACACTCTTGAAGAGAGCGTCACCACCCGGTAAACGCCGGGACGCACAAATTCCTCCCGATCCAGCGCATCGGCCGGTCGGCGACCGGCCAAAACGCTTGCCTATGTGGCGTGGCGACCGGCGCCACGCGGTTAACGCGGCGCGCGTTCCGGCGCAGAAACCCATATGCCAAGCGGTTTTCGCGATGAATGCGTCAAGTTTGACTCAAACCGGATTGATTCAAATTTGAATCAAATTCATCTCAAGTATAGTTCGAATTCGCGCCGACTTTTACTTGTATTCGCCTCAACTGTACTTGGTTGATTTAGCGGCGGCGCAAATCCTCTGTGCGACGAGTGGTCCCAACAAGAAACGGGGGCCACAATGTTCGGGAACAGGGGACACGGCATGGGGCTGGCTGTTGCAGCCATCCTATGGGGACTGACGACAGCAGCAAGCGCAGGCGAAGGACCGCAACACTCCGCGGGCCAGCTTTACGCAAGTCTCGGGAATACCACGCGGGCACCGATCGGCTGGGTGCAATTCTGTGCGGACAATCCCGACCAGTGCGGCGGCGGCAAGACGCAGGCCCGCGACGTCGTGATGACGCAGACGGCGTGGCGTGATTTGCAGAAGGTCAATCACTGGGTCAACGAGAAGATCAAGCCGATGACCGACATGGATCACTGGGGCGTCGTCGAGAAGTGGTCGATCCCGACCGACGGTTACGGCGATTGCGAGGATTACGCCCTGCTGAAACGCAAGATGCTGATCGACGCCGGCTGGCCGCGCGAAGCCCTTTTGATGACGGTGGTGCGCGACAAGCAGGGCGAAGGCCACGCGGTGCTCACGGTGAAGACGGACAGGGGCGAATTCATTCTCGACAACGAGAACGAAAACGTCGTGGCCTGGACCGAGACCGGCTACCGCTACGTCAAGCGGCAGTCGCAGAGCGACCCTGATGTCTGGGTCTCGCTGGGCGACGTCAATCCGGCGATTGCCACGGCAAGCGCCCGCTAACGACAGGATATCGAGACACGCGAGCCGGTCTTACCCCACCCCTCCCCGTCCCGGACCGGGTCGCGCGCGGCCAGCCTTCCCCCAAAAGGCTGGCCGCACCTTTTTGGGAAAGCCCGCCGTGGAATTGCGCGCGAGCCGACCTCTCCGCACGATGTGATTCCGATTTCGATCCGCGGAGGCCCGCAGGGCGCATGAACGCGTAGCGCGACCAGCGCACGCCGGCGGCGGATGAAGGATAAACGCGCCTCCCCACACAACTTCGTGAGCATCGGTGCGCGCAGGGTCCGTGCCCGCGTGACGGATCGATGAATTCCCCGCGAAAAGCAGCAGATCGAGCGTCCTTTCGTTCGCATTCATCGAACGGCCGGCGGTAATCGTCTGGCATGCGCCAATCACATGGGCGTGCGATCCAGCAGCGGATTGATCCGCGCGTGAATCGACGGAATATCGCGCCCAACAAGCAAAAATACGAAGAACAAAAAAATGGATGAAGTGACATCCGAGGTGGTTCGCGCCGTCGAACGCGGCGCGACGACAATCAAGGGCGTGATCGATGCAACCGGATTGTCCCGCCTCAAAGTCGAGCGGGCCATTCGCGCGCTGGAAAAACAGAAGCTGCTGCTTCGCAACGATGCGGGATTCCAGACGCCTGGCGCGTCGCGCGCAACACCTGCCCGGCAATGCGGAACCTGCTCGCAGTGCTGCACCTTGCTCGAGGTCGCCGACGTCGGCAAAGCCGTGAACACGTGGTGCCAGCATTGCGAGGCCGGCAAGGGATGCCGCATCTACGACGACCGTCCGCAAATGTGTCGATCCTTCAACTGCGCATGGATTCAGGGCCATCTCGGCGACGAATGGTTTCCCGAGACGGCGGGCATGGTCGTGCATTTCAGCCAGGACGCGGTCAACGTCCAGGTCGATCCGAGGTGGCCCGAGCGGTGGCAGCAGGAGCCCTATTTCAGCAAGTTGCGCGAGTGGTCGCTGAATGGACTTAGGATGAGCGGAGGCCGCGGCTACGCGACCCTGATTGCCGTCGGCGCGGAGGACAAATTCCTGCTGCTGGGCCGGACCATCGTCCCCGAGCCGACACTGTTCGGCACGGCATTCATCGCTGTCACATCGGAGACCTTCCGCTACTGGAAGGCGAGATCGCCGGAGCATTTGCAGCGGCTGAACGACCGCATCGCTGAAATTCACCGCATCAGGAAGGAATTCGGCCGCTGCGCCATTCCGGAGGACGACGATCCCTATCCGCCCTATCGACCGGCTCTGCTGCGGCTCTCGAATATTCCGCACGCCGACTAAGCGTGTTCGGTCCGACATGAAAAGTCCGCCATGCACCGAAGCGGGGCGAACCTTCCTGCCCTGAAGGCTGCTGTCTTTATCCCTTCACGTCGAGCAGTTCGACATCGAAGATCAGCGTCGCATTCGGCGGAATGACGCCGCCGGCGCCGCGCGCGCCATAACCCAGCGCCGGGGGTATGACGAGCGTCCGCTTGCCGCCGACCTTCATGGTCGCGACGCCCTCGTCCCAACCCGCGATGACCTGGTGCTTGCCGATGGCAAATTCGAACGGCTCGTTGCGGTCGACCGAACTGTCGAACTTCTTGCCCTTGTGACCGTTCTCGTCGAGCCAGCCAGTGTAGTGCATCACGCAGATCTGGCCCGGCTTCGGCGTCGCGCCTGTGCCAACCTTGATGTCGGCGATCTGAAGTCCCGATGGTGTGGTCATGATTTTCCCCGCGGGTTGTGCCGCTGCTGTAGTGGACGCGCCGAGCATGGCGAGGCCGGAGACCGCGATCGCCAGTGCCACGGCGCGAAGGCCGCGAAAGGTGCGTGCGCCGGAAAACATCCGCATTCTTCGTTCCCTGTTGTCCCTCGCCTCTCTAGCCGACCTCGGCGGTGGCCGCCAGTGGCATGGAATCGGAAACTTCACCGCGCGGGTTTGCAACATTTGCGAGGAGAACTCCGGTGGAACATTGCGCCCTCGCAGCCGCGTGACTTGCGTTCCCGCGGTCGAAGCGGCTGAATGAGCGTCGAACGGAGACCGACGACAACGACAGATCCATTGCAGACCTCCGACGTGGTCGGATTGACCCGAACACCTCCCTTGTCGCGGCGCGGCTTCATGACGGCGTCGGCCGCCACGGCAGCCGGCTACACGCTGGCCGCCGGCCCCGTGCGCGCAGACGTCATCAAGACCGACACCGAGGGCCTCGACGCCGGTGACGTCAAGATTCCCGTGCGCGGCGGCGGCATGCCCGGATACTACGCCGCGCCCAAGGGCGTCGCGCATCCGCCGGTGATCGTCGTCGCGATGGAGATTTTCGGACTCCACGAATACATCAAGGATGTGACGCGCCGGCTTGGCAAGCTCGGCGCCTTCGCGGTTGCGCCGGACTATTATTTCCGCAAGGGCGACCTGACCAAGATCACCGACATGGCGCAGCTCCTGCCGCTGGTGAACAGCAAGCCCGACAGCGAGTTGCTGGCCGACCTCGACAGCACGGTGGCCTGGGCCAAATCGCGGGGCGCCGACACCGGGCGGCTCGGCATGATCGGTTTCTGCCGGGGCGGCCGATCGGTCTGGGAATATGCCGCGCACAGCAACGAGCTCAAGGCCGCGGTGGCGTTTTACGGGCCGCTGGTCGATCCGCCGAATCCGCTCTGGCCGAAGAGCCCGATGCAGCTTGCGCCCGAGATGAAAGCGCCTGTGCTCGGCCTCTACGGCGGCGCCGATCAAGGGATTTCCGTGGCCCAGATCGAGGCCATGAAGGCGACGCTGCTCGACGACAACAAGGTTGCGGCCTTCAAAATCTATCCCGGCGCACCGCACGGCTTTCATGCCGACTATCGCCCGAGCTACCGCAAGGACGCCGCCGAAGATGCGTGGAAGCAGATGCAGGCGTGGTTCAAGCGATACCACGTCCTCGGTTGAGACGATTGTCCGTTGCGGAAAACGCGAACGGCGCACGACCGGAATCGCGCGCCGCTGAATTCGTCAAGATGCTTGCGTCACTCGCAGACTTCGACCCGGCGAATGCGCCAGCCCCAGCGTGTCCACACCCGCCGGCGGGTCAGATAACAACCGCCGTCGTAGTAACCGCTATAGGCGTACGGATAGCCATAGCCGTAGTATCCATAAGGATAGCCCCAGCCGTAAGCGTAAGGGCCGACGAGACCGAGACCGAGACCCCAGCCGAAACCGCGGCCGTAGTAGCCACCGCGATATCCGTGAAAGCCGCCGTGGAATCCGCCGCCGTGGAAACCACCATGGAATCCGCCGCCGTGGAATCCTCCGCCATGAAAGCCACCGCGAGCCGACGCAACCGTCGGCGCAGCCAGACTGACCGCAGCCACCGCCAGCAGCGCGACCATTGTTTTTCGCAACATCTCAAACTCCGTGCGATAAGCCCCCGCTCATCAATACACCCGAGAACACCGATTGTTTCAACCGGCGCCTTTTATTCGCTCCGGACGCGCTCAATTCTGCGCGACCGCCGGCCTCGCATCAGCCGATTTTTTTCAAACCATGTCTGAAGCGCGGACCGTTGGCGACGTAGAATTTCGCCGCCCCGCCCATGGCCTCGACCTGCGCCGGCTCCAGCGTACGGATCACCCGCGCAGGCGACCCGATGATCAGCGACCGCTCGGGAAACTGCTTGCCCTCGGTGATGACGGAGCCCGCGCCGACGATGCTGTTGCGGCCGATCCGCGCGCCGTTCATCACGATCGAGCCCATCCCGATCAGCGCGCCGTCCTCGATCGTGCATCCGTGCAGGATCACGTTGTGTCCCACCGTGCAGTTGATGCCGATCGTCAACGGAAACCCCTTGTCGGTGTGGCAGGTGCTGTTGTCCTGCACGTTGGAATTCTCGCCGATCTCGATCCACTCGTTGTCGCCGCGCAGAACGGCGCCGAACCAGACGCTGGCGTTGTCGCGCATGCGGATCTTGCCGATCACCGTGGCGGTGTCGGCGATGAAATAGTTGCCGCTTGCGGGAAGCTCGGGGCCCTGCCCGTCGAGTTCGTAGATGGCCATCGCTCGTGTCCTGTTCGCAATTCGCTGATCTGACTGTCGCCACCTTAGCGAACTTCGGAAGCAAGTGAACGCCGGAAATCAGCGGAGGAGATAAGCGAGATCGCTCAGGCCAGAAGACCGACCGCCTCGAGCGTCATCACGACCACGGTGCCCGACATCAGGCTCCAGAATCCGGCCAGCACCGTCGCCATCATGACGAACTCGAAACGGCGGCGCTGTATCGGCGTGTCGCGCAGGGTGTTGCGCATGATCAGGAACGGCGCGGCGAAGACGAGAAACGGAATGGCGGCGAACGCTTTCGCGGCTGCCGCCTGCTGCAGCAGCCCGAAGCCCGCGGGACGTTCAAGAAACGCCTGGTATCCGCTGGCCAGCGCGCCGGCGAGCGCAAAGCCGATGCAAAGAGTAAAGAACGAATTCAGCGCGTCGGGCGACATCTGCAGGGTCCGCTTCACGACAAATGACGCTCCCTGCTTCGCAGACTGCCGCCCCGCCCGCCAGCTTATCCTTAAAAAAGGGTTAACGAGGCGGGCCGGATGCGGGTCCGCGCACAAAGAGATATCGCGGCTGTGATGCCGGCAAGCCGCTGACAATCGAAACCGCCATGGCATAGTCGCAACTGATTCGCCCGGCGTCCGGGTGCCTGTCTTGATTGCACGTGCCTGCATGACCCTGCTCTCTTCCGCCCCGGCCCGGATGCGTCCCCGCAAGACCTCCCGGCGCGGCCACCTCGTCCCGCTCCTGGTCTCCGCCGTCATTGCGGTCGCCGCCGTGGCGCTCGTCGCCTACCTGCTGTGGCCGACCTGGCAACGAGGCCCATCGAGCAAGCCGGCGCAACTGCCGGTGAGCATCGGCGGCACGGTGTTCAACATTCCGGCGCATGCCTTCCGGATGAAGGTCCAGAAGCATTCGGGATCGCAGGAGAGGATCGATCTTGACTTCGCCTATCCGTCGCTGGAGGCGCCCGACGCGCCGAAGCATGTCACGGCCGACACCGTCATGACCGCGCCGCTCGCGATCGACCGCATTTTCCTGTCGATCGCCACGCCGCAGGATATGCTCACCCCGGACGAACGGCTGCGCGCCATCTATCCGCTCTATTTCGATCCGGCGCAGGCACAACCGCCGCAGGACGGCCTTGCGATGCACGCCTTCCGTGACGGCACGCCCTATGCGGGGGAAGATCTCTTTGTGGGAGAGGCGCCGGCGCTCGTCGCGCGATGCACACGGGACGGCGCCACGCCGGGCATGTGCCTGAGCGAGCGGCGCGTCGGGGGCGCGGCGCTGACATTCCGGTTTCCGCGCCAATGGCTCGCCAACTGGCGCGGCGTCGCCGACGCCATGGCGCGGCTGGTGCAGCGGCTCCACGGCACGGGCGACTGACGCTCAGCCGACGTCGGCGAGGTCGTCCTCGAGGATCGCCATCTGGAACTGAAACGAGCGATCGTCATCCTCGTCATCGACGAACAGCACGCCGATGAACTCCTCGCCGATATAAACTTCGGCCGAGTCGTCCTTCTTCGGGCGCGGCACGACACGGATCTTCGGATTGCCGAACACGCGCTTGAGATAGGCGTCGAGCTTTCTGACTTCCTGAACGTCCACGGCGGTCTCCAATGCAATCGTTTCGCGTGAGTGGGTTTTAGAGTGGGACGATTGCGGCCGCCACCGGTTTGTTCGGATTCCTGGGCTGCCAAATCCGGTTTCTGCGATCATCCGATCCCGTTGATCATCTGATCCATGGTGCGCGACGGCTCGGCGCAACCGGCGGTGCCGACCACCTTCGCAGGAACGCCGGCCACGGTGACGTTGTTCGGAACCGGCTTCACCACGACGGAGCCGGCCGCAATGCGCGCGCAACGACCGACTTCGATATTGCCGAGAATCTTCGCGCCCGCGCCGATCATGACGCCGCGCCGGATTTTCGGATGGCGGTCCTCATTCTCCTTGCCAGTCCCGCCAAGCGTGACGTCGTGCAGGATCGACACGTCGTCCTCGATGACGGCGGTCTCGCCGACCACGAGGCCGGTGGCGTGATCGAGGAAGATGCCGCGGCCGATTTTCGCGGCCGGATTGATGTCGGTCTGGAACACCGACGACGCGCGGCTTTGCAGATAGTAGGCGAAGTCCTTGCGGCCTTGCCCGTAGAGCCAGTGCGCCAGCCGGTGAATCTGGATCGCATGAAAGCCCTTGAAGTAGAGCAGCGGGTCGATGAAGCGCGAGGTCGCGGGGTCGCGGTCGAACACCGCGACGAGATCGGCGCGGAACGCATTGCCGATATCGGGGTCCGCGCGCAGCGCCTCGTCGTAGGTCTGCCGGATCAGATCGCCCGACAGCGCCGCGTGGTCGAGCCGCTCGGCGACCCGGTGGACCACCGCCGCCTCGAGGCGGTCGTGGTGCAACACGGTCGAAAAGATGAAGGACGCGAGTTCGGGCTCGCGGCGAACGATGTCTTCCGCCTCGGACCGGATGCGGTCCCAGATCGGATCGAGCGCAGCCAGCTTTGCGTTCTGCGGATTGACCTGATGCACTGCCATGTTGCTCTCGCCGGTTCGGTGGTCGGGTTGTGATTATAGCAAAGACGCGGGACCGCCGCCACGGACCAGGCGCCGCCACGGACCGGCGCAAGGCGTAAATTCGCTGCTAAACGATTGAATCGTCATGTGTTCCCGCCATCCGACACCGCTTGCCCACTGTCCGCCGTGGTTAAGACGTGGTCGGCGATTCCGGCAATTCAAGTCGCCGTTTTCACGGGGAGGTCCAACTATTTACGCATTTGCATGATGACCGTGAATTCAGCATGTTGCGGCCGTAACCGGGAATACCACCATTCATACTCAGATTTCGCGCGCGAGCGCGCCGCCGGCTGCGTCTGTTTGGGCCGCAGTCATCCTCATTCCTGTCCTCCTGCTCGCGCCCGCGATCTGGAACGGATATCCGCTGCTGGAGTACGACACCGGGGGCTATCTGGCGCGCTGGTACGAAGGCTATCTCGTCCCGAGCCGCTCGACGGTGTACGGCCTCTATCTGCATTTCGGCGAGCCCTCGTATTTCTGGATCAATCTCGCCTTTCAGGCGCTGCTGACGCTCTGGTTGCTGCAGCTCACATTGCGGGTTCTCGGCCGCGCGCAGCCGACGCGCCTGCTCATGATCGGCCTCCTGCTGATCCTGACCACGGCGCTGCCCTGGCTCGCCAGCATGCTTTTGACCGATATCTTCGCCGGACTTGCGGTGCTGTCGCTGTTCATCCTTGTGGTGCATAACGGCAAGCTGTCGACCGTCGAAAAGGTCGCCCTGTTTCTCTACACATCCTTCGCCGCGGCGACCCACAGCGCGACCTTCGGCGTGCTGTTCGGATTATGCGTGGTCGGCTGGCTGACGAAGCCGTGGCTGCGCCGCCGCCTTCCGCTCGGCGGCCTGGTGCAGGGCAGCCTTACGCTCATCGTCGGCGCGGCGATGCTGCTCGCCGCGAATTTCGCGCTGTCCGGCATGCTCGCCTGGACGCCGGGCGGCGCCGGGGTCTCGTTCGGCCGGATGATGCAGGACGGCATCGTCGCGCGCTATCTCAACGACCACTGCGACACGATCAAGCTGAAGCTTTGTCCCTATCGCAACCAGTTGCCTCCGACCGCGGACGATTTCCTGTGGGCCAATGACAGCATCTTCAACAAGCTCGGCCGCTTCAAGGGCATGGACGGCGAGATGGAATTCATCGCGACGCAGGCGCTGAAAGCCTATCCGCTCTGGCAGGCCGAAGCGGCTCTCGTCGCGACCGCGCAACAGCTCGTGCATGTCGGCACCGGCGAAGGCACCAATGGCTGGATCCCGCATACCTACGGCATCATCGAGCGCTATCTGCCGGGGCAGGTCAAGGCCATGCGGGCGGCCCATCAGCAGCACTGGGACATCAACTTTCCCGCGATCAACTATCTCCACATTCCCGTGGCGCTGCTTTCGATGCTGTTGGTCGCCGGCCTCGTCGTCCGCGCGGCGTGGCGGCGCCGGTTCGACGATCTCGAATTGCTCGCGGCAACCGTCTGCATCGCGCTCGTCGGCAACGCCTTCATCTGCGGCGTCATCTCCGGTCCCCACGACCGCTACGGCGCGCGCATGGTCTGGATCGCGACTTTCGTGGCGCTGATCGCGCTGCTGCGGAATTTCGCCGAGCCGGATGCGCCGGACGCAATCTCACGCCCGGCGTGACAGGAAATCCAGCACGCCCTGCTTGTAGACCTTGTCGCCCACCGCGCGCATGTGATCGCGGTTCGGAATATCGAGGACTTCCGATCCCGGAATGATCTTCGCGAGTTCAGCCGCGGAGCCCGCGATCTCGTCCGTCGTGCCCACCGCGATCAGGGTCGGCACGCGAATGCCGGCGGCCTCCGCCTCCGTCATCAGCCGCCGCGATCCGCGCAGGCACGCGGCGAGCGCGCGACGATCGGAGCGGGTCTGATCCGCGAACGCGCGGAACGTGCGTCCGACCGGGTCGGTCACATCGTCCAGCGAGGGCGCTTCGAGCGCCTTCGCGACGTTCTCGCCGGGGCCCCCGCCCTTGATCAGCCCGACGCCGAGGCCGCCGAAGATCGCCGAACGCACCCGTTGCGGCCTGGTCTGCGCCAGAACTCCCATCATCCGCGCGCCGAGCGAGTAGCCCATGACATCGGCGCGTTCGATGCCGAGGTGATCCATCAGCGCGGTGATGTCGCTCGCCATGGTCCCGATATGATAGTCCTCGGAATCGTAGAGCTTGCTGGAATCGCCATGACCGCGGTTATCGAAGGCCACGACGCGGCGGCCGTTCTTGCGCAATTCCGAGACCCAGGTCGGATACACCCAGTTCACGTTCTTGCTCGACGCGAAACCGTGGACGAGAACGATGGGGTCGCCCTCGCCTTCGTCGAGGTAAGCAATTTCCACATCGCCGTGATGAAAGCTCGGCATCAGCAAATCCATGTTTTGGGAAGCAACAGAGGGACGGCGGGACTCGATCCTACGCCGTCGCGGCCAGTGCGGCCAGATGGGTCCCGACCGCGAGTTGCCGTTGCAGCCGTCTTGCCTTGGATCGTCGCAGCCATGCGAGAGTAAGACGTTCGGTGGTCGCCTTGATCGACGCCAGGAATCCGAACAGCGCGGCCATCGCGGCAAAAATCCACAGCGAAAGATTGAACGCGCCCGCCGCCAGCAACAGCGCGCCACGGCCGAGAATTTTCATGATGGCGCGGGTCTGGCCGCCCCTGGATTCCGCGAGCCGCGCGGCGCGGGCGACATCCTTCGGCCCTTCCGCGATCCGCAACGTCTCGAGCGCGCCGCGCGTGCCGGCCTTCTCGCCGACACGTCCGACATCCTTGGCGAGGCGAACAAGGCTGCCTGCTTTTTCCATCCGGAACGCCGCTTTCACCGCCTCCAGCGTCCGCCCTGGCCGGGTCAGCGATCCCGTCGCCACCGCGTTCTGCAAAACCGGCGCATCGACCAGTTCGCGCGCCGAACGGCTGGCCCACGTACTTAACCCTTCACCGAGCCGGCCAACCTTGCGCGCATCCTTCACAAGTGTCAGGCCGGCCCTCACCGGTGCGGCGCCGCCCGCCGACACGTAGGTCGCCGCGGTGACGGCAAGCCCGGCGGCTGCAAGCCCGAGGACGAGCCGGTCGGTGTCCTCGCCTGCCGCCAGATGCTTGCCTTCGCGAATGATGTCCCGGATATCACCGAACACGAACAGATCGCCTGCCACGGTCCCGGACAGGCTGGCGCCGTCGTCCGCATTACCCGTCACCAAGCCGGTCAGGAATCGCTCCGCACGGGACGACGTAGAATTTTCTTCCTCCACCGCGCGGGCAACGCGCCCTGACATATCCGGTGGAAGCGCGACGCCGTGGGCCGCCGCGACGTCCGCAAAACTTTGAGCCAGATCAGCGTCATGAGCCGCCAGCGCCGCGTCGATGTTCCGCGCGAGCAATCCCGGATCATTTCGCAGGGCAGAATTCAACTGCAGGTCCGACAGCCGCGCGGGATCATTCCGCGCGGCCAGTACAGCACCGGCATCCCTGGCATGCGGCCAAAGCAAGGCGCACGCCGCCGCGCATACCGCCATACCCGTCACCGCTGCACCGATCCGCCACCGCATCGCCAATCCCTTGCGCAAGACCTTTGGCTGCCGAGACCACTGCCAAAACCTGCCTGCAACAAATGGTGCGTCACATCTTGGACACAACCGCCCCGACGAAAGAAGGGCTTCTCTCAGACGACAGGATTGTGTCGAATTTGCATGCTCGGAATGACGCGCAAAATTGTCCGAATCTGCTTCCACAAAGCCGGTGCGGTGGATTTGACAGTCGCTTCAGTATTGCCGCGAGTCCGAGAAGCGAATGTCAAATCCAAAACCGCACTGGAATCCCGGATTTGCTCGTGTCCCTTTGGTTCTGACATTCGTAAAAGTGCAGGCTGAAAATGATACGAATGTCAGAACCGGGACACTAGGAATCGGGCGCACCGCTCACTATGGTGCGTTGCGGTTGCTCTGCGATCCGTTGCGCCGATGTCCGGCTGCAACCAAAGGTGAATACAATGTCCGATCATGTCGTTCCGCACTTCCACAACGATGCCGGCGTCCCCGTCATCGAGATCGGCTCGCAGGAATTCATGTGCGTGGGCGCCAACCCGCCCTTCGATCACCCGCACGTCTTTCTCGACCTCGGCAACGACAGCGAGATCATCTGCCCCTACTGCTCGACGCTCTATCGCTTCGCGCCGGACCTCGCCGCCGGACAAGCCCGCCCCCCGGAATGCGTTCTGAAGGACAAGGTCGCCTGATATTCTACCCGTGACCGCCGCGCGCACCGTCTTTATCGCAGGCGCCGGGATCGCAGGTTTGACCGCGGCGCTGGCGCTGGCGGCCAAGGGCTTCCGGGTCATCATCGCCGAAAAGGCCGAGCGGCTCGAGGAAGCCGGGGCCGGCCTGCAGTTGTCTCCCAACGCCAGCCGCATCCTGATCGATCTCGGGCTTCGCGCGCGGCTTGAACCGCACGCCATCGCGCCCGACGCCGTCAGTCTGATGAGCGTCCGGCACGGCGGCGAGATCTCCCGCCTGCCGTTCCACCAGACGATCGACACTCCTTACTGGGTGCTGCATCGCGCCGACCTGCAGGCGGCGCTGACATCGGCCGTCGACGACAATCCCGCGATCGAGCTGCGGCTCGGCACATCGTTCGAACAGGCGGATGCCGCCGCCGACGGCGTCGTCATTCACCAGCGCAGCGGTGCATCCCGGCGCGAGGACCGCGCCTCGGCGCTGATCGGCGCGGACGGTGTGTGGTCGGCGGTCCGTCGCCGGTTGAATCCCGACGCGCGGCCGAAATTCTCCGGCCTGATCGCCTGGCGCGGCACGGCCGATGCATCGTCGCTCCCGCGCGAGCTGGCTCCGCCCCGCGTCCAGGTCTGGATGGGTCCGGAGACGCACCTTGTGGTCTATCCGATCGCGGGAGGACGGCAGGTCAACATGGTCGCCGTAGCCTCAGGCACCTGGAACGAGCCCGGCTGGAGTGTGCCGGCCGACGCTGCGGAGATCGCAAACCGGTTTGCCGCCGCGCGCTGGCCTGCCCCCGCGCAGGCCATGATCGGCGCAGTCGAGACCTGGCGCAAATGGGCGTTGTTCGCGATGCCCGACATGGCGCGCTGGAACGAGGGCGCAATCGCGCTGATCGGCGATGCCGCGCATGCGATGCTGCCGTTCGCCGCGCAAGGCGCGGGCATGGCGATCGAGGACGCCGCCGTGCTCGCCGCTTGCCTTGGCAACTCTGTTGAGGACGCGGCAGCGGCGCTCGCGCGCTACGGCGATCTGCGCCGTGCCCGCGTCGCGCGCGTTCGCCGGCTCGCGCAGCGCAACGGGCAAATCTATCATCTGCGCGGCGCGGCCGCCCTCGCCCGCGACCTCGCCATCGCGGCGATGGGTCCGGCGCGGCTGATGGCGCGGCAGAACTGGATCTACGGCTGGCGCCCGTAAGGCATGTCAATGAATGAGATTGCCCGGATGACGCGAGGCCGGCGGAGGCGCAGCGGCCGGCGTCGACGCGGTGGCGGCTTGCGGCTGCGCATCGCACTTGTCCCGCCGCCAGACTTCGTCGGCGAGCTTGGCCGAAGCCCGGATCTTGATGTAGTCGTCGCGATACGCCATCTCGCCGACCATCGTGCCCGCGACTCCGGTCCGCGCCTTGTCGATGAGCTTTTGCTGATTGGCGGTCATGGTCGCGAGCGATTTGCGCTCGGCGTCGAGTTGCGCGCAATCGTATAGATCGTATTTGGCGGGATCGACGAATGCGCCTGACATATAGCTGTCACCGACATTGGCGCAGCCGCCAAGGCCGGTCATGAGCAGCGCAGCCGCAGCGCCAGCCAGCCGCGGGTATCGCTTGCTTGGAATGCGATCTGTCATGATGCCTTCTTGAGATAACCCCATCGCGACAGCGTTAAGCACCCCGTCGTGACCGCATTGAGGCCGGCGCGGCCGCAGGGACGCCGCCAACACTACGCCCACTCGCCTTTGCGGAAAACCGGAACACGGCTGCCGTCGCTGCGGACGCCGTCGATGTCCGTCTCGCCCGAGCCGATCATCCAGTCGATGTGAATCAGGCTTTTGTTGCCGCCCTGCGCCGCGATCTGCTCCGGCGTCAGCCTGGCGCCATCGACGAAGCATTTCGAGTAGCACTGGCCGAGCGCGATGTGGCAGGCGGCATTCTCGTCGAACAGCGTGTTGTAGAACAGCAGCCCGCTCGCCGAGATCGGCGAGGAATGCGGCACCAGCGCGACTTCACCGAGCCGCCGCGCGCCCTCGTCGGTATCGAGCACCTTGTTCAGCACCTCCGCGCCCCGCGCCGCCGTGGCTTCGACAATGCGTCCCTCGGCGAACTTCACCGCGATCTTGTCGATCAGCGTGCCCTGATAGGACAGCGGCTTGGTGCTGGTGACGTGCCCCTCGACGCGCAGCGCGTGCGGCGTCGTGAACACCTCCTCCGTCGGAATGTTCGGATTGCAGACGATGCCGTTCCTGGCGGTCGATGCGCCGCCGACCCATTCGTGACCGTCGGCAAGCCCGACCGTCAGGTCGGTGCCGGGACCCGAGAAGCGCAGCGCATGGAAGCGCTGGCTGTTGAGCCATTCGGTGCGGCTGCGCAGCGCGGCGTTGTGCTGCGTCCAGGCCGCCACCGGATCGTCGCGGTCGACGCGCGAGGCGGTGAAAATCGCCTCCGCCAGCTTCGCCACCGCGCCATCCTCGGTGTCGCCGGGAAACATCAGCTTCGCCCAGGCCGTGCCGGGCCAGGCCACGATGTTCCAGTTGACGTCGAAGTTGACGATCTTTTCCAGCGCCGGCTGATAGGCCATGGAATTGGCCTTGTTGGCGCGCGCGACCTTGGCGGCGTCCTCGCCCGCGAGCAGCATCGGGTTGTCGCCGACGATGGCGAGGCGCGCGGTGTTGGCCGAAAACGCCTTCGCCATGCCTTCATAGAGCCAGCCCGCGGCGCGATCGAAGCTCGCGTCCGGTCCGAACCTGTAGCGCGACAGCGTGACCTCCTCGTCCGAGAGGAACGGCGTCACGAGTCCTGCGCCCGCCTTGTAGGCATGCGCGGCGATGCGGCGAACCAGCGGCAGCGCGGCGGCCGGCGCGGTGATCAGCAGGTCCTGCCCGGGCGCGAGTTGCAGGCCGACCTTGACCGCGACTTCGGCGAGGCGGTCGAGCTTCACGGGATCGATGGGCGGAGCGATGTTGGATTCGGGCTTGTTCATGAGGCGTTGATCCGAAATGGTGCGGGCAGCCGGACTCGAACCGGCACGGCTCTTGCGAGCCGAGGGATTTTAAGTCCCTTGCGTCTACCGATTCCGCCATGCCCGCCTACTTTCTTTTCAAATACTTAGAAAGGAAATGCAACCATGCACCTGCAAAACATCCCTCACGTTTTGCAAATCTCGTTCTCCCGTCGTTCTCCATTCGCGGGATGGGTGCAATGAGCGCAAACGACGACCTTGAAGGTAGGGCGCGTGAGCTGCATTGCAGAAAATGCCACAGAGTCGGCACAGGCATATACGATGATTGGAAGATCGCAGATTATTGGAGGGCGTGTGACCGCGCGATGTATCGTCGGACGATCTTGATCCAGTGGAATCCGTTGCCGCATCAGAACTCGTGACATCGGCATGCGAAAACCCGGCAGGTCGTGGAGCTGCCGGGCGTTCGCAAAACATGCGTGGGTTCAGATGGCGATGATCGCGGCTCCCAGCATAACTTCGAGCACGGTCCCGCCGACCAGTTGTGAAAATGAATTGCCGGCACCGGCAGTAGTCCCGTCCTGTTGTGGATTGGGTCCAGTGCTGGGGAGGTGCATCCTTCCGCCCGAAACGGCATCGAGTTGATCGTCTGATAGAACGTAAAGGTTGGTCCCGTTAATCTGCGTGCTCATGTTCATCTCCATGTTCAAACGATGCACGTCGCATCGTCTGGCGAAGAAGCATGGACAGCACCCGGCTCATATTGATGTGACGGAGATCACCAGGACAATTTCGGCCGCCGACGAGTTCTATTCCGAGACGATCATCACTCCGCCCAAGGGAGAGCGCTGGTTTTGTTCGGAAAACGCTGCGCTTGCCGCTGGCGTAAGTCTCGCCAATGGAAAACCCCGCCGGGGCGGGTTCTCACTTTATTTAAGCGGCTGGAGCGGGATGACGTGAAGTTGAATCCCTGTCATTGCGAGGAGCGCAAGCGACGAAGCGATCCAGGTCTTTCTTGGGGCTTTGGATTGCTTCGCTTTGCTCGCAATGACGGCAGGGTTGGTTCAACCTCATCTCATCGCGCGCTTTGCCGCCGAGAGGAGTCACCCGCGAACCGAAAACGCGCGCCTCCGTCGGGACGCGCGCGCATGCGGATCGGGCGGTCCGCTCCGCCGTGGGACGGATCAGGCTTCCGTCTTCTCGATGTTCCAGAAGATCGGCGTCGCCGGGCCGTCCAGAACGCCCTTCAACGAGGTCCGCCATACCGACGGCGCCTCGTACTGGCCGAGCGGAATGTAGGTCACCTGCTCCATGACATGCTTCTGGATATCGACCGCGATTTTCTTCTGGTCGTCGGCCGAGGTCGTGCGGACGAACTTGTCGATCAGCGCCTCGATGGCGGGATCGTCCGGCCATCCGAACCAGCCGCCCTTCTTGCCCTTGCCGTTCAGCATGACGTTGGCCACGGGGTTCATGACGTCGGGGGCCACCCAGTTGGTGCAGAACATATTCCAGCCGCCCTCCTTCGGCGGCTTCTGAAGGGCGCGGCGCGACACCAGGGTCTGCCAGTCGGTGGCCTGCAGGTCGACCTTGAAGCCGACATCGCGCAACTGCTGGGCGATGACGATCGGCTGCGCCTTGAGAACCACGACATCCGTCGGCGCCATCAGCACGACCGGCGTGCCGTCATAGCCGGATTCCGCCAGCAGCTTCTTGGCCGCGGCAACGTCGTCTCCTTTAGTGATCGGCTCGGAGCCCGCCTCGCTCGCCAGCGGCGTGCCGCAGACGAACACCGCGCCGCAAACCTTGTAGTAGTCGGGATTGCCGACCAGCGCATCGAGGATCGGTTTCTGACTGATGGCCATCAGCGCCGCGCGCCGCACCTTGACGTTGTCGAACGGCGGATAGAGGAAGTTCATCCGCGCAATGGTCTGGAAGCCGAGCTTGCTCAGCGTCTGGATGTGCAGCTCCTTGTCGTTCTTGAGGACCGGCAACAGGTCGAACGACGGATTTTCCAGGAAGTCGATGTCGCCGGATTGCAGCGCGTTCATCGCGGTCTGCGCGTCGGCCATGGTGACCCACTCGACGCGGTCGACCTTCACCACCTTGCCGCCGGAGGTCCAGCTCGCCGGCTCCTTGCGCGGCACGTAGTCGGGGTTCTTGGCATAGACCGCCTTCACGCCGGGCTGGAATTCCTCTTTCACGAACTTGAACGGGCCGGAGCCGATCTGCTCGGGAATTGCCTTGTCCGCCGGAGTTTCCGCGATCCGCTTCGGCATCATGAACGGCACCAGCGACGAAGGCTTGCCGATGGAGTCCAGCACGAGACCGTAGGGCTCTTTCAACTTGAGCACGATGGTCTTGGGATCGGCGGCGGTCAGGCTCGCCGTGAATTCCATGAGCTTCTGGCCCATGCCGTCCTTCTTGCCCCAGCGCTGCAGCGATGCGACGCAGTCTTCCGCCGTGACCGGCGGGCCATCATGCCATTTCAGGCCGTCGCGCAACGTGAAGGTATAGGTGAGCTTGTCGTCGGAGACCTTGTATTCGGCCATCTGCGGCTGGATCTTGAAATTCGAATCCATCGCCAGCAGCGTGTCGTAGATCATGTAACCGTGGTCGCGCGTGATGTAGGCGGTCGTCAGCCCGGGGTCGATGATGCGCAGATCGGAATGCATCACCGCCGTGATGGTCTTGCCGCCCGCCGCCCTGGCCCGCAGCGGCAGCGCCGTCGAGAGCGCGGCTGCGGACGCCATCGTCGAGAATTGCCTGCGCGTAATCTGAACCATTCGACCCCTCCTGACTTATGTGTTTTGCCGCCAATTGCCATTGCCGGCCCGGTCACTGACGAAATTTTGCGCACGCTGACCGTCATTCAGGCTGCGCAAATGCATAACGCACCGTGGCTCTGTTTCATTCGAGACTTGCACCAAGCCGCGAGCGCGTCAACGCCGTTCTCGTTCGTGTACAAGCAACATCCGCGCCAGCGATGCGCAAATGTTCGCGCAATGTTGCGCTGGCAATTTCCGGCGAAGCTCGCATTATGGCGAACGGCATCGCCGTGACGGTGCGTTGAACAAGCAACAGAAAGCGATCGGACATGAACCCGGCCAACCTTCCCTTCGATTCCGAAGCCATGCTGCGGGGCCTGCGCGCCTGGGTCGAATGCGAGAGCCCCACCTGGGATGCGGGCGCCGTCGACCGCATGCTCGACCTCGCCGCGCGCGAGATGGCGATCATGGGTGCGACGATCGAGCGCATCGCCGGCCGCCAGGGCTTTGGCGGCTGCATCCGCGCGCGTTTTCCGCATCCGAAGCAGGGCGAACCCGGCATCCTGATCGCGGGCCATCTCGACACGGTGCATCCGGTCGGCACGCTGGAGAAACTGCCGTTCCGTCGGGAAGGCAACAAGTGCTACGGCCCCGGCATCTTCGACATGAAGGGCGGCAACTACCTGTCGCTGGAAGCGATCCGCCAACTGGCGAAAGCCTCATTTACGACACCGCTGCCGATCACGGTGCTGTTCACGCCGGACGAGGAAGTCGGCACGCCCAGCGTGCGCGACCTGATCGAAGCGGAGGCAGCGCGCAACAAATATGTGCTGGTGCCGGAGCCCGGCCGCGCCAACAACGGCGTCGTCACCGGCCGCTACGCCATCGCGCGCTTCAATCTGGAAGCCATCGGCAAGCCGAGCCACGCCGGCGCCACCCTCTCCTCGGGCCGCTCCGCCATCCGGGAGATGGCGCGGCAAATCCTCGCCATCGACGGCATGACCACGGACGACTGCACCTTCAGCGTCGGCATCGTGCATGGCGGTCAATGGGTCAACTGCGTTGCCACGACCTGCACCGGCGAAGCCCTGAGCATGGCGAAGCGGCAGGCCGACCTCGATCGCGGCGTCGAGCGCATGCTGGCGTTGTCCGGCACGTCGAATGACGTCACCTTCAAGGTGACGCGCGGCGTGACGCGGCCGGTGTGGGAGCCGGATGCCGGCACCATGGCGCTTTACGAGAAGGCGGTCGGCGTCGCAAAGCAACTCGGGCTCGAATTGCCGCACGGCAGCGCCGGCGGCGGCTCTGACGGAAACTTCACCGGCGCGATGGGCATTCCGACGCTCGATGGTCTCGGCGTGCGCGGCGCCGATGCCCATACGCTGAACGAGCACATCGAAGTCGACAGCCTCGCCGAGCGCGGCCGCTTGATGGCCGGACTGCTGGCGACGCTGACCTGACGGCGCCGCAGCCATGCGCCGCTGGAACCAGCGAGGAGATGGCACGGGACTTGCTGACTTTTCGAGGGGGCCCGCTATGCTCCGTCACAATCGAGGACCTGCGATCCCATGCTGGGTTACCTGATCCGCCGAATTCTCGCCGCCGTGCCCGTGATGGGCGTGGTCGCGCTGTTCGTGTTCCTGCTGCTGCGGCTGACCCCCGGCGATCCCGCCGCGATCATCGCCGGCGACAGCGCAACGCCCGAGCAGATCGAGCGCATCCGCATCTCGCTCGGCCTCAACGAGCCGCTCTATCTCCAGTTCTTCACCTGGATCGGAAAATTGCTGCACGGCGATCTCGGCGTCTCCCTGATCTCGAACGTGCCCGTCCTGAAATTGATCGGCCAGCGCGTCGAGCCGACGATTTGCGTTGCGCTGTCGACGATCGTCCTCTCCGTCCTCATCGCGGTGCCGCTCGGCGTGCTCGCGGCGTGGAAGCACGGCACCTGGGTCGACCGCTTCGTGATGGGGCTGTCGGTGATCGGATTTTCGGTGCCGGTGTTCGTGATCGGCTATGTGCTGATCCAGATTTTTGCGATCGATCTGCAGTGGTTTCCGGTGCAGGGCTTCCGCTCGTTCCATCGCGGCTTCGGCCCGTTCGTGGAGCGCCTCGTGCTGCCGACCGTGGAGCTGTCGTTCATCTATGTCGCGCTGATCGCGCGCATGACGCGCGCGGCGGTCCTCGACGTGCTCGGCGAAGATTATGTCCGCACCGCCCGCGCCAAGGGCATCACCGAGCACGCGGTGTTGCTGCGTCATGCGCTGCGCAACGCCGCCGTCCCGGTCATCACCGTGATCGGCACCGGCTTCGCGCTGTTGATCTCCGGCGTCGTGGTCACCGAAAGCGTGTTCAATCTGCCGGGCATCGGCCGTCTCACCGTCGATGCGGTGCTGGCCCGCGACTATCCGGTGATCCAGGCGATGATCCTTCTGACATCCGGCGTCTATGTCGCCGTCAACCTGCTGATCGACCTCGCCTACACCCTGCTCGATCCCCGCATTCGGTACTGAGGCCCGCACTGATGGCGATCGAGACCCTCCCCGAATCCTCCCTCCCCGTGACGCGGCCGCTGCGGCCGGGGCTGGGCTTCCTCACGGCCACGCCGATCATCGCCGGCGCCAGCATTTGTCTCCTGCTGGTGATCGCCTCCGCCGTCTTCGCGCCCTGGCTGACCTCGCACGATCCGGAGCTTCTGGCCCCGGCGCTGCGGCTGAGGCCGGCCGGCGCGCAATTCCTGCTCGGCACCGATGCCTATGGCCGCGACGTGCTGGCGCGCATCCTTTACGGCGGACGCATCTCGTTGCTGATCGGTCTTGGCGCCGCCGTTATCAGCGTCGCCGCCGGCCTGGTCATCGGCCTCGTCTCCGGCTTCTTCAAATGGGTCGACGCCGTGATGATGCGGATCATGGACGGGCTGATGGCGATACCCAGCATCCTGCTCGCCATCGCCGTGGTCGCGCTGTCGGGCGCGAGCCTGTGGACGGTGCTGATCGCCATCACCATTCCTGAAATCCCGCGCGCGGCGCGGCTGGTCCGTTCCGTCGTGCTGTCGGCGCGCGAGGAGCCCTATGTCGAAGCCGCGATCTCGGTCGGCTCCAGCCTGCCGAAGATCATGTGGCGGCATCTGATGCCCAACACCGTCGCGCCGCTGATCGTTCAGGGCACCTACGTTTGCGCCTCCGCGATCCTGACCGAGGCGATCCTGTCGTTCCTCGGCGCCGGCATCAGCCCGGAAACGCCGACCTGGGGCAACATCATGGCGGAGGGCCGCGCCTACTTCCAGATCAAGCCGTCGCTGATCTTCTGGCCCGGCCTGATCCTCTCGATCACCATTCTGAGCGTCAACCTGATCGGCGACGCCGCGCGCGACGCGCTCGATCCGCGCATGAAGCAGCGGGAGGCCGGCAAGTGAGAAATCATGACCGTCCTTGCGAACGATACGACGGCGTGCCCCGGACGCCGCGCCGCGCGCAGCGATGCGCCGCTGATCCGGAGCCGTTACGAGCACCGACTATGGAACGGTCCCGGCTCTGCGGTGCAGCGCGAGAGCGCCGCGCCGCGTCCGGGACACGAGCGTGGCGATACGGATGGATGACGCCATGAGCGACATCGTCCTCGATATCGCCAATCTCGTCGTCGGCCTCGGCAAGAGCGGAAGCGGCCGGAAGATCATCGACAACGTGTCGCTGGAGGTGCGCGAGCGCGAAACGCTGTGTCTCGTCGGCGAGAGCGGCTCCGGCAAGTCGGTCACGTCGCTGACGGTGATGGGTCTTTTGCCAAGGGGCTCCCTCGCCGCCTCCCACGGCAGCATAAAACTGGTCGGCGAGGAACTGCTCACCGCCAGCGACCGCCGCCTGCGGCAGTTGCGCGCCACCCGCATGGCGATGATCTTTCAGGAGCCGATGACCGCGCTCAACCCGGTGGTGCCGGTGGGCCGGCAGATCGACGAGGTGCTGCGCGCCCATACCAGCCTCGACGCCCGCGCGCGCCGGCAGAAAATCCTCGCGATGATGGAGCAGGTCCGCCTGCCCGATGTCGAACGCATCTTCAAGTCGTATCCGCACCGGCTGTCCGGCGGCCAGCGCCAGCGCATCATGATCGCGATGGCGCTGGTGCTGGAGCCGAAACTGCTGATCGCGGACGAGCCCACCACCGCGCTCGACGTCACCACGCAGAAGCAGATTCTGACGCTGATCCGCGACCTGCAGCGCGATCACGGCACCGCCGTTCTCTTCATCACCCACGACATGGGCGTGGTGGCCGAGATCGCCGACCGCGTCGCGGTGATGCGCGAGGGCAAGCTGGTGGAGAGCGGTCCGCTCGATGCCATCCTGCGGACGCCGCGGATGGATTACACGCGCAACCTGCTGTCGTCGGTGCCGAGCCTCGTACCCCGGCCGCCGCGCCCTGACACGGCCGAACCCGTCGTGCTCGAAACCAACGGCCTCGGCAAGATCTATCGCGAGCGGTCGTTCCTGGGCAAAGCGCGCGAGGTCGCCGCGGCGAAGGACGTGACGCTGACGCTCCGCAAGGGACGCACGCTCGGCATCGTCGGCGAAAGCGGGTCCGGAAAATCCACCGTGGCGCGCTGCATCGTGCGCCTGATCGATCCGACTTCGGGCGGCGTGCGGCTCGCCGGCCATGAAATCTCCATGCTATCGCGACGGCTGCTGCAGCCGCACCGCAAACGCATCCAGATCGTGTTTCAGGACCCCTATCGTTCCCTCAATCCGCGCATCACCGTGGGCGAGACCATCGCGGAAGGTCCGATCAACTATGGCGTGCCGCGCGCCGACGCTCTGAAACGGGCGGGCGAACTGCTCGAACTGGTCGATCTGCCGCCGGATGCGATCTCGCGCTATCCGCACCAGTTCTCCGGCGGCCAGCGCCAGCGCATCGCCATCGCCCGTGCGCTCGCGCTCGACCCCGACGTGCTGGTGGCGGACGAGGCGGTGTCCGCGCTCGATGTGTCGGTGCAGGCGCAGGTGCTGGACCTGCTCGCCGACATCCAGACGCGCCTCGGCATCGCGCTCTTGTTCATCACCCACGACCTGCGGGTTGCCGCCCAGATTTGCGACGAGGTCGTGGTGATGCAGCATGGCCGCGTCGTCGAACAGGGGCCGGCGGCGGGAGTCCTGACGAATCCGCGTGAGGCCTATACCCGCGCGCTGCTTGACGCCGCGCCCGGACGGGGCTGGGATTTTGCGAATTTCCGTCCCGTGGCATTGGATGAAACGGCCGCTTCGCCGGCGCTTTGACATCCGCGGCCAGATTGAGTTGAGTAGGTGACATGACCCGCATCGCCGTCGGCGGCTTCCTGCACGAAACCAATACGTTCGCGCCCACCAAGGCGACCTACGATGCGTTCGTCCATGGCGGCGGCTGGCCCGCGATGACGTTCGGCGCCGACGTGCTGAAGGTGATGCGCGGCATCAATGTCGGCCTCGCCGGCTTCATCGAGGCGGCGGAAGCGAAGGGCTGGGACCTGGTTCCGACCGTGGCCTGCGGCGCTTCGCCCTCCGCGCACGTCACCAGGGACGCCTTCGAGCGCATCACGAAGGTCATCACCGACGGCATTGCCGCCGCGGGCAAGCTCGACGCCGTCTATCTCGACCTGCACGGCGCGATGGTGACCGAGCATCTCGACGACGGCGAAGGCGAGATTCTCGCTCGGGTCCGGAAAATCATCGGCAAGGATTTGCCGCTGGTCGTGAGTCTTGACCTTCACGCCAATGTCACGCCGGAGATGGTGGAACACGCCGACGCGCTGATTGCCTATCGCACCTATCCGCATGTGGACATGGCCGGCACCGGACGCGCTTCGGCTCGGCACCTCGCGCTGTTGCTCGAGACCCGACACAAGCTTGCAAAGGCGTTCCGTCAACTGCCGTTCCTGATTCCGATCAGTTGGCAATGCACCAACGATCAGCCGACAAAAGGCATCTACGAGAAGCTGGCCGCGCTCGAGAGCGACGCCGTGCCGACGCTGTCGTTCGCGCCGGGCTTTCCGGCCGCCGATTTCGAAGGCTGCGGTCCAACCGTGTTCGCCTATGGCCGGACGCAGGCCGACGCCGACCGTGCCGCGGACACGATCGCAAAACTCGTCGAAGGCCATGAGGACGATTTCGACGGCCGCATCTATTCGCCCGACGAGGGCGTGCAATATGCGATGGAGCTGGCGAAGACCGCGACGAAGCCCGTCGTCATCGCCGACACCCAGGACAATCCCGGCGCGGGCGGCGATTCCGACACCACCGGCATGCTGCGCGCGCTGGTGCGCAACAAGGCCACCAACGCCGCGACCGGCGTGATCTACGATCCCGCCGCCGCGAAAGCCGCGCATGATGCCGGCGAAGGAGCGACCGTGACGCTCTCGCTCGGCGGCAAGTCCGGCATTCCCGGCGACAGCCCGTACACCGAGACATTTATCGTCGAAAAACTCTCCGACGGACGCTTCGTCGCGCCCGGCCCCTACTATGGCGGTCGCGAGATGGAGATGGGCCCTTCCGCATGCCTGCGCATCGGCGACGTGCGCGTCGTGGTGTCGTCGCACAAGGCGCAACTCGCCGATCAGGCGATGTACCGCTACGTCGGGATCGAGCCGACCGGGCAATCCATTCTCGTCAACAAGAGCTCGGTGCATTTCCGCGCCGACTTCGAGCCGATCGCCGACAAGCTGCTGATCTGCGCCGCCCCCGGCGCCATGCCGGCCGACACCTCGGTGCTGCCGTGGACGCGGCTGCGGCCCGGCGTGCGGCTGAAACCGAACGGAAAACCTTTCTCGCCCTCGAATACGCAAGACGTGACTCGATGATCCCGCGTGACCAGATACACCCGGCCCCTCTGCTCCCCTCCCCCTTGCGGGGAGGGATCGGGGGCGGGGGTTATCGGGAGCGATTCATTTCATCAACACTACCCCCACCCGGCCTGTCGATCGCTTCGCTCTCGACAGGCCATCCTCCCCGCACGGGGGAGGGATAAGAAAGAAGGGAACGCCCATGCCCACCATCGACCGCATCGACGGCTTTGCCGACGAACTCACCGCCATCCGCCGCGACCTCCATGCCCATCCCGAGATCGGCTTCGAGGAAGTGCGCACCTCCGGCATCGTCGCCGACAAGCTGAAGCAATGGGGCATCGAGGTGCATCGCGGCATCGGCGGCACCGGCGTCGTCGGCGTGCTCAAGGGCAAGGGTCAGGGAAGCAAACGCATCGGCCTGCGCGCCGACATGGACGCGCTGCCGATGGAGGAGAACACCAACCTGAAATGGCGCTCCACCATTCCCGGCCGCTTCCACGGCTGCGGCCATGACGGCCACACCACCATGCTGCTCGGCACCGCGCGCTATCTCGCGGAGACCAAGAATTTCGACGGCACCGTGCATTTCATCTTCCAGCCGGCGGAGGAAGGCCTCGGCGGCGCGCGCGCCATGATCAGGGACGGCCTGCTGGACAAATTTCCCTGCGACGAGATGTACGGCCTGCACAACGCGCCCGATCTCGACCATGGCGAGATCGCCATCCTTCCCGGCCCCGCCATGGCCGGCGCCGACTTCTTCGATATCGTCATCACCGGCTACGGCGCCCACGGCGCGATGCCGGAGCGCTCCAAGGATCCGGTGGTGATCGCGATGACGGTCGGCCAGGCGCTGCAGAGCATCGTCAGCCGCAATGTCGATCCGCTGCAGGCGGCGGTGCTGTCGATCACGCAGATTCACGCCGGCTCCGCCTACAACGTCATTCCCGGCGAGGCCAAGCTCTGCGGCACCGTGCGCGCCTTCGACGACGGCGTGCGCGCCCTGATCCGCGAGCGCATGCGCGCGATCTGTGCGGGGATCGCCGCCGCCTTCCAGGTGGAAATCCATGTCGACATCCGCGACATCTTCAGCGTGCTCGTCAACAGCGACGAGCACTCCAAGGTGGTGGAGGAGGTCGCCCGCACCGTGGTCGATCCGGCCAAGGTGCTGACGCGCTCGACGCCCAAGATGGGCAGCGAGGATTTTGCCGACATGCTGCAGGCCGTTCCCGGCGCCTATTTCTGGGTCGGTCACGACGGCTCGGTGCCGGTGCACAACCCGGGCTACGTGCTCGATGACAAGATCCTGCCGATCGGCGCCAGCATGTTCGCGCGCATCGTCGAAACCCGCCTGCCGGTGGGCGGTCATGTCTGACGGCGCACCGAAGGCAGCGACCGCGCTGCACGACCTCTCCGCCTGCCAGATGCTGGCAGGCTTCCATGGCAAGCAGTTCTCGCCGAGCGAGGTGATCGAGGACGTCCTGATCCACATTGAAAAGTGGGAGCCGCACATCAAGGCGCTCTACGCCTTCGACCCCGACGGTGCACGCAAAGCCGCGAAGGAGGCGACCACGCGCTGGCACAAGGGCGAGCCAATCGGCCCGCTCGACGGCGTACCCATCACCATCAAGGAAAACATTGCGACCCGGGGCGTGCCGATGCCGCTCGGCGCGGCGACGACACCGTTGACGCCGGCGCCCGTCGATGCGCCGCCCGCCGCGCGGGTGCGCGAGGCCGGCGCCGTCATCATGTCCAAGACCACCATGCCCGACTACGGCATGCTGTCGTCGGGCCTGTCGTCGTTCCATCCGCTGACGCGCAATCCGTGGGACGTCAGCAAGAACCCCGGCGGTTCCAGCGCGGGCGCGGGCGCGGCCGGCGCCGCCGGTTACGGCCCGCTGCATCTTGGAACGGATATCGGCGGTTCGGTGCGTCTGCCCGCCTGCTGGTGCGGCCTCGTGGCGCTGAAGCCGAGCCTCGGCCGCGTGCCGATCGATCCGCCCTATGTCGGCCGCGTCACCGGACCGATGACGCGCACCGTAGACGACAACGCGCTGCTGATGAGCGTGCTGTCGCGGCCCGACCCGCGCGACGGCATGAGCCTGCCGCCGCAGGACATCGCCTGGAGCCAGATCGACGACTCCCC
The DNA here is from genome assembly GCA_035546855.1 of Nitrobacter sp. Classification (GTDB taxonomy): domain Bacteria; phylum Pseudomonadota; class Alphaproteobacteria; order Rhizobiales; family Xanthobacteraceae; genus Nitrobacter. The sequence continues at coordinate 17,733 of DASZVY010000007.1, read as the reverse complement.
GAAAGGCAAGAAGATCGGCCTGATGCTCGATCTCGGCTTCGGTGACCCGCTGGAAGCGCCGGCGCGCGAGACCGCGACAAAAGCCGCACGCGCGTTCGATGGCGCAGGCGCTATCGTGAGCGAGGTATCGACGGTGCTCACCCGCGAGATGCTCGACGGGCTCGACCATTTCTGGCGCGCGCGCTCCTGGGACGACTTCCTGCGCATGCGGGCGGATGTCCGATCCAAGGCGTTGCCCTATATCTACGCGTGGGCGGAGTCCGGATCGAAGCTCTCCGGCGTCGATGTCGTCAGGGGCTTCAACGCCACCATGGCGATCCGCGCCGCGGCGACGAAGCTGTTCGCGGAGTACGATTACGTGATCTCGCCGGTGTCGCCGGTGGTGAAATTTCCCGCCGAGTTCGCCGCCCCCCGCAACGATCCGATGAAGCCGTTCGAGCACATCATCTATACCGTGACGTGGAACATGTCCGAGAACCCGGCCGTCTCGATCAACGGCGGCTACGACGCCGACGGTTTTCCGATCGGCGTGCAGATCGTCGGACGCCGCTTCGACGACCGCGGCGTGCTGGCGATGGCGAAGGCGTTCGAGTCGTTGCGCGGCCCGCAGAAGCCGTGGCCGTCGGTGCCGAAGAGCTGAAAGAATAACAACGTCATTGCGAGCGAAGCGAAGCAATCCAGACAGCCGAAACGCAAAACTGGATTGCTTCGTCGCTTCGCTCCTCGCAATGACGAAAGAAACACGGAAGGAAACACCCATGGCCTACCAGACCATCAAATACGAGATCGCCGAGCACATCCTCACCATCACGTTGAACCGGCCCGACAAGCTCAACGCCTTCAACGCGACGATGATGAGCGAGCTGATCGACGCCTTCGACAAGGCGGACGCCGATGACGACGTGCGCGCCATCATCGTCACCGGCGCGGGCCGCGGCTTCTGCGCCGGCGCCGACCTTTCCTCCGGCGCCGACACCTTCGACCGTGACGCCAAGCGCGGCCCGGTGAAGCGCCTCGCCGACGGCAAGGTCGATTACAGCGATCCCAACGTGCGCGACGGCGGCGGCCAGGTCACCTTGCGCATCTTCAAGTGCCTGAAGCCGGTGATCGGCGCCATCAACGGTCCGGCGGTCGGCATCGGCGTCACCATGCAGTTGCCGATGGATATCCGCATCGCCAGCGTCGATGCCCGTTTCGGCTTCGTGTTCTCCCAGCGCGGCATCGTGCCGGAGGCCGCATCGAGCTGGTTCCTGCCGCGCATCGTCGGCATCTCGCAGGCGCTGGAATGGTGCTATTCCGGCCGCGTGTTTCCGGCGGACGAGGCGCTCGCCGGCCGCCTCGTCAGCAAGGTGGTGCCTGCGGACGAACTGATGACCACGGCGCGGGCGCTGGCGCGCTCCTTCATCGACAAGACCGCGCCGGTGTCGGTGGCGCTGATCCGGCAGATGATGTGGCGCATGCTCGGCGCCGACGACCCGATGGAGGCGCACAAGGTGGACAGCCGCGGCATCTACGCGCGCGGACGATCCGACGATGTGAAGGAAGGCGTGATGTCGTTCCTCGAAAAGCGTCCCGCGCAATTCAGGAACAAGGTCTCGTCCGACATGCCCGACTATTTCCCGTGGTGGGACGAGCGCGGGTACAAGTGAGCGGCAGAAGACACAGCATCTCCGACTAACGCCGTCATTCTGGGGCGCGCGAAGCGCGAACCCGGAATCCATAACCACGGCTGGGATTATGGATTCCGGACATGCGCCAAGAGGCGCATTCCGGAATGACGAGTTGGTGGTTCTTTTAGAAAAACACTCACCCCATTATCAGCGCCACCCGCCCGATCGCCTTGCGGTCGATCAGGAGCCGCATCGCCTTTGCGACCTCCGCGAGCGGCAGGCGGTGCGAGATGTGCGGGCGGACGTGACCGCCCTCCGCCCAGCCCGCGAGCGTGCGGATGCGCTCTTCGCCGAGCGCCGGATTCTTGCGCGCCGCTTCGCCGGCGCGAACGCCGAGCACGCTCGCGCCCTTGATGAGCACGAGGTTGGTCTTCGCAACGCCGATGCCGCCGGTGAACCCGATTACGCAGATCCGCGCGCCCCAGGCGATGCAGCGCAGGCTCTGCTCGAAAGTCTCGCCGCCGACCGGATCGAACACCACGTCGGCGCCCTTGCCGCCGGTGATCCGCTTCACGGCGTCACGGAACGGCTCGCGCGACGACAGCAGGAGATGACGGGCGCCCCGCGCCCTGGCGATGGCGAGCTTCTCCTCGCTCGACGCCACCGCGATCACGGTCGCGCCGAGCAGCTTGCCGATCTCGACCGCGGCGAGACCGACGCCCCCGCCCGCGCCATGCACCAGCAGCACCTCGCCCGGCTGGATCTGTGCACGATCCACCAGCGCATGATAGGCGGTTCCGTGCGCGGCAAGAAACGTCGCGCCCTCGGCATAGTCGAACGCCTTCGGCAGTGGCATCAGTTGCGCGGGCGAGACCACAACCTCCTCCGCGAAAGCGCCATGGCGCAGCTTGACGATGACCTTGTCGCCGACGTGAAAGCCTTCCGCGCCCGCTCCCACTTCAGTTACATCGCCTGCGGCTTCCATGCCGGGCGTGAACGGCAATTCCGGCTTGAGCTGGTATCCCCCGGCGGCCATCAGCACATCCGGAAAGTTCAGCCCGGCCGCGCGCACCGCGACGCGGATTCCGTCGACCCCGAGCGGAGGCGACGAGAAAGTTTCGAGCCGCAGACGCTCCGGCGGCCCCAGTTCGCGGCAGACGACGGCGCGCGGCATCACGCGGCCTTCTTCCGTTGCAGTACCTCGCGGATCAGCGGCAAGCGGTCGTTGCCGAAATACATGTCGGTCTTGTCGAGGAAGATGGTCGGCGACCCGAACGCGCCGCGCGCGATCGCCTCGTCGGTATTGGCCTTGAGCTGGTTCTTCACCGCCTCGCCGCCGATGCCGATCAGCAGTTTCTCGACATCGATGTCGCAGCGCTTGCACACCTCGGTCAGGACGGCCTCCTGCGAGATGTCCTTGTCTTCGCCCCAATACGCCTCGAACACCGCGGTCGCGAACGGCACCATGGCGTCGTTGCCGAGCCAGATGCAGCCGCGCATGGCCTTGACGCTGTTCACCGGAAACACCGTCGGCGGCATCTTGATCGCCAGCCCTGCCGACCGCGCCCAGTCGGCCAGATCCTTTTTCATGTAACGCGCCTTCGGCACCACGGGCTTTTCGCGCGAGGCATAGACGCTCGGATTGATCGAATTGAAAATGCCGCCGACCAAAATCGGCCGCCATGAAATCTTTTCGCCGAATTCCCTCGCCAGCGGCTGGATGTTGTGGAAGGCGAGATAGGTCCACGGGCTGGAACAGTCGAAGAAGAACTCGATCATGGGCGTGTTTCCATTTTTTGTCATGCCCGCGAAGGCGGGCATCCAGTAATCGCTGACGTTAACCCGCAACAGAAACGATTGCGAATACTGGATCGCCCGGTCAAGCCAGGCGACGACATCGGTATGCGTCGCTACCCCCGCAATGCCTTCGCCGCCTCTCCGAACATGTTGCGCCGGGCCTCCTCGTCGAACGGCTCCTTGACGAACTTGCCGATGGCGAGCCCGGCCTGCACCTGCGGCCGCGCGCGCACGGTGGCGTACCAGCGCTTCACGCCCGGATAATCGTCGAGCGTAAACCCCTGCGCCTTGTGGGTCATGGTCCAGGGAAAGCAGGCGATGTCGGCGATGGAATAATCCTCGCCCCCGACGTAGGCGCCCGTCCTCTGCAACTGCCGGTCGAGCACGCCGTAAAGCCGCGCGGCCTCGTCGCGGTAGCGCGTGATGGCATAGGGAATCCTCTCCGCCGCATAGAGCGCGAAATGGCCGTGCTGGCCGAGCATCGGACCGAGCCCGCTCATCTGCCACATCACCCATTGGATCACTTTGGATCGGCCGCGCAAGTCATTTGGCAGGAAGCGGCCGGTCTTCTCGGCGAGATAGATCAGGATCGCCCCTGTCTCGAATACTGAAAATGGCGCGCCACCGTCAGCGGGTTCGTGATCGATGATGGCGGGAATGCGATTGTTCGGGCTGATGGCGAGAAATTCCGGCCGAAACTGCTCTCCGGCGCGGATGTTCACGGGGATGACGTTGTAGGGCAGCCCCAGTTCCTCAAGCATGATCGAGATCTTCCAGCCGTTCGGCGTCGGCGCATAATGGAGGTCGATCATGAGAGAATTCCCGTCATTGCGAGTTCGCGACAAAATTGGCTCTTGCCAATTTTGCGCCGAGCGAAGCAATCCAGGGCCAAACGGTAGAGACTGGATTGCTTCGTCGCAAGTGCTCCTCGCAATGACAGAAACGTATACGCGCGCCGCAAAGCATGGCAGATAGTCGACCAAGCACCGGGAGGGCCCTCACATGTTGTTTCCCACCACCAATGCCGGCTCGCTGCCAAAACCCGAATGGCTGGCGGAGCCCAACATGCTTTGGGCGCCCTGGAAATCCGAGGGCGCCGAACTCGCCCGCGCCAAGCGGGACGCCACGCTGCTCGCGGTGAAGCTGCAGGAAGATGCCGGCATCGACATCGTCACCGAGGGCGAAATGGCGCGCCAGCATTTCGTCCACGGCTTCCTCGCCAACGTCGACGGCATCGACTTCGCCCACAAGGTCGAGATGGGAATCCGCAACGACCGCTACAAGGCGATGGTGCCGCAGGTGGTCGCGCCGCTGCGGCTCAAGGGCCGCGTCCATGCCGACGAGGCGCGCACCGCGCGAGCCCATACCGCGCACAAGCTGAAGTTCACCCTGCCCGGGCCGATGACGCTGATCGACACCATCGCGGATAAATACTATGGCGACCGCGTCAAGATGGCGTTCGCCTTCGCCGAACTGCTGAACGAGGAAGCAAGGGCGCTCGAAGCCGACGGCGTCGACGTCATCCAGTTCGACGAGCCCGCGTTCAACGTCTACATGGATCAGGTCCGCGACTGGGGCATCACCGCGCTGGAACGCGCGGCGCAGGGACTGACCTGCGCCACCGCGGTCCACATTTGTTACGGTTATGGCATCAAGGCCAACACCGACTGGAAGAAGACGCTCGGCAACGAATGGCGGCAATACGAGGCAACCTTCCCCGCCATCGCCGCCAGTTCGATCCAGCAGGTCGCGGTGGAGTGCCGCAACTCGCGGGTGCCGCTGGAGTTGCTCGGCCTGCTCAAGGGCAAGACGATCCAGGCCGGCGTGATCGACGTCGCCACCGACGAGGTGGAAACGCCCGAAGACGTGGTGACGACCATCGAGGCCGTGATGAAGCACGTGCCCAAGGAGAGGATCGTTGCGACCACCAATTGCGGCATGGCGCCGATGCGCCGCGACGTCGCCGACGCCAAGCTGCAGGCGCTCGGCGCGGGCGCGAAACTGGCGCGCGCGAGGCTCGGATGAGCTTGCGGACTCTGCTGCTGCTCGCCGCCATGGCCGCGATGGCGTGGCGCGTCGTCGCGGCGCCCATGCGAGCGCCCGACCGTCATGTGCTGCATCATTGCGAAGACGTGCTGACGCACGCCGTCAAGACCACGCAGTCGGCCAGGACGCATCGCACCGATGCCGCCGAAGTCGAGCGCTGCCGGATCGTCGTCCGCGAATTCGCGCTGCGCGATTCCCGCATGAGCGTCGACGAGAACGGGAAGATGATGCGTTAGCCCGGCATACTGCTGGAAGCATACCCCCACCCCGGCCCTCTCCCGCTTGCGGGGAAGGGTTAGGGAGGGGGCCTATCAGCGTTGGCGCTCTCATGCAGCGCCGGCCTGTATCCAGCGGCCAGCGCCCGCACCGTCGATGGCGGGGTAATGAGTTGCGCATCGACCAACGGTGCATCCACCGCGCGATAGCCGCCAAAGGTCCAGCGCAATGCGCGGCCTCCCAGCACCAGAAAACTCTCCTCCTCCGCTCGCACCATCGCGCCGTCGGGCAGCTCGCTCAAAGGCATCGTCAGCGGATGCAGCCGCTTCACCCGTCCATCCAGCCGCTCGGCATGAAGCACCGCATCGATCTCGGGCGCGCGAAGATCACCGGCGCGATTGCCCTTCGCCCACGCCGCGCGAAACGCATCCGCATCCGCGCGCCGGCAATAGAAGCATGGGCGATGTCCGGCGGCGAACGCCGTCGCCTCGTCGAGAAAGAACAGTTCCGTCCAGCTTTGCCGCGCCATCACGTCGCGGCGGCGGCCGCGAAACTCACAGACGCAAACGATCCACGCTTTCGTGGTCCAGCGCCGCTTGAGCAGCGTCCGCGTCGCGGGATCGTGGATGATGCCGCGATTGCCCATGAAGGTGCCGCGCGCGGAGGCCGCGACGATGTCGCCGAGCGGGGTGACGCGGTTTTGCAGGGGATGGCTTATCATGGGAATGCGGTCGATGGATTGAACAGCCTCGCAAATCTCTCTGCCGTCATTCCGGAAGCCGCGAAGCGGCTGTCCGGAATCCAGTACCACGAAGAGAATTTGTGTTCACTGGATTCCGGGTTCGCACCTCAAGTCGGCAATTGCCGACCGACGGTGCGCCCCGGAATGACAGTGTGGATGCGTTCTGCACGCCCCTCACGCCGCGCCGTCGCGCAACGGCGGAGCGAACGCCAATCCCAAATCCCATGGAAAATAGATCCAGGTGTCCTGCGAGACTTCTGTAATGAACGTATCGACCAGCGGCTTGCCGAGCGGCTTGGCGTAGACCGTGGCGAAATGCGCTTCCGGAATCATGGCGCGGACCACCCGCGCGGTCGCGCCGGTGTCGACGAGATCGTCGACGATCAGAAGTCCCTTGCCGGTGCCGCCGCCGAGTTTCGCGGTGTCATCCGAGATGCCCTTCAGCAGTTTCAGTTCGCTTTGCCGGGTGTGGTCGTAGCTCGCGATGCAGACGGTGTCGATGACGCGGATGCCGAGCTCGCGCGCCACGATCGCCGCCGGCACCAGGCCGCCACGGGTGATCGCCACCACGCCATGAAACGGGCCGGCGTCGTTCAACCGCCAGGTCAGCGCACGGCAATCGCGGTGGAACTGGTCCCACGAGACCGGAAAGGCTTTGTCGGGACTACGATCCATCAGTTGTCCTTCATCATAGCTGCGTCTCCGCCCGGCTCCGGCGTCATTCCGAGGTGCGAGCGGCTCCATGCCGCGAGCCTCAAAGGACGAGGCGCGCAATCTCGTCGCCCATCGGGGCGCGTCGAAGGCGGCGCGCACCTCAGCGACAACGACACAGTCGTTGCGCGGGGGTGACGACAACTGAACCTACTGCGCGGCCTTCAACCCCGCCAGCATCGCCTTCACCGCGTCCATCGCCGCCGTCAGCTTGGCCTGATCGCGCGAGCGCACCACGAGGCTGGTGTTCGGCTTGCCGTTCTCGTCGAGATACGGATAGCTGCCGATGATGGTGTCGGGATGGGCTTCCGCGATGGCGCGCAACGGCGTGCCGACATCGCCCTCGCGGGCATCGGCGCGCACCGATTCCGACAGCATGCGCTGGCCGGATTTCAGCGTCGGCGCCACGATGTCCATCATCGCCTGCATGATGGAGGGCACGCCCGCCATGGTGATCACGTTGCCGAGCTTGAAACCGGGCGCGAGGATGGTCGCGCTCTGGATCAATTCGGCGCCCTCGGGAATGCGCGCCATGCGCAGCCGCGCCTCGTTCAGCTCGCCGGGATTCTTGAAGCGCTCCTTGAAGCGCGCCACCACCTCCGGATGGTAGTCGATGCCGACGCCGAACGCCTTGGCCACGCTGTCGGCGGTGATGTCGTCATGGGTCGGACCGATGCCGCCGGTGGTGAAAACGTAGGTGTAGCGCGCGCGCAGCGCGTTCAGCGCCGCGATGATGTCGGCCTCGTCGTCGGCGACAACCCGGACTTCCTTCAGGTCGATGCCGATGTTGGTCAGGTACTCGGCGATGAAGCCGATGTTCTTGTCCTTGGTCCGCCCGGACAGGATCTCGTCGCCGATCACCAGAATACCTGCGGTGACGATATCGCTCATGATCGATCTCCCCTTGCGCCTGCGGACCTGACCCTGCTCCCCTACCTCAGTGGCCGCCGCGAAGCCACGGATTTTGCTATTGGAATGAGCAATGTCCCGCCGTTTTTTCGGGCAGCCCCGGCGCCCACCCGGCTCAAACGCCGCGACGGGATGCATATTGCGCCAATATGGCGGTGGCCCGGCCCTTGCTACCTATCCCACAGGTCATGCAATCTGTGAATGAACGGGGCACCATAGACAACATGGCACTGGCGTTCGATGAAATGAGCGGGCCCGGCGGCGATCCGCGCCCGGCCTATCAGGAACTCAGCCGCTGGCTGAAGGAAACGCCGCCGGACGCGCTGGATTATCGCCGCCAGGAAGCCGAACTGCTGTTCCGCCGCATCGGCATCACCTTCGCCGTCTATGGCGAGGCCGAATCCACCGAGCGGCTGATCCCCTTCGACGTGATCCCCCGCATCCTCTCCGGCAGGGAATGGGCACTGCTGGAGAAGGGGCTGAAGCAACGGGTGCGCGCGCTCAACACGTTCCTGCGCGACATCTATCATGGCCGCGAGGTGCTGCAGGCGAAGATCGTTCCCGACGACCTGATCTTTCAGAACCCGGTGTTCCGGCCCGAGATGAACGGGCAGGACGTCCCGCACGATATCTATGTGCACATCGCCGGCATCGACATCATCCGCACCGAGCCCGAAAATTTTTACGTGCTCGAGGACAATGCGCGCACGCCGTCCGGCGTCTCCTACATGCTGGAAAACCGCGAGATCATGATGCGGCTGTTTCCGGACCTGTTCGCGCGCCATCGCATCGCGCCGGTCGAGCGCTATCCGGACGAATTGTTGGCGGCGCTGCGCTCGGTCGCACCCTCGAGCGCCGCGAGCGAGCCGACCGTCGCGCTGATGACGCCCGGCATCTACAACTCGGCCTACTACGAGCACTCGTTCCTCGCCGACAAGCTCGGCGTCGAACTCGTCGAAGGCCGCGACCTCATCGTCAAGAACGACGAGGTATTCATGCGCACCACCGAGGGGCTGAAACGGGTCGACGTGATCTACCGCCGCGTCGACGACGATTTCCTCGATCCCCTCACCTTCCGTCCGGATTCCGCGCTCGGCGTGCCCGGCCTGATGTCGGCCTATGCCGCGGGCAACATCACCCTCGCCAATGCCGTGGGCACCGGCATCGCCGACGACAAGGCGGTCTACAGCTACATGCCGGACATCGTGAAATTCTATCTCGGCGAGGAGCCGATCCTGAAGAACGTGCCGACCTGGCGCTGCCGTGAGCCGCAGGACCTCGCCTACGTCCTCGACAACCTCGACGACCTCGTGGTCAAGGAGGTTCATGGCTCCGGCGGCTACGGCATGCTGATCGGCCCGGCGGCGACCAAGGCCGCCATCGCGGCCTTCCGCGACAAGCTGAAACGCGAGCCGGAAGGATTCATCGCGCAGCCGACGCTGGCGCTCTCGACCTGCCCGACCTGCACGGAAAGCGGCCTCGCGCCGCGCCACGTCGATCTCAGGCCCTTCGTGCTGACCGGTCGCGATCGCGTCACCGTGGTGCCGGGCGGACTGACGCGGGTGGCGCTGAAAGAGGGCTCGCTGGTGGTCAATTCCAGCCAGGGCGGCGGCACCAAGGATACGTGGGTGCTAGATGAGTGAATTGGACCAACGGAATCGCAACGCCCGCAACATGCTCCCCGCCCCCTTGCGGGGCCGAGACGAGCGAAGCTCGCTCTTAGGGGTTGGGGGTGGGGGTCAACGTACTCTCCGCTTCCATTACATACCTCCCTCCCCGACCCTCCCCCGCAAGGGGGGAGGGAGAAAAAGCCGCCATGCTCTCGCGCACCGCTGAAAACCTCTACTGGCTGGCCCGCTACGTCGAGCGCGCGGAATACGTCGCGCGCACCATCGACGCGACCTTGCGCGTCACCGCGCTCCCCGCCGCTTACGTCGGCAAGACCAACGAATGGGATTCGGCGGTGCAGACCGCCGGCGTCGGCGCGGGCTTCTACGCCTGCCATGAGACCGCCGACGAGCAGAGCGTGGTGGAATATCTGTCGTTCTCGACGGACAATCCCTCCTCGATCCGCAACTGCATCGAAAACGCGCGGCTCAATTCGCGCTCGGTCCGCACCGCGCTCACCGGCGAGATGTGGGACACCATCAACAGCGCCTGGATCGAGTTGCAGGAAGTCTGGGGCAAGGGCGCCGCGACGCGCGAGGAGCTGACGAAGTTCCTGCGCTTCGTGCAGGAAACCTCGCTCCGCTTCGACGGCTCGGCCTACCGCACCATGCTGCGCAACGACGCCTACTGGTTCTCGCGCCTCGGCCTGCATGTGGAACGCGCCGACAACACCGCCCGCATCCTCGATGTCAAATATCACATGCTGCTGCCCGAGGAGGAACACGTCGGCGGCCCGCTCGACTACTACCAGTGGACCTCGATCCTGCGCTCGGTGTCGGCGCTGACGGCCTATCACTGGGTCTATCGCGAGACGCTCAAGCCGTGGCTGATCGCCGACCTCCTGATCCTCAACGACACGCTGCCGCGATCGCTGGCGAGCTGCTACGGCAATCTCGTCCGCAACCTCGACCAGATCGGCGTCGCCTATAGCCGCCAGGGGCCGGCGCAACGCCACGCGCGCGGCATCCGCAACCGTCTCGATCACAGTCATATGAACGACATCTTCCAGCGCGGCCTGCATGAATTCATCCAGGAATTCATCGCCGACAACGCACGGCTCGGGGAGATCATCGCGCGGCAGTATTTGATATGATGAGAACAAACAAAAATTCCTCGTCATTCCGGGATGCGCCCCTTGGCGCAGGCCCGGAATCCATACTCCCGGCGGGGGTTATGGATTCCGGGTTCGCGCTTCGCGCGCCCCGGAATGACGACCATGATGGTTTGGAATCCAAATAATGCGCCTGCGAATTGCCCATTCGACCACCTATCGTTACGAACCGCCTGCGAGCAGCGTCATCCAGATCCTGCGGCTGACGCCGGGCAATCACGACGGTCAATACGTCGCCGACTGGCAGATCGACGTCTCCACCGATTCCCGCCTCGACATGCACGAGGACGCGTTCGGCAACGTCACGCACGTCCTGACCCATGGCCCGGTCGCCGACCTCACCGTTTCCGTCGAAGGGCTGATCGAAACGCAGGACACCGGCGGCGTCCTGCGCGGCACCGACGAGCGGTTTCCGCCGGGGCTGTTCCTGCGCGCGACGTCTCTCACCACGGCCGATGCCGCAATGACCGGACTGACCCGCGCGTTACGGTCCGGCACGCACGACGACACACTCACCTTCCTGCACGCGCTGATGGTCCGGATCAACGATCATATGACGTTCGATCCTGATCCGACCCACACCGGCACCTCCGCCGCGGAGGCCTACACGATGACACGCGGCGTCTGCCAGGACTACGCGCATATCTTCATTGCCTGCGCGCGGGCCGGCGGCGTGCCGGCCCGTTTCGTCTCCGGCCACTTCATGCGCGCCGACGGCGTGGTTCACCAGCAGGCCGGTCATGCCTGGGCCGAGGCGTACGTGCCCGATCTCGGCTGGGTCGGCTTCGATCCCGCCAACGGCATCTGCACCACCGACGCCCACGCCCGCGTCGCCATCGGCCTCGACTATCTCGGCGCGGCGCCGGTGCGCGGCACCCGCTACGGCGGCGGCGTCGAAACCCTGTCGGTCGCGGTCCATGTCGATCAGGCCGGACGGCAGAGCCAGTCGTAGTCCTCTCCCGTCATTCCGGACGGCCTGCACACGCAGGCCGATCCGGAATCCGGCAAGGGTTGAATGCGAGATTCCGGGTTCGCTCGCTTCGCGACCGCCCCGGAATGACGACGTTGTTCCCTCGGGGGTTGGATGCCCCCGCAAAATTCGCTACTAAGCTCCCGCTTCGACGAAAGAAAAGGCCGAGGGCCGGGAATGACCTATTGCTGCGGGATTCTGGTGAAAGACGGTCTGGTGATGATCGCGGACACCCGCACCAACGCCGGTCTCGACAACGTCTCGACCTTCCGCAAGCTGCATGTTTTCTGCAAGCCGGGGGAGCGCATCATGGCGGTCGCCAGCGCCGGCAACCTCGCCATCAGCCAGTCGGTGCTGTCGACGCTCAGCGAGGGCGTGGAAAATCCCGACACCGGCGAGATCGAGACGCTGATGAATGCGCCGACCATGTTCCAGGCCGCGCAGCGCATCGGCCGCGCGATCCGCAGCGTGCACGCGACCGAGGGCCGGGCGCTGCAATCCGAGGATATCAGCTTCGACGTCTCGTTTCTGTTCGGCGGCCAGATCAAGGGCTCGCGGATGCGGCTGTTCATGATCTACCCCGCCGGCAACTTCATCGAATGCACCACCGACACGCCGTATTTGCAGATCGGCGAGCACAAATACGGCAAGCCGGTGCTCGACCGCGCGATGCACTATGACGCCGAACTCTACGACGCGCTGAAGACCGGGCTGATCTCGATGGACTCGACGATGCGCTCCAATCTCGGCGTCGGGCTGCCGATCGACATCCTCGTGGTGCGCAACGACGTCTGCGACGCGGATCTCAATCACCGCATCGAGGCCGGCGAGCCCTATTTCCACGACCTGCGCGCGCGATGGTCGGCGGCGCTGCGCGCGGCGCACCAGAACATTCCGCGCCCACCCTACAAAGACCAAATCACAAAAACCTAACCGCAAAACAAAGGCAGGAAACAACATGGCTGCAGACAAGATCGCGATCGTGACGGGCGCAGGCACCGGCGTGGGACGCGCGGCATCGCTGGCGCTGATGAAGATCGGCTACACTGTGGTGCTGACGGGCCGCCGCCTCAACATGCTGGAGGAAACCCAGAAGCTCGGCGCCGAATTCGGCGGCAAGAGCCTGCCGGTCCCGGCCGACATGACCGATCCCGCCTCCATCGCGGCGCTGTTCGCCAAGACCATGGAGAAATACGGCCGGCTCGATCTCCTGTTCAACAATGCCGGCATGGGCACGCCGGCGATGCCGTTCGAGGATCTGAAGCTCGACCAGTGGCAGGCGGTGGTCGACACCAACCTCACCGCGCCGTTCCTGTGCACCCAGCACGCTTTCCGCATCATGAAGGACCAGACGCCGCGCGGCGGCCGCATCATCAACAACGGCTCGATCTCGGCCCACGCGCCGCGGCCGTTCTCGGCGGCCTACACCTCGACCAAGCACGCCATCACGGGCCTCACCAAGGCCACCAATCTCGACGGCCGCGCCTATGACATCGCGGTCGGGCAGATCGACATCGGCAACGCCGCGACGCCGATGACCGACCGCATGGTGAACGGCCCCGGCGTGCTGCAGCCCGACGGCACCTCGAAGCAGGAGCCGCGGATGGATGCAAAAGCCGTCGGCGACGCCGTCGCCTACATGGCGAGCCTTCCGCTCGACGCCAACGTGCTGTTCATGACTGTCATGGCGACGAAGATGCCGTTCGTGGGACGGGGGTGAGTCGCTTTGTCTGCACAGGACGATCTAGACGAAAGTATCGTCCTTCGCCCTCATGATCCGTCATGGCTCGGCGAAGCCAACAAGCTCCTAAGCAACATCGCAGACAGACTGCACGATCTTGGCGTTCAGATTGAGCATATTGGCAGCACGGCGGTGCCGGGCTTGGAAGCGAAGCCGATAATCGATCTGCTCGTTGGACTTTCTGACCCGCAGGACATCAACGAAGCCGCAAAGCGGCTTTCAGCGGATGGATGGCGAGACCTCGGGGAGGCTGGCATTGTTGGACGCCGATACATGAGAATGCGCGGCTCCATAGCTTCCAATCTTCACATTGTGGAGATCCATCAAGAGCATTGGGTCAACAATCTGTTGCTTCGCGATTTTTTGCGAAGCCACCCCGACGAGGCCGCCGCATATGCCGACGTAAAACGTAAAGCACTGGAGGACGGTCACACGCGGCTGTTGGCTTACTCGTCGGCCAAAGCAAAACAAATCTCTGTGTTGCTATCCAAGGCAACCGCCTGGTCTCAGCACCATGGATGATGCGCAATGCGGCTACTCTAGCCGCTCGACATTACGCAGCGTCGGGAACAGCTTCATCCACAGCAGCGCCACCGCGATCGTGCCGACGCCGCCGAGAACGGCGGCCGGCATCGCGCCCATCAGCGCCGCCGTGACGCCGCTTTCGAACTGGCCGAGCTGGTTCGAGGCGTTGATGAACAGGAAGTTCACCGCGCCGACGCGGCCGCGCATCGCATCCGGTGTCGCGAGCTGAACCAGCGAGAAGCGGATCACGACGCTGATCGTATCCGCCGCGCCCATGATCGCGAGCGCCAGCAGCGACAGCCACAGCCAGGTCGACAGCGCGAATGCCGCCGTCGCGACGCCAAATACGATCACCGCCTGGAACATCCGCAGGCCGACCTTGCTGTTGATGTTATGGCGCGCCAGCACGACGGTCATCAGCAACGCACCGACCGCGGGCGCGGCGCGCAGGATGCCTAAACCCCACGGGCCGGTGTGCAGGATGTCGCGCGCATAGATCGGCAGCAGCGCGGTGGCGCCGCCGAACAGCACCGCGAACAGATCGAGCGAGATGGTGCCGAGGATCGCCGGATTGGACCAGACGAACTTGAAGCCCGCGTAAACATCATCCGAATCCGGCGCGGCGTCGGAGGCTGGCCGCCGCTCGAGCATCACCGCGCCGATCGACAGGCCGCCGATCAGCCAGCAACCGGCCATGATGATATACGGCAATCCCGGCGCGACCGCATAGGCAAAGCCGCCGAGCGCGGGACCCGTGATGGTGGCGAGCTGGCCGAAGCCGCTTGAGGTCGCCGTCGCCCGCTGCAAGGTGCCGTCGGGGACCACGGCAGGCAGCAACGCCGCCACAGCCGGACTTTCGAACGCGCCGGCGGTGCCAACCACCAGCATCGCAAGGAAGATCTCGGGCACCGTCAGCCAGCCGGCATAGGTGCCCCAGGCCAGGAACACGGCCGTCAGCCCCTCGGCCAACTGGCAGAGCTGCACCACGCGCTTGCGGTCGAACCGGTCCACCGCATGGCCCGCGATGAACACCAGCACAGCCGTCGGCAGGAACTGCACGAGGCCGATCATGCCGAGCACGAACGCGCTCGACGTCAGCTCGTAGACCTGCCAGCCCACGGCCACGGCTGCGATCTGGCTGGCGAACCGGGAAAACGTCCGCGAGCCGAGAAAAAACAGGAACGGCCTTTCGCGGAGCAAAGATCCTGATTCGGCAGCAACTGCGGTCATCGGCGGGCAAGCACTCGAATGGCGCCCTCGGAGGCAGGGCACGGCCGCATGACATGACGCGCGGCCATGCGCGCGTCAATCCGGGGAATGCGCACTTCAGCCCCGCAACCTGCGCCGCCGGACCCCGCCGTTGCCCCCTCACCCCGCTCTGGCATAATGGAACGGGGGATTCATGCAGCAACTGCAGTCTGCCGTCGGGGTTTTCGCGCTGCTGGCCTTCGCGTGGGCCGTAAGCGAGAACCGCCGCGCCGTTTCGCTGCGGCAGGCGGCGATCGGCCTTGCCGTCACCATCGCGACCGCGCTCCTGCTGCTCAGGCTGCCAGTGGTGACCCGCGCGTTCGCCGCCATCAACGACGCCGTCGGCGCCATCGCCGCGGCGACGCGCGCCGGCACCTCGTTCGTGTTCGGCTATCTCGGCGGCGGCGCGCCGCCGTTCGACATCAAGGCGCCGGGCGCGGACTTCATCCTCGCGTTTCAGGCGCTGCCGATCATTCTTGTGATGAGCGTGCTGACGTCGCTCCTGTTCTACTGGCGCGTGCTGCCGCCGGTGGTGCGCGGCATGGCATGGCTCCTGGAACGCACCCTCGGCGTCGGCGGCGCGGTGGGCCTCTCCACCGCCGCCAACATCTTCCTCGGCATGGTGGAAGCGCCGCTGTTCATCCGGCCTTATCTGGCGCAACTCACGCGCAGCGAACTGTTCCTGGTGATGACCGGCGGCATGGCCGGGATCGCCGGCACGGTGCTCGTGCTCTACGCGACATTGCTCGCGCCGCTGATTCCCGATGCATCGGCGCATTTCGTCATCGCCTCCGTGCTCGGCGCGCCGGCCGCGATCCTCGTCAGCCTCATCATGGTGCCGGAAACCTCGAACAGGCACACTGACGGGCTGCTCGGCGAGCCCGATGCCCTCGCGTCGAGCACCATGGACGCCATCGTCAAGGGCACCACGTCGGGCCTCGAACTGCTGCTGAATGTCATCGCCATGCTGCTGGTGCTGGTGGCGCTGGTGCATCTCGCCAACGCGATCATCGGACTGCTGCCCGCGATCGGCGGCGAGCCGGTATCGCTGCAGCGCCTGCTCGGGTATGTCATGGCGCCGGTATGCTGGCTGATGGGCGTGCCATGGAGCGAGGCCGTCACCGCCGGACGGTTGATGGGCCTCAAGACCGTGCTGAACGAACTGATCGCCTATGTCGAATTCGCAAAACTCGCACCCGATGCGCTCGATCCGCGATCAAAGCTCATCATGCTCTATGCGATGTGCGGCTTCGCCAATCTGGGTTCGGTTGGCATCATGATCGCCGGCGTCAGCGGACTGGTGCCGGAGCGTCGCGCCGAGATCGTGCCGCTTGCCATGCGCGCGCTGCTATCGGGAACCATGGCCTCGGGCCTGACGGGATCGGTGATCGGATTGCTGCCGATTCTGTCCTGACATTATCGACCGGCGAGGCCGAATTCCTTCGCCAGCAATTCGTAGGACCGTAGCCGCGATGCATAATCATAGGTGATCGTGACGATCACCAATTCCTCTGCGCCGTGTTGTTCGGCCAGCGACATCAGCTTCGCTTTCACATGGTCCGGCGTTCCGACCACCGAGCGCGCCTCCACCGAGCGCAGCAAGGCGCGCTCCTGCTCGGTGAACGGATAGGCCAGCGCTTCTTCCGGCGGCGGGAAGGCGATGGGCCGCCCGGTCAAGAGCCGCACGACCCAAAGATTGCGCGACGCGGAGAGCCGCGCGGCGTCTTCCTCGCTCTCCGCCGCCAGCGCAGCAATGCCCATCGAGACACGCGGGCTTGCGCACCAGTCGCTCGGCTTGAAACGCTCGCGGTAGGCGGCGATCGCTTCCATGCTGCTTTCGGGGCTGATGAACGTGGCATGGCTGAACGGAAGGCCGAGTTGCCCGGCATAAACCGCGCTATGAAGACCGGACCCCAGCATCCACATCTCCGGCCGTGTCTGCCCGCGCGGCATGGCGTGGATACCACGATAGGGATGATCTTCCGGCAATGCCGCGCGGCCGGAGGCGTCGTCCAGAAACTGCTTCAGAAGAAACACCTGGCTTGGAAAGGCGTCGATGCCGAAGCCCTGGGGTCCTGCCTGCAGCGCCGCGGCGGTGCGCTGGTCCGATCCCGGCGCGCGCCCGATGCCCAGATCGATGCGGCCGGGATTGAGAACTTCCAGCATGCGGAACTGCTCGGCCACTTTCAGCGGGCTGTAATGCGTCAGCATGACGCCGCCCGATCCGACGCGGATGGTCTTCGTCTCCGCCGCCACGCGCGCGATCAGAACTTCCGGCGCGCTGCCCGCGAAGGAGCCGGTGTTGTGGTGCTCGGCCAGCCAGTAGCGGTGATAGCCCAGAGCTTCCGCGGCTTTCGCCAATGCGATGGTTTCCGCAACCGCCTCGGCGGGGTTTCCATCCTTGCGGATGGGCGATTGATCGAGAACGGAAAGGCGCAT
>DASZVY010000006.1:0-11681 GCA_035546855.1 Nitrobacter sp. | reverse complement strand
CGCGAACATCGTCGGCGCGGTGGTGCCGGCCGCCGACCTCATCAAGACCGCGAAGGACTGGATCAAGGCCGGCGGCAAGCCGGTTCAGCCGTGGGACGTCAAGGGCTTCAAGCTGCCGGGCGGCGCGGTCTATTCCGCCGCAGGCATGAATGTGTTCCCGCCGGCGAACGCGATCTATCGCAGCCAGACCTACGACAACTACCCCGCGGCGCGCGCGATCATGAGCTGCGTCTATGAGGGGCTGCTGGTCGACATCGACACCGCGCTGCGCATCGAGTCGCGTTACTTCGCGCACATCCTGCAGAGCAAGGAAGCGGCGGCGATGATCCGCAGCCTGTTCCTGTCGATGCAGGAATTGAACAAGGGCGCGCGTCGTCCGCCAAACGTGCCGCCGACCAGGGTGAAGAAGCTCGCCGTCATCGGCGCCGGCTTCATGGGCGCGAGCGTCGGCTACGTCTCGGCGCGCGCTGGCATCGACGTGGTGCTGATCGACCGCGATCAGGAGAGCGCCGACAAGGGCAAGGCGCACGCGCAATCGGTGATCGACGATCTCATCAGGAAGGGCCGCGCCAAGGACGCCGACCGCGACGCGCTGCTGTCGCGCATCACCGCGACCGCCGACTACGCCGCGATCTCCGACTGCGACCTCGTGATCGAGGCGGTGTTCGAGGACCGCAAGGTCAAGGCCGAGACCTACGCCAAGGCGCAGCCTTACCTGCGCAAGGATGCGATCTTCGCCTCCAATACCTCGACCCTGCCGATCAACTCGCTGGCCGAGGAATTCAAGGACCAGTCGCGCTTCATCGGCATTCATTTCTTCTCGCCGGTCGAGAAGATGATGCTGGTCGAAACCATCCTCGGCAAGAACACCGGCGACCTCGCCATCGCCACCGCGCTCGACTACGCACGCCAGATCGGCAAGACGCCGATCCTGGTCAACGACTCCCGCGGCTTCTTCGCCAACCGTTGCGTGCTGCGGTTCACCGCCGAAGGGCTCGAAATGTTCGCGGAGGGCGTGCCGCCCGCCATGATCGAGAACACCGCGAAAATGGCCGGCATGCCGGTCGGGCCGCTGTCGCTGTCGGACGAGGTGGCGCTCGATCTCGTGCTCAAGATCATGAAGGCGACCGAGGCCGACCTCGGGCCCAACGCCGTCGATCAGACCCAGAAAAAACTGATGGTCGAGATGGTCGAGAAGCAGGGCCGCTTCGGCCGCAAGAACGGCAAGGGTTTTTACGATTATCCGGAGAAGGGCAAGGGGCAGAAATCCCTGTGGCCCGGACTCGATGCGCTGCGGCCGAAGAAGCTCGATCCCGATACGCTCGATGTCGAGGAGCTGAAGCAGCGCTTCCTTGTGGTGCAGGCGGTGGAAGCGGCGCGCACCGTGGAGGATCACGTCATCACCGATCCGCGCGAGGCGGACGTCGGATCGATCCTCGGCTTCGGCTTCGCGCCGTTCACCGGCGGCACGCTGTCCTATATCGACTTCATGGGCACGAAGGCTTTCGTCGATCTCTGCCACAAGCTGGAGGCGAAATACGGCTCGCGTTTCACGCCGCCGAAGCTGCTCGAGGAGATGGCCGCGAAGGGTGAGACCTTCTACGGCCGTTTCGCGCCGAAGAAGGCGGCGGCGTAAATCTTCTCCTTCTCCCCGCGGGCGGGGAGAAGGTCGGGATGAGGGGCAGTTTTGTCTGTAAGGATTGCCCCTCACCCGGAGACGTCGCTTCGCTCGTCTCCGACCTCTCCCCGCAAGAGCGGGGCGAGATAAAGCTCACGCCGCCTTCAACAGGCCTTCCTTGGTGAGCGCTTCCTGCACCTTCGGCCGCGCCTCGACGCGGGCCTTGAACGCCATCAGGTTCTTGAGGCCGGAGAGGTCCATGCCGGTGCGGTCGGCCCATTTCAGCATCACGAACAGATAGCCGTCGGCCACCGTGAACTGCTTGCCCATCAGGTAGTCACGGCCGGCGAGCTGCGCGTCGAGATACCTGAACTTGCCCATCAGCCGGTCCTTGAAGAAGGCCTTGGTCTCGTCGGTCAGGGCGGGCTGGAACAGCGGGCTGAAGTTCTTGTGCAGTTCGGTCGTGATGAAATTAAGCCATTCCTGCAGCCGGTAACGCTCGGCGCTGCCGTTGGCCGGCGCGAGGTGCTTGTCCGGAGCCTTGTCGGCGATCATCTGTACGATGACCGGGCCTTCGGTCAGCAACTCGCCGTTGTCGAGGCCGAGCGCCGGGACCTGGCCCTTGGGGTTGATCTTGAGATAATCGTCGCCGTTCTCAAGTTTCTTGGCGCGGACGTCGACCTTGACGAGATCGTAAGGCAGGCCGGCTTCCAGAAGCGCGATATGGGGAGACAGCGAGCAGGCGCCGGGAGAATAATACAACTTCATGGGGCGTCCTCCTTGGACTGGGGTTGCGGGGGTTGGGTTATTGACATCACGACTAAATGCGCCTGCATGGAATAGTCAAGATTGATGCAGGTGCATTTAGTGCGGTACACTTCCGCCGGAACCTGATCTATGGGCGCGATGATGAAGCGTAAACCGTCGACCGAGGCGACCGCTGCATGGATCCGTTTGATGCGGGTGCAGAGCCGGGTGCTTGCCGCGGTCGAACAGGATTTGAAGAAGGCCGGCTTTCCGCCGCTTGCCTGGTACGACGCCCTGCTCGAACTGTCGCGTGCGCCGTCAGGCGAGTTGCGGCCGGTCGAACTGGAAAAGCAGATGCTGTTGCCGCAGTACGCGACCTCGCGCCTGATCGATCGTCTGGTGGACGAGGGGCTTGCGGCGCGGCGTGAATGCAAGGTCGACAAGCGCGGCCAGTTCGTCGAGATCACCGATGCCGGCCGCGAGTTGCAGAAGAAGATGTGGCAGGCCTATTCGGCGGCGATCGAAAAACATGTCGGCTCGAAGCTGTCGGACGCCGACGCGGTCAAGCTGTGCGGCCTGCTCGACCGGCTTGGGTGTTCGTGCGGAGAAGCGCTCGCGCCTGTCCGGGACGTCGCGTCAGTGCGATGACAGCTTTTTTCTCCTTCACGGTTGCGGGGATGACCCTCCAGCCTTTCTCAACACCGCGTGCGTTCGGTCGAAACGCCCGATAACCGGATTTTCCATGGCGCGTGACCAGATCGATATGACGCCGTTGCAATCACGTGACGAACTCGTCGCGTGGCTCGAGGCCGGCGTGAAGCCCGCATCCGAATTCCGGATCGGGACCGAACATGAAAAGACCCCGTTCACGCTCGAAGGGCATCGCCCCGTGCCGTATGAGGGCGCGCGCGGCATCGGCGCTTTGCTGGAGGGCATGAAGCTTCTGCTCGGCTGGGAGCCGATCATGGAGCAGGGCAACATCATCGGACTTTACGACGTGACCGGCGGCGGCGCGATCTCGCTCGAGCCGGGCGGACAATTCGAATTGTCGGGCGCGCCGGTGGAGACGGTGCATCAGACGCAATCCGAACTGATGGCCCATCTGGCGCAGGTCAAGGAGATCGCCGCGCCGCTCGGCATCGGCTTCCTCGGGCTCGGCATGACCCCGACGTGGTCGCGCGCGCTGATCCCGGTGATGCCGAAGGGGCGCTACAAGATCATGACGAACTACATGCCGAAGGTCGGCGCTTACGGCCTCGACATGATGTACCGGACCTGCACGGTGCAGACCAATCTCGACTTCTCCTCGGAAGCCGACATGGTGAAGAAGCTGCGGGTGTCGGTGGCGCTGCAGCCGGTGGCGACCGCGATGTTCGCCAATTCGCCCTTCACCGAGGGCAAGCCCAACGGCTTCCTGTCATTCCGCTCGGAGATCTGGCGTGACACCGACAACGCGCGCGCCGGCATGATCCCGTGGGCGTTCGAGGAGGGCATGGGGTTCGAGCGCTGGGTCGATTACGTGCTCGACGTGCCGATGTATTTCGTCAAGCGTGGCGAGACCTACATCGACGTGTCCGGCTCGTCGTTCCGCAATTTCTTCGCCGGCAAGAATGCGAACATGCCCGGCGAACGCCCGACGTTGTCGGACTGGGCCAACCATCTCTCGACGATCTTCCCCGAGGTGCGGCTCAAGCGCTATCTGGAAATGCGCGGCGCCGACGGCGTGCCGTGGGGGCGGTTGCCGGCGCTTCCGGCCTTCTGGGTCGGTCTGCTCTATGACAATGTATCCCTCGATGCGGCGTGGGAGATCGTCAAGCACTGGACGGCGGCCGAGCGTCAGGCGTTGCGCGACGATGTGCCGCGCATGGGGTTCAAGGCGCGGATCAAGGATCGCTACCTGTTCGAGATCGCCAAGGAGTGCCTGGTGCTCGCGCATGCGGGCCTGCGCCGGCGCGGCCATGTCGATCATCTCGGCCGCGATGAATCGCGGCATCTCGAACCGCTCGACCATATTCTCGATGCCGGTCGCTCGCCCGCCGAGGAGATGCTAGAGAAATATCGCGGGCCGTGGGGTGGCTCGGTCGATCCCGCGTATGACGAATACGCATTCTAGCCTGGGTCACGGACGCTGTCCGGTCGTTCATCCGCCGTACATCAAGGCGGCGATTTAATGAGAGGGAGAGGATTCTCAGCGGAGCCAGCTCGCGCTGGAAGGTCACATTCGATCAATAACTTGCGCGTGATCCGGCACGCCGTCGGTATCGCCGTTGGCGACGGTGCGCGATCATTGCGCCCATGGAAGATGCCGGACGTGCCGTGTTGAAGCTTCGCCTCATCCTGTCGCTCGTGCTGTTGACGATGTCGATTCCGGCAGCGTCCCCGATCCACGCCCAGACGAATTTCGACCGGCCCGGCGCGGATTACCTTCACATGTCGCTGAAGTCGGGCGATCCCGCCGACTGCGCGCTGGCGTGCGAGCGCGACCGCCGCTGCCGCGCCTGGAGCTTCAACTATCCGAACGACAGGTCGGAAACGGCGGTGTGCTGGCTCAAGAACGCCGTGCCGCCGCGCGTCCAAAACCTCTGCTGCGTATCGGGAGTCCGTGGCGCCGGGGTGATCGAGCGCCGTACCGGTCCGATCGAAGGTTCGACGGATCGCTCGGGTGGCGACTATCGCAGTTTCGAGATCAAGAAAGAGGACAAGGCGGACGCGGACGGCACCTGTCACCGCGCCTGCGAGGGCGACAGCAAATGCCGGGCGTGGACTTATGCGCGGCCCGGCTATGCCGGCAGGGCCGGGCGCTGCTTCCTGAAGAAGGAGATCAAGCCGCCGCGCCGCAGGCCGGGCTTCACCTCCGGCGTCGTCAGATAGACCGTCCGTTCTCTGCCGCTGAAAGTACCGTGAGTCCGGGCCAAAGCTCTTTCCAGCGCTTCGCCTTCGCGGCGTAGTTGTCGGCGGAAAAGTTTGGCCCCGGATTGGGCCGGACGATCATCTTGGCGATGTCGTCAAAGCCGTGCGGCGCATAGACCTCATGGCCGCGGTTCGTCAGCCGCAGTCCGACCTGGGTATTTCGCGTCAGGAAGCGGTCGATGCCCTCGGTGGAAGCGCGCAGCGGCGGATAGGGGACGCCATGCTTGGCCGGATACCAGAGATGGACGCGCGCCTGATTGCGCACCTCGATGGTCGCATCGAGCCGCGCGAGCCTGCGCTGTACATCGCGGATGACGGCGTCTTCCGCTTGCCAGGACGTCTCGGAATCGAAGTAGAAGACGTCGTAGTCATTGATGCCGTAGTCCGTTGCGCGGCCGGTCAGTTCATTCCAGACCGTCTGCACCAGGCAGCCGGATACGAGCCATGCGTCAGGCAGTCCGGTATCGAACAGCTCCGCAACGATTGCCTCATTGACCGGATTGCGCAATGCGGCGGCGATGAATTCATCGGTGGTCATGATCATCGATCTGACCGGATTCGCTGGTCGCCGCCAACCGGATTCATCGCGCGGGCTTGACGCAAGCTCGGGTCAACCCGCGTCGAACGCCTTCACCGCGGCCTTGGAGACGAGCGCGCGCCATTGCCGCAACATGAGCGGCTCGACGATCGCGCGTCTGGCCTTCGACAATCGGATCAGCACGATCGGGTAGTCGCGATAGTGGTCGGTAAAATAAAAAATCTTCGGCTGGCTTTCGACCAGGATGTCTCGTTCATCCTGCGGCACGCCGGGCACGACAAGGCTGTCGCCATCTTCCTTGAGGCGGACCAGCAGCTTCTTGCGCACCTTCAGGGCGGGCGTTCCATAGGAGGTGCCGTCCAAAACCTCTGGCCAATCCAGCGCGATGCCGCGGATATCGTCGAAGGTCATGGCTCCGCGCCGCCGGAGGTCATCAGCTCACTTTTTTGAAGAAACGCGACAGGCGCAGGCCCGATGGCCAGTCCCAGACCGGCTTGTTGCGGACGCCCATGTCCCATGAGCCGACGATCGCATCGACGCGACCGACCAGATCGTCGGTCGGAAGCAGGCCGACTCCGCCTTGCCGGACCGGCACGCGGCTGTCGGCCGAGTTGTCGCGGTTGTCGCCCATCACGAAGATGTGTCCCGGCGGCACGGTGACCTCCGGCGTGTTGTCGAGCCGGCCGTTGTCGTACATCTTGAAGATCGGATGGGTGACGCCGCCCGGCAACGTCTCGAGATAGCGATGCGCGGGTTCGCCGGAGCCGTTGTCGTCCTCCGCCTCGCCGAGTCCGTCGGGCTTCAGTGCCGCGGCCTGTCCGTTGATCCAGACCTGGCCGTTCCGCATCTGGATGCGGTCGCCGGGCAAGCCGATCACGCGTTTGACCCAGACCTGCGAAGTGTCGCCGGGCCAGCGGAACACCACGACGTCGCCGCGCTTGGGCAATTCGCCGAAGATGCGCCCGGTGTCGGGAATGGAGATGTGAATCGGCAGCGACGCTGCGCTGTAGCCATATGGATATTTCGAGGCAACCAGCGCGTCGCCGATCAGAAGCGTCGGCTCCATTGAGGCGGACGGCACATAAAAGGGTTCGGCGAGCGCGCCCTTGGCGACCAGCACCACCAGCACGATGGCGGCGATCTGGCCGAGCTGTCCGCCCCAGCGGCGCAGCGCCGAGGGAGCCGATGTCGACGTTTCGGTGCTCATCCGCCCGTTCCTCCAACCGTGATCCGTTCCATGCGCAGCGTCGGCTGGCCGACGCCGACCGGCACGCCCTGGCCGTTCTTGCCGCAGGTGCCGATGCCGGTATCGAGGGCGACGTCATTGCCGATCATGGTGATGCGATGCAGGTCGGTCGGGCCGTTGCCGATCAGCATCGCGCCTTTCAGCGGGGCGCCGATCTTGCCGTTCTCGATTCTGTAAGCCTCGGTGCACTGGAAGACATACTTGCCTGAGGTGATGTCGACCTGCCCGCCGCCGAAGTTGGCGGCGAAGATGCCGTTCTTGACCGAGGCGATGATCTCGGCAGGGTCGCGCTGGCCCGCAAGCATGTAAGTGTTGGTCATGCGCGGCATCGGCACATGGGCATAGCCCTGGCGGCGGCCGTTCCCCGTCGGCTTCATGTTCATCAGCCGCGCGTTCTGGCGGTCTTGCATGTAGCCGACGAGAATGCCGTCCTCGATCAGCACGGTGCGATTGGTGGGTGTGCCCTCGTCGTCAATGGACAACGATCCGCGCCGGGCGGCGAGGGTGCCGTCATCCACCACGGTGACGCCCTTGGCCGCAACCTGCTGGCCCATCAGCCCGGCGAAGGCCGAGGTCTTCTTGCGGTTGAAATCGCCCTCGAGCCCGTGCCCGACGGCCTCGTGCAGCATGACCCCGGGCCAGCCGGGGCCGAGCACCACGTCCATTTCGCCGGCGGGCGCGGGGATCGATTCAAGATTGACCAGCGCCTCGCGGATGGCGCCGTCGGCGGCCTCGCGCCAGGCCTTGGCCGCGATGAAGCGCGCATAGCCTTCGCGGCCGCCATAGCCCTTGCTGCCGGTTTCCTGCCGGTCGCCCTGTCCCGCCACGACGGAAATATTGACCCGCACGAGCGGGCGGATATCGCGGTAGCTCTCGCCGTCGGGCCGCATGATCTCGACCACCTGCCAGGTGGCCCCGAGGCTGACCGACACCTGCCGCACCCGCGGATCCCTGTCGCGCACATAGGCGTCGATTTCCGCGAGCAGCTTGACCTTGGTTTCGAAGCCGGGGCCGTCCAGCGGATTGTCGTCGCCGTAGAGCCGCACATTGGTATGCGGCGGTGCCGCGGCAAACGTTCCCTGATAGCCGCCGCGCACGGCGCCGACGGCATCGGCCGCGCGGATCAGGGCCGGCAGCGACACGTCGGAGGAATGCGCATAGCCGACCACATCGTCCTTGACCGCGCGGAGCCCAAAACCCTGTGAGGTGTCATAGGTGGCCTGCTTGAGCCGGCCATTGTCGAACATTAGGCCTTCGGTCTGGCTGTATTCCAGGAACAGTTCGCCATCGTCGGCCCCCGCGAGCCCCCGCGCCACTTCGTTGCGCACCTGATCGCGGTCGAGATTGGCACGGTCGAGCAGGGAGGTCGTGGCGGGACTGGTCATGCGGGCTCCGAATTCAACGCGGATATGCGGCCGTTCCGTGTCGTCCGGAGCGGTGAGAGTTCAAGATAGGCGTGATTGCCGCAAAAAGGGAGGCTCTTACCAAATGTTCATCCGGCCCGCAGGAGGCGCGGCTAAGGCAATTGGTCGAAGCCCTCGCCGAGCCCGTTGAGGCTGAGCGGGAAGCCGATGCCTTCCTCCGGGGTCTCGAAGATAATGAAAGTCGCGGTCTTGGCGGTCCGCAACTGGCCGAGCAGCTTGTCGTCCAGCACCACCTCGGCAACGCAGCCGTTGGGCAGGCAGCGCACGAACCCGGCACGACCCACGTCGACGTTGTCGAGCTTCAGCCCGAGGCCGGACGGCAGCAGCACCCCGAGCGGGGCCACCACGCGCATCAGGCGGCTCTTTCCATCGGCGGTCTTGAGGACGATAACCGTCAGGCCGGCGTTGGAGCGGTCTTCCGCCACCACGCTCTGGATCAGCGCGCACTGCTCCGCCTTGGCGCCGGGCGGGGTGTCGCAGCGAATCTGCCAGTCGCCGTGAACGGATTTGACCGCGCCCTGGGCGTGGGCCGGTCCCGCGAAGCCCGAAATCAGGACGATCGAGGCCAGGACAGCCAGCACACGGGCCCAAATCCGGACAACTGGCGCCGCGGCGGACGGAATTTGACGGTCTTGCGCACACCTGGCGTCCAATTTCGTATGCCCCATACGGGTCGATTCCCTGACTGTCGTGCGTGAAATGTCCGGTGCGGCCGGTCCGGCGACAGGACTGGTCGGCAATGAGGGCGTCTTGAAGGCAGTCCCGGCGTCCCGAACGCCGAATCCGACGGGCGAATCAGGTGCCGCCGGCGCGGCCTGCCTGTGCCTACATCGCGCAATGCGGCTGTCAAGCGCGGCAACCCGTGAAGGTCGGCGCAAGGGCCTGATTCGGGGAGAAAATGTAACGGTGGAACAATAGCTGCAAATGCATCGCTCTGCGCCTTACTACTGCATTGCGAGGGGCGTCGAATTATGGTTTGAGAAGCTGGATTTCGACGCGTTCTAACGATACGGCCCGAGATGATATCCGGGAGCTTGTCAGGGCGTGGCGTCGACCAGCAGCTTTCGCCGCCCGGCGGGAATGCTTAGGGAATTTATCACAAGGAGCGCGAGCGGCATGAAGATGTCGAAGGGCCAGATGGGCCGCCGGTTGCTGGGTTTGGCGATTGTTGGAATGGCCCTGGTGGCGGGCGGGGCCGCATTCGCCGAAGTGGGGCAGCCGTCGCCCTGGGAGCATGGGCTGCAGCCGGCGGCGTCGCCGGTGATGGACAACATCGCCTGGTTCTATAGTTTTCTCACCTACATCATCACGGCCATCACCTTGCTGGTCGTCGCGCTGCTCGTGATCGTGATGGTGAAATTCAACGCCAAGGCCAATCCGGTCCCGTCCAAGACGACGCATAACACCCTGATCGAGGTGGCGTGGACGATCATCCCGGTCATGATTCTGGTCGGCATCGCGGTGCCGTCGTTCCGCCTGCTGTTCGAGGAGCTTGACGTCCCGAAGGCCGACCTCACCGTGAAGGCGACCGGCAAGCAGTGGTACTGGAGCTATGCCTATCCCGACAACGGCAAGTTCGAGTTCGATTCGCTGATCGTGGCGGACAAGAAGCCGCGCATGCTTGGGGTCGACAACGAACTGGTCGTGCCGGTCAACAAGGTCATCCGGGTGCAGGTCACCGGCGCCGACGTGATTCACTCGTTCGCCGTCCCGGCCTTCGGCATCAAGATCGACGCCATCCCGGGCCGTCTCAACGAGACCTGGTTCAAGGCCACCAAGACCGGCATGTTCTACGGCCAGTGCTCGGAACTGTGCGGCAAGGATCATGCCTTCATGCCGATCGCGGTCCGGGTCGTCAGCGATCAGGATTTCGCGGCCTGGGTGGAAACGGCCAAGAAAAAGTTCGCTTCGGCGCGGGATACGACCTACGCCTCGGCGGAGAGCCTGACGCATTAGTTCGGGACGGGTTCGTACGGCGAATGAAGGGCGATGGAACCGCAGGGTTCGAGGGACTTGAAGACAGGATTTGAAAATGGCAACCGCAGCATCTGCTCACACCGATCACGCCCACGATGACCATGCGCACGGTCATCCGACCGGCTGGCGGCGTTACGTCTATTCGACGAACCATAAAGACATCGGCACGATGTACCTGATCTTTGCGATCATCGCCGGCATTATCGGTGGCGCGATGTCGGTCGCGATTCGTGCGGAGCTGATGTTTCCCGGTGTGCAGATCTTCCACCAGACTCACGAATACAATGTGTTCGTGACCTCGCATGGTCTCATCATGATCTTCTTCATGGTGATGCCGGCGATGATCGGCGGGTTCGGAAACTGGATGGTGCCGCTGATGATCGGCGCGCCGGACATGGCGTTCCCGCGCATGAACAACATTTCCTTCTGGCTGTTGCCCGCGGCGTTCTCGCTGCTGATCATCTCGTCCTTCGTCGAGGGTGAGCCCGGCTCATTGGGCGCCGGGACCGGCTGGACCATGTACGCGCCGCTGTCGACGTCGGGCCATCCCGGGCCGTCGGTCGATTTCGCGATTCTGGCGCTGCATCTGGCCGGTGCATCGTCGATCCTCGGCGCCATCAACTTCATCACCACGATCTTCAACATGCGCGCGCCGGGCATGACGCTGCACAAGATGCCGCTCTTCGTCTGGTCGATCCTGGTGACGACCTTCCTGCTGCTGCTGGCGCTGCCGGTTCTCGCCGGCGCGCTCACCATGCTGCTCACCGACCGCAACTTCGGGACGACGTTCTTCAACCCGCAGCTCGGCGGCGATCCGGTGCTTTACCAGCACCTGTTCTGGTTCTTCGGCCATCCCGAAGTGTACATCATGATCCTGCCCGGCTTCGGCATGGCGAGCCAGATCGTGTCGACCTTCTCGAAGAAGCCGGTGTTCGGCTACCTCGGCATGGCCTACGCCATGGTCGCGATCGGCTTCATCGGCTTCGTCGTGTGGGCGCACCACATGTATACCGTCGGCCTTTCGCTCAACACCCAGGCCTACTTCGCCACGGCGAGCATGGTCATCGCGGTACCGACCGGTGTGAAGATCTTCTCGTGGATCGCCACCATGTGGGGCGGCTCGATCGAGTTCCGCACGCCGATGCTGTGGGCGATCGGCTTCATCTTCCTGTTCACGCTCGGCGGCGTCACCGGCGTGCAGCTCTCCAATGCCGGCCTCGA
>DASZVY010000005.1:0-128955 GCA_035546855.1 Nitrobacter sp. | reverse complement strand
CAGGACCGGGAGCGTGGCCGCGACCCAGATTCCCTCGGCGAGGCGGCCGTTGCCCAGCAGATGCGCGGCGAGTCCCGCGGCCAGTCCGGCGGCGGCGAGCGCGGCGAGCAGCGGCCGCACGCGTCTGAGCAGATCGTTCATGACGACAGACCTCGCGCCGCCGCCGTCTTTCCGCCATGAGCGAGATCAAAGAAAGGCCGCCGCAAGGGCTTGATCCGCCTGCCCGTTTCGGGGACATTGCGGCGCGAAGGAGACACGCCATGGCTCAAGGCCGCCGCATCGTCTGGCAGAACGTGCTGACCGTGATCAGCGCGGCGATCCTCATTGGCGCCGAGGTGTTCGGTGCGGCCTTCGCCGCTTCCTGGGCGCTCGCCACGCTCGCCGGTCTCGGCGCCTTCTGGGCGCGCATCCTCGACGTGACCTTCGTCTGCTGCGGCGTGCTGGTGATGGCGCAGTTCATCCGCAACGCTCACCGCATCGAGCCGTTCACGCGCCGCTCCTGACGCGCGACGCGCGGCGCAGCGAATCCGTTCCGCGAAAAAATTAAGGATGTTTTGCGCGCGAGCGAACTAATTCGCTTGCACGTGGTCGAAAAAGTGTTATTTCCACTCTTGCCCAATTTCGCACGTGCCTGTGGCCGTGTGTCGATCGGTAGGTAGTCGGACAAGAGGCCGACCAGCCGCCTGAGGTCAGCGAGCTCCTTCCCACGGGAAGAGTAAGTAGCCTCAAGTTTTCTGATCGGCAGCCGGAGGCGAAACCGGCGCACTCTGCTCTCAGCAGGGGACGCGGCTTAAAGCAACGACGGAGCGGGCTTCTTTGGTCTCTGCTGGCCTTCCACCGCCAGCGACGGGTCACCGACGAGGCTTGTCCATCTTGCCAGCAGCGCGGAAGGGTCTCCCTCCAAGCCAAGGCAGCTAGAGCGGCTCACAGCGACCGATCCGGCGCGTCCCCATCGCGCACCGGGCCCGGGCTCAAAAGCCGCATCATTCGGACGGCAGTGCCGTCCCTTTGAGCTGGGAGTTTGCGCCGATGACCGAGCGCATTCGTGAATTCCTGCGTGACCGCCGCGCGCGCGGCGTCGACGAGGGCCCCGTCCTCGTCGTCGACCTCGACGTCGTGCGCGACAACTACACCGCCTTCGCCAAGGCGCTGCCGGACACCCGCGTGTTCTACGCGGTGAAGGCCAACCCGGCGCCGGAGGTCCTCTCGCTGCTCGCGACCCTCGGCTCGTGCTTCGACACGGCCTCGGTCGCCGAGATCGAGATGGCTTTGGCCGCCGGCGCCTCGCCCGACCGCATCTCCTACGGCAACACCATCAAGAAGGAGCGTGACATCGCACGCGCCTTCGCGCTGGGCATCCGCCTCTTCGCGGTGGACTGCAAGGCCGAGGTCGAGAAGGTCGCCCGCGTGGCGCCGGGCGCGCGCGTCTTCTGCCGCATCCTCTCCGACTGCGTCGGGGCGGAGTGGCCGCTGTCGCGCAAGTTCGGCTGCGAGCCGGCGATGGCGGTGGACGTGCTCGAGCACGCCCTGAAGCTCGGCCTGGAGCCCTACGGCGTCTCGTTCCATGTCGGGTCGCAGCAGCGCAACCAGCACGCCTGGGACCGCGCGCTCGCTTCGGCGGCGGCGGTGTTCAAGGAGTGCGGCGAGCGCG
This sequence comes from Nitrobacter sp., assembly GCA_035546855.1. Classification (GTDB taxonomy): domain Bacteria; phylum Pseudomonadota; class Alphaproteobacteria; order Rhizobiales; family Xanthobacteraceae; genus Nitrobacter. The sequence continues at coordinate 127,304 of DASZVY010000005.1, read as the reverse complement.
GCATCAACCTGTCGATGGTCAACCTCGGCGGCGGCTTCCCGACCAAGTACCTGAAGAACGTGCCGACGGTGAAGACCTACGGCAACGCCATCTTCAAGGCGCTGCGCAAGCACTTCGGCAACCGCATCCCGGAGACGATCATCGAGCCGGGTCGCGGCTTGGTCGGTGGCGCCGGCATCATCGAGACCGAGGTCGTCCTCGTCTCGAAGAAGAGCGAGGAAGACGACGTGCGCTGGGTCTACCTCGACATCGGCAAGTTCGGCGGTCTCGCCGAGACGATGGACGAGTCCATCCGCTACCCGATCCGCACCCCGCGGGACGGCGACGCGATGGCGCCCTGCGTGCTCGCCGGCCCGACCTGCGACTCGGCCGACGTGCTGTACGAGAAGACGCCGTATCCGCTGCCGGTGTCGCTCGAGATCGGCGACAAGCTGCTGATCGAGGGCACCGGGGCGTATACCTCGACCTACGCGTCGGTGGCCTTCAACGGCATTCCGCCGCTGAAGACGTACCACATCTGACGGAGACTCTCCCTCCCCCGTTTACGGGGGAGGGTCGGGGAGGGGGCGAACAAGGTCCCCCTCCCGGCGCTTCGCGCCGACCTCCCCCGCAAGCGGGAGAGGTTGAAGGGAAGCATCTCTCGAAGCAAAAAACCGGACGCCGGTTCGCCGGCGCCTATCATTCAACTCCACCCCGTCATCCCGAGGCAGCCGCTCTTGCGGCCCTCGAAGGATGGCGAATGTCTCGCTCCGTCATTGCGAGCGAAGCGAAGCAATCCAGACGCGACGCAACAAACCTGGATTGCTTCGTCGCTTGCCGCTCCTCGCAATGACGGGGAATGGGTGTCTGACGATGCCCAAGAAGGACTGACGCGTCATGACTGCTGTTTGGAAGCCGGCTGCCGCCCTCCCCTCCACGGCTCCTCCGTTCGCAATCCGCGCGGAGCGCGCGTCGGACGTCGCCGCGCGGGAAGCGCTGCTCGACGCGAGCTTCGGCGAAGACCGCCACACGCGCACCTGCCAGCGCCTGCGCGACGGACGGAAGCCCGCCGAAGGTCTCTCTTTCGTCGCGCGACTGGATGGCCGCCTGGCTGGCACCGTGCGGTTGTGGCACGTCAGCGCCGGAGGCATCCCGGCACTGATGTTGGGTCCGCTCGCGGTCGACGCCACCTGCCGGTCGCTCGGGATCGGCGCGGCCTTGATGCGCCATGCGCTGACGGCGGCGGCAACGCGCGGCCACGCCGCCGTGATCTTGCGCGGTGACCCGGCCTACTACGCGCGCTTCGGCTTCAGTGCCGTGAAAACCGGCAACCTCGCGCTTCCGGGACCGTTCGAGCGCGAGCGCCTGCTGGCCGCCGAACTGCGCGACGGCGCGCTCGACGGCACGGCAGGAACGATCGTCGCGACCGGCGCCAGGGCGCCGGAAGCGAGGGGTCATCGCCGTGTGAAGCGTCAGCGGCCTGCGCCGCGGGCGGCGTGACGGATCTGCGCCGATGACGCGTGAGATCGAGGTCGCGGCCAAACGCCGTTCAGCCTGATCCGCCTTGCGCGCCAAGATGTCGCAGTTCACGCGTTGACTTGCGCGCGACGGGCCCTACCTTAAGGCAATCATGTCGAACGTGTGCAAAAGCCGTCTGTTGTTGCGCGCAGGTCACCTCATCGCAGGAAGGTGACCCGGGCGGACGCGCGCGCCGTCCGGGATAGATTTCCGTTCGACAGACTTTCGCTTCACAGACTTTCGTTTCAATCACGGAACTTTCCATCCGGCGCCCGCGTCCGGCGCTTTCCCTGCAGCGTCTCCTGCAGGGGAATATGCCACACGGCCGCGCGCCACATCATCGAGGCAACCCGCGTGACCATCATGGACAACAGCGTGCAGACCCATCTGCCTCCCATCACCATCAGCGCGCGTGACGCCGAGAGATTGCGTCATCTGGCGGATGTCGCGACCGAGACCTATCCGGCGACCGCGGATTTTCTCGCGCGCGAGCTTGAGCGCGCCAGCATTTGCCCGGCGGATCGCTCGTTGCACGGCATCGTCACCATGGATTCCGAGGTGACGTTCCGCGACGACGTCAGCGGACATGAACGAACCGTGACGCTGGTCTATCCCGAGGCTGCGGACGTCAGCGCCAACAGGATCTCGGTGTTGACGCCGATCGGCGCGGCGCTGATCGGCCTCTCGGTCGGACAGACGATCGAATTCCAGACGCCCTCGGGCGGCTGGCGTTCACTGACCGTCGCCAAGGTCCAAAACGGCGGATAAGGCGATGCCCCGCGCCGCAATGTTATAAAATAGCGACGCCCGTCTGGTGCGATCGCACGGTCGCGCGCCGCTGCGGCAAGTGCTATGGAGCCTCGATTCTGATGTCATCAGACGACTCCCGGCAGCAGGCCATGGCAGATCACCACGACCACCACCATCACGATCACTCCGACCATAACCATGGCCGCGCGCATGGCGGGCACAGCCACGCACCGGTCGATTTCGGCCGCGCCTTCGTCATCGGCATCGCCCTGAACACCGCCTTCGTCGCGATCGAAGGTCTTTATGGATACTTCTCCAACTCCACTGCGCTGCTCGCCGATGCCGGCCACAACCTCTCCGACGTGCTCGGCCTTGCGGCCGCCTGGATCGCCGCCGGGCTGGCGAAACGGCCGCCGTCTGCGCGCTACACCTACGGACTTCGCACCACATCCATTCTCGCCGCGCTGTTCAACGCCGTGCTGCTGCTGGTGGCCTGCGGTGCGATCATTCTTGAAGCCGTGCAACGGCTGTTGCATCCGGAGCCGGTCGCAAGCCTCACCATCATCGTCGTTGCCGCTATCGGCATCGTCGTGAACGGGGTCACCGCCTTGCTGTTTGCGTCGGGCCGTGCGCACGACCTCAACATCCGCGGCGCCTACCTGCACATGGCCGCCGACGCCGCCGTCTCGGCCGGCGTCGTCGTTGCCGGTCTCGTCATCATGAAAACCGGATGGTTCTGGATCGATCCGCTGACGAGTCTCATCGTGGTGGCCATCATCATCGTCGGGACATGGAGCCTGCTGCGCGACAGCACCGCGATGTCGCTCGCCGCAGTCCCTGCCGGAATCGATCCGGCGGAAGTCCGCACCTTTCTTGCAGGGCGTCCCGGCGTTGCCTCGATCCACGACCTGCATATCTGGTCGATGAGCACGACGGAGACGGCGCTCACCGTGCATCTGGTCACGCCGGGCAACCATCCCGGCGACGTGTTTCTCGCCGAGACCTGTCACGAACTGCATCTCCGCTTCGGCATCGGCCACGCCACGCTTCAGATCGAGACATCGTCCGACGTTCACTGCATGCTCGCGCCGGATCACGTGGTGTGACCTCGTGACGCGCGCGTGACAGCATGATGCCCATCCGATCTTGAACGCTGGTCCATGGGGCCGGAAAGCACGTCGAATCAATCATCTGAGGGACTGCCGCCGGGCCGCTGAAATCGAGCCCTGTCCGAGGCCTTGATTTCATCGGCGTTTTGTCGTTTTCAAAGGCAAGTTTTGCAGCGATCGCTCGCTTGCTCCCCCGACAATCCGGAGATTTTTTGATGCCGCCTACAACTGCGCCCGTGTACGCACGCATCACAGGCCCCATTGTCATGATCGGCTTCGGCTCGATCGGCAAGGGCACGCTGCCGCTGATCGAGCGGCATCTCGACTACGACAGGTCGCGCGTCACGGTGATCGATCCCAAGGACGAAGGCCGCAAGGCGCATTGCGAGACGCACAATGTGCGCTTCATCCAGCGGGCCGTGACCAGGGACAATTACCGCGAATTGCTGACGCCGCTGCTCACCGAAGGCGGCGGCCAGGGCTTCTGCGTCAACCTTTCGGTCGATACCGGCTCCACCGACATCATGGAGCTATGCAACGAACTCGGCGCGCTCTATATCGACACGGTCAACGAGCCGTGGCTCGGCTTCTATTTCGATGCCTCAAAAGGCCCGGAGGCGCGCTCCAACTACGCCCTGCGTGAAAACACGCTGGCCGCCAAGAAGGCCCGTCCCGCAGGCTCGACGACGGCCGTGTCCTGTTGCGGCGCCAACCCCGGCATGGTCTCGTTCTTCGTCAAGCAGGCGCTGCTGAATGTCGCCGCCGATCTCAAGCTCAATGCGCCGAGGCCGAAGACCAAGGCCGAATGGGCGGACCTGATGCGCCAGGCCGGCGTCAAGGGCATCCACATCGCCGAGCGCGACACCCAGCGTTCGAAGACACCGAAAGAGCCGGACGTGTTCGTCAATACGTGGTCGGTGGAAGGCTTCATCTCGGAAGGCGTGCAGCCGTCCGAACTCGGCTGGGGCACCCATGAAAGGTGGATGCCCGACAACGCGCACACGCACGAAGCCGGCTGCGGCGCGGCGATCTATCTGATGCAGCCCGGCGCCGACACCCGCGTGCGCACCTGGTGCCCGACCCGCGGCGCGCAATACGGCTTCCTTGTCACCCACAACGAGTCGATCTCGATCTCCGACTATTTCACGGTGCGCGACGCATCGGGCGCGGTCGTCTATCGGCCGACCTGTCACTATGCCTATCATCCCGCCGATGACGCGGTGCTCTCGCTGCACGAAATGTTCGGCCGCGCCGCCAGGGCGCAGGAGAAGCATCATATCCTCGACGAAAACGAGATCGTCGACGGCATCGACGAGCTCGGCGTGCTGCTCTATGGCCACGACAAAAATGCCTACTGGTACGGCTCGCAGCTCTCCATCGAGGAGACCCGGACGCTTGCGCCCTATCAGAACGCCACCGGCCTGCAAGTGACCTCCGCCGTGCTCGCGGGCATGGTGTGGGCGCTGGAAAATCCGAACGCCGGCATCGTCGAAGCCGACGAGATGGATTTCGATCGCCTGCTGGAAATCCAGAAGCCGTATCTCGGCCCGGTGAAAGGCTATTACACCGACTGGACGCCGCTCACCGATCGGCCCGGCCTGTTTCCCGAAGACATCGACACCAGCGATCCCTGGCAGTTCAAGAACGTGCTGGTGCGGTGACAGACTTGCGGTCATTCCAATGCGGACGAAGCCCGCAGACCCGGAATCCGGAGGTTGGTATTCCGAAGATTCCCCGCCAAATTCGGACTTCGATCGCCCCGGAATGACGACCACGCGGATACGCATCGCGTCAGGCATGCCTGCGGACTTCCTTTGCGGACTTACTTCGCCTTGATCGGCGGGGCCATTTTCTCCGCTGGCGCGGGCGGAAGAGCGGGGCGCATGCCTTTCTTCTCCGCGCCGCGACCCGGCTGCGCGGGCTCGGGCGCCGGCGTTGTCGGGCGAGTTCCGCCGGGTTTTGCCCGGGCCGGCGCGTTGGCATTGCCCGCGGGAACCGAAGGGGCCGGCTGCTGTTGCGCCTGCGCCTGCGCAAACTGAGGCTGCCCGCGCGCAAGCTCCATCAATGAAAATCCGGAAATGACGATGCCCGCCGCAATGATCAGGGCGGCGATCGCGACGTCTTTCCTGTTTTCCTTGCGGTTCACGGCGATGGCCCTCACCTTCGCGGGTCAACCGCGAAGGTGAGGGCCGCGTTCCGCCGGAACGACGCAGCTCATCGCTATAGTCAATGATTTTTAAATCGATTTTTACGGGAACAAGGGTTCACACGTCGAGCAGGCCGCCATCGCCATCCTGCGCGGCGAACGCCAATAGTGTTCCACCCGCGTTGAATGCCAGCGCCGGAATAGGCGCGCCGCCGTTGCGGCGCACGAGAATTTCCGCGCCGTCAGCCATCCGCACCAGCAGGATGGTGCCGTCCTCATAGCCCGCCGCAAGGATATCCTGCTTGGGATGACAGGCGACCGCGGTCACGCGCGCCTGCAGCGGCGCGAGCATGGCGGGCTCCTTGCCCATCGGTCCGTCCTTGCTGGCGAACGGCCACACGATCACCGTGTCCGCGCCGGAGGTGGCAAGACCCTTGCCGCCCGCGCTCCACGCCATCGAACGGACGCGACCGGGATAGCCGGTCATCCGCATGTGCCGCGCGTCGGCGAGCCGCCAGCCATGCAGCGCCGGCTCGTGCATCGCGGTGACGAGAAACTTGTTGTCCGGACTGAAAACGACGCCGAGGTGCGAGCCGGCCCATTCCAGCCGCTCCGGCGTCGCCGTCATGTTCGGAAACCACAGCGTCACGCCGTTGTAGTGCGCGAGCGCCAACCGCAGCCCCTTCGGCGCGAAGGCAAGTCCGCCGACGGTCGACGGCGCATCGAGCGACTTCACTTCGCCTTTGGGCGCGCGGACAAAGGCGGTCTTGCCCGCCGACCACGCCACCGCGCCATCGGGATGGACGGCGACGTTGTCGATCCAGCGCCGCCTGGGGTCGGTCGCAAGAACGGCGGTCTCGCCTTTCGCATCAAGCGCGACGACCTTGCCGTCGTCGCCGCCCGTGACGAGGCGGCGACCGTCCGATGCCGAGCACAGAACGGCGCCGCCATGGAGGGCCACGACCGCGGTCTCTCCGTTGGCGGCAACGAGCGTGACGTTTTCCTCGTCACCGACAAACGCGGCGCGATCGCCGATGAAATACACGGCAGACACAGGCGCTCCGATCTTCACCGGACGCACCTGGTCGGTGACCGAGGCGATGGAGGCGGGTTCATTGGGGGACATGCGAGTGATTTGCTTGCCGGTTGTAGATGGAGCGAAGTTCGCTGACCCTGCTTCTCTCTCCCTTGCGGGAGAGAAGCAAAGTCACGCGGCGATACAGCGCTCAAAACCTTCGCGGATCATCGCTTCCGGCAATTCGCGGCCGATGAACACGAGACGGCTTTCGCGTTTCTCGTCCGGCTTCCATTTCCGCTGATGGTCGCCTTCCAGCATCATGTGAACGCCCTGGAAGACATAGCGGTCGTCGTCGCCCGCAAACGCGAGAATGCCCTTGGATCGCAGGATCTTCTGGCCCTCGGTGGCCACGAGCTGCTGCAGCCACGGCATGAACTTTTCGGGATCAAGCGGCTTGTCCGAGCGCAGCGACAGCGACTGCATATCCTCGTCATGGTAGTGCTTCAGACCGTGACCATGATCGTGGTCGTGATGATGGCTGTGATCGTGGCCATGATGATCATGATCGTGGTGATGATGGCCGTGCTCGTCCTCCTCCTCGAGGAAATCCGGCTCGAGCTCGAGGATGCGGTCGAGATCGAACGCGCCGCGCTCCAACACGTCCGACAGCGCCACCTTGCAGCGCTCGGTGCGATGCAGCTTGGCATAGGGGTTGATGCCGCGAATCCGCGCCTCGACCTCCGCGAGTTCCGGCTTCGAGACCAGATCGGTCTTGTTCAGCACGATGACGTCGGCGAAGGCGATCTGGTTCTTGGCCTCGGGCGCGTCCTTGAGGCGGTCGCTCAGCCATTTGGCGTCGGCAACCGTCACCACCGCGTCGAGCCGGGCGTTGTTCTGCACATCCTCATCGACGAAGAAGGTCTGCGCGACCGGGGCCGGATCGGCCAGCCCCGTGGTCTCCACGATGATGGCGTCGAACTTGCCCTTGCGCTTCATCAGGCCATCGAGGATGCGCACGAGGTCGCCGCGCACGGTGCAGCAGATGCAACCGTTGTTCATCTCGAACACTTCCTCGTCCGCGCCGATGATCAGGTCGTTGTCGATGCCGATCTCGCCGAATTCGTTGACGATCACGGCGTATTTCTTGCCGTGATTTTCCGACAGGATGCGGTTCAGCAGCGTCGTCTTGCCGGCGCCGAGATAGCCGGTCAGCACCGTCACGGGGATTTTCGCAGAAGTGGTCTCAGACATCACAGCTCCGGGGCAGAAGGAAGCGCGCCGGCTGCGGGGTGGCCCCCGCCGTGGTCGGTCAATGCGCTCGTCAGGGTCTTTATATTGTGCCTGACCATATCAATGTAAGTGGGGGCATCGCCCTTTTCGCCGGTCAGGCTGTCCGAATAGAGCTTCCCCCCGACCGCCGCGCCGGTTTCGGCGGCGATGCGGCGGATCAGACGGGGATCGTTCATATTTTCGAGAAAAACCGCCGGGATTTTCGCGGTCCTGATCTGGGTGATGGTCGCGGCGATATCGCGGGCGCTCGGCTCGCTGTCGGTGGACAGTCCCTGCGGGGCGATGAAGGCGATGCCGTAGGCGTCTGAAAAATAGTGGAAGGCATCATGGGTCGCGACGATCCTGCGCCGCTCCGGAGGAATACGGGCGACGGCTTCCCGCACCTCGGCGTCCAGCGCGTCCAGTCTGGTCAGATAGCGCTCCGCATTGGCCCGATAAACCGCCGCGCCGGCGGGATCGGCCGTAATCAGCGCGTCGCGAATGTTGCCGACGTAGATAATCGCATTGGCCACCGACTGCCAGGCGTGCGGATCGGCCGCCCCGCCGACCATGCGCGGCGTCACGCCGGCCGATGCGACAACCACGCGGGCCTTGCCGCCGGACGCTTGCACGAGACGCGGCAGCCAGCCTTCGAGCCCGAGACCGTTGATGACCAGCAGCTTCGCGCTCGCCACCGTCGCCGCGGCGGCCGGCGACGGCGTATAGACGTGAATGTCGCCATTGGCGCCGACCAGCGTCGTCACCGCGACGCGCGCGCCACCGACCGCCCGCACGAAATCGCCGAGGATGGAAAAGCTCGCGACCACCCCGATGCGATCGTCCGCCTGCGCCGCGCCCGCGCCGAGCAGCATCACGACCGTCGCAACCAGCGCAAGGCCACGCCGCACCATCGCCGCCGCCTCACGCCTCGAGATGGCGGCCGGGAAACGCCTGCCGCATGAGGCCGCCGACCGGGCCGAACAGCACCGAGATCAGATAGAAGGCCGCCGCCGCCAGAATGATGGCGGGACCGGCGGGCACGCGCGAGTGGAACGACAGGATCAATCCGGCATATCCCGACGCCGCCGCGCTCGCCACCGCGATCATCATCATGCCGGTGATGTCGCGCGACCAGAACCGCGCGATGCCTGCGGGCAGGATCATCAATCCCACGGCGAGCAGCGTGCCCAATGCCTGAAAGCCGCTGACGAGATTGATCGCAACCAGCGCGAGGAATGTCAGATGCGCCGGCCCGCCGGTCCGGCTCACGGTGCGCAGAAACAACGGATCGACGCACTCGATCACCAGCGGTCGATAGATCACCGCGAGCGCAACCAGGGTGATCGTGGCGTTGATCGCGACCAGCAACAAGGTCTGGTCATCCATGGCGAGAACATTGCCGAACAGCACATGCAGCAGGTCAACATTGGTGCCTTTGATCGAGACGATGGTCACGCCCACGGCCAGCGACACCAGATAGAACGCCGCGAGCGAGGCATCTTCCCTCAATTCGGTGGCGCGCGAGACCAGCCCCGCCAAAATCGCCACGGCAAAACCGGCGATCAGCCCGCCCGCCGTCATCGCGAACAGGCTGAGTCCCGACACCAGAAAGCCGACGGCTGCCCCGGGCAGGATCGCGTGCGCCATGGCGTCGCCCACCAGACTCATCCGCCGCAGCATCAGAAAGACGCCGATCGGCGCGCCGCCGAACGCGAGCCCGATCGACGCCGCCAGCGCGCGGCGCATGAACTCGAAGTCGATGAAGGGCGCGATCAGCGCATCGTACAGCATGGCGGATCAGGCCGCGCGTGAGGGAGCGGACGCAGCCGCGCAGGTCGCGGCCCCGTCATCGAAGGCTTCACACATCTGCCGCGCCGCGCGCAGATTGTCCGCCGTCACCACCTGCGCCGTCGGCCCCCATGCGACTGCGCCGCGTGCGAGCAGCAGCGTTTCCGGGAAATGGGCGCGCACCATCTCGATATCGTGAAGCGCCGCCAGCACCGTGCGCTTCTCGCCGTGCCAGCGCCGGATCAGGCCCAGCAGGTCATCGCAGGTCTGCGCGTCGATGGCGTTGAAAGGTTCGTCCAGCACGATCACGTCGGCGTCCTGCAGCAGCACGCGCGCGAACAGGAGCCGCTGCATCTGCCCGCCCGACAGCGTGCCGATCGGACGATTTTCGAACCCATCGAGACCGACGGCGGCAAGCGCCTGCGCGATTGCCGTGCGTTGTCGCGCGCCCAAGCCGCCGAAAGTGCCGGTGACGCGCCACAATCCGGTGCCGACGAAATCGAACACCGAAATCGGAAAGCTGCGATCGATCTCGGCGCTTTGCGGCAGATAGGCGATGTCGTGCGCGCCAAGACCCGGGCGTCCGATCGATCCGGACAACGGCCTGAGAATTCCCGCCACGCCCCGCAGCAGCGTCGACTTGCCGGCGCCGTTCGGTCCCACGACCGCCAGCAGCGCGCCGGGCGCGATCGCGCCGTTCAGATGATGGACCGCCGGGTGCCGGTCATAGCCCAGCGTCACGTCCCGAAATTCCAATTGCGCAGCCATGCTCATCTCATCGCCACCAGCACGATCGCCCATAATCCGGCGCTGACGGCGAGTGCCGCGGCGATCCGGGCCACCACCGGCATGCGGAGAATCGACCACGGCATGGCCTGCGCCGGATGAGGCGAGGACGGATCGTGCGGGGCGGAAGCGGCGGCGCCCCCGCCGGGATGGCGGTGGGACGCATGCTGGTGAAGATGAGGCATCCTATTGCTTTCGCAGCAGAAATCTGATTCGCGCGGCGCGCGATAATCCCCTGCCGATATAAGAATGTTATATTATAACGCCAGCGAGAGTCCAGCGGCCCGCGGGCTGCGTTGCCCGGTCAGGTCAGCGCCCGCACCAGGGCCAGACCCGCAAAAAGACCAGCAACCGCAAGCACGACGGAGCCGAGCACATAGCCGACCGCAAGACCGGCTTCGCCCCGTTCGTACAACAGCGCAGCATCGAGGGAGAAAGCCGAAAACGTGGTGTAGCCCCCGAGGATGCCGGTCATGATGAACAGGCGCCAGGGCTGCGCGGCGTGCCCCTTGAACGCGAGATAGCCGGCGATCAGGCCCATGATGATAGAGCCTGAAATGTTGATGATGAACGTGCCGAACGGAAAACCGGTGCCCAGCAGGCGGCCACAGATCGTATTGACCAGGTGCCGCAGGGTGGCGCCGAGCCCGCCGCCCACGAACACCAGCAAGTAACTCATCGGCCGCCCCTCGTCCCCCAAACCGCCCGTCCAGAAGATACTACAAAACGTCGCTGTCAGCCGCTAGGTGTTCAATCCCGGCAATTGCCGGAGTGGATTGGCGGAGAAGCGTTTGGGGCTGGAAGCCCGGGCTTTGCAAATGACCTCGCAAGGCGTGGGCCATTGAGAGTTTTGACCCTGCGGGAAGTTGCAAGCCGAGACGACGTCGGCGAGATGCTGACGAAACGGATCATGGCCCTCACAGGAGAGGCGCCGACCGTTGCGTCCTATCGCCCGGTCGCGACGGCCGGCTTCGTTACATTCATCGCGTTCTTGCCATAGCGGTCGGTGAAAGCCGCCGTGTCGATCTCTTCGAGCTGGAGATCGCCGCGCATCACAGCCGCTTTCCACGCCTCCTGCTCGCCGTGCGCGGCGTGGAATTCCGGCATGACCTCCCTGGCGAACAGTTCAAGCGACTCGCAGATATGCTCGTGGCTGTTCTTGCCGGCCTGATTGAGCAGGATCACCTGATCGATATGCGAGCCCTGGAACCGGCGCAATTTCCTGGCGATGGTTTCGGGCGAGCCGATCAGGCCGCCGCGCAGCGCGGCCTCCTGCTGCTCCGGGTTCTCCCGCTTCCACTTGTTGTATTCGTCCCACATGTTGACGGTGCCGGGCGCGGGCCGCTGCCGGTTCTGCGAGGCGCCGTAATAGCGCAAGGCGAACTGGAAGAACGTGGCGCCATCGGCGCGGGCGCGCGCTTCCTCATCCGTCTTCGCGCACATGAAGAACGACACCAGCGCCATGTTCGGATTGATCTCATAGTCCGCGAGCTTTTGCAGCCGCTTGGTGATGGCGTTGTAATAGGCATGAACCCAGGCATGCGCGGCGTCGGCGCTGACGAACTGAAAGCCGAGCGCGCCGAACCCGCACCGGCCCGCGCGCTCGATGGTCGGCAGTTGCGAGCAGGCCATCCAGAGCGGCGGATGCGGCTTCTGCAGCGGCTTCGGCACCACGTTGCGCAGCGGAATATCGAAATACTTGCCGTGATGCTCGCTGCCGCCATCTTCAAACATCGGGAAAATCGCGCGCACCGCCTCGTCGAACACCTCTTTCTTGGTTTCCATGTCGCGGCCGAACGGCGTCAACTCCGTGATCGAGGCGCTCTCGCCCATCCCGAATTCGCAGCGGCCATTGCTGAGCAAATCCAGCACCGCGACACGCTCGGCCACGCGCGCCGGGTGGTTGGTGGTCAACTGGAAGATGCCGTGGCCCAGCCGGATGTTCTTCGTGCGCTGGCTGGCGGCGGCAAGGAATGATTCCGGCGACGGCGAATGGGAATATTCTTCCAGGAAATGATGCTCCACGACCCACGCATAATCATAACCCGCACGGTCGGCGGTCTCGAGCTGGGTCAGGGCATTCTGATAGAGCCGGTGCTCGTCTCCGTCCTGCCAGGGGCGAGGAAGCTGCAATTCGTAAAAGATGCCGAATTTCATGGCGTGGCTCCCTGCACCGCTGTCTCTCGTTGAAGGCAGTGTAGTCGACCGCCACACCGTGTCCATTGCGCGACGGCAGACCGGCTCTTCGCTTCCTACATTTCGCACGGCGGAACATGCCTTGCGCTCGCCCCGCGAATGGTTAGCTTGCAACGGGTGAGTCGCGGCATCGCTTTGCGGACTTCGCCATTCATCGAGCCCCATGACCTCCTTTACGCCGCATCAGGATTCCGCGCTGAAAGCCGTTGCCGACTGGCTCAGGGCCAAACCCGGGCGGAACGGGACGCCGCCGGTGTTTCGGCTGTTCGGCTATGCCGGCACCGGCAAGACCACGCTGGCGCGCCACATCGCCGAGGGCGTCGACGGCGAGGTCAAGTTCGCGGCCTTCACCGGCAAGGCGGCGCTGGTGATGCGCAACCGGGGCTGCGACGGCGCGTCGACCATCCACTCGCTGATCTATCGCGCGCGCGAATCCGGCGAGGAACAGCCGAGCTTCGAGCTATGGGACGACGCGCCGGCCTCGAAGGCAAAGCTGATCGTGATCGACGAATGCTCGATGGTCGACGCCGATCTCGGCCGCGACCTGATGTCGTTCGACTGTCCGCTGCTCGTGCTCGGCGATCCCGCGCAGTTGCCGCCGATCCAGGGCGGCGGCTTCTTCACCAATGCCGAGCCGGACGCCATGCTCACCGAGGTTCACCGTCAGGCTCAGGATGACCCGATCGTCCGCATGTCGATGGATGTGCGGGAAGGGCGCGATCTCGATATCGGCCGCTATGGCGAAAGCGAGGTCGTCTCCCGCCAGGAACTCGACCCGTCACGCGTGATGGAGGCCGACCAGGTGTTGGTCGGCCGCAACAACACCCGCCGCGCCTACAACATGCGATTTCGGCAGCGGCAGAACATCGAGGATCCCCTGCCCGTCGCGGGCGACAAGCTGGTTTGCCTGCGCAACAACCGGAAGAAGGCGCTGTTCAACGGCGGGCTGTGGCGCGTGAAATCGCGCGCGGCGTCGAAATCGAAGATCGTCACCATGCGGCTTTCGCCCGACGAGGAGTTCGCCCACAAGGTCACGAAGGTGTCGGTGCGCGCCGACTGCTTCTCCGGGGGAATCGAGGAGATTCCGTGGGAGCAGCGCAAGCCCTACGACGAATTCGACTACGGCTACGTCCTCACCGTGCACAAATCGCAAGGCTCCCAGTGGGACGACGTCGTGCTGTTCGATGAAAGCTTTGCGTTTCAGGACAGCCGTGCGCGCTGGCTCTACACAGGCATTACGCGTGCCGCGAAGCGACTGAGCATCGTCGTCTGACCGCCAATGACGCCCGAAATTCCATCGGCCGCTTGACGTGCTGCGGTCCTCCGGTTCGCGCGTGCGCCACGCGCCTCCGGATCACCGGCCCGGCGTGCGGGCATTGGTCGCAGGACTCCGGGATGCGCGAATGGAACTTCTGCCTATGTTAGAGCATTACTTCCAATTCGCCCGAAGAAGGAGACCCAATGATGACCTTGAAATCGATCATCGCCGGCGTGCTGATCGCGACAACGCCCCTGATCACGATTTCAGCACCTGCGACGGCCGCGCCGCTGATGCGCGGGATGACGAATACCGACACGGCCCCGGCCGTCCAGCAGGTTCAATATCGCCACTACCATCATGGCTATCGTCACGGTTGGCATCGCGGTGGTGGCGGGGCAGGCGCGCTCATCGGCGGACTCGCAGCGGGCGCCATTATCGGCGGCGCCATCGCGGCCGGTCAGGCCAACGCCGCCGCGCAGCAAAACGCCGCTTACTGCTCGCGGCGTTTCCGCTCCTATGATCCTGCGTCAGGGACCTATCTCGGCAACGACGGCATGCGGCACCCCTGTCCGTAAGAGCCTGCGCGCATCATTCCAATCGATACGAACAAAGGCCGCGGATTGTCTCCGCGGCCTTTTCGCGATCCATGCTTCCGGAGATTTTTTCTTCGGAGATCCAAGACGCAATGGAGACATCCGTCCGGCGTCAGCGCTGCACACGAACGCCGAGCATGACGACTGTCGAGGCGGAGCTTGCGCCCGCGATATTCGAATCCAGGATGTCGCGGCGAACTTCGGCCTTGATCTGATAGTCGCGGTTGATCTTGTAGATGAGATCGCCCGAGATCGAGTAGATCTTGTCCGAGCGCGTCGAGCCTTGGTAGTCCATCGTGCCGTAGGTGAATTTTCCGACCGCCGTCAGCCAGCGGCGGAAATCATGATCGACCTCGAACGTATAGGTTCGCGTCAACACGCCTGACACGTCCGGAAGGGTCGATTCGTCGACCGAGGTCGTGGCGTTGAACTTCGCGGTCGTCAGCGGGGTCGCCGACCAGATCAGGGACGCGCTGGTGAGCAGACCGGTCAGGTCGTTCAGACGCGGATCGGCGTAGCTTCGCATCGCATAGCCGATCGAGGCTTCGCCGGTCAGAAGCCGGCTGAATTCGAAGCTGGTGCCGGCCTTGGCGTAACCGCCATTGGAGTCGCGCTGGAAACCATAGCGGTCGAACTGGGTATCGTGGATGCGCGTATCCGCCTCGACTTCGCCGAACGGCTTGACGCCCGGAAGCAGATCGTAGCTGACGCGGGCAACGCCGCCATACTGGTTGAAGTTGCGGTCGTCGTTGGTGGTCGAGGTGCCGTCGGTCAGCCGCGAGTCCTGATAGGTGGTGCGGTCGACCGTCCCGTTGAGCGAGACCTGCAGGCGATTGAAATCGTGCTCGACGCCGAGCGTGCTCCCGGCGGTCGCATAGACCGGATATTTGGCGAGCCCGGCCTGGATGTTCGGGCTGCCCGGATTGTCGGTTCCGATATGCAGCCGCAATTCGGAATTGATCCGGGTGTCGCGGGAGACATCGAGCCGGCCGTCGACCTTGCCGGTGAAGTCCGGCCGGTCGATGTTGGTCGGCACCGGCGATATGATGGGCTGGCTCGGGTCGCAATCGCAGTCGGCGGCGCGCGGCGGGAAGGTGTTGCCGTAGCCGGTAAACGAGCCGCGCAAGTCCACGATCAGCGAATGCCGTTCCCAGTTCGAGGCCGCGTTGAATTCCGGCGACACCATATAGAACGCCGAGCCCCGCGGACTCGCGAACCGTCCCGGATTGGTGTCATAGCCGCCCCATAATTCGACCGCGTCCTTGACGAGGAAACTGCCGACATAGTTGCCGACCTGGCCGAACGGATCGTCATCCGGCTTCAGACGGCGGCGCGGAGGCTGACCGGCCACCGTCCCCGCCATGGCCGGCGCGAGCGGCGTCTTGTTGGCGGTTGACGACGGCGGGATCGTCAACGGCGGCGGCGGCGGGATCGGGACGTAGTTGCCCGGCCCCGGCGGCGGCTTCGGCTTGGGGGCGCCGGGGTAGAGCTTTTGTTTCTTGCGTTTGCGGTTGAGCGAGTCGTAGCCGGTGTCGGAGGCGCCCGCGGCGGCCGGCACATCGTAGGTCGGGATTTGGCCCACGCGCGATGGCGCCGGGGTCGCGCTCTGCGCCGGCGCGGCGCTGTTGCCGGCCGTGCCATCAGTTCGCCGCAACAGCGAATTCTGCGGCTGGAAGAAGCCGCCGGGCACGGGCTGCATCAGGTCGCTGGCGAAGGTTTGAGCTTGTGCCGGAGTGCGGCCGAGCGCAATGAGCAGCAGGCACGCCGAAGCCGCGCAGACGATCTGCGCGCGCTGGCGGAGGCCCGTTGCTGGACCCGGAATCACGGCGAGAAAACTCCAACAAAATCAGATAATTGCCGACACGCGCCGCGGATGGCCACGGAACTCATCGTTAATGGAGTTAAAACAATTATGGTTAACGACCCGTTGAGGGTCCGGGGTTCGCGTCGCCTCGCCCGGATCGGCGTGCTAAGAACACGCGCATCGGCGGCCGCGCCGTCCGCACGGACCCTGAGATGACCTCGACCAGATCGCGAACAGTGAAATCCTCGATGACCGACCAGGCCAATGCGGCCATCCACGCGGCGTTGCGAACGCTCGATGCGGAGGCCAGCGGCGTTGCCGCGCTTGCCGCGGCCCTGCAGTCGGACCTCGGTCCAGCCTTCGCGGCTGCCGCCGATTTAATTCTGAAGGCCAAGGGCCGCTTGATCGTGACGGGTCTCGGCAAGTCCGGTCATATCGGCCGCAAGATCGCCGCCACCTTCGCCTCGACCGGCACGCCGGCTTTCTTTGTTCACGCCGCCGAAGCGAGCCATGGCGATCTCGGCATGATCACCGCCGACGACGTGATCCTGGCGCTGTCCTGGTCCGGCGAGCAGCCGGAGATGAAGAACCTCATCACCTACGCCAAACGCTTCCGGATCGCGCTGATCGCCATGACGGCCGACCGCGAGTCGACGCTCGGCAAGGCCGCCGACATCTCCCTGACGCTGCCCAAGGCGCGCGAAGCCTGCCCGCACAACCTCGCGCCGACGACCTCATCGCTGATGCAGCTTGCGCTCGGCGACGCGCTCGCCATCGCGCTGCTCGAAGGCCGTGGATTCTCGACTCACGATTTCCGCGTGCTGCATCCCGGCGGAAAACTCGGCGCGCTGCTCAAATACACCCGCGATCTCATGCACACCGGCGACGCGGTGCCCTTGAAGCCGCTCGGCACGAAGATGTCCGATGCATTGGTGGAAATGACGTCGAAAGGCTTCGGCTGCGTCGGCATCGTCGACGGCAAGGGACATATCGCCGGCATCGTGACCGACGGCGACCTGCGCCGCCACATGCGCGCCGATCTGATGATGGCGCTGGTCGACGACGTAATGACGCGCAACCCAAAAACCATCGGCCGCGATCTTCTCGCCGGCGAGGCGCTCGAGCTTCTGAACTCCTCGAAGATCACGGCGCTGATCGTCACCGACGGGAAAAAGCCGGTCGGCATCCTACATCTGCACGACCTGTTGCGCGCGGGCGTGGCCTGATCATCGATCCGTTTATGCGGCATCCTCGCGCGGAAACCGCGCCGCTGCTGTTGCCAACGGCAAATCCAGACCGTTCGCGAGATAGGACACGGTGCGGTAGAAGCGCACAGCAGGATGGTCTCGAGAATCCTCGCGTTGTCGTAATGCTCGGCCGGAGCCGCGACGTCGCCTGCGCCGGGCGTTGGCGCCCACGGGAGACAACGGCGGCGATCATACCGCCGCCACGGTGAGGCTCGCGCCGTCGGCCTGCACGATCCTGACGCGGCTGCCGGCCGGCGCATCCGGTCCGGCCACACGCCAGATGGTGTCGTCGATTCGCACGGTGCCGCGGCCGTCAACGATCGGCTTCTCCAGCGTGCATACGCGTCCGACCAGCGCATCGGCGCGTTTGTTGAGGAACGCGCTGTTCGCGCCTGGTTTCGGCCGCGCCAGCCGCCGCCACAGCGGCACCGCAGCAATCGCAAACACCGCGAACAGCAGGATCTGCATCTGCCATGACGGATGAAAGACGAACGACAGCACGCCGGCCAAGAACGCGGCGAGCCCGAGCCAGAACAAGAACACGCCCGGCGCCAACAGTTCGAGCCCCATCAACAGCAAGCCGAAGATCAGCCAGTTCCAGGTGCCTAGCGAGACGAACATGTCGGTCATGGATCGCTCCTTCGACTCGCGAGCCTAGCGCTGCGGAGGAACGGGCGGCACCGGCGCCCCCGCCGATGGCACCGAGCCGCGCCGCGCGGCGGCGGCCGCGGACGCCGCGCTCTCGCCGAACGTCGCCTTTGCAATCTCGCCGATGCCGGCCAATGACGCCAGCATGCTGGTCGCTTCCAGCGGCAGCATGACGACCTTCTGGTTCGGCGAGTTGGCGAGCTGGCCGAACGCCTTGATGTATTTGTCGGCGATAAAATAGTTGAGCGAGGCCACGTCGCCCTTGGCGATGGCGTCGCTCACCATCTGCGTCGCCTTGGCCTCGGCTTCCGCCGACCGTTCGCGCGCCTCGGCGTCGCGGAATGCCGCCTCCTTGCGGCCCTCGGCCTCGAGGATCTGGGATTGCTTCTGACCTTCGGCCTTCAGGATCGCCGACTGCCGCTGGCCTTCCGCCTGAAGAATGTCCGCACGCTTCTCGCGCTCGGCCTTCATCTGCCGTCCCATCGCCTGCACAAGGTCGGCCGGCGGCACGATATCCTTGATCTCGATGCGGTTGACCTTGAGCCCCCACGGCGACACCGCGGCGTCGACCACGCGCAGCAGCCGCTCATTGATCTCGTCGCGATGCGACAACACCTGATCGAGGTCCATCGCGCCCATCACCGAACGGATGTTGGTCATGGTCAGCGTCACGATGGCCTGATTGAGGTTCGCCACCTCGTAGCTCGCCTTCGCTGCATCGAACACCTGATAGAAGGCGACGCCGTCGACCGTGACGGTGGCGTTGTCCTTGGTGATGACCTCCTGCTCGGGAATGTCGATCACCTGCTCCATCATGTTCATCTTGCGGCCGACGCGGTCGAAATAGGGAATGATGAGGTTGAGACCAGGCTCCAGCGTGCGGGTGTATTTGCCGAACCGCTCGATGGTCCAGTCGTAGCCCTGCGGCACCGTTTTCACGCCGGCGAACAACGTCAGGACAATTACCGCCACAAAGACGATGGCGAAAATATCGAACCCGGTCATGAAAATCTCTCCCTGCCCACAATTGCGCCCACTGGCCGAATGGCGAATTCTCCGATTGGTCGCCAAGGGAAGATTTAAGGTTCGAGAGGCGGAAAAGCGAGTCGACGAGACGGCCGTCATTGCGGACGCCGCGAGGCGGGCGATCCGGTATCCCGAAACGAGAGCAGTCTCCGATGAGACTGGATTCCGGGTTCGCGCTATCGGCGCGAACGCTTCGCGTTCGCCGCCTGCGCGCCCCGGAATGACGAACCGACAAGCTTTTACGCCGCCTTGCCGTCGAGGAAGCCAATCAGGCGCTGGCGGATGATGCGCTCGGCGTCGGCCATGATGCGGTCGATCAGCTCCTTGCAGCTCGGCACGTCGTTGATCAGGCCGACCATCATGCCGCAGCTCCAGGCGCCGGCATCCATGTCGCCCTCGATCATCACCTTGGGATAGACGCCGGCCACCTCCTCGATGATGTCGTCGATCTTGAGCGCCCTGCCCTTCTCCCGCTCGATCTCCATCAGCTTCTCGACCTTGCGGTTGTTCAATACGCGTTCGGTGTTGCGCAACGCGCGCATGATGAGCCGGGTATCGAGTTCGGAAGCGGCGACCAGCGTCTTCTTCACGTTCTCATGCACCGGCGCTTCCCTGGTCGCGATGAAGCGCGTGCCCATATTCATGCCGGCCGCGCCCATCGCCAGCGCCGCAACGAGACTGCGTGCGTCGGCCATGCCCCCCGACGCCACGAACGGAATCTTCAGCTCATCCGCGGCGCGCGGCAGCAGGATCATGTTCGGCACATCGTCTTCTCCAGGATGGCCGCCGCATTCGAACCCGTCGACGCTGACGGCATCGCAGCCGATCGACTGCGCCTTCAGCGAATGCCGCACCGAGGTGCATTTGTGGATCACCTTGATGCCGGCCGCCTTCAGCGCAGGCATGTACTGCTCGGGGCTGCGGCCGGCGGTCTCGACAATCTTGACGCCGCCCTCGCGGATCGCGGCGATGTATTCCGGATAAGGCGGCGCCGAGAACGACGGCAGAAACGTCAGGTTCACGCCGAACGGCTTGTCGGTCATGTCGCGGCAGCGCGCGATTTCCTTGGCCAGCAACTCCGGCGTCTTCTGGGTCAGCCCGGTGATGATGCCGAGCCCGCCCGCGTTGGAGACCGCGGACGCCAGTTCGGCGAAACCGACATAATGCATGCCGCCCTGGATGATCGGATGTTGGATGCCGAACAATTCGGTGATGGCTGTTTTCACGACAAAGCTCCCGTTGCCTCACGATGCAGGCCGGGAGAGTTTCATTCCCGCATGAAAACCGCAAGCGGAGGGACACGCGTGCGGCATAACCTCGCGCAGCAGAACGCCCGGCGTTTCGCCGGGCCGTTCGCGATCAATCCGTTCCGTTACGCGGGAAATCCGAACAGTTTCGCCGGATTGTGAACGAGAATTTTCTCCAGTGTCGCCTGGTCCGGCGCGTAGCGATACATCAGTTCGAGCAGGTCGGCGTCGTTCGGCGGCTGCACCGGCGAGACCGGATGCGGCCAGTCGCTGGCCCACACGCAGCGGTCGGGCGCTGCTTCGATGTAGGCGCGCGCCACCGGGATCACGTCATCCCACGGCGGACCTACCCTCGACGTTTTCTCGCCGAGCGACAGCATCACCCAGAAATTGCCCCTCGCCAGAAGATCGAGCACCGCGCGCAGGTTCGGATCGTTTCTGCCGAGAGCGGGATCGGGCCGCCCCATGTGATCGATCAGAACCGGCACGTCGAGCGACCGGATCTTGTCGAGGTTCGCGACAATCCCGTCCTTCTCCGGCTGAAACTTTGCATACCAGCCGAGTTCACGAATGCGCGCGATGGCGCGGTCGAAATCCTTGTCCGACAGCACCGCGCCTAGAGCCGCACGAAAGCTGAAGCGCGCGCCGTTGACGCCGGCATCGTTGAGCTTGGCGAGATAGGCGTCGTCGGCTTCCGCAAACACCAGCGCGTTGGCGCAGCCGCGATAGTTCGGGCCCATGGCGGCGAGGCCGTCGAGCACGACCGCATGGTCGGCGCCGTAGGTCGTGGTCTGCACGATCACGCCGCGCTCGATGCCGAGCGTCTTGTGCATCCGCAGCGCCGCCTCCCAGGTCGCGCTGGGCATCTGATAGGCCGCGCCGGGCCGGATCGGATACCTGTCGATCGGCCCGAGCACGTGAAACTGGCTGTCGATAGTCTTCGGCGGCGGTGGCCTGGAAGGGCGGCGCGGGTTGGGATCGAACGGAAGATAGGCAGGCATCGGGTAATCCTCTCAATCGATGACGGCGGTGAAGTCGCACTGCACCAGCGCGCCGCCCTCCATGTCCATCTGCAGCGAATGGCGCGCCGGGCGCGAATGCTCGTCGGGAAACATCTTCAGCCACTCGACGTTGACCGGACCGCGTTGCGCGCGATCCTTGAGCCAGACCGTCATCTTGATGATGTCGTCGGTCGATCCACCGGCTGCTTCCACGGTGGCCTTCATGTGGCCGAACATGTTGGCGCATTGCGCCTCGAGACTGTCCGGCATCCGGCCGGACGCGTCGCGGCCGAGGATGACACCGGACATCACGAGATTGCCGATGCGGCAGGCGTTCGGAATCGGGTTGGCGTGCTTGAAACCACCGATATGGATGCTCTTGCGCCGCGATTGAGCCGTCATGCGCATATCCTCGCTGTTTTTGTTATCAGACGAACTGGCAGGAGACCGACCCGAACGACCCGTAGTCGGCATGGAATGTGTCGCCGCGGCTGACTTCGACCGGCCGGGTGAAGGAGCCTGCCAACACCACTTCACCCGCTTCGAGGTTTTCACCATGCGGCGCGAGCCGGTTGGCAAGCCATGCGATGCCGTTGGCGGGATGGTTGAGCACGGCGGCGGCGAGGCCGGTTTCCTCGACCTGGCCGTTGCGGAACAACAGCGCCCCGACCCAGCGCAGGTCCGCATCCAGCGGCCGGAACGGACGGCCGCCCAGCACCAGCGCCGCGTTGGCGGCATTGTCGGAAATCGTGTCCATCACCTTGCGCGGCTTGCCGGTCTCCGGATCGACGCGGTGCATGCGCGTTTCGAGGATTTCGAGCGCGGGCGTCACGTAGTCCGTGGCGTTGAGCACGTCGAAGATCGTGCAGTTCGGCCCGCGCAGCGGCGTCTTCAGCACGAACGCGAGTTCGACCTCGATCCGCGGCGCATGAAAGCGATCGTACGGGATGACGCCGGCGTCCTGATAGAACATGTCATGGAACAGCACGCCGTAATCCGGCTCGTTGATGCCGACGGCGTTCTGCATCGCCTTCGACGTCAGGCCGATCTTGTGGCCGCGCACCACGCGCCCGCGATCGAGCTGCAGACGCGTCCAAGCGCGCTGGATCGCGTAGGCATCCTCCATCGTCAGGTCGGGATAGGTCCGCGTGAAAATCGGAATCAGCGTCTTGGTACGCTCGGCTTCGTCGAGCTGCTCCGCGAGACGGTTGATCGTGGCTTGATCGAGCATGGTGTCACTTCTCCTCGACAACGGTGTTGCGGAGGATGCCGATCTTGGACGACTCGACCTCGACGACGTCTCCGGCCTTGAGCCAGCGCGGCGGCGTGAAGCGCGCGCCGGCGCCGGTCGGCGTGCCCGTCGCGATCATGTCGCCCGGCTTCAAGGTCGCGAATGTCGAGAGATAGGCGAGCAGGAAATCGAACGGAAACATCAGCCGCTCGGTGGAATCCTGCTGGCGCACCTCGCCGTTGACGCGGGTGATGATGTCATGGGGCCCGCGCGGATCGCACTCGTCCGACGTCATGATCCAGGGGCCGATGCTGCCGGAGCGATCGAAGTTCTTGCCCTGGGTGACGTTGAACTTGCCGTGCCGCAGCCAGTCGCGCACGCTCCCCTCGTTGCACAGCGTCATGCCGAAAATGTGTTCCCAGGCATGCTCGCGCGGGATGTGACGCCCTTCCTTGCCGATGACGATGACCAGTTCGCCCTCGTAGTCGAGTTGTTCCGAGACCTTCGGCTTTTCGATCGGCTGTCCGGAGCCGACCACCGACGATGCGCTGCGCACGAACAGGCTCGGATATTTCGGCAGGTCGGAGTCATCCTTGTACTCGGCGTTGCGGTCCTTGTAGTTGACCCCGATGCACCAGAGCTTTTCCGGCGCGGTCACCGGCGGCTGCAGCGCGACATCGCCGATGGCATGGTCGGCCTTCTGGCCCGCGACCGCCGCGCGCGCCCTGTCGAGGCCGTCGCCGGCGATCAGGCTGCGCAGGTCGGGAAAGGTCGATCCGAGCCGCGCCGTCAGATCGACGACGCCTTCGCCGATAACGGCGCCGTACCGCGCCTCGCCTTTCAGAAGATAGCTGACAAAACGCATGGTTGCTCCTCAGGTCCCTGACTTTGGAGGTTCAGATTTGGAGGTCTGGAACACCGGCTTCAGCGTGACGATCTCGCCAAGCCGCGCGTAACGCGGGCCCGCGATGCGGGCGATCGGGTCCAGCGCCTCCGTTTCGATCTTGCCATTCTGCATGAGACCGTCGCGAATGTGAAATACCAGCACCTCGCCGACGATCAGGCGGCTGCGGGTCTCGCCGAATTCGAAACAGTGCCGGAAACGGCACTCCATCGCGATCGGCGCGGCGGCAAGGCGCGGCACCTTGATCCGCTCGCTCGCCAGCGTCGCAAGACCGAGTTGCTCGACCTCGCTGACGTCGGGCGGATGTTCGGCCGAACTCTCGTGCACCGCCGTCATCAGCGACGAATCCGCGATGTGGACCACATATTCCTCGTTGTTGAGGATGTTATGCGCGGTGTCCTTGTAGATTCCGGCCTTGCGGCCGACGCTGATCGCCAGCATCGGCGGCTTTGGCGCGACGAAGGTGAACGCGCTGAAGGGCGCGAGATTGAGCGTGCCGCCGCCCGACAGGCTCGTCACCCACGCGATCGGCCGCGGCACCACGATTCCCGTGATCAGCCGGTAGACTTTCTCGGCATCGAGCGCCGACGGATCGATCAGCATGATTGCGGCCTGACGGGACAACCCGGGTCTAGTTGGACCCGATATTCACCTTGCGAATGATCGGAATCCACTTCGCGTCCTCATGCTCCAGATACGTCGTGAATTCAGCCGGCGTCATGGCGGTGGCCGCGGCCCCGAGCTTGTCGAATTTTCCGACCACGTCGGGATCCTTGAGAACTTCGGCCATGGCATCGTGCAGTTTCTTTACCACGGCATCCGGCGTACCGGCCGGCGCGAACAGGCCGGTGAACGTCTGCGCGTCGAAATCCTTGTAACCGAGTTCGGCGAATGTCGGCACATCCGGCAGCCAGGGCAGCCGCTTGGGACTCGTGACCGCGAGGGCCCGGAATTTCCCGCTCTTGATATATGGCAGCGCCACGGAAATCTGGTCGAACGCGAACTGCACCTGGCCGGCGATCAGATCGTTGGTCGCGGGCGCGTTGCCGCGATAGTGCACCGTCACCCAGTGCAATCCCAGTTCGGACTGCGCCAATTCACTCAGGAGATGATTGCTGGTGCCCGCGCCGGGCGAGGCCATGGTCAGCTTGCCCGGCTCCTTGCGCGCGAGGTCGAACAGCTCTTTCACGGTCTTGGCCGGGACCGAAGGATTGGTTTCGAGCACGATCGCGGTCATCGAGATCGTACTGACCGGGATGAAATCCTTCTTCCAGTTGTAGGCGCTCTCGCGCTTGTTGATGACAGGCGCGAACAGCACCGGGCCGTTCGCCCCGACGAACAGCGTGTAGCCGTCCTTGGCGGACTTCGCGACGTATTCGCCGGCGATCATGCCGCCGGCGCCGGCCTTGTTGTCGATGATGAAGGGTTGGCCGAGCTTGGCCTGCAGCTTGTCGGCGACGATCCGCGCCGCGGTGTCGACATTGCCGCCGGCCGGATACGGCACCACGAGGTGAACCACCCGCGAGGGGTAGTCATCAGCCGATGCCGGCCCGGCCAGCGTGAGCGCGACAGTCGCGACGATTGCTGCAAAAAGTCTCATGGCATCCTCCCGAAAGTGTCGTGCGGCAGATGCGGGTCCGCCATTCTGGTTTGTGAACAGACCGCGCGTCCTCGACGCCTCGATCCGGCGCGATCATGGGGGCCGCCCGCTTTACATGTCGACCGAATTGTGCCGTTTTTGTCCACGATATGGACAAACAACCTCGCTCCCGCCAACGCAGAACCGAGCCCCGGCCGGGCGCCCAGGCCATCCGCCGCGCGCTGGCGGTCCTGCGCATTCTGGCGAGCGGCCGGGACGCCGGCGTGCCGCTCAACGAGGTGGCCCAGGCGACGGGCCTGACCCGGCCGACCGTGCATCGCATCGTGCACGTCCTGATCGAGGAAGGCATCGTCGAACGCCACGACAGAACCGGCCGCTATGCCATCGGGCGGCAGGTCGGGGAACTGGCGCTGGCGCGGCCCGCACGCCCCGCCCTGCTCGCCGCCTCAGACGGCACGCTCCGGCGGTTATCGCAGGAGATCGGGGATACGCTGTTTCTCACGGTCCGCACCGGCAACGACACGCTCTGCATCGACCGCCGCATCGGCGCCTATCCGATCCAGGTATTGTCGATCGAAATCGGCGCGCGACGGCCGCTCGGCGTCAGCAGCGCCGGCGTCGCGATCATGGCGGCGATGCCAGCGTCGGAAGCTCGCAAGATCGTGACCGCCAATGCGGTGCGGTTCGAGGCGTATCGTATCACGCCATCGGCGGTGCTGACGCAGATCGCGGCGGCCCGGCGCCGGGGCTACAACCTGCGCGAAATCGGGCTGATTCAGGGAACGAAGTCGATCTCCACCTGGATCAAGGCCGCCGACGGCCATCCGGTGGCCGCGATCACGGTGTCCGCCGTCCGCAACCGGCTCGGCCCGCGCCGCGAGCAGGATGTCGCGGAGGTGTTGCTCGATGCCGCGCACGCCATCGAGCAGCGTATATGAGCCAACGCGTCCGCTCAAGAATTGCAGCGGGCTGGCAGCGCGCATCTTTGCAAATGTTGAAATCGAAACGCCGCCAGCAATTACACCCTGCTGGTAGCGCATTGGATTTGACGCTCATATCGCGATCACGCGCTTAGGTGGGTCGCGAGTGTCGAATCCATTCCACTGGCGCGGCGATGATCTCTGCGCTTATAGTGATCGAAACGCACGGGGCAGCAGCGTCGGCAGCCGCCGTGCACTGGCAAGATCACAACGAGGACGCCCGAATGATCGGTTTCCAGATTTGCAAACGCGCGCGCAAGGTCGATGCGGCCATCGTCGCGAAATTCCGCGCGCTTCCCGTCGCCAATATCTCGGACTCGATGTCGCGCATGGCCGCGGGCGGCGCGACGCTTCGTCCCATTCATCGCGAAGGGATTCTGGCCGGCCCCGCCCTCACCGTGAAGACGCGGCCTGGCGACAACCTCATGGTGCACAAGGCGATCGACATGGCCGAGCCCGGCGACGTCATCGTGGTCGATGGCGGCGGCGATCTCACCAACGCGCTGATCGGCGAGATGATGGCAACGCAGGCGGAGCGGCGCGGCGTCGCCGGCTTCGTCATTGCCGGCGCGATCCGCGACTACGACACGCTGCATGCCGGCGCGTTCCCGGTCTATGCCGCCGGCGTGACCCATCGCGGCCCCTACAAGGACGGCCCCGGCGAAATCAACGTGACCATCGCCCTCGACGGCATGGTGATCGCGCCCGGCGATCTCATCGTCGGCGACGGCGACGGCATCGTCTGCGTGCCGTTCGATGCGGCCGCCGACCTCCTGAAAGCGGCGGAGGCCAAACATCAGGCCGAGACCAGGCAGATGGCGGCGATCCGGAACGGCACCGTCGACCGGTCGTGGGTCGACGCCACGCTGACCCGGCTCGGCTGCACGATTCACGGTTGACATCGACTGAGCCGCATCAATTTCATTTTTGGGGGAGGCGGACATGCTTACCTATTCCGGAACCAACCATCCGGGCGGCTGTGCCTGCTGCGGCGGCGCGTGGCAACCGTTCCTCGCGATGGCCGCGGCGGGCGCGGGCCTGTCCTCGCCGACCAATCTCGAAGCCGATCAGGGGACAGCGCGGGCGATGCCGTCGGCCGGACCGATCATCGACTGCCATGGGCACTACACCACCGAACCGGCGCAACTGATCGAGTGGCGCAAGCGCCAGATCGCCGCAATCGGCGATCGCGCGCAGATGCCGTCGGTGGAGTCGCTCAAGATCAGCGACGACGAACTGCGGCAATCCGTCGAGGGCGCGCAATTGCGCCTGCAGCGCGAGCGCGGCACCACGGCGACGATCCTTTCCCCCCGCGCGTCCGGCATGAGCCATCATATCGGCGACGCCGCCGTCAGCGCGGCGTGGTCACGCGTGTCCAACGACCAGATCTATCGTCTCACTCAACTTTATCCGAAGAACTTCATCGGCGTCTGTCAGTTGCCGCAATCGCCGGGCGTCGACCCGAAGACCTGCATCCCCGAACTGCAGCGGTGCGTCGAGGAGCTTGGCTTCGTCGGCTGCAACCTCAACCCCGATCCGAGCGGCGGCTACTGGAAAGAACCGCCGCTGACGGACCGCTGGTGGTATCCGCTCTACGAAAAGATGGTCGAACTCGACGTGCCCGCCATGATCCATGTCAGCGCCGCCGCCAATCCCGTCTTCCATACTACCGGCAGCCACTACATCAACGCCGACACCACCGTTTTCGTCCAGCTCATGATGTCGGACCTGTTCAAGGATTTCCCGACCCTGAAGCTGATCATCCCCCACGGCGGCGGCGCGATTCCCTTCCATTGGGGCCGCTACCGCGGCATCGCGCAGGACCAGAAGCGCCCGCCCCTGACGGAGAGCGTCCTCAACAACGTGTTCTTCGATACCTGCGTCTATCACCAGCCCGGCATCGACCTGCTGACCCGGGTGATCCCCGCAGCCAACATCCTGTTCGCGTCGGAGATGCTCGGCGCGGTCAAGGGCGTCGATCCCCAGACCGGCTTCAACTACGACGACACCCGCCGCTACATCGACGGCTCGCCGGCGTTGAGCGCGGACGACAAGCGCGCGATCTTCGCGAACAACGCGCGGCGGGTCTACAGCCGCATTCCCGCAACGATCTTCGGCTGAGAGCGCGGCGATCATCGTGCCGCAAGACGCGGATGGCCGGAATAATCCGGCCGTGACGCGCCAAAATCGAGAATACCCGACTTTTCAGGACTTCTTCTTGGGTCGGACTCTGAGGACGGATGCTCCTGCGCCGCAAGGCTCCGGTCGATCTCATCCCCGAATTAGTTCCCGTTTAGAACAAAAATAAAATGCGGGACGGGAACGACGGTCGGGTGCAGGATCGCTCAACCCCGCATCGTCCTCACGCCGAAATGCCATGTCCCTGCTTTCCCCTACCCGGCGCACATTCCTCACCGCCTGCACCGCGATGCTGATGGCGACGTCGACCGCCGGCCGGGCCCGCACCATTTCCGGCGGCCCACCCGTCTCGCCGGACAACACGTCGCCACCCGAGCAAGTGCGGCTTGGCCCTTGGCAATTTTTCGCCGCCGACGAGGCCTCGCTGGTCGAGGCTGCCGTCGACCGGCTGATTCCACCCGACGAACGCGGTCCGGGCGGCAAGGAGGCGGGCTGCGCGGTCTTCATCGACCGGCAGCTTGCGGGTCCTTACGGCCGGGCCGCCGGCCTTTACACCCGGCCGCCCTTCATGCCTGGCGCGGAGACGCAAGGCTATCAGTCGCCGGATTCGCCCGCGGCGCGCTATCGCGCAGGGCTCAAGGCGATCGCGGCTTATGTGAAGGCCACCTATTCCGGCAAGACGTTCGCCGAACTGGCCGCCGCCGATCAGGACAAGGTGCTGTCCGGCCTCGAAACGAATGCCATCAAGCTCGACGGCGTGAAGGGCCCCGATTTCTTCACGCTGCTCCTGAACAACACCATGGAAGGGTTTTTCGCGGATCCGATCTATGGCGGCAACCGCGACATGGCGGGCTGGAAGCTGGTCGGCTTTCCGGGCGCGCGCTACGACTATCGCGATTGGGTCGAGCGCCATAACGAACCTTATCCGTTGCCGCCGGTCAGCATCATGGGCCGCGCGGACTGGACGACGAAGGGTTAAACTGATGGCGCGCAAACTGCCTCGCAAGGATGTCGTCATCATCGGGCTGGGATGGACCGGCTCCATTCTCGGCTACGAACTCGCCAAGGCGGGACTCGACGTGGTCGCGATCGAGCGCGGCCCATGGCGCGATACGGCCACCGATTTTCCACCGGCCTATGCACCCGACGAATTGCGCTACGCCGTGCGGCTCGATCTGTTCCTGCGGCCAGCGCAGGACACCCTCACCTTCCGCAACAAGATGAACCAGACGGCGCTGCCGATCCGCAATTTCTCGGGTTTCCTGCCCGGCAACGGCGTCGGCGGCGCCGGCGTGCACTGGAACGGCCAGACCTGGCGCTTCCTGCCGACCGACTTCAAGCTCCGCAGTCATCTGGAGCAGCGCTACGGCAAGGCGATGCTGCCCGACGACATGACCATCCAGGACTGGCCCGTCAGCTACGACGAGCTTGAGCCCTGCTATGACCGGTTCGAAAAACTGTGCGGAACGTCCGGCAAGGCCGGCAACCTGAGAGGCGCCATTCAGGCGGGCGGAAATCCGTTCGAAGGCTGGCGCTCGTCGGAATACCCCACGCCGCCCCTGAAGCAAGGATTGGCCGCGACGCTGTTCGCCGAAGCGGCGCGCAAGGTCGGGCATTCGCCTTTCCCGCAACCGGCGTCGAATCTCAGCGAGGCCTACACCAATCCGCTCGGCATCCGCATGGGCCAGTGCAGCTATTGCGGCTTCTGCGAGCGGTTCGGCTGCGGCAACTATTCGAAAGCGAGCCCGCAGGTCTGCGTGCTGCCGGCGCTGCTGCGGTTTCCGAACTTCACCGCGCAGACCGAGAGCGAAGTCACCCGGATCAACCTGGACTCGACGGGCAAGCGCGCCACCGGCGTAACCTATGTCGACACCTCCGGCGAGGAGTGGGAGCAACCCGCCGACATGGTCCTGCTCTGCGCGTTCTCCTTCTTTAACGTGCAACTGATGCTGCTGTCGGGAATCGGCAAGCCCTACGATCCCCAAACCGGACAAGGCGTGGTCGGCCGCAACTACGCCTATCAGACCACGTCTGGCGTCAGCATCATCCTCAAGGACAAGGTGCTCAATCCCTTCATCGCCACCGGCGCGCACGGGATGATCATCGACGACTACAATGGCGACAATTTCGATCATACCGGCCTCGGCTTCTTCGGCGGCGGCTACATGGGCGCGGGACAGACCAACGGCCGGCCGATCCAGACCCGCCCGGTGCCGAAAGGCACGCCGAAGTGGGGCGCAGCCTGGAAGAAGGCCACCGCCGAGACCTATCAGCACGGCTTCGGCCTCTCCACCCACGGCAGTTCCTACAGCTATCGCGACTGCTATCTCGATCTCGATCCGACCTACAAGGACCGCTTCGGCCGCCCGCTGATGCGGATGACGTTCGACTTCCACGACAACGAGCTGAAGATGTCGGCCTATCTGACCGAGCGGCTGGCCGAGATCGCAAAGGCGATGAATCCGTCGGAAGTCAGCGCCCATCCGCGCAAGGGGCCGTACGACAGCACGATCTACCAGACCACCCACAACACCGGCGGCACTGTCATGGGCAGCGATCCCGCGACCAGCGTCCTCAATCGCTATTGCCAGAGCTGGGACGTGCACAACGTGTTCGTCCCCGGCGGGGCATCGGTGTTTCCGCAAAACCACGGCTACAACCCGACCGATACCGTTGGCGCGCTCGCCTACTGGACCGCCGACGCCATCACCACGCGTTATCTGAAAAATCCGGGACCCCTGATGTGACGACGGCGACGCGCACTCTCCTCGCCGCGAGTTCGGCGATTCTGATCCTCAGCGGCGCGGCTTTCGGCCGCGACAAGCAAAGTTTCGATCAGATCGGGCATGGCCGCTATCTGACAACGCTG
Organism: Nitrobacter sp.; assembly: GCA_035546855.1. Classification (GTDB taxonomy): domain Bacteria; phylum Pseudomonadota; class Alphaproteobacteria; order Rhizobiales; family Xanthobacteraceae; genus Nitrobacter. The sequence goes on along the minus strand of DASZVY010000005.1, from coordinate 96,195 downwards.
AGCGATTGCGCGGGATGCCATACGGCGCCGGGCGGCGCGCCGTTCGCCGGCGGGCTGCCGCTGCAGACACCTTTCGGCACGCTGGTCGCGCCGAACATCACGCCCGATACCGAGACCGGAATCGGCAACTGGAGCGATGACGATTTCGTCGCGGCGATTCGCGACGGCCGCGGCCACAACGGCGTTCGGCTCTATCCGGCGATGCCTTATCCGGCCTACACCAAGATGACGCGTGACGACGTGCTGGCGATCCGCGCCTACCTTGCAACCGTGCCACCAGTTCGCCACAACGTGGTTGCCAACCAGCTTCCGTTCCCGTTCAACATCCGCCTCGTGATGCTGGCCTGGAACTGGGTGAATTTCACGCCCGGCCGCTACATGCCGGATCCCGGCAAGTCGGCGGAGTGGAATCGCGGCGCCTATATCGTGCAGGGCCCCGGCCATTGCGGCACCTGTCATACGCCGAAGAATCTTCTCGGCGGCGACAAGTCCGATCAGCCGCTGCAAGGCGCGGTGTTGCAGGGATGGTTCGCGCCCAACATCACCGCCGACCAACACAAGGGCATCGGGCAGTGGTCGAAGGATGATCTCGCCCAATATCTGAAGACCGGCACCAACAAGTGGACGCTGGCGTCGGGGCCGATGGCCGAAGCGGTGACGCATTCGACGTCGCAGATGACCGATGCCGACGTCACGGCGATTGCCGCCTATCTGCTGGATAGCGGCGCCGGACAATCCACGAAGCCGGCGCCCGTGGCTGCCGACGACCCTGTGATGAAGGCCGGCGCCGCGATCTACAAGGACGCCTGCTCGGCTTGCCATAAAGGCGATGGTTCAGGCGAGTCTCAGCTCTTCCCGCGCCTCGCAGGCAGCTCGCTCGTGCAATCCGACGATCCCACCACGCTGGTCCGCATGGTGCTGCACGGATCGTACGCCGTGGCCACGCCGGCCGCCCCGACCGGTCCGGGCATGCCGGCCTTCGACTGGCGCCTGAACGACGCGCAGGCCGCCGCGGTCGTGACCTACATTCGCAACAGTTGGGGCAACGCGGCGCCTCCGGTGTCGGCCGACACCGTCAGCCGGTCGCGCGCGCAACTGGCCAAGAGTCCCTGATCGAGGCACTCCTCGACGCGGGGCTGAACATCTAGGTCGGCTGCGCGTCAAGCTTCAGCTTGAGCTGATCGATCACATCCTGATCGTCGGTGACGACACGAAGATACCCATGCCAGGTGATCGGCCCGCATTTGGTGTGTTCGCTCGTGAGTTGATCCTTCAGCGATGGAAACAATCCCCTGTGTCGGGGCGGAATCAAAAGCTCCATGTTGGCCTCCACGGATGAGGGACTTGGGTGAGATATCTCTCAACGCATCGTATGCGCCCGATTTGGCAAGTCATAGGCAACCATGTGGCGAGCGAAAGCCCGCCGCGACGATGGCTTTGACGCCAGGCAAGTTACAAGGTGCTACGCGTGCCGGACGTTCGAGCGGCTGGTCCCCTAGATCAAGGTGATTTTCGATCGAATCGATCCAAAATCATGAACGTGATCGATTCCAATATCTTCGAGCGGGATACGGACGGAAAACCGCTCCACACTTTTCCTCGTCCCGCTCTAGGCGACCGCCATTTTCTTGTCGAAGCTGTTGGGGACTTCGATGTCGACTTCGAGGGTCGACACGACTTCTCCCCGGTCCATCCGGACGACGACTTTCTCCGGATCGAGCACGACGTGCCGCGAGACCACGGCAAGAATCTCCTCTCGCAGAATCCCCAGCAGGTCGGGCTGGCTGCGCAACCCGCGCTCATGCGCGAGAAGAATTTGCAACCTTTCCCGGGCGACCGGCGCGGAGCCGGTGCGGCGGCGTAGCAGACGCAGAAGATTCATGCTCATGCCGCCCTCCGTCCAAACAACCGGTCCATGAAACCCTTGCGTTGTTCGGTCGGCACCATCATCGTGACTGTCTCGCCGCTCAGCCGTCGTGCGGCATCCGTGTAGGCGCGGGCAGGCATGCTGGTGGCGTCGTTCAATGTCACCGGCGATCCGACATTCGACGCTTTCAGGACATCCTGACTTTCGGGAATGATGCCAAGCAGCGGGATCGCAAGGATTTCGAGGATATCATCGATGTTGAGCATCTCGCCGCGCGCGGCGCGCCCTGTGTCGTAGCGGGTGATCAGAACGTGCTTCTTGAGCTGCTCGCCCTTCTCGGCCTTCACGGTCTTGGAATCGAGCATCCCGATGATGCGGTCAGCGTCGCGAACCGACGAGACTTCAGGATTGGTGACGACAACCGCCTCGTCCGCGTAGCGCATCGCCAGCGTCGCGCCGCGCTCGATGCCGGCCGGGCTGTCGCAGATCACCCAGTCGAACCGGGTGCGCAGGTCCGCGATGATGTCGCGGACGCCTTCTTCCGTCAGCGCGTCCTTGTCGCGGGTCTGCGACGCCGGCAGCAGCCACAGGTTCTCCAGCCGCTTGTCGCGGATCAGCGCCTGGGAGAGCTTTGCGACGCCCTGCGCGACATTGATGAGATCGAATACGACGCGCCGCTCCGCGCCCATGATGAGGTCGAGATTGCGCAGGCCGACGTCGAAGTCGACCACGACGACCTTCTCTCCCTGCTGCGCGAGCGCCGCGCCGAGCGCGGCGGTAGACGTCGTCTTGCCGACGCCGCCCTTGCCTGATGTCACGACCAAGACTTTGGCCATCCGTGTCTCCTGTGCCAGTTAGTTGAGCGGCGTGATCCGCATGACGTCACCGTCCAGCCACGCCTGCGCGGGCTGTCGACGCAGCGTTTCACCGATGTCTTCTGCAGTCTGGTAGTAGCCGTCGATGGCCAGAAGCTCGGCCTCGATCTTCTGGCAGTAAATCCGCGCCGCCGAATTGCCGTTGATGCCGGCCATCGCCCGCCCGCGCAGCGTCCCGTAAACATGGATGGAGCCACTGGCGACGATCTCGGCACCAGAACCGACCGAACCGAGCACCGTGACGTCGCCCTCGGTGAACACGATCCGTTGCCCGGACCGCACCGGATTCTGCAGCAGAAGCGACGACGGCGGGGGCGGAGGCGGCTGGACCTCGGCCTTCTTCGGCTCCGCTTGTTGGATCAGGCAACCGCGCCCGCCGCTCAGCACCGGCGGCAACCCGGAATCCAGTCCACTCGCCTCCACGCCTTCGAGGCCGAGAACGCGAACTCCGCGGCTCTCAAGGCTTGAAACCAGATGCGCGATCCCGTGCGAACTCAATTCGACGGCGGACAGATCGAGCACGATCGGGCGTCCGGCGAAAAAGTTGGGCGAGTGCGTCAGCGTCGCGTCGATTTCCTCGAGCCAGTTCATGATCGGCATGAATGGCGAGAACACGAACGCGACGTAGGACCGGCCTCGGAGGCGCATGACCTGACGTTTCGGCAGCACCGTTGAATCCATGAGTGACCGCTCTCCGCTTCGAAAAGTTTGTCATTGGTTAATTTCAAATTGAGCAGTGTCGGTTAACGAGGGGTTAACGGCGGACGTTTTCCCGTCACAGAATGTCAGGGAATCAGGGTCGAAGCCGTCGCGCGCGGCGTGGCCGCCCGACGACAACCTGCGTTGCCATCAACCGTCTGCGCGTCGCCGTACGACGATCCGCGGATGATTCGTCTGTGTTGAGAAAGGTGGTAGCGGGAGAGGGACTCGAACCCCCGACCCCAGGATTATGATTCCCGTGCTCTAACCAGCTGAGCTACCCCGCCACGGCGTCGCGTCGGGTTATGATCCGCACGAACGCGCGGCATATAAGGAAGGCATCGACAACCTGTCAAGCAAGCCCGGCCGGACTCTCAAGTCCTTGCGGAATAGCGGCTATTTTGGCCGGATCGACGGATCGCCGCCGGGGCTGCCGGGCGGTGGGATCACCGGCATGTTGCCCGTCTCCGGGGTCGGAGCCCGGATTTCCGGATCGACCCCCTTGGGCGGGCACAATACGCCATCGGATTTCGCCAGCTTGTCGCCGAGAGGTTCGCGCGCCTGCCCGGTTGTGGTGTCCCCGGACGGGGCGTTGCCTTCCGGCCTGGATTGCGCCGGCGCGCAACTGCCGGAGGTCGACGGCGTGGGCGACGGCGCCGTTTTCGCGGGCGGGGTCGTCGGAGTCGGGGGCGCCTGCGCATTCGCCGCGCCGGATAGGGCGGCGAACGCCGGCAAGCAGACCATCAACGATACGAATCGCGTCCTCATCCATCGCAAACCGGCATCGGCTCCGGATGTTCCGGCGGAACCGCCGAATTCAGGATTTGCGATAGCGGATCAGCGAGAAGTGTCCCATCGGCGGCATCGGCCGGCGCTCGATCAAAGCGACGCCGCCATGCCGTTCCGCCCAGGTGACCAGACGCTCCCAGGGAAATTCGGGCCGCCAGCCGAGCCGGCGCGCCAGCGGCGCGAAGGCCAGTTCGAACAGCCGGCGGGCGCCGCCCTCGGCGCCGATGTGGTTGACGAGGATCAATTCTCCGCCCGGCTTCAGCACGCGGATGAAATCATCGAGCGTCGCTTCCGGATCCGGCACCGCCGTGATGACGTATTGCGCGACCACCGCATCGAAAAATGACCCCGGAAACGCCAGGCTCTTGGCGTCCATCACCGCGAGGGTCGCGACGTTGGTGAGGTTGAGCGCCCGCACCCGTTCCTGCGCCTTGCGCAGCATCGGCTCCGAAATATCGACGCCGCACAGGGTCGTGCTGCGCGAGTAGTCCGACAGCGACAGGCCGGTGCCGACACCGACGTCGAGGATGCAGCCGCCGATCGCATCCGCCACCGCGATCGTCGACTGGCGGCCATGGTCGAAGACCTTGCCAAAGACCAGATCGTAGATCGGCGCCCAGCGGCCGTAGGCCTTGGCGACCCCTGCGCGGTCGATATCTCTGCCCATGCCCCAACGCGCCCCGAAACGAGTGGTCCGATTCTAACATTCGCATCGCGTTGCAGCGAGTGTCTTTGCGAAAGTCAGAAGCGAAGGACCACTCGCAAATAAAATTTCCAGTGGAGTTCCGGATTTGACATCCGCATCGCGGACTCGTGGCGAAGTGGGGCGCGAATGTCAAATCCTCTCCGCTACCCGCGCAATTCCGCCAGCAGTGGCCCGGCCGCATCATGCGCGGTCGTCACATCGGCGCGCTTCGCCGTCGCGCTTTTGATAAAGCCGCCCCCCAACACCCGCGCTTGTCCGCTCGGCGCGTCGTAGAACACACAGGCCTGCCCCGGCGAGACGCCCTCCTCGCCCGCCACGAGTTCGACCTCGTAGCCACCGCCGGCGGATCGCAACCAGGCCGGCTGCGGCGCGCGCGTCGAACGCACGCGGACAAAGATCTCCAGTCCGCCACCGACGGCGCGCTCGAGCGCTCCGTCGCCGATCCAGTTGACATCGCGCAACGCGATCCGATGCATCTTCAGCGCTTCACGCGGGCCGACGACCACGCGCCGGCTGGCGGCGTCGAGACGAACGACGTAGAGCGGCGCATGCGAGGCGATGCCGAGTCCACGACGCTGTCCGACCGTGAAATGGATGATGCCGTCGTGCCGGCCGATCACGCGGCCGTCGAGATCGACGATCGCTCCCGGCTCCATCGCGCTCGGCTTCAGCCGCTCGATGATATCGGTGTAGCGACCGCTCGGAACGAAGCAGATGTCCTGACTGTCATGCTTCTCGGCGACCGAAAGACCGAACCGGCGCGCCAGATCGCGCGTCTGCGGCTTGGTCATATTCCCCAACGGAAATCGCAGGAAATCGAGTTGCTCCCGCGTGGTGGCAAACAGGAAATAGCTCTGGTCGCGATCCGTATCGGCAGCGCACATCAGCGCGCGCGAGCCATCGTCAAGGCGGCGCGAGGCGACGTAGTGCCCGGTTGCGAGCGCGGCCGCCCCGAGATCGCGCGCCGTCGCCAGCAGATCGCGGAATTTGACCGAGCGATTGCATTCGATGCACGGCACCGGCGTTTCGCCCGAGACATAGCTGTCGGCGAAATTCTCGATCACGGATTCGCGGAAGCGATCCTCGTAGTCCAGAACATAGTGCGGAATGCCGAGCCGCGCGGCCACGTCGCGCGCATCATGGATGTCCTGTCCGGCGCAGCAGGCACCCTTGCGATGCGTGGCCGCGCCGTGATCGTACAACTGCAGCGTGATGCCAACGACGTCGTAGCCTTCGGACTTGAGCAGCGCCGCCGTCGCCGAGGAATCAACGCCGCCCGACATGGCGACGACGATCCTTGTCTCTTCGGGACGGCCTTCAAGGTCCAGACTGTTGAGCATTGTTCCGGTCATTCGTGGGATCGTGCGGATCAGGCGCCCTCACGATCGACAATATACGTAGTGCCGGACGTATGACACCGCGCGCCCCAAGCCAAGATGAGCCTTTAATATAGGCCGTATTCCCACGACGCAATCAGGGGCGCCCGCCCCGCGATGGCTTCGGCAAATCTTGCCGCCGGGCAGAAAGGAAGCGGCCGCAACACCGGTTCCGAACCCGGGGATACAATATCAAGCCATTGAAGTATCTTTATATTTTTACCGCGAGCCAAGTGGCCCGGTCTTTGCTGATCCAACCCCAGTCTATTGTGAGAGGTTGCCAGTGCTTGGTGTCACCGCAGAAACCGCCGCCAGCGTATCCTTGCCGAATGCGCGGTTGAAGCCTGCGCGGGACGATCAATCGTCGTCGCCGGATTCGTTCGGCTCCCTTGTTGACGCCGGCCTCCAGAACACCAATACCCAGACCGCGCCAACTCCGGCGTCCCAGCCGAACGCAACCACGAACCAGCAGACCGCCGAAGGCCCGGCCTCCGCGCAGCGCACCGACAGTTCTGACACCAGCAATTCTGACCCGGCCAGCGACAGTCGCCGGTCGGACGACTCGCCATCGTCCGGCCCTGCGAACGCGACCGATCCCCGGAAATCAACTCACGATCGCACTTCCAATGGCACGACCGTCCATCAAGGCAAATCCGACGGCGACAAGCCTGCGATCAAGAAGGACGCGTCGAAAGGTGCCGCCGATACATCTGACACCACAGGGACGACGTCATCATCCGCTACGACCGTGGCCTCCCCGACACCTCCGGTTGCAGTCCCCGTCGTCCCGGTGACGCCGCCGGTCCCAACCGCCCAGGCGACGACCGCGCCGAGCGCCATTGGTGCGGCGGCATCCGCAACGCCGTCCCGGCAAGCAGCGGCGGCGACCGCGACCGGAACGACCGCGATTGCCCCCGATCCGGCCACCGCTGCTGAAGCCGCTGCAATGGCGGCCCAGGCGGCTGCGACTGCCGGCAGCGGCGCGGCTGCGCAAACCTCCGCCGCAGTCCAGACCGCCGGATCCGGGACACTCGCGACAGCACCCGCCGGGACGACATCGGGCGGCAAATCGGCGAAGACAGCGGATACCTCACGGCCGATCAATGCGGCGCAAGTCACGGCCGGCATCCAATCCGATGCCGCCGACGGGTCCGGACAGACGGCATCCGGCATATCCATAGCCGGCGCCGCATCTGGCCCGCAGCCCGCCGGCGATGGTACCCGCAAGCACGACGGGCCGGCGACAACCAACTCCCAAGGCAAAGGATCAACCGCGCCCGATTCACCGCAGACATCAGCGCCGGCGACACCCGCCACGCCGCAGGCTGCGCACGCCTCGGACGCGGCGCTGCAATCCCCAGTCCAGCCGGTCGACACAGGTCAGCAAGCTGCATCAAGCACGTCGGTGCAGCCGCAGGGCACGACAACGACCGCGGCGCAGGCATCGCAATATGGTGTCGCCGTTGCCGCCGGAGCGCCGGTGCCGTTGAACGGCCTCGCGGTGCAGATCGCCGTCACCGCACAGTCCGGCAAGAGCCGCTTCGAAATCCGGCTCGATCCGGCCGACCTCGGCCGCATCGATGTCCGTCTTGACGTCGACCAGCAAGGACGGGTCACGTCGCACCTGACGGTCGAGAAGCCGGAAACGCTGGCGCTGCTTCGGCAGGACGCGCCGCAACTACAACGGGCCCTGCAGGACGCCGGCCTGAAGACCGGCGACAGCGGCCTGCAGTTCAGCCTGCGCGATCAATCGTCATCGGGTCAAAACACGCGCGACGACACCGGCCGTAATGCACATCGCCTGATCGTGACCGAGGATGACGGCGCATCGACACCGGCCGTCGGCCGCACCTATGGCCGCATGCTTGGATCGAGCAGCGGTCTCGACATCAGAGTTTGAGGAGACGGACATGACAACGTCGGTAGGCTCCGCGGTTCAGCAGGTGGTGTCGGGGACGACAACGCTCCCAGCCTCGTCCGGCACGTCCGGCTCGACGGGAACCACCGACGACACCACGCTGGCCGGAAATTTCCAGACCTTTCTGACGCTGCTGACCACGCAGTTGCAGAACCAGAATCCGCTCGATCCCCTGGATACCAACCAATTCACCCAGCAGCTCGTGCAGTTCGCCGGCGTCGAGCAGCAGTTGAAGACCAATGATCAGTTGTCGACTCTGGTCTCCCTGCAGCAGACGACCCAGGCAACACAGGCGCTCGGATTCGTGGGCAAGACCGCAGTGGTTGATGGCAGCACCGCCACCATGAGCAACAGCTCGGCGACCTGGCAGCTCAACATTCCCAGCAACTCGACACTGAACGTAACCATTGCGAACAGCACCGGCCAGACGGTGTTCAGCGGCAGTTATCCCGTCAGTGCCGGTGACAACCAGGTCTTCGCCTGGAACGGACAGGGCAGCGACGGCACCACATGGCCGGACGGGAAATACACGCTGACCGCCACCACGACCGATGCCTCGGGCAACACGGTTGCCGTGTCGCCCCAAGTCCAGGGCACCGTGACCTCCGTCGACCTCACGCAAACGCCGCCGCTGCTTTCGATCGGCGGCCAGACCTACACCGTCAGCCAGATCAAGAGCATCGTGAGCTGACCTGTCCCGTTTCCGGCCTGATTTGAGCGGCCGATAGCGTATCCGGCCGCTGCGCCGTTCCCGAATGGGAACTTCAGCGCCGGAGCAAATGCGCCGGGCCCGAAGCCGACAAGCATGTTCAAGGAGAATCGTATTGAAGCCTTGGGCTTAGGCAAATTTTAAGCCGGCCTGCGTAACGTGGGGGTGAGAGTTCAGTGGTTTTGAGTTTGTGAGTACGCCATGACAGAACCCCATCGCCCGAGGGTGAAATACGTCATCGGGCCCGACGGCAGCCCGCTGACGATCGCGGACCTGCCTGCGCCCGGGACAAAGCGGTGGGTGATCCGCCGCAAGGCCGAGGTCGTTGCCGCGGTCCGCGGCGGGCTGTTATCCCTCGAGGAGGCTTGCAGCCGCTATACCCTGACCGTGGACGAGTTCCTCTCCTGGCAGTTTTCCATCGATCAGCACGGTCTGGCCGGGCTCCGCACCACCCGCATCCAGCAATACCGTCAATAAATCCGGCTTTATCCGAAGATTTTCATAAACCCGGCTTCCCCATGGAAGCCGGTTTTTGTCGTTATTCGAGATTTCGTCACGGGTCTTAACCTTCGTTAACCATATGGAAACCATCCCATGGGCAAATTTTGCCCAGTCGGCCGGACGGCCGAATCTGAGGGGCTGGTTCGTTGCAAGGTCTGCTGACATTCCTGAAGGGCCTCGGCGCATCGCGGCTGATGGCCATGATCGCCGTGACCCTCGCGCTGATCGGCTTCTTCGCCTTCGTCATCATGCGGGTCACGACGCCGCAAATGACCACGCTTTTTACCGACCTCAGCATGGAAGACTCCGCCAGCATCATCAAGGAGCTGGACCGGCAGGCGATCCCCTATGAACTCCGCAACGACGGCGCCATCATCATGGTGCCCAAGGACAAGGTGACGCGGCTGCGGATGAAGCTCGCCGAGGCCGGCATGCCCAAGGGGGGCGGCGTCGGCTACGAGATCTTCGACAAGTCCGACACCCTCGGCACTACGAGCTTCGTCCAGAATATCAATCGCCTGCGTGCGCTCGAAGGGGAACTCGCCCGCACCATCCGCGCCATCGACCGCATCCAGGACGCCCGCGTCCATCTCGTGCTTCCCGAGCGGCCGTTGTTCTCCCGGGACGCTCCCGAACCGTCGGCCTCGATCGTGCTTCGGGTTCGGGGCCAGCTCGAGCCGCAGCAGATTCGGGCCATCCGCCATCTGGTGGCGTCCGCCGTCACCGGCCTCAAGCCGCAGCGCGTCTCGATCGTCGACGAAACCGGTCAATTGCTCGCGGACGGCGCCGCCGGCGACAACGACGTCGCCTCCGGCGACGAGCGCCGCATCGCCTTTGAAAAACGGATGCGCAGCGAGATCGAGGCCATCGTCTCATCGGTCGTCGGCGCTGGCCGCGCGCGGGTCCAGCTCACCGCCGATTTCGACTACAACAAGGTGACGCAAACCTCGGACAAGTTCGATCCGGACGGCCGCGTGCTGCGCTCAAGCCAGACGCGTGAAGAATCCACCACCACGACCGACAGCAATGGCCAGGTCACCGTCAATAACGAGCTGCCGGGCAATCAGCAGCAGGACAATGCGAACGGCCCACGCGACCAGAGCAAGAAGAGCGAGGAAACCAACAACTATGAGATTTCCCGCACCACCAAGACCGAAGTGACCGAAGCCGGACGGGTCAACCGTATCTCCGTCGCCGTTCTGGTCGACGGCACCTACACCAGGAACGCCAAAGGCGAGATGGTCTACAAGGAGCGGTCGAAGGAAGAACTGGACCGGATTGCCGCTCTGGTGCGCTCCGCGATCGGCTTCGAGCAGAAGCGCGGCGACCAGGTCGAAGTGGTCAATCTCCGATTTGCCGACGCGCCGGTGGCGATCCCGCCGTCGCAGCCGAGCGGCCTCCTGGGCATGCTCCAATTCACCAAGGACGACATCATGAACATGATCGAGCTCGGCGTCATGTCGCTGCTCGGTCTCGTGGTGATCTTCATGGTGGTGCGCCCGCTGGTTCGCCGCATCCTGACCGCCGACCCGGCGCCCGCGAAGCCGGAGCCGGCAGCGGTCCCGGCTTTGGCGGACGCCGGGGCGCAGGCCGCCGCGACCGGCCAGAACCTCATTCCCGGCAGCAATGCCACCGCCCAGTTGATCGACGTCGCCCAGGTGCAAGGGCAGGTCCACGCCCAATCCGTCCATCGCGTCGGCGAACTGGCCGAGCGCAATCCGAACGAAACCGCTTCCATCATCCGTCAATGGCTCGCCGAGCAACCCGCGTGATCTGACATGACCGTGCCTCAAACCGCCAACGCCAACGACATCACCAGCGTCGTCGCCTCGCTCGCCAGCCGGCAGAGCAACCGCCCGAAGGGCAAGCCGATGACGGGGCCGCAGCGCGCGGCCATCATGATGCTGGCCCTCGGCGAGCAGTACGGCGGCAAGATCTGGGCGCTGCTCGACGATGACGAGGTTCGCGACTTGTCGCTGGCGATGTCCACGCTCGGCACGGTCGAGGCCGACGTGGTCGAAGACCTCCTGCTCGAGTTCGTCTCCCGCATGTCGGCCTCCGGCGCGCTGATGGGCAATTTCGACGCCACCGAACGGCTGCTGCAGCAATATCTGCCGCCGGAGCGCGTGAACGGCATCATGGACGAAATCCGCGGGCCAGCCGGCCGCAACATGTGGGAGAAGCTCTCCAACGTGCAGGAGGAGGTGCTCGCGAACTACCTGAAGAACGAATACCCGCAGACCATCGCGGTGGTTCTCTCAAAACTGAAGCCCGAGCATGCCGCTCGCGTGCTGGCGATCCTGCCCGAGGACATGGCGCTCGACGTGGTCAGCCGCATGCTCAGAATGGAAGCGGTCCAGAAGGAAGTCATCGAGCGCGTCGAGCAGACCCTGCGCAGCGAGTTCATGTCCAACCTGTCGCAGACGCGGCGGCGCGACGCGCACGAGGTCATGGCCGAGATCTTCAACAACTTCGATCGCCAGACCGAGACCCGCTTCCTCACCTCGCTCGAGGAAGAAAACCGCGAATCCGCCGAGCGCATCAAGGCGCTGATGTTCACCTTCGACGACCTCGTGAAGCTCGACGCCGGTTCGGCGCAAACCCTGATGCGTCACGTCGACAAGGACAAGCTCGGCATCGCGCTGAAGAGCGCGAACGAGGAGGTTCGCGCCTTCTTCATGGGCAACATGTCGTCGCGCGCAGCCAAGATGCTGATGGACGACATGGCCGCGCTCGGTCCGGTCCGTCTGCGCGACGTCGACGAGGCGCAGGCGCTGCTGGTCAATCTCGCCAAGGACCTCGCGGCCAAGGGCGAGATCATGCTGTCGAAGAACCGCGCCGACGACGAGCTGGTGTACTGATGGGCGCTCCGGCAAAATTCCTGTTCGACACCGACTTCTCTGCGCCGAACAAGGCCAAGGAGCGGGCGCCGACGTCCGCCGAGATCGCGCAACGCATCGCAGCCGCGGAGGCAAAGGCCTATCAGAACGGATATGACGCCGGGCGGCGCGAGGCAGCCGCCGAGAACGAGCGCCGCACCGTGCTGGCGCTCGAGGAAATCGGCATCGGCATCAAGGCGATCGCAGGCCGCGTCGCCGATGTCGAGACTCGCATGGAAACCGAGGCGGTCGATGTCGCGGTGGCGGTGGCGCGCAAGCTGTGCACCGGGTTGATTTCGGCGGAACCGCTCGCGGAAATCACCGCGCTGGTGACCGACTGCTTCCGCCACCTGGTCTCGACGCCGCATCTCGTCGTGCGGATCAACGACGGTCTCTATGAGGCCGCGCAAGGCCGCATCGAGCAGCTCGCACGGCAGACGGGATTTGCGGGGCGGCTGGTCATTCTCGCCGAACCGGACATCGAGACCGGCGACTGCAAGATCGAATGGGCCGACGGCGGCGTGGCGCTGGAGCGCGCCGCGATCGACGCCAAGATCAACGAACTCGTGGGCCGCTACATGGCGTCCCGTAATCCGAACGACGCTTCCACCGGCATGGGGACATCATCATGAGCGATACCGATTCTCAGGTGCCGCTGCCCGATCTCAACGCTCCCGACATGGCGTCGGCGGCCGACGACATCGGCTACAGCGAGGACGAACAGGTCTCGCGCATCGCCGCCGACCTCGAGGCGGTCTTCGACGTTCCGGTCCAGGTCTCGGCCGTGCTCGGCCGCTCCAAGATGGATGTCGGCGACCTCCTGAAGCTTGGACCCGGCACCGTGCTCGAACTCGACCGCCGCGTCGGCGAGGCGATCGACATCTACGTCAACAACCGACTGGTGGCGCGCGGCGAAGTCGTCCTCGTGGAAGACAAGCTCGGCGTGACCATGACCGAAATCATCAAGGCCGAAAAAGCCTGAGACCGAACCAGCCCGCCGCGAGCGCGGACATATAACAGGAGCAAACCATGCGGCTTCTCATCGTTGGCACCTTGAAGGGCCAGCTCACGACCGCCACCAAGATCGCGATGGACAACGGCGCGTCCGTCACCCATGCCGAGGGTAACGAGCAGGCCATGGCCGTGCTGCGGGGCGGCAAGGGCGCCGATCTGCTTCTGGTGGACGTCGGCCTCGACATCCGCGACCTCGTCATCAGGCTCGAGGCCGAGCATATCCACGTGCCGATCGTCGCCTGCGGCATCACCAACGATGCGCGTGCGGCGGTCGCCGCGATTCACGCTGGCGCCAAGGAATACATCCCGCTGCCGCCCGATCCCGAGTTGATCGCCGCGGTGCTCGGCGCCGTCGCCAACGATTCCCGCGACCTGGTCTATCGCGACGAGGCGATGGGCAAGGTGATCAAGCTCGCGCAGCAGATCGCGGGCTCCGACGCCTCGGTGATGATCACCGGCGAGTCCGGCACCGGCAAGGAAGTGCTGGCGCGCTACGTTCACAACCGCTCCAACCGCGCGAAGAAGCCGTTCATCTCGATCAACTGCGCGGCCATCCCGGAGCACCTCCTCGAATCCGAACTGTTCGGCCACGAAAAGGGCGCGTTCACCGGCGCGGTGGCGCGGCGGATCGGAAAGTTCGAGGAAGCCACCGGCGGCACGCTGCTGCTCGACGAAATCTCGGAAATGGACGTGCGGCTCCAATCGAAACTCCTGCGCGCCATCCAGGAACGCGTGATCGACCGCGTCGGCGGCACCCGGCCGGTGCCGGTGGACATCCGCATCATCGCCACCTCGAACCGCAACCTCGCGGAAGCTGTCCGCGAAGGCTCGTTCCGCGAAGACCTGCTGTTCCGCCTCAACGTCGTCAACCTGAAGATTCCGCCGCTGCGCGAGCGCCCGGCCGACATTCTGGAATTGGCGCAGCACTTCGCGAAGAAATATGCCGAAGCCAACGGGCTGCCGGTGCGTCCGATTTCGGCCGAGGCGCGGCGCGTGCTGACCACGAACCGATGGCAGGGCAACGTCCGCGAATTGGAAAACACCATCCACCGCGCGGTGCTGATGGCCAGCGGCGACGAGATCGGGCCCGACGCCATCCTGACGCCGGACGGCGACCGGCTCGATCTCGCCAAGACAGCGCCGGCCGTGGCCCACGCCACGCTTGCGGCCGAGCAGGTCACGCGCGCACTGGTCGGACGCACGGTCGCGGACGTCGAGCGCGACCTGATCCTGGAAACCCTGAAGCACTGTCTCGGCAACCGGACGCATGCCGCGAATATTCTCGGCATCTCGATCCGGACGCTGCGCAACAAGCTCAATGAATACGCCGACGGCGGCCTGCCGATCACGCCGGCGGGCAACAGCGACCATCGGGCCTTCGTCGCGACGGCGTGATCGCCTGACTTCCCTCTCCTCTCGTGGGAGGGTGACATCGCGACCGAACAGCCGAATAGCGCGGCGCGCCCTGCTTGCGAAAGATGCGGATCGGATCGCCCGGCCGCAGATCGCGGCGGGTGAAGGCGGCGTAGGCGTAGAGCGCGAGATAAACGATCGCGAGTCCGCCGACGACATAGACGGTCCATTCCGCGATCCGCTTCACGTCCTGCTCCGACGGCAGCACATCGCGGTTATTTCGATGTCTGAGCCGTTAATGGAAGTTTTCCGTATTCCTCAGCGAGCCGATAGTCGAACGTGGCACGCGGCTCGTCGCGACCGACCGACGAAAACAAAACTCAAGAGCTATCCGATCGGCTTCGTCCACAGCGACACCGCCGGGTGCGGACCGATCCGCTCGGCAATGCCGGAACGCCAAACGTTCGCGCCCACAGCGGCTATCGGCAATCCGGTCATCCGAAGACGTGCTGCTGATGCCGGATTCCTTCCGGGAGCGACGCTTCGCATCGCCCCGGAATGACCCATACGAATCACGCCGTCGCAAGCCCAACGGAGACACCGGTTGTCAGCCGGCCTTAGTTTCAGACAGCCTTTTTAGTTTCAGACGGCCTTGCCGAACAGTTCGTCGACGTATTCCCAGTTCACAAGATTGTCGAGGAACGCCTTGAGATAGTCGGGACGACGGTTGCGATAGTCGATGTAGTAGGAGTGTTCCCAGACGTCGCAGCCGAGAATCGGCGTCGCGCCATGAACCAGCGGGTTTTCGCCGTTCGGCGTCTTCGAGACCTCGAGCTTGCCGTTCTTCACCTGAAGCCAGCACCAGCCCGAGCCGAACTGCGCCGCGCCAGCCGCGGCGAAGTCCGCCTTGAACTTGTCGAGGCCGCCGAGGTCTTCGGCGATCTTCTTTTCCAGACGCCCCGGCAGCTTGTTGCCGCCGCCATTGGGCTTCATCCATTTCCAGAAGTGATTGTGATTGTAGTCCTGGCCCGCATTATTGAAGATCGCTGCGTTCTTGCCGAACGAGCCCTTCACGATGTCTTCGAGCGACTTGCCTTCGTATTCCGTTCCCTTGATCGCGTTGTTGAGGTTGGTCACGTAGGCCTGATGGTGCTTATCATGATGATATTCCAAGGTTTCCTTGGACATATAGGGCGCGAGGGCGTCATGGGCATACGGCAGGTTCGGGAGCGTGAAGGTCATGGTTCTTGTCCGCAAAATGGTGGGAGACAGAGTCTAACGGGAACTCTTATAGAAGGTTCCATCGCCGTTACCTACAGCAATATGGCCGCGGTCAGGCCGCGCTCGGCACGGCTTTTCCGATGGCCGCGCGGCGTGTCGGCGGCCGGACGTTCATCAGCATCTGGAACGCGCCGGCGATCAATCCAACGATCACGGCGGCCTGCCAGGCGCGATCGTAGCTGCCGAGCCGTTCATAGATCGCGCCGCCGCCCCAGGCACCCATGAACGATCCCGCCTGATGGCTGAGAAACGCGATTCCGGTCAGCGTCGCCATGAACCGCAGCCCGAACAGGTTCATCACCAGCCCGTTCACCAGCGGCACGACGCCGAGCCACAGCGATCCCATGATCGCGGCAAACACCAGGGTTGAGGTGGGCGTTGCCGGCAGCGAGAAGTAGGCGGCGATCGTCAACGACCGCACGATGTAGATGCCGCCGAGCAGGATCTGCTTCGGATACCGACCCCCAAGCCAGCCGAAGGTATAGGAGCCGATCACGTTGAAGAAGCCGATCACCGCCAGCGCCTCGGCGCCGAGCGAGGCATCGAGGCCGCAGATCGACAGATAATTCGGCAGATGCGTGGTGATAAAGACGAGCTGCAGGCCGCAGACGAAAAATGCGGTCGCCAGAACCACGAAGCCGGAATGACCGAGCGCCGACTGCACCACGGCCCCGACCGATTGGCCGGTATCGTCCGAGGCGTCGATGTCGATCTTGTCGGCCTGCCCCGCGAACAGCGCGGCCGGAACCATGACGGCGGCCAGTCCGAGAAAGCCGACCAGCGCCATCTGCCAGCCGGACGTCGAGATCAGCGTCTGCGCCATGGGCGACGCCAGGACGAGACCCAGCGAGCCGGCGGCCGAGACCGCGCCCATCGCAAGGCTGCGCTGGGCCACCGACACCGTGCGCGAGGTGACCGTCATGGTCATGCTGGAGGCGGTGCAGGATAACGCCAGCCCCACGCATGCGCCGGCGCCCAGCGTGAACACGAGCGGCGTGGTCGACATCATCATGAGCACGAGACCGGCGGCGTAGATTGCCACGCCCGCGACCATCACATAGCGCATGCCGAACCGGTCGGCGAGCAAGCCCACGACCGGTTGCGTCACGCCCCAGATCACATTCTGCAGCGCCGTGGCGAGCGAAAAGTCCGCCGTCGTGATCGCCGTCTCGCGGAGGATCGAGGGTTGAAACAGGCCAAAACTTTGCCGCATGCCCATGGCGAGACTGAGCAGAACGGCCGCGCCGGTGAGAATGCTCCAGCGCTGGAACGAACTGAGTTGCGCCGCCTTCATGTGTCCCGCCCACTCGATTGTCTCATCAGGGTGCACTACCCTGCCATCGGAACCGGCCCTTGACCATCTGCCGGCATGCAGCCGGGCGATGCGCGCCGAGCAGGGATCAACCTCGTGAGCCTTGAAATCGATGTGCTGAATGGAGACGCGTCGTGGCCGGCGGCAAAACCTCTGCTTGACGCCGTGTGGCCGGCGGCGACACTCGCGAGTCGGCCATGGGGACATATCCGCTGGGCCCATGCCGATCTGCGTGTGCTGGTCGAAGCCGACGAGCGGCTGGTCAGCCACGTCGGCGTCTTTTTCCGCATGGCGGTTTGGAACGGCCGCAGGATGCACATCGGCGGAGTTGGTGGCGTCGCCACGTTCCCGGAGAGCCAGCGTCACGGCTACGCGAGTGTCGGGCTGCGGGCCGCGATCCAGATTCTGCGCGACCGCGAGGATGTCCAGTTCGCGCTGCTGTTCTGCGAGCCGCGCAATATCGCGTTCTATCAGGCGCGCGGATGGCATTCCTTTGCCGGCGAGATCCACTGCGAACAACCGGACGGCCGCATCCGCTTCGAGGCGTTGGCGCCGATGGTGTTTGAGATCAAACGACGTCCGCGCGATGGCGTCATCGACCTCTGCGGATTGCCGTGGTGACGATGCGATAACCGCCACGTCGCATCGAAGCCATGCGCTGAAATACCCAGCGTCTTCACAATTCCGCCGCGACAATTCGACACGCAGCGAGATGCGCTCATGGATCACATCCATGTTGGCGACGTTGCATGATGCGGCTTTTTTGTTATTGAGGCCGTAGTCCGCTCGGAGATTCGCATGGCTGTCAGGCTCAGCATGGTGTTCGCAATCCTCGTCGCGCTTGTGACCGGCGCCGCCGCGCAAACGGCTGATCCCACCGGCATCTGGCTGACGCAGGCGGGCGATGCGAAGGTGCGCGTCAGCAAATGCGGCGGCGGAATCTGCGGCGTCGTGGTCTGGCTGCGTCAACCGACCGATCCCGCCACCGGCAAGCCAGCGGTGGATGACAAGAATCCGAATCCGTCGCTGGCAAGACGCCCGATCATCGGGCTTCCGATTTTCCAGGGAATGCCGCAGGCGGGTCCGAACAAATGGTCGGGGCAGATCTACAACGCCGACGACGGCAACAGCTACGCCAGCAACATTTCCGTCGGAGGGCCGGACACATTGCGCGTCGAGGGATGCATCGGCGCCTTGTGCGGCGGCGAAACCTGGACTCGCGCGGCGCGCTGATCAGTTCAGACCGATTGAATACCAAAAACGCGCGAAAACAATCCGGGTTCAAGGCTTCTGCCCTTCGGCTCATACGCCCGGCCCGGCCGTAGCAGCCGCCGCAACTTCAGGCTTGCGGTCCGATTGTGGTCTCAACCGAGTTGGGGTAGAGACACGGTTCCTCTCCGGGACGGGCCGTTTTTCCAAGACATTCCGGCCTCAAAGCATCATTCGTGGACGAGCAAACCATGGCGCGCAATATTCTGATCCTCGGAGCCTCCTACGGCTCGTTGCTGGCAACGAAGCTGCTGATGGCCGGCCACAACGTGACGCTGGTCTGCCGGAAGAAGACGGCGGAGCTCATCAACCGCGAGGGGACCGAAGTCCGCATCAAGCTGCGCGACGAGCCGAAGCATCGCTCCATCTTCTCGCGCGATTTACCCGGGAAGCTCGATGCCAGCACGCCGCAGGATGTCGACGTGTCGCGTTACGATCTGGTCGGCCTTGCGATGCAGGAGCCGCAATACACCAACCACACGATCCGGGTGCTGATGATCAAGATCGCCGAGGCGAAGCTGCCTTGCCTGTCGATCATGAACATGCCGCCGCTGCCTTACCTCAAGCGGATCGATGCGCTGAAAACCATGGACCTGGAAGAAGCCTACACCAACGCGCAGGTCTGGGAGCGATTCCAGCCGGGACTGGTGACGCTGTGCTCCCCCGACCCTCAGGCCTTCCGTCCGCCGGAAGAGGCCGCCAACGTGCTGCACGTCGGCCTGCCGACGAACTTCAAGGCCGCCACATTCGAGGACGACGCCCACAACAGGCTGCTGCGCGAACTGGAAGCCGACATTGATGCGGTGAAGCTGGACGGCCAGGACGTGCCGGTGAAGCTCAAGGTGTTCGACTCGCTGTTCGTGCCGCTGGCGAAATGGTCGATGCTATTGACCGGCAACTATCGCTGCATCACGCCGCAGGAGCCGCAGTCGATCCGCGACGCCGTGCACGGCGACCTCGAGGTGTCACAGTCGATCTACGACCATGTCGACGCCATCGCGCGGAAACTGGGCGCCGATCCGCAGGATCAGGTGCCGTTCGCGAAATACGCCAAGGCGGCCGAAAGCCTGCTCAAGCCGTCGTCAGCCGCGCGCGCGGTGGCGGCCGGCGCGCCCTTCATCGAGCGTGTCGATCTCCTGGTAAAGCTGATTTCGCATGATCTCGGCATGCCCAATGCCGCGATCGATCGCACGGTCGATGTCGTCGATCAGAAACTGAGCGAGAAGATCGTCTCGGGCGGCTCCGGAGCGGAATAGCGGCCGGCAGTGACATCAGCGTCGCCGCCGTGATGGCGCGGCTCTGTCGTCCGCTCAATCGTTGAAAAACCGCCCCTCTTTCACCTCGGCGACATAGCCGGCGCGGATGGTGAAATCACCGAAGCGCTCGCCGGGCTTGCGGTCTCGCGCATAGTGGCCGAGCGTCTTGTCGAGAGCTTCGAGGATCGCATCTTCGCCGACATTCTCGAGATACATCTTGTTGAGACGCTGGCCGTGGAAGCCGCCGCCGAGATAGAGATTATACTTGCCCGGCGCGCGTCCCGTCAGGCCGATCTCGGCGATATAAGGCCGCGCGCATCCATTCGGGCATCCGGTCATGCGGATCGTGATCGGCTCGTCCGTCAAACCATGGGTATCCAGAATGGCTTCGATCTTGGTCACGAGGTCGGGCAGGTAGCGCTCGCTCTCGGCCATCGCCAGACCGCAGGTCGGCAGCGCGACGCACGCCATCGAATTGAGACGCAGCGCGCTGCGGGTCTCGAACTCGTCGAGACCATATTCCCGCATCAACGCTTCGATCGCCGGCCGGTCTTCGGGAGCGATGTCCGAAATGATCAGGCTCTGGTTCGGCGTGATGCGAAACGTGCCCTTGTGAATGCCGGCAATGGCGCGCAGGCCATCCATGGTCGCTCGCTCGGGCGTATTGACGATGCGCCCGTTCTGGATGAACAGCGTGCAATGCTCGCGGCCGTCCTCGCCTTTGGTCCATCCGAGCGGATCGCCGTTCGACGTAAAGCTGTAGGGTTGCGCCGGCGCGAGCGCACAGCCGAGCCGCCGCTCGATCTCCGCCTTGATCCAGTCGAGCCCCTTGTCGTCGATGGTGTATTTGAAACGGGCATGCAGCCGGTCGAGCCGGTCGCCGTAATCCCGCTGCACGGACATCACCGCGTCGATGACCGGGAACAGCTTGTCGGCGTCGACGTAGCCGATCACGCTGGCCAGCCGTGGATAGGTTTTTGGCGCCTGATCGGTCCGGCCGAGGCCGCCGCCGATCGCGACGTTGAACCCCCTGAGCTTGCCGCGCCGCGCGATGGCGATGAGGCCGAGATCCTGGCTGTAAACGTCGATGTCGTTGCTGGGCGGGATCGCGAAGCCGATCTTGAATTTCCGGGGCATGTAGGTGCGCCCGTAGAACGGTTCCTCCGGTCCGTCGGTCTCCTGACGTTCCGCACCGTACCAGATCTCGCCGTAGGCACCGGTCCGGTGAACCGCGTGGTCGCTGGCACGTTTCGCGAGCGCATAGACCTCGGCATGCAACTTCGACAGGTTGGGATTCACCGTGCACATCACGCCGCGGGTATCGTCACCGCACGCCGCCTTGGTATCGAGCAGAACCTCGCGCAACCCCTGGATGACCGCACGCAGGTCGTGCTTCATGATGCGGTGAAGCTGAAAGGTCTGCCGCGTCGTCAAGCGCAACGTGTCGCCGCCATACGCGCGTCCGAGCGCATCGAGCTTCAACCACTGGCTCGGGCTGCAGACCCCGCCCGGCAGGCGCACGCGCGCCATGAAGGAAAAGGCAGCCTCAAGCTTCTGCCGCCGCCGCTCGTCGCGAATGTCCCGGTCATCCTGCTGATAGATGCCGAAGAACTTCATCAGCTTGGCATCGCTCGCGGTCACCGCCGCGGTGACGTCGTCGACCAGGCTTTGCTTGATCGTACCGCGCAGATAATCGCTGTTGGCTTTCAGCGTCTCGTCAGGTCCGAGCTTGTCGAGCGGCTGCGAAACATCCCGACTGCGGTCGGGCTGGGTCTTCACGTCCATCAGACTGGCCTTCAATAAACGTCGAGGCGGTAGCGGCGATCGCGCTGCAGCGTCGAGAGATAGGCGCTTGCGCCCTCACGGTCGAGACCGCCGTGTTCGACGATAATGTCCGTGAGCGCGGCATGAACGTCGGGCGCCATGTGCGCGGCATCGCCGCAGACATAAAGATATGCGCCCTCCTCGAGCCACGCATAGACATCGCGACCCTGCCGGCGCAACCGATCCTGCACGTAGGTTTTCGGCGCGGCATCGCGGGAGAACGCGAGATCCAGCCGGCTCAACACGCCATTCTTGAGCAGTTCCTGCCATTCGACCTGATAGAGGAAATCGCTGCGGAAATTGCGCTCGCCGAAGAACAGCCAGGAGCGACCCGATGCACCGCGGACCTCCCGCTCCTGCATGAAAGCGCGGTACGGAGCGACACCGGTGCCGGCGCCGACCATCAGGATCGGGACGTCATCGTCCGGGAGGTGAAAATGGTCATTGGCCTGGATGTAAACCGGAACGGTGGCGTCCGCCTCGGCGCGCGCCGCGAGATAGCCTGACGCCACGCCCGTGCGCGGCAGATCGTGCAGCGCGTAACGCACCGTGCTGACGGTGAGGTGCGCCTCCTCCGGGGCTGCGGCGAGGCTTGAAGCGATCGAGTAGAGCCTCGGCTGCAACGGCCGCAGACCCGCCACGAATTGCGCGGCGTCGATACCCCGCGCCGGGAACTTGCTGACGACGTCCAGAATATGATGGTTGTGCTGAAAGGCAGCGCGCGCTTCTGCGTGATCGGCGCCGCGCAACGCCTGGAGTTCAGCGGTGCCGGTGATCTCGGCCCAATGATCGAGAAAGCGCGGCGTAAGCGCCGTGATCTCGAAGGCGCCGGCGAGGGCCTCTCCGAGGGTCGTCGCATTCTGCTTCACCGTGACGGAGGCGTCTGCGGACAATCCCAACCGCTCCAGCAGCGCGGCGACAAGAGTCGGATCGTTACGTGGCATGACGCCGAGCGCGTCGCCGGGCTGATAGGTCAATCCGGAGTCCGCCAGCGACAGCTCAATGTGGCGGGTTTCCTTGCTGGATCCGCGACCGGTCAGCACGATGTTGTCGATCACCGCCGCCTGAAACGGATGCTTCTTGTCGAACGCCGGAGCCGCCGGTGCGTCGCTCTGCGCGCCAGCCACCGAGGCTGCGACGGACGTTGATTTTTGTGCGGCCGGAGCCAATTTGGCGACCGACGCTGTCATCCACGCGGCTGCGGCGTCCTCGTAATCGACGTCGCAATCCACCCGGTCGACAAGACGCTGCGCACCCAACTCTTCAAGCCTGCGGTCAATCCGCTTGCCAGCCTCGCAGTACCGCTCATAGGTCGAGTCGCCGAGCGCGAGGACCGCGTAGCGCAACTGCGGCAATTTGGGCGCCTTGCGGCTTTCCAGAAACTCAAAAAAGCCCACCGCCGTCTGCGGGGCATCGCCCTCGCCGTGCGTGCTGGCGATAACGAACAGATCCTGCTCGTCCTTCAGGCGGCGTGTCTTGTAGTCCGCCATATCGGCGAGCTGAACCTGGATGCCTTTCGCCCTTGCCTCTTCGGCGAGCGACTTTGCCAAGGCTCGGCTGTTTCCGGTCTCGCTGCCGAACAGCACCGTCAGGAGCCGCGTGGCTGGCGCCTCCCCCGGCACGCTTCGGGACGGCGGCGCAAGCTGTTCCAACACGTCGGCGGATATAGTCCCGGCCCGCGCCTGGTGGCTGAGACCGGCAAAATAGCCGCTGATCCAGATGGCCTGCTCCTGACTGAGAGATGTCGCGAGCCGACCGATCTGCTCCCATTGGTCAGTCGTCAGCGCCGAACCTGGAAATTCCAATTTTGTCATCGCAAGCAAACCCCCGGGGAGCGAACTGCCGCCCACACCGCGATTGACGCTTCAAGGGTCGGGTCGATTCACTGGAGAAGCGGAAGCACTTCCGCGCGGCACACCCAGAAAATACGAGGGCGGACACCGTGGTTAAAGCCCGTTTGGCGGAGAAAACAATGTGTTATCCGAAAAAAGAAAATTCACCCTCTCCCGACGCCGCGGGCGACACGATTGTTTCGCCGCCACGGGTGTTCTTAGCATCGCTGACGATACCCCGGTGCCTGCCTCCCGCAGAGAGATTTTAATTACGAAGGGCAGCGCTTGAGCCAACCGTCGGTAAACGGATCGGGACGAAGGGTTCGATTGCCGTTCTTGGCGATATCCGTCCGTGATATTATTGAGAGGCACGCCGGAAAAACATCCTCGGCGGCACCTCAATCGTGGAATTTGATGCTCCAGATCGTTCGGAACCTCACCTGGCGCGACGTCCTGTTCACGCTGAAGACATTCGTTGCGGCGATGCTGGCACTGTTCATCGCCTTTCGCCTGAACCTGTCGCAACCGAGTTGGAGCGTCACCACGGTTTACGTGGTCTCGCAGCCGCTTGCAGGCATGGTGCTGGCCAAATCGCTCTCGCGGGTGCTCGGCACCGTGATCGGCGCGGTGATGTCTCTGCTGTTCACGGCGCTTTTTTCCAATAGCCCGGAACTGTTCTGCCTGGCGCTGGCGATCTGGATCGGCATCTGCACGACGGTCGCGGTGTATTTGCGCGAGGCCCCACTCGCCTACGCCGGCGTGCTCGCCGGCTATTCCGCCGCGATCATCGGCCTGCCTGCGGGGCTGAGCCCTGACATGGCGTTCGATTTCGCCGTCGCGCGCTGCCTCGAAATCATGCTCGGCATCGCCTGCGGGACGATACTGCACCATGTGGTGTTTCCGCAACGCGCCGGAGACGCGCTGCGCAAGGCGCTGCATGCCATCCTGCCGAACCTCGCACGCTGGACGGGCGATGCCCTGCATGGACGACAGGGCGAGGCCAAGGGCCTTGTCGACCGGCAGAAAATCATCGCGTCGGTCGTGTCGCTCGAGTCGCTGCGGGTGTTCGGCACGCTCGACACGCCCGCGATCAAGTCAATAGACCACGTCATCCGACTGTTCGAGGGCAAGTTGCTGTCGCTGCTGGCGATGCTGGTCTCGGTTTACGACCGGCTGGCGCTGCTGCAGCGTCAACAGCCGGAAACCGCGCGCGCCCTGCAGCCGTTGACGGAGCGGATCGCGGCGCATATCGCCGGGACGGCCGCTGCCGCGACGCCGCTGCAATCGCAGGCGGAGAGCGGTAAAGAGACCGCGCTGCTTGCCGAGATCGAAGCCCGGCTTCCGCCCTCGGAGGCGCTGCGGCGCGACCCGAGCACCTTCCTCGCGCGAAGTTTCGTGTTGCGTCTCCGCGACGTGCTGGTGCTATGGCATGAAGCGGTCTGGCTGCGCACCCACATCACCGCCGGGATTCATCCGCCGCAGACGGAGGCAGCGCCAGCGCTTCGCCCCTATCGCGATTTCGTGTTCGCAGTTCTGGTCGGCGCCATCTCCACGGTGACCATCCTGGCCGCCTGCGCATTCTGGATCTTCACCGCATGGTCGAACGGTCCCACAGCGGTTACCTATGCAGGAATCATTTGCGCCATCATGGGCGCGCGGGACGAGCCGGCGGCCGCTGCCGCCAATTTTCTCAAAATGAGCGTGGTCGGCGCATTGATCGGTGCGGTCTACCTGCTGGCGGTGCTGCCGCCACTGTCGACGTTTCCGGCATTGGTGATCGCGCTTGCGCCATTCTATCTGGCCTGCGGCCTCCTTCTCAGCGCCGGGATACCGGCGGCAATGCCGGTGATCTTCGTCGTCGGCGGCCTGACAAGCATTTCAAACTCCATGGACTACGACTTCGCTACTTTCCTGAACAACTACCTGAGCTACGTCGTCGGCATCGGCATCGGCGGGCTCGCATTGCGCCTGTTGCGTCCGCTCGGCGCTGAATGGGTCGTGCGGCGTTTGACGCGCGGCGTGCTGCACGATCTCGCACGGGTTGCGGAGTCGCCGAGGCCAGACACGCGCACCGCGTTCGAAAGCCGGATGTTCGACCGCATCAATGCGTTGCTGGTGCGACTCGACCCCATGATCGATACTCAACGCGCGATGATCCAGGGCGGCTTTGCCAGCCTGCGCGTCGGCCTCAATATTCTGGCGGTGCGACGAAACCGCAGCGAGCTTCCTTCCGCCGCCGCGGCAGCGATCGACCGTGCGCTCGCCGCCCTCGCGGCGCATTTCGGGCGCGCCGCCAGAGGCAGGCATGCTTCAACCACACCGTTGCCCCTGCTCGAGGTTGCACGCGATCGTGTTCTGGCGCTCGACGACCACGCCGTCTTCACCCAGACAGCCGAGTCGCTCTATGGTATCGAGACCACGATGCAGCAGCACCCCGATTTCTTCGGCCTCCGCGGGCCCGCCTCCCGTCCATTGGCTGAACCGGTGACGGCATGATCAAGGAAATTAACCTGGACGGCATCTACCTGCCGCCATTGCTCGGCTACCTCGCAGGCGCCGCTGTAGCCTGGTATATCGTGCGCTATCTGCTGAACAGGCTTGGCATTTACCGTTTCGTCTGGCATCCGCCTCTCTTCAATACCGCGCTGTATGTCATGATCCTCAGTGCTTTTGTCGCGGCAACGCTTTGAATTCGAGATATCGGCCAGATGCAACAAGTCTCTTCATGGATTCGCGTTCTCGTCACCGTCGTCGCAGTGGCCATGGCGGGCGTGGCCGGCTGGTATCTGTGGCGCGTCTATGAAGAAAGCCCGTGGACGCGTGATGGGCGCGTCCGCGTCAATGTGGTGACGGTGGCGCCGGATGTCGCCGGCGCCGTGGTCGACATCCCCGTGAAGGACAACCAGAAGGTCTCCATCGGCGATACGCTCTTCGTCGTCGATCCGGCGCGCTACCGGTTGGCGGTCGCGCAGGCCGAGGCTGCGCTCGCCGGCGCGAAGAGCCTGCTCGATCAGAGGACGGAAGAACAGGGACGACGTGAGCGGCTAAGCGTGGATTCGATCTCGGCGGAAGCGCTCACCCAGGCGCGCTCGGCGACGCTGTCGGCACAGGCGGCCTACGACCAGGCGGAAGCCGCGCTCGGCGTCGCCAAACTCAACCTGGCGCGGACCCATGTTCGCTCTCCCGTCAACGGCTATGTCACCAACCTTTTGGTCCGCCGCGGCGACTATGCCACCGCGGGCCACGCAATGGTGGCGGTGGTGGACAGCGATTCCTTCTATGTTTCGGGCTATTTCGAGGAAACCAAGTTGCGCCATATCCAGGTCGGCGACCGGGTCTCGATCCGGTTGATCGCCTATGATGCGCCGCTCACCGGGCACGTCGAAAGCATCGCCCGCGCCATTACCGACCGCGACAATGCACTCGGTAGCGATCTTGTTGCCAACGTCAACCCGACCTTCAGTTGGGTCCGGCTGGCGCAACGCATCCCCGTTCGCATTGCCATCGACGATGTCCCAAAGGGCATCACGCTCAGCGCCGGCATGACCGCGACCGTGGTGGTGACGCCTCGCTGAGGCTTACGACACCGAACATCCGCATCGCCGCGGCGATCACTCGCCAAGCTCCGCGAGTTCCCGCCCCGTATTATTCCTTATCGGCCTCCGCGAGGTCGCGAAGGAGATCCGGCTTGGCGATCACCACGCGGCGGCGCCCGCTGTCGACGATGCCGCGCGCCTCCCAGCCGCTCAGGGTGCGGCTGGCCGTATGCAGCGTGGTCCCGCACATCTCCGCGAGATCCTGTCGCGACAGGGGAAACACGATCTCGACGCCGCGCGCCGTGCGGCGGCCGGCCTGCTGCGCCAGCCTCAGCAGAGTATGGGCGATGCGCCGGTCGACCTTCTCGGTCGCCATTTCGCGCAGCCGCACCTGAAGGTCGCGATAGCGCGCGCCCAGCAACTGCGCGGCGTTGATTGCGATCGACGCATGGCGGGCCATGATGTCGCGGAGCACGCCTGAGGGCATGGCGATGAGATGGCTGTCGTCGACGGCAACCACCGTCCCCGGATACACGTCGCCGCCGATCAGCGAAGCATAGCCGGCGACTTCACCGGGGCCGAGGTAGCGGATAATGATCTGCTGGCCGTCGGTGGCGGTCTGGGTCACGCGGAGCCGGCCGACAACCACCACATACACCATGGCGGCGGCGTCTTCCTGCTGGAACACCGTTTCACCCGCGGCAAACCGCCTGCGCGATGCCGCGGCCTGCACCTCGCGAAGCGCCTCCAGCGCGACGCCGCGAAACAACTCGCTGCGCGCCAGGATATCGATGTCCGGATGTTGGGCCATACCGCTGTCTTGCACCATCGCCGCCGGGCCGCACACCGCCCGACCGCCGTACTCCATCGAATCTTCTGGCCGCGCCGGTCACTTCGCCGCATATTGCGGTTCGTCGAATCGCGCACCCTGCCGGACCGCATATTGCGGGTTTTTTTGCTCTGGCACAAAGACGGTGACGTCTGTGTGAGGCAATGGCAATCTGGGCAGGAACGGAGTTGCGATGCTCAACGTCAACAAGACCGACCTTCTGCGCCATCATGTGCCGGAAACGCTGTCGGATCGCTTCGCCGCCGCTGCCGAGCGGCTGCTGACCGCGATGGCCGGCGGGTTCAGCCGCCGCTACGGCGGCCGGGTGGTCGTGCTGGAAACCATTGCCGCCGTACCCGCCATGGTCGCGGCAAGCCTGCTGCATCTGCGGTGCCTGCGGCAGTTGATCGATGACCGTGGCTGGGTCCGCACTTTCATGGACGAGGCGGAAAACCAGCGCGCCCACCTGATGGCGTTCGTCGCCATCAAACGTCCAAGCTGGAGCGAACGCTGGCTGATCGTGATCGGTCAAGGCACGTTCTACAACGCCTATTTCCTGTTGTCCCTGATCTCGGCGCGCAGCGCCCATCGGCTGGCCGGCTATCTCGCCGAGCGTGCGGTGCGCGGCTATTCGGACTATCTCGAGTCGCTCGAATCCGGCGCGATCCCGAACGGCCCCGCCCCTGACACAGCGGTCGCCTACTGGAATTTGGCGCCGGGCGCGCAGATCAGCGACATGATCATCGCCATGCGCGAAGACGAAGCCCTTCATCGCGATATCCATCATGCCTTCGCGGACGCATTGGCGGAAGGTCGCATCATTCCGGATCGCCCGGGTCCGCTCGTCTAAGATCAAGATACACGCTTGAATTTGCGCCAGCGCAATGAGTACGCTGCGAGATCGTGCAATTTCGTCTGCAGGATGGAAAAGGCTTTAGCGGCCATCCTGCAGATGGAGTTTTGTCATGACACGCTTGTCCACACTGATGCTTTGCGCAACCGCGCTGTTGTCGACCGTTCCCGCGCAGGCGGCGGAGTTCGAGGTCAAGATGCTGAACAAGGGCCCGGACAACCAGGCCATGGTGTTCGACCCGCCGTTCCTGAAAATTCAACCCGGCGACACCGTGAAATTCGTGGCGGCGGACAAGGGACATGACGCGGAATCGATTCCGGGCATGCTGCCGGCCGGGGCGACGCCGTTCAAAGGCAAGATGTCCCAGGACGTCAGCGTCACCTTCGACAAGCCTGGCCTTTACGGCTACCGCTGCGTGCCGCATTTCGGCATGGGCATGGTCGGCCTGATCGAGGTCGGCGGCAGCACGGCCAACCTCGACGCCGCCAAGCAAGTCAAACTGCCGCCGCTTGCGACGAAGCGCATGACGGCTTTGCTGGACCAGGCCGCTCACTAGCCGATTTGTTTTGCGCCGCCCACGGGCCGTTTGCATCTGCACACAAGCACGGTCTTTGGACAATGACGAAAGGCTGCTTGCCAAGCGCCGCCAAGGAACGAATTGTACTGGCGTCATGGCAATCCGGGTGATCCATTTGCGATATCGGCCGCGCGGGCTGCGCGATAAACAAGGGGCTTGCTTTCGATGATCGCCGAACTCACGAAAAACGAACGCCACGGCGCTTTGATTATTCTGCTGGGGCTTGCCATTACGGGGCTGGCGATGGCCATCGCCGGGCGCCACGATCCGTTCGGGACCCATGGCGCGCTTGTGATGGCCGCGGCGATCATCGGCATTTTCGCCGTGATCTCCGGCTACTATGCGCCTGAACCGCCCGAAAGCAGGCTCGACAGCTATTACGATACGCCGACCAAATTCGGCATCATCGCCGCCATGATCTGGGCGGTGATCGCAATGGCCGTCGGCGACTGGGTGGCGTGGTTGCTGGCTTATCCCAACCTGACGTTCGATGCGGCCTGGTCCAGCTTCGGACGTCTGCGGCCGGTCCATACATCCGGCGTTATCTTCGGCTTCGGCGGCAACGCGCTGATCGCGACGTCGTTCTACGTCATGCAGCGCACCTCGCGCGCGCGCCTGCCGGACCAGCTCAGCCCATGGTTCGTACTGCTCGGCTACAACCTGTTCTGCGTCGTCGCCGCCACCGGCTATCTGATGGGCGTGACCCAGTCGAAGGAATATGCCGAACCGGAGTGGTACGCCGACATCTGGCTCGTCATTGTCTGGGTGACCTACTTCGTGCTCTATCTGCGCACGCTGGCCCGGCGCAGGGAGCCGCATATCTACGTTGCCAACTGGTACTATCTCGCTTTCATCCTGGTGGTGGCGATGCTGCACATCGTCAACAACCTGGCGGTGCCGATCTCGTGGGGTAGCGCCAAGAGCTACTCGCTGTTCTCGGGCGTGCAGGATGCGATGACCGAGTGGTGGTACGGCCACAACGCCGTCGCCTTCTTCCTCACCTCAGGCTTCCTCGGCATGCTGTATTATTACATGCCGAAGCGCGCCGGACGGCCGATCTATTCCTACCGGATGTCGATCATCAGCTTCTGGGGCATCACCTTCTTCTATATGTGGGCCGGCTCGCATCATCTGCACTACACGGCGCTGCCGCAATGGGTGCAGTCCCTCGGCATGACGTTCTCGGTCATGCTGCTGATTCCGTCCTGGGTCTCTGCCGGAAATGCTCTGATGACGCTCAACGGCGCTTGGCACAAGGTGCGCGACGATGCGGTGCTGCGCTTCATGATGGTGGCCGCGGTATTTTACGGCCTGACCACCTTCGAGGGCTCGTTCATGGCCATCCGTCCGGTCAACTCGCTGTCTCACTACACCGACTGGACGATCGGGCATGTTCATGCCGGCGCGCTCGGCTGGGTGGCGATGGTCACTTTCGGCGCAATCTACGCATCAGTGCCGTGGCTATGGAAGCGTGAGACAATGTACTCGACGCGCCTCGTTGAAGTCCACTTCTGGCTCGCGCTGTCGGGGACGGTCATCTACGTGTTCGCGATGTGGAATTCCGGCATCATCCAGGGATTGATGTGGCGGACCTACAATGAGAGCGGCACGCTGGCTTATTCCTTCGTCGACTCGCTGGTGGCGATGCACCCCTACTACATCGCGCGCGCCATTGGCGGGGCATTCTTCCTGCTCGGCACAGCCGTTGGCCTCTACAACATCATCATGACAATCCGCACGGCGCCCCAGGCGGTGCCGGAAACGGCTGCGGACCGCCCGGTGCTCGCCGGCACGGCCGCGCTGCAGGCGGGGGAGTAACTGCAATGTTCGGGTTTCATTACCGGCTTGAACGCAAGGCCATCGGGCTCGTGCTCGCCATCATCGGCGTCTCCAGCATTGGCGGCCTCGTCGAGATCGCGCCATTGTTCACGATCCATCAGACCGTGGAAGACGCGCCCGGCATGCGGGTCTATACCCCACTCGAACTGGCGGGCCGCAACATCTACATCCGCGAAGGCTGCTACGCCTGCCACTCGCAGATGATCCGCACCCTGCGCGACGAGGTGGAACGCTACGGGCCATATTCGCTGGCGGTCGAATCCAAATACGATCACCCGATGCTGTGGGGTTCGAAGCGCACCGGACCGGACCTCGCGCGGATCGGCAACAAATATTCCGACGAATGGCACGTCGAACATCTCAACAATCCGCGCGACGTGGTGCCGGAATCCGTGATGCCCGCCTACACCTGGCTGCTGCGGACGAAACTGCGGACTGACGATCTCAGCGACCACCTCAGGGCGCAGCGGATCGTCGGCGTGCCCTACACCGACGACATGATCGCCAATGCAGCGGCGGATGCCTACGGCCAGGCCGCACCGGATTCTCCGCAAGCAGACGGCGTCGTCAGTCGCTATGGCAAGGCAACGGCGGTTCGCGCCTTCGACGGCCGCCCCGGCGAATTGACCGAGATGGACGCGCTGGTCGCCTATTTGCAGATCCTTGGGCGATTGACGGACGCAGCCTACAAACCCGTTGCAGCGGCGGAGAAATAATCATGACCATCGATCACGATAGTCTCGTCTGGTTCTCCAAATCGTTCGGCCTGTTCTACCTGCTGGCGATGTCGCTCGTCGTCCTGGTCTACGCGTATTGGCCCGCGAACAGGAAGCCGTTCAAACGCGCCGCGGAAGCCATCCTGCAGGATGACGACAAGCCATACCGGCGTTGAGGATACGACATGGCGAAAGAGGAACGCGATCCGCATACCGGTTACCTGACTACCGGGCACGAATGGAACGGCATCATCGAGCTGAACACGCCGGTGCCGCGCATCATCTATTTCTTTCTCGGCGCCGCCTTCCTGTTTGCGCTGGTTTACTGGGTTTTAATGCCGACATGGCCGCTCGGGACCACCTACACCAAGGGGCTGCTGGGTAGCGATCAGCGCGCCTATGTCAATCATGCGATCCAGCAGGCGGCGCTTCAGCGCGCCGACTGGACCGCACGGATCGAGAAGCAAAGCTACGCCGACATCCAGAAGGATCCCAATCTCATGGAGGTTGTTCGCGAGACCGGCCGTACGCTGTTCGGCGACAATTGCGCCGCCTGCCATGGCCGCAACGCGCAGGGCGGCAAGGGCTTCCCCAATCTCACCACGCAGTCATGGCTGTGGGGTGGAACTCCCGAAGCCATCGCCGAGACCATTCGCGTCGGAATCAACTCGGCGCATCCGGAAACCCGCACGTCACAGATGCCTGCCTTCGGTCATGACGGCGTGTTGAAGCCAGATGAAGTCGACAATGTCGTCGCCTTCGTGCGCAGCCTGTCGGATCCGCCTGCCAACAATCTGTCCGCCGCGAAGGTGGCGGCCGGCAAGACGCTGTTCGCCGCCAACTGCGCGGCTTGCCACGGCGCGGACGCCAAGGGAAATTCGGAAATCGGCGTGCCCAATCTGACCGATCGCTACTGGATTTACGGCGGCGATGTGCAAACGATCGAAACCACGGTATGGGGCGGCCGTCAGGGCCACATGCCGACGTGGGAAAGCCGCTTGTCCGCGCTCGACCGCAAGATTCTCGCGCTCTATCTCGTCGACTTGCGGAAACCCAGCCCGTGAGCGGCAACGCCACCATGACGCGTCGCGGACGCGTTTCGATGTGGCTGCTGGTCATCGCCGGACTGCTGCTCGTGGCCGGCGCGAACTGGCATCTGGTTTATGTCGCCGTGACGTCGCAACCCGATTGCGTCGCGCATGTACGAGCGGGCGCGGGCGACGCGGCACGCGGATCCTTTGGCGCCGCGCAGTCCTCCTGTTCACCATGACGATATCGTTCAACATGCTTCGATGAGGATTTAACGTGGCCAAGCCAGATATCATCATCCCGCCGATTGTCGCTCCCTTGCCGATCGCGAAGCGTTGGCGCCGCAACCTGACACCGGCATCGGCCTTCGAGTGGCTGGCTCTCGGCTGGCAGGATTTCCGCACCGCGCCCGGCGCAAGCATCGCTTACGGCGTGCTGATTTTCCTGCTCTCGGCGATCATCGTCGGGGGGCTATTCAGGTTCGAACTCGACTACATCCTGTTTCCCGCGCTGGCCGGCTTCATGGTGATCGGCCCGATCCTTGCGGTCGGTCCTTACGTCAAGAGCCGCATGATCGCGGCTGGCGAGCCGGTCAGCCTGGCGCGGATGATCTTCGTGCGTCCGGCCTCCGGCGCACAGATCATGTTCACCGGCGTGCTGCTATGCCTGCTGATGCTGGTGTGGATGCGCGCCGCCGTCATCATCTATGCGCTGTTCTTCGGACTCGTGCCGTTTCCCGGTCTCGATCATGTCGCGGCGATGCTGTTCGGCTCCCCGACCGGCTGGGCGATGCTGCTGGTCGGAACCGTGGTCGGCGCGTTGTTCGCATCGTTCTCGTTCGCCATCAGCGCGTTCTCGATTCCGATGCAGCTCGATCAACGGACCGATGCCTTGACCGCGATGGGCTCGAGCCTGGCGCTGGTCTGGTCGAACCTGCCGACGATGTTGACCTGGGCCGCGATCATGCTGGCGCTGATCCTGCTCAGCATCGCCACGGGCTTGCTCGGCCTCATCGTGGTGTTTCCGGTTTTGGGGCATGGCACCTGGCACGCCTGGCGCGCGGTGCAGCCGGTCTGACATGGAGGGACGGAAAGCCCGATGAGTTGTTGCGCGCCCGGCAGCGACACGGTCCTCGGCTTCGATCCGACGGGCCGCGCCGATGAGATCATGCTGGCGAGCCGCCTTGTCGGCGACGGCATCCGCCAGACCGACCTCTCGGTGCCGGGTGTCCATTGCGGCGCTTGTATCCACCGCATCGAGACCGCGCTTCAGGCAATCCCCGGAGTTGAATCGGCGCGGGTCAACCTCTCCGGCAAGCGCGCCACCATTCGCTGGAGAGCCGATGCACCGCCGCCCCTGATCGAGACGCTGCAAGACATCGGATATGCCGCGCATCTCTATGATGTCCGGGCGGACAGCAATGACGGCACGTTCGCCGAACTGATCCGCGCGCTCGCTGTCGCGGGTTTCGCGGCCAGCAACATCATGCTGCTGTCGGTGTCGATCTGGGCCGGCGCAGACGGCGCCACGCGCGACCTGTTCCATTGGCTCTCCGCGCTGATCGCGCTGCCGGCGCTGGCCTATTCGGGGCGCATCTTCTTCCGCTCGGCATGGAGCGTGCTGCGGCACGGCCACACCAATATGGACGTACCGATCTCGATCGGCGTCTGCCTGGCTTTCGGGCTCAGCCTTTACGAAACCTTTCATCATGGTCCCCACGCCTATTTCGACGCATCGGTGTCGTTACTGTTCTTTCTCCTGATCGGCCGCACGCTCGATCATCTGATGCGAGAGCGGGCGCGCGCCGCCGTGACGGGATTGGCGCGGCTGGCGGCGCGCGGGGCGCTGGTGCAGCGCGCCGACGGCACTTGCGACTATCTTCCGGTCGGCGAGGTTGTGCCCGGCATGACCATTCTGCTGGCAGCCGGCGAGCGTGTCCCCGTCGACGCGACGGTCGTCGGCGGGCAGTCCGACATCGACCGGTCCCTGTTATCGGGCGAAAGCGCGCCCGTGCCCGTGCATGAGGGCGCGCAGTTGCAGGCCGGCACCCTCAACTTGACCGGACCTCTGACCCTTGAGGCCACGGCGGCCGCCAATGATTCCTTCCTGGCGGAGATGATGCGGCTGGTCGAGGCGGCGGAATCCGGCCGCTCATCATATCGCCGCATCGCCGACCGTGCCGCCCGGCTTTACGCTCCGCTCGTGCACAGCGCGGCGCTGCTGACTTGCCTCGGCTGGTGGATGGCCACCGGTGATCTGCATCGCGCGATCACGATTGCGATCGCCGTGCTTATCATCACCTGCCCCTGCGCGCTCGGCCTCGCAGTCCCGATGGTGCAGGCGGTTGCGGCGCGGCGGCTGTTCGAGCAGGGCATCCTGCTCAGGGATGGCGGCGCGCTGGAGCGGCTGGCGGACATCGGCAGCGTCGTGTTCGACAAGACCGGCACCTTGACGCTGGGCCAACCTCGGTTGCTCAACGCTGACGCGATCGATCCCGCGGCCCTGCGGATCGCCGCAGCCATGGCCGCGCATTCGCGTCACCCCTACTCGCGCGCATTGGCGGCTGCGGGCAAGGCAATCGATCTTCCGGCGCCCGCCATTGATGGCATCTCCGAGCATCCCGGCTCGGGCATGGAGGCCCGGATCGGATCACACGTCTATCGGCTGGGCCGCGCCGCATGGGCGCTGCCATCCGCAACCGCGAGCAGCACCGATGCGCACAGCGCCAGCGTTGTGTTGACCCGGGACGGACACCTGCTCGCCGGTTTCGCGTTCGAGGATCGCTTGCGCGACGGAGCGCACGAAGCGGTCGCAGACCTCGCGCGCCACGGACTGACTGTCGAGGTGCTGTCGGGCGACCGCGATGCGGCCGTCCGCAACCTCGCGGAAGGACTGGATGTGCGTTATCTCGCGGAGGCATCGCCGGCAGGGAAGGTCGAACGCATTAAGGCCATTGAATCCTCCGGCCGAAAGGTTCTGATGGTTGGGGACGGGCTGAACGATACCCCCGCGCTCGCCGCCGCGCATGCGTCGATGGCGCCGGCCTCTGCCGCGGACGTCGGCCGCAACGCCGCTGACCTGGTGTTTTTACACGAGAGCCTGCGCGCGGTTCCGCGGGCCGTCGAAATCGCTCGCGCAGCGGCGCGATTGGTGCAACAAAATCTAGGCCTGGCGATTATTTATAATGTCGTCGCGGTGCCGGTGGCAGTGCTGGGTTATGTGACGCCGCTGCTTGCGGCGGTCGCGATGTCATCGTCATCAATCGTCGTCATTGCCAACGCGCTGCGCTTACGGGGAATCAGGTCTGCCAAGCAACGCGGCCAGGCACGTCAATTCCAAGCGTCCGCTCATCCCGTTGCCGGGAGGACCACATGACGGATTTTCTCTATCTCGTCCCCATCGCCTTGGCGCTCGGACTCATCGGGCTTGCCGCCTTCATGTGGGCGTTGCGCAGCGGCCAATATGACGATCTCGATGGCGCGGCCGAACGCATCCTGTTCGACGACGACCGGCCTCTGCCGCGGCAGCCCGGCCCACCGAAGCAACATCCGCCCGGGGCGCGGTCGTAAACGGATCGTTCGATATTTGACATAACGCCCTGTGGCCGCAAAGCTGCCTTGAAAGTTTCAATTCTTACAGAGAATTAAGGCGGCGGCTGAGGGCTTGCCTAACCTGATATGGTAAGCCTTAACTGGCGGGCTGTCGCCGCTGCCGTCCCGATCGTCCGGCGGCTGCGGCCCGCCGGATGAATTCTCACGGCGTTTCCAAAGCGGAAATATAACGCAACGTTTCCCCGAACATCTCGATGGCAAGGTCATGGATCAGCCGGTAAAGCCCTTTCAGACCCCTCAGCCTGTCGAGACGCCTCCTGTTGCCCAGCGCAAACCGCGCCATCGCCTGACATGGTTCATCCTCCTTATTCTATTGCTGGCGGCCGGCGCTCTGTGGTGGCGACACCATGAGCAGGCGCCGCACGCTGCGAGAAACGGTCGCGTTGCGCAGCCGATGTCGGTCGCAACCGGAACCGTCGGCAAGGGCGACATCGGAATCAGCCTCAACGCCCTCGGGACCGTCACATCGCTGGCCACGGTCACTGTCCGAACCCAGATCAGCGGCTATTTGATGAAGATCGACTTCAAGGAAGGGGATGAAGTCAAGAAGGGCGACCTGCTCGCCGAAATCGATCCCCGGCCCTATCAGGCCGCGCTGGCGCAGGCGAACGGCAATCTGACGCGCGATCAGGCGCTGCTGAAGGGCGCACAGGTCGATCTGACCCGCTATCAGGGATTGGCCGCCCAAAACGCCGTGCCGCATCAGACACTCGATACTCAGGTGGCATTGGTCGCCCAGTATCAAGGCACCGTTGAAGCGGACCGCGCTGCGGTGCAGGCAGCGCAGGTCAACCTGCAATACTGCCACATCGTGTCGCCGATCGACGGGCGGGTCGGCTTGCGCCAAGTCGATCAGGGCAATTACGTCACGCCGGGCGACACCAACGGCCTCGTCGTCATCACGCAGCTTCACCCCATCAGCGTGTTGTTCACGGTGCCGGAAGACAACCTGCAGGCGATCGCCAAGCGCCTTCAGGCCGGAGCCACCCTGCCCGCGACCGCCTATGACCGCAGCGATTCACACAAGATCGCCGATGGCACGCTGCAAACCTTCGACAGCCAGATCGATGCGACCACCGGTACCATCAAGCTGCGGGCCTTGTTTCCGAATGAAGCGCGCACGCTCTATCCGAACCAGTTCGTGAATATCCGGCTGCTGGTCGACACTCACAGCAACGTCGACGTGATGCCGACGGCCGGCGTGCAGCGCGGCGTCCCCGGCACCTTCGTCTATCTTGTCAACCCTGACAGCACCGTCTCCGTCCGTAAGGTCTCCCTGGGCGTGACTGACGGCCAGCGTGTCGAGGTTCTGTCAGGGTTGTCTCCCGGCGACCGCATGGTGATCGATGGCGCCGACAAACTGCGCGACGGCGCGAAAGTCGTGGTCCGCGCGGAGCCCGCCGATAGCAGCACCAATCCCACACCGAACAATGCACCCGGCCAAAAACAGCGTCCGGACAACGGCCAGAAAAAATGAGTCCCTCGCGACCTTTCATTTTAAGGCCGGTCGCTACGACGCTCCTGATGGCGGCGATCATGCTGTCCGGCCTGATCGCTTTTCGTTTCCTGCCGGTCGCGGCACTTCCTGAAGTCGATTATCCGACCATCCAAGTGCAGACGTTCTATCCCGGCGCGAGCCCAGACATCATGACGTCCTCCGTCACCGCGCCGCTGGAAGTGCAACTCGGCCAGATGCCGAACCTGAACCAGATGAGTTCGGTGAGTTCCGCCGGCGCCTCGGTCATCACGCTGCAATTCGGGCTCAACATTTCGCTCGATGTCGCCGAGCAGGAAGTCCAGGCAGCCATCAATGCGGCCGGCAACCTGTTGCCGTCCGATCTGCCCGCGCCGCCGATTTACGCCAAGGTCAATCCTGCGGACGCGCCGATCCTGACGCTGGGTCTGACGTCGGCGACGATGCCCCTGACACAGGTGGAGGATTATGCGGACACCCGGCTGGCGCAGAAGATTTCGCAGCTTCCAGGTGTCGGGCTGGTCAGTATCAGCGGCGGGCAGCGTCCCGCCGTGCGCATCCGCGCCGACATCCGCAAACTTGCCGCCTACGGACTGAACATCGATGACCTGCGCAGCACGCTCGGCAACGCCAATGTGAATACGCCGAAAGGCAACTTCGATGGGCCGATGCGGGCCTACACCATCAACGCCAATGATCAGATCCGCAAGGCGGCCGACTACAAATCGCTGATCGTTGCTTACAAGAACGGCTCGCCGGTGCGCCTCTCGGACGTCGGCGACGTGGTCGACGGAGCGCAGAATGACAAGCTCGGCGCCTGGATGAACCGGACGCCGGCGATCATCCTGAACATTCAGCGCCAGCCGGGCGCCAACGTGATTGCCGTGGCCGACGGCATCAAGGCGCTGCTGCCGCAGTTACAGGCATCGCTGCCCAGCTCGATCGACGTTCACATTCTCACCGACCGCACCGTCACCATCCGCGCATCGGTCCACGACGTGGAATACGAACTGACGCTCGCGGTGATCCTGGTCGTGCTGGTGATTTTCGTATTCCTGCGCAGCACGCGGGCAACGCTGATCCCAAGCCTTTCGGTGCCGCTGTCGCTGGTCGGCACGCTCGGCGCGATGTACCTGTTCGGCTTCAGCCTCAACAACCTGTCGCTGATGGCGCTGACCATCGCGACCGGGTTCGTGGTCGACGATGCGATCGTCGTGATCGAGAACATCTCCCGCTACATCGAGGAAGGCGAGACGCCGCTGCAGGCGGCGCTGCGCGGCTCGGAGCAGATCGGGTTCACCATCATCTCGCTCACGGTTTCGCTGATCGCGGTGCTGATCCCGCTGCTATTCATGGGCGACGTGGTCGGCCGCCTGTTCCGCGAATTCGCAATCACGCTGTCGGTCACGATCCTGATCTCGGGCGTCGTCTCCCTGACGCTGGTGCCGATGGCTTGCGCGAAACTGTTGAAAGCGGCGATCGACGAGCGCGAGAATGCCTTTCAGCGCCACAGCCGGGAAGCTTTCGATCGTCTGATCGCCATTTACGGCCGCGCGCTTAACTGGGTGCTGGATCGCCAGACCTTCGTGCTGCTGGTCGCGCTCGGCACTTTCGCGCTGACCGGCGCGCTCTACGTCCTCATTCCCAAGGGTTTCTTTCCGCTTCAGGACACTGGCGTCATTCAGGCAATTTCCGAAGCGCCGCAATCGGTCTCCTATGCGGCGATGGCCGAACGCCAGCAGCAACTGGCCGATGTCATTCTCAAAGACCCCGACGTCGACAGCTTGTCTTCGTTCATCGGAGTGGACGGCGCCAATACGACCCTCAACAGCGGCCGCATCCTGATCAATCTCAAGCCCTACGACCAACGGAAATCCGGCATCGTTGCCGTGATGCGGCGTATCAAGGCGCGCACGGCCTCTCTTCCCGGCATCACCCTCTACATGCAGCCGGTGCAGGATCTGACCATCGAGGGCACGGTCAGCCGGACACAGTATCAATTCGTGCTGGAAGACGCCGATGCGGCGCAACTCACCGAATGGACGCCCAAACTTGTCGATAAGCTCGCCGAACTCCCGCAGCTTGCCGACGTCACCAGCGATATTTCCGCGAAGGGACTTACAATATTCGTCGACATCGATCGTGACCAGGCGGCGCGGTTCGGCATCACGCCCGCCACCATCGATAATGCGCTCTACGATTCCTTCGGGCAGCGGATCGTCTCGACCATCTTCACAAATTCGAACCAATATCGCGTGATCCTCGAAGCTGATCCGGCGCTGCAAACCTCGCTGCAGTCGCTGTCATCGATCTATCTTCCCTCGTCGGTCGGCAGCGCGCCGGTGCCGCTCTCGGTCGTGGCGAAAATACGGGAGGAAACCGCGCCGCTGCAGGTGACCCATCTCGGCCAGTTTCCCGCGACCACCATCTCGTTCAATCTTGCTCCCGGCGCATCGCTGGGCGAAGCCGTGACGGCGATCAAACAGGCGCAGGCCGATATCGGATTGCCGCCGAGCGTCATCAGTTCGTTCCAAGGCGCGGCACTGGCATTCCAGTCCTCGCTATCGAACCAGATGTTCCTGATTCTGGCGGCCATCATCACGGTCTATATCGTGTTGGGGGTGCTCTATGAGAGCTTCATTCACCCACTGACCATTCTCTCGACGCTGCCCTCGGCCGGCATCGGCGCGCTGCTGGCGCTGATGGCGGCTGGCGAGGATCTCACCATCGTCGCGATCATCGGCATCATCCTGCTCATCGGCATCGTCAAGAAGAACGCGATCATGATGATCGACTTCGCGCTCGACGCCGAACGGAACGAAGGCAAGCCGCCGCGCGAAGCGATCTATCAGGCCTGCCTGCTGCGCTTCCGCCCCATCCTGATGACCACGATGGCCGCCGTGCTTGGCGCGCTGCCGCTGATGCTCGGCACCGGCGCAGGCTCCGAACTGCGGCATCCGCTCGGCATTTCCATCGTCGGCGGGCTTTTGGTCAGCCAGTTGCTGACGCTGTTCACCACACCGGTGATCTATCTCTGGTTCGATCGAATCGCAATTCGCGTCTCCGGCCAATCGCTCAGCGGCGGCCACGCCACGGACGGGGCTGAGCCGTGAGCCTGTCGAGCCCCTTTATCCGCCGCCCGGTGGCGACGACCCTGCTGACCATCGGGCTTGCGGCCGTGGGTATCGTCGCGTTCTTCAAGCTCCCGGTTTCGCCGCTGCCGGAGGTCGACTTTCCGACCATTTCGGTACGCGCGACGCTGCCGGGCGGCAGCCCGCAGGACGTGGCCACCACGGTCGCGAGCCCGCTCGAACGCCATCTCGGCCAGATCGCCGATGTCACTGAAATGACATCGGCGAGCAGCGTGGGATCGACGCGCATCACATTGCAGTTCGGGCTCAGCCGCAACATCGATGGCGCCGCGCGCGATGTGCAGGCCGCGATCAACGCCGCCCGCGCGGACCTGCCGACCAGCTTGCGATCGAACCCGATCTACAAAAAGGTCAATCCTGCCGACGCGCCGATCATGGTGCTGACGCTGACCTCCGATACCATGGAGCGGGGCCAACTCTACGACGCCGCATCCACCGTCCTTTCGCAGAAGCTTTCGCAGGTGGAAGGAATCGGCGAGGTCACCGTCGGCGGCAGTTCGCTGCCGGCGGTACGGGTCGAACTGATTCCGCAGGCGCTTTACAAATACGGCATCGGCCTCGAGGATGTTCGCGCCGCCATCTCCAGCGCCAACGCACACAGCCCGAAAGGCGGCATCGACGTCGGAAGCCAGCACTATCAGATCTACGCCAACGATCAGGCCAACCAGGCCGAACAATACAAATCCCTGGTGGTTGCCTATCGCAACGGCGCGGCTGTGCGCCTGTCCGATGTCGGCGAAGTGACCGATTCGGTCGAGAACCTTCGGAATGCCGGCCTTGCCAACGGCAAGCCGGCCGTCCTCATCGTCCTTTACCGGCAACCCGGCGCCAACATCATCGGCATCGTCGACCGCGTGATGGCGCTCCTGCCGCAATTGCGCGCGTCGGTTTCCCCTGCCATCGACATCAACGTCGCCGTGGACCGGTCGACGACCATCCGATCGTCGCTGCATGACGTCGAAATCACGCTGCTACTGGCCGTCTTTCTGGTGGTTGTCGTTGTTTTCCTCTTCCTGCGCAATGGCCGCGCGACGCTGATCCCGGTCGTCGCGGTCTCGGTCTCGTTGGTCGCGACTTTCGCGGTCATGTATCTGATGGGCTACAGCCTCGACAATCTCTCGCTGATGGCATTGACGGTCGCCACCGGCTTCGTCGTGGACGACGCCATCGTCGTTCTCGAAAACATCACGCGTCATATCGAAGCCGGCATGTCGAGGCGCGACGCAGCCCTGCTCGGCGCCAGGGAAGTTGGCTTCACCGTGCTGTCGATGAGCGTGTCGCTGATCGCCGTCTTCCTTCCGATTCTGCTGATGGGGGGAATTGTCGGCCGATTGTTCCGCGAATTTGCGATGACGATTTCGATCGCCATCGTGATCTCGCTGGTGGTCTCGCTGGCGACCACGCCGATGATGTGCGCCATACTGCTGCGGCGGGACACGGGTGCAGGACATGGCCGGCTCTATCGGGCCAGCGAGCGGGTTTTCGACGCGACGCTTAATGGGTATCGGCGTACGCTCGCGATTGCGCTGCGCCACCCGCGCTCGGTCATGGTCATCCTGCTTGCGGTTCTCGCCCTCAATTTCTACCTCTACGACATCATTCCCAAGGGCTTCTTCCCGCAACAGGATACGGGGCGGCTGATCGGCATCGTCCAGGCGGACCAGAGCATCTCCTTCCAGTTGATGCAGAAAAAGCTGACGCAATTCGTCACGATCCTGAAGAAAGACCCTGCAATCGAGACGGTCGTTGGCTTCACCGGCGGCGGCCAGACCAATTCCGGATTCATGTTCGTCTCGCTGCAACCGCTCAGCAAACGCAAGATCTCCGCGGATCGCGTCATCGCCCGCCTCCGTGGCGAACTGGCGGTCGTGCCCGGCGCAACGCTTTACCTTCAGGCGGTGCAGGATATCCGCGCGGGCGGGCGCGCCAGCAACGCGCAATATCAATACACGCTGCAAAGCCCGTCACTGGAAGAACTCAATGAATGGACGCCCAAAATCACCGCGGCGCTTCAGCACGAACGCAATCTTGCCGACGTCAACAGCGACCAGCAGAACAAGGGGCTCGAATCCGATCTCGTGATCGATCGCGACGCAGCCGCGCGGCTCGGAATCACCGTCAGCCAGATCGACAACACGCTCTACGATGCGTTCGGCCAGCGCCAGGTCTCGACCATCTATGTCGCGCGCAACCAGTACCACGTCATCATGGAGGTCGCACCGCGCTACTGGCAGAATCCGGAAACCCTGAAGGACGTCTACATCAGCACGTCAGGCGGTTCGGTGGGCGGTTCTCAGGCGACCAATGCCGTGGCGGGGACGGTGGTCGCGGCAGGGCAGCCGACGTCGGCGAATTCAGCCAATGCTCAAGCCGCCCGCAACCTCGCGACCAATTCGATCGGCGCCACCGGCAAGGGCGCCTCCTCGACAGGCGCCGCTGTGAGCACCAAACAGGAGACGATGATTCCGCTATCCGCCGTTGCGCATTTCGCGCAGGGCGCAACTCCGCTCGCGGTCAACCATCAAGGTCTCCTGGTCGCAAATACCATTTCGTTCAACCTGCCGCCGAACGTCTCGTTGAGCGCCGCTGCCGCCACGATCGAAGCGACGATGAACCGGATCGGCGTCCCGGCGACGGTCCACGGCAGTTTCCAGGGCACCGCCAAGGTGTTTCAGGATTCGCTCAACAACCAGCCCTACCTCATTCTCGCGGCCTTGCTGACCATCTATATCGTTCTCGGCGTTCTCTACGAAAGCTACGTTCATCCGCTGACGATTCTGTCCACGCTTCCGTCCGCGGGCGTGGGCGCGCTGCTGGCGCTGATGGCGTTCAACACCGAGTTCAGCATCATGGCGCTGATCGGCGTCATCCTGTTGATCGGCATCGTCAAGAAGAACGCGATCATGATGATCGACTTCGCGCTCGACGCCGAACGGTCGCGGGGGCTGTCCTCCTTCGACGCGATCTACGAGGCCAGCCTGCTGCGGTTCCGGCCGATCATGATGACCACCATGGCCGCCTTG
This sequence comes from Nitrobacter sp., assembly GCA_035546855.1. Classification (GTDB taxonomy): domain Bacteria; phylum Pseudomonadota; class Alphaproteobacteria; order Rhizobiales; family Xanthobacteraceae; genus Nitrobacter. The sequence goes on along the minus strand of DASZVY010000005.1, from coordinate 52,096 downwards.
CTGGGCGCCCTGCCGCTCGCGATCGGCCTTGGCGAAGGCAGCGAATTGCGGCGCCCGCTCGGCATTGCCATCGTCGGCGGCCTCATTCTCAGCCAGATGCTGACGCTCTACACAACGCCCGTCATCTATCTCTATCTCGACCGGTTCCGGCTGTGGTCGCAGCGGCGCAAAGGGCGTCTCGCGCCGCTCGCACCCAACATCTCATCCCAACCCGGCGAATGACATGAGAGTGTGGCCTGCGAACACTATGAACGGCATGTCTGCCTGTGGCACGGGGTTTAGGGTGACGATTTTCGTGCGACCGCGGACGGACTGGGACGCCCGCCGGACAATGCGTTTGGGACCGCTGATGGACAGCGAGGCAAAGACGTCCTTTTTCGCCGCTCTTGGGCGCTGGCGCTCGCGGCGTATCGCCCCGATCATTTCCCTGGCGATGCTGGCCCCGGCCTTGGCCGGCTGCATTCTCGGCAGCGAACATCCGACGCTCGATCTGCAGATTCCAGAGAAATATCGCGAAACATCGGCGCTCTCCCCCGATGCAGCCGTGCCGTCGCTCGACTGGTGGCGCGGGTTTCGTTCCAAAGAGCTGACCTCGCTGATCGAGGCTGCGCAGACCGCCAACCTGGATATTGCCGTGGCTTACGCGCAGATCGTCCAGGCCGATGCACAGGTCGGCGTCTCGGGCGCGGCGCTCCTGCCGTCGATCAGCGGGACGGCGAATGCCGAGCGCGTGCGCAGCGCAGCCTCGAACGCCAGCGGCACCACGACAGGGCCGCTGCAATATTCGCAATTCAGCGCGGGGCTGACCGCGAGCTATATGCTCGACTTCTGGGGGAAGAACCGCGCGACGCTCTATGCCTCCGAAGAAAGCGCGACGGCAGCCCGCTACAATCGCGACGTCGTCGCCCTGACGACGTACGTGACCGTCGCTAACACCTATTTCGAGATTCTCGCGGCTCAAGATCAACTCCGCGTCACCCGCCGCAATCTTGCAGCCGCACAACGCATCCTCGATCTCATCAAGAAGCAGTTCGCGGGAGGAACGGCGTCACAGCTCGACGTTTCGCAACAGGAAGCGCTGGTGGCGACGGAAAAGGCCGCGATTCCCCCGCTCGAGGTGACGGTGCGGCAGAACGTTGCCGCCCTTGCGGTTCTCATTGCACGGGCTCCGGCTGATTTCAGAGTGAGCGGCGGAACGACCACACAGATCAGCGTGCCGCGGATCACGCCCGGCCTGCCGTCGGAGCTTCTTTATCAGAGACCCGACATCCGCGAGGCCGAAGCGCAACTTGCGTCGTCCAACTTCAGTGTGGAATCCGCGCGCGCCGCATTCTTCCCGCAAATCCAGCTCACCGGCTCGACCGGATCGCAAAGCGCCGCCCTTGCGTCGCTGTTCGGGCCGGGCGGATGGTACTATACGCTCGCGGCGGGCCTGACCCAGCCGGTCTTCGACGGCTTCCTTCTCCAAAGCCAGTTGCAGCAGGCGAGAGGCGTGCAGCTTCAATATCTGCAGGCCTATCGCAGGGCTGTGCTCTCCGCCTTCGCCGATGTCGAGAAAGCCCTCGTCGCGCTTCACCAGTATACCCGGCAGGAGCGCCTGCAGGCCGATGTCGTCGCCGCGTCACGCAAGGCGTTTGACGTCGCCGAGACCCAGTTGCGCGGCGGCACGGTCAATCTCATCACCGTCCTGCAGGCCCAGCAGACCCTTTTTACCGCGGAGAACACCCTGATCCAGGTGCGGCTGACGAAATTGCTGGCAGCCAGCAGCCTGTTTCAGGCACTCGGTGGAGGCTGGAATCCGGAAAGAACCGTCTCTCTCAATCGCGGCCGCCAACCCTGAAGGGCGGGCACGTCTGCGACGGTTTGCAGCCATGGCCCAATGAAGGCGACGCCGCATGAGCCGCGCCGTTGCGGCAATTTCCGGACAGGACAGCTTTACGATCACAATTCCACAGTGATTATAGAGACTTGAGCTTGTCACCGGCCGCGCAATCGGCAAGAAAGAAGATCGTCCTCCCACTTTCGATGACACTGCTGATCGCAGGTAAAATTCATGGCATCGAAGATGCAAGCGAAGGGAAAACGCTCCATCTCCCCCAAACGGAGAGCTCGCGCGCGCGGACCAACCGGAGCCCGGTCCGACGATCCACTCTATCTCCAGGTCGTCCGGGCCCTGAAAGATGAAATCGTCGGTGGCGTTTATCCCGTAGGCTCGCAGCTTCCCCCGGAGGAAGAACTGCGGCAGCGCTTCTCGGTAAGCCGCCACACGATACGCGAGGCACTGAGACGCTTGCGGGAGGATAATCTGGTCTCCTCGCGGCAGGGCGCTGCCACAATAGTGGTCTCTCCGCGGTCCTCGGACTCCTATGTCCACGAGGTCACCTCGATCAACGATCTGGTCGCGTTCGCGACCGGCGTTCGTTTCGCGATCGAGACGATCGAACTGATCGAGGTCGATGCCGATCTTGCCGCCCGTCTCGGCGTCAAAAGCGGCGAGCCGTGGCTGGCGGTCCGCGGCTATCGCAACATGGAAGGAAGCGACCTGCCGGTGTGCCGGACGGAAGTCTACATCAACCGGGAATTTGCCGCGATCGGGAGATTGCTGCAGCGTCACACCGGCGCGATCTTCCACCTGATCGAGGATATGTTCGGTCAAAGCCTTGTCGAAGTGCATCAGGAGATCGCCGCCGCGCTGATCGCCCCCGATCTGGCCAAGCGCCTCAAGGTCGCGGAAGACGCGATGGCGCTGGAAGTCCAACGCACCTATCGGCTCGCATCGGGAAAGATCGCGCAAATCGCAATCAATACGCATCCCGCGTCGCGCTTCCGGCACTCGATGACGATACGTCGCGTCAGAAGCTGATCCCTCGCGTCAGACGGCGATTTACTCCTCGAGGCCATGCCCTCGCTTCGGAATCAGGGCGGTCCGCTTAAAGCTCATGAATTGCGTTCCGTCGTGCTTCTTGCCGGTGGTGCGGACGGTGACGAGTCCCTGGCCCGGACGCGATGCGGATTCCCGCTTTCCGATCACCTCGGACTCCGCGTAAATCGTGTCGCCGACGAACACCGGCGCTGTCAGCTTGATGTCATCCCAGCCGAGATTGCCGATCGCCTTCTGGCTGATGTCGCTCACGCTCATGCCCACCACGATCGATAACGTCAGGCAGCTATTGACCAGCGGCTGCTTGAATTCGGATTTCGCCGCATAGGCCCGATCGAAATGCAGTGGATGCGTATTCATCGTCAGCAAGGTGAACCAGGTGTTGTCGGTCTCGCTGATGGTGCGGCCCGGGCGGTGCTCATAAACGTCGCCAACGGTAAAGTCGTCATAGTAGCGGCCAAAGCTCTCACGATAGCGTTGCGGACCGATTTGATCGTGGTTCTGCATGAGATCACTCCGAAGATGTGCTGTCGGCCCCGAGGACCAATGAGGTGTGCTCGCCGAGGCGCGGTTCACGCAATTGCGGCTGCGCCGGTTCGTGGCGGAAGCGGATGGGCGGACCGATGTGGCGCCGGCCGCTCTCGTCCCGGCGGATCATGCCGCGCGCGATCAGGTTCGGATGGTCGAGCGCCTCGGGCAGCGTATTGACGCGCCCGTAACAGACATCCAGCGTGGCGAGATAGTCGTTCCACGCCGCCAGCGTACGCTTGCGAAATTCAGCAGCGAGGAAATCCACTACCGGCCGCTGGTGCGGACCCGGCCCGCGCAGGCACAGATCCGCGAGATCGGCGCGCCCCAATGCGCCGAGCAGGTTGCCGATGAACTTGGGCTCCTGCCCCGCAAGAACCAGATAGCGGCCATCGGCCGTTTCGTAAGGATGATAGAACGCCGCGCCGCCGGTGGTTCGTTCATGTGCCGGAACCGGCTGACGGTCTTCGGTCAGCGTCGGTCCGAGGATATTCAGCATCGCGCCGACCGTGACGTCATGCATGCCGATGTCGATATAGTCGCCCACGCCGGTTTGTTCGCGGCGGAGCAGCGCCATCAGAACACCCGAGAGCCCCTGCAAGCCCGCCAGCACGTCGGCAACGGGAATGCCGGGCATCGCCGGCGTGCCGTCGCGCCCGAGCGTCATGCTCAGCAACCCGCTCTCGGCTTCCAGGGCAAGATCGTGAGCTGGACGGGCGCGAAAATCGCTGTCCTGCCCGAATGCGCTGATCGAGCAATAAACGATACGCGGGTTGCGTGTACGAACCGCCTCATATCCGAGACCCAGTCGATGCATCGTTCCGGGCCGGAACGACTCGACGAAGACGTCCGCCGTCTCGCAGAGCGCCAGCAGCGCATCGCGTTGCGCTGCGGTCTTGAGATCCAGCACCACGCTTTTCTTGCCGCGATTGAGATTGCGGAAGAACACCGTGCTGGGTCCATCGGAAAGACCGATATGACGCCCCGGATCGCCTTCGCCCGGCGCCTCGATCTTGATGACCTCGGCCCCATGATCCGCCATCGCAAGGGTCAGGTAAGGCCCCGGCAGGAACACCGAGAGATCGATGACTCGAAGTCCTTCCAGCTTCATGGCGTGACGGCGCGTTTGGCAGCCGGCGCACCGGGCAAATAGTCGTCCGTGTCGGCGCCGAACTGCGAACACGGCGACTGATCGAGACGCTGCCCGTTGACCTTGATCGGATTCGCCAGCACACGAAGCCGCTTGACGGGATGATCGACCTCCCGAATCATATCCGTTTGCTGCAGGAACGGATTGTCGAGCGCCTGTGCGAGATCGAGCACCGGCGCAATCGGAAGCACGCCGTTCAGCTTGCCGAGCCAATGGCTGGTCGATTTCTTGCTGAGGACGCCATCGACGATTTCCGTCAACGCGTCGCGGTTGGCCTGACGCGCAGCCTGAGTGCCGAAGCGCGGGTCCTTCGCCAGATCCGGCCGCTCGATCGCCTCAAGAAGCGCCGCCCAGAACTTGTCCGTCATGCACATGATGAACAGCCAGCCATCGGAGGCCGGAAACGTCTGCACCGGCGCGACGGAATAATGCGCACTTCGCGGCTGCCGCGTCGACGCGTGCCCCTCGTTGAGATACCACGTCGCGACATAGCCGAGCTGATGCAGGGCGACGTCGAGCAGGCAGGTATCGATATCGCATCCCTTGCCGCTTCTTCGCGCCTGGATGATTGCCGATAGAAGTCCGACTGCCGCGGTCAATCCGGTCGTCTGATCGATGATCGACGGCGCGCCCAACCGGCAGGGTGGGCCGTTCGGCTCGCCGGTCAGGTGCATCAAGCCGGATTCGGCCTGCATCAGATAGTCATAGCCAGGCCATGCGGATCGCTCGTTGTTGCGGCCGTAGGCAGACAGATGCACGCAGACAATGGAGGACTTGACCGCCGCCAGCGACTCGTAGTCGAGGCCCATTTTGGCTGGAAGATCACCGCGCAGGTTGTTGATCACGGCATCGGCGCCGGCGATCAGATTGCGCAGCGACGCCTTCCCCTCCTCGCTGCGCAAATCGATCGAGACGCTTTTCTTGTTGAAATTGAACGCCTGGAAATATTCACTGTCGTTCGGTCCGAGCATAAACGGGCCGGTCTTCCGCGACGGATCGCCGCCGATCGCCGCATTCTCGATCTTGATGACTTCCGCGCCAAGATCGGCCAGAAGCATCGTGGCATACGGCGCCGCGCCGAACTGCTCGACGGATACGATGCGCACTCCCTGAAGCGGCCTCATATCACCGGATTCCTTTTCACAAGCTGCCTGGAAATGATGATGCGTTGCATCTCATTGGTGCCTTCGCCGATGCAGGTCAGCGGCGCATCGCGATAGAGGCGCTCGATATCGAACTCGCGCGAATAGCCGTAAGCGCCATGAATCCGCATGCTCTCGATGGAATTTTCCAGCGCTGCCTCGCTTGCGAAATACTTGGCCATGCCGGCCTCCATGTCGCAGCGCTCGCCGCGATCGAAGGCCTGCGCGGCATCGAGCGTCAGAAGCCGCGCAGCACGGGCACGGGTGGCCATTTCGCCGAGCTTCAACTGAATGGCCTGATGCTCGCAGATCGGCCTGCCGAACGTCTTGCGAATCTGCGCGTAGTCGAGCGCGAGCTTGAGCGCGCCCTCGGCGATCCCGACCCCGCGCGACGCGACGTTGATCCGGCCGAGTTCGAGCCCGCCCGTCGCCTGAAAGAAGCCCTGCCCTTCCACGCCGCCGATCAGATGATCGGCCGGAAGGCGATAGTTGTCGAAATTCAATTCCGCTGTATCGATCGCCTTATAGCCAAGTTTTTTCAGCTTTCGTCCCACCGTGAAGCCGTCGAGCTTCGGTGCGATGAACAGACTCATGCCGTTGTAGCGCGGCTGCGCATCCGGGTTGGTTTTGACCAGCAGCGCAAAGCACGAACCCTCGGCGCCATTGGTGATCCAGGTCTTGGTTCCGTTGATGACATAGTGATCGCCGTCGCGTTGCGCCGTCATGCGAATTCCCTGCAGATCCGTCCCGGCGTCCGGCTCCGTCAGCGCGAGTCCTCCGCGAACCTCGCCGGTGGCGAGCCTGGGCAGCCATTTGGACTTTTGTTGCGGCGTTCCGAACTTCTGAATGGCGAGCGCGAGCATCAGGTGCGAATTGATGATGCCGGTGATCGACATCCAGACCGAGGAGATGCTCATGACGATCTTGGCATAGGTCGCCGCTGACAGACCAAGCCCGCCATAGTCCGGGCTGATCACGGCGCCGAACAGGCCGAGCTCCTTCATCTGCTCGACGACTTCGTCGGGATAGCGGTCCTCGTGATCATAATCCTTCACGATCGGCTTCAAGTCGCGGTCGACCCAGCGCTCGATCGTGTTCAGGATGTGCTCCTCTTCTTCCGCGTCCGGAAGCATGGCACGGTTCGCCGGCGTCATTGTTTATTTCTCCAGGTTATGCGGACAACTACTGAAGCTCCGCGGCTAAAGCAGAAGAAATATCGAGCCGTCTTCAATGGTCGCCCGATATTTTCTGAGATGCATCGGACGCTCCTGAAACAACTCTGCGCCGGTCGACAGATCGAATTCGAATCCGTGCCAGGGGCAGGTCAGCACATAGCCATCGCGCTCGAAGCTGAGTTCGCCGACGGCGGAGGGAGGCCACGTGCCGCCAACGATGCCCTTGCACACCGGCGCGCCTCTGTGCGGACAGCGATTCAATACCGCGTGCACGTCGCCATCGTTCATGCGAATGATACCGACCTGGCGTCCCCCGCATTCGACGATGCGGAATTTGCCGACCGGGAAGTCTTCAACCTTGCCGACATCGAATCGCCGTGCCGGCTGCGACATTTCTTCCGAGATTGACGACATGTGGGTTCAGCCCAATCGCAGGATTTTCGCGGCGTTGCCGTAAAACACCTTTTCCCGGTCACCCCGGCTGAGCGTTCGCAGCGCCTGGTTAGGCATGTCGTTGTCCCAATGCGGATAATCGCTGCTGAAACAGAGGTGGTCAGCCCCCATCATCTCGATCAGTTGCTTGAGGTGCCCCGGATCGTCCGGCTCATCGAGCGGCTGCGTCGTGAACCGGATATGGTCGTGCACATAGTCGATCGGCGATCGCTTGACCCAGGGGGTGTCGTGCCGCAATTGCCGCCACGTGCGGTCCATCCGCCAAAGCAGAGGCAGGAGCCAGGTGAAGCCGAGTTCGGCGAACATCACCTTGAGCCCCGGAAACTTCTCGAACGTTCCGCAGCAGACCAGGCTGTTCACGTTCGACTCGGCGATCTGGCACAGCGTCACGTAACGCTCGAAATAGGAATCCGGAATCCCGCCGCACGCCATTGGTCCGCCCTGATAGATGCTGTCGGCGCCACTCGGATGGACATAGATGGGCAACCCGAAATCACACGCGGCCTCATAAATCGGCCACCAGTAGCGGTTTCCCATCAGCACATTGATCAGAGGCAAGCCGACCGCGGCAACCTGCGGGTGCCGTCCGATCCTGCGAATTTCAGCGGCACCCGCCTGCGGATCGAGAGACGCAACGCTCAACGCGTAACGCAGCCGCCGGTCGGCTGGAAGCCATTCCTCCAGGAAAAAGTCATTGAAGGCGGAGGCGAGAACGATGCTTTCGTCCGTTGCAGCGAGCGCGGCGCACAGCGCGGCGGTTTGCAGGCAATTGAGGAGGGCGACATCGATATTGCAGGGATCGACATGTTCCGAGACGACAGCCTTTGGATCGCTGCCGCCGACATTGCCGTTCTCATCGCGCGCATCTTCCCGAACCACTGCGCCGTTCGGATGTTGATACTTTGTGGTCAAAGCGACGCTCTGGATCGACGCCTTCTTTTGCTCGAAGCGCCTGCTCCAGGCCTTCGGCATATAAGGATACACAGCCGACAAGCCGCCACGCACCGTCGGATGAACATCGCAATCGATCACCTTGAGGGCTGCGGCGGCATCCGATCTCGACGCCACTTTTGTATCTGCTATGGTCATTGACCAGACTCCGAAAGGTCCGTTCGGCGCAGGCCCGCGCGGGAGGAGCGGCGCGTCAAACTTTGCACCCTGCCTTCATGACATTCCGTCGTGTAGCGCCCCGAGCGGCGTGACTATGTGGCGCGATATCGAGCATCTGCGCTACATCGGACGACGCTTCGATCGCCCGCTCCAGGTCGATACCGGTCTCGATCCCCATGACGGACACCATCGCGATCAGATCTTCGGTCGGGAAGTTGCCGACGGCGCCGAGTTCCCTTGGCATCGCGATTCCTCCGCCGATGCCGCAAATGGCGCTCTCGAGCCAATGAACGCCGGCATCAAGCGCGGCGACGATATTCGCCGTCGCCATCCCCGATAGATTGTGGACGTGAAATCCAAACGACGCGCCCGGATAGTCCCGGACGAGCCGTCCGAAGAGGCGATTGACATGCGCCGGGTCTTCCATTCCCAGCGAACCGGCAAGGTAGAACCGGCGGACACCGCCGTCGTAGAGTCGCGCCACTACCGCACGAACGCGCTCCTCCGGGATCAGCCCCTCATACGCGCACCAGAACGCCATGCCGAGCGCCATGACAAAAGGAAGCGAGTTCTTGTCGGAAATCCTGAAGGCGAGCAGATTTTCGTCGATCGCCTGCTCGATCGACATGTTCTGATTTTTTTGTGTGTAGGCCTCGCTCAGCGTCATGAGGCCGAGCATCTCGTCGACCTTCGCGGCAACGGCACGCTGCGCGCCCCGAGCGTTGGGCACCAGGCCCCTGTAAACGATGCCCGGCACGCGGCGGATACGCGCAAATACCTCTTCGGCATCGCTCAAATTCGGCACCACCTTCGGGTGGGCGAAACTTGAAACCTCGATCGTCGGAAGCCCAAGGGCACTCAGCCGATCGATCATTCGCACTTTGACGTCGGTATCGATCCATCGCGGAAGACTCTGAAGCCCGTCGCGCGGCCCCACCTCAACAATCCGAATCGTTCCAGGAATCTGAAGCATCGCCAGCGGCGCTTTTCTCTGCGCGCCCGGACGTTGCCGCCCAAGCTCGCACCATGATCGACAGGAATCAGCTTATCGCGCTTAACTTATCCGTACAAGTCCGCATCCCGGTTTATTCGGTGCGAGCGGACGTATCTGCACTGTGCCTATCGCATGGTTCGGCATGCCGCTCTTGTAGCGCCTACCGGCCGAGATACGTGTCGATGACGCGATGATCCTGCGCCAGTTCGCTCGCCGCGCCTGAAAGAACAACACGACCATGATCCAGAACGAATGCCTGATCCGCGTGCGACAATCCCAAGGTGAGGCTTTGCTCCGCGACGATGACGCTTACCCCCTGGGCCCGCAGCACGGGTAGCGTCTCAAAGACAGCCATAACGACCTTGGGCGCAAGCCCGGTCGATGGCTCGTCAAGGAGCAGGACCCGCGGATCTGTCATCAGGGCTCGGGCAATTGCGACCATCTGCTGCTGGCCACCGGACATGGTCCCGACCGGTTGACGCAGCCGCTCCGCCAAAACCGGAAACATCTCCAGAAGCTGTTCCCTGATCTCGACACGGCGGCTTGAGCTTGAGACCTTTCCAGCAAGCTCAAGATGATCGGCAACCGAAAGCCGGGGGAACAATTCCCGGCCGCTTGGGACGTGACCGACCCCTGCGCGGGTCACCAGATGGGCCGGGCGTCCGTGAATCGGCTCGCCAAAAAGACAAATGCGCCCGGCACGAGGCGGCAGCAAGCCCGCGATCGTGCGCAACAACGTCGTCTTTCCGGCGCCGTTCGCGCCGAGGACGACGACGATCTTCTTCGCCGGCACAACCATCGACAGGTCATGCAGGATGGTGAGCGGACCGATGCCCGCAGTGACGTTCTCCAGGGTCAACGCGGGTGTGTCAGCGACAAGGTCTGCGGCGGGCGACTTCCCAGGTGTCACTGAACTTCTCCGAGATAGGCCTTGATAACCACCGGATCGTTCAAAACCTCTGCCGGACTGCTATCGGCGATCTTCCGGCCGAAATCCAGAACCAGCATCCGGTCGGAAAGGTCGGCGATGGCCGCGATAACGTGCTCAACACACACAATCCCGACGACGCCGAAATCCGACATGCGCCTTATGATGCCGCGCACCCGTTCCTGCTCCTCCTTCGTCATTCCCGCCATCACCTCATCCAGGAAAACCAGGTCGGGCTGGAGCGCGAGAACGCGGGCAAGCTCGAGCTCTCGCTGACGGCCGGGAGTGAGCCGGGCGACGGGCTCAAGCCACATCTCGTCAAGGCCCACCGTGCGGAGCACCCATGCTGCGTGCTCGACCGGCTGATGCTTTTGCCGCCCGTGCCGCGCCGCGAGAACGACATTTTCCCAAACGCTCAATTCCGAAAGAAGGCGCGGAATCTGAAAGGTTCGCGCCATGCCGAGGCGAACGCGGCTGATGACGGGAAGCGCCGATACGCTGCCGCCGCGAAATAGAATCTCGCCGCTGCTCGGCGGCACGAACCCGGTTATGGCATTGAACAGCGTCGTCTTGCCGGCTCCATTCGCGCCGATGATGCTGAGTGTTTCGCCCTGCCGCAGCTTGAACGACACATTGTCCAGGGCGAGCAGTCCGCCGAAGCGGACCGAGAGGTCTCGCACTTCAAGCAGGGACGCACCGGCGTCAAGGCCGGGATCGATTGCGGCCGGCACGCTTCCTTGCGGCAACTCGGAAGGCGCCAGGATCAATTTGCGTTTGAGGAAGCCGAACCGATTCAGAAGCGAAACAAGGCCCCCCGGGAACATCAGCACGGTCGCGATGACCACCGCACCATAAAGAGCAAGCTTGAGCGATGAAAAGTGAATCAGAAGCTGCTCGCCGATCAACATCAGGACAGATGTTCCTATCAGCGGCCCCCAGAGGGTCCCGATGCCTCCGAACAGGGTAAAGACGATGGTTTGCAGATCAAGCGTCGGATCGAACGCGCTCGCCGGATCGAGATAGCTCCGGTTCCAGGCAATCAAGCCGCCGACAAGGCCGGGAAACACGGCGCTCAAAATGAACGTAATCACCTTGACCTTGTTCGTCGGCACGCCCAGCGCACCGGCAGCGTCTTCATCCTCTCTCACGCTCATCGCATCGAGGCCAAAGCCTGAACGTGCGAAATAGGCATTCACCGCAAATGCGCATAACGCCGTCAGCACCATCCCGATATAGACGGCGCTCGGATTGAGTTGGGGCGGAAGCGTTGTTCCGGCGGCTCCGCCGGCGTAGTCCCAATCCGAGAACACGACTGTGAGAATGCGCGCCAGCCCGAGCATGCCGAGAGCAAATAAAATGCCGCGGAGCCGCAGCATGATCGGACCGAAGATGGCGGCGACGATCGCCGTCACGACGCCGCCGCAACACACCGCGACGTACCATGGGATATCGAAGTGGTTTACGAGGACGGCGGTCGTGTACGCGCCAAGCCCGAAAAAGGACACCTGACCAAAGGAAATGTAACCGGCAAATCCGCTGATGAGATTCCAACTGTAACCCAGCGCCACAAAGCCCAGAATGTCGGTCGCGAGTTGCACCGTGTATTCGGAGCCGAAAGCCGGAATGCTGATCGCCGCGGCCAGAAATGCCGCGGCGGTCAGCAGGTATCCGACGTTCATCCGATTTGTATGCAGCATCGGAACATGACCCTTCCTGCTTCCGGAATACATTCCGATCATGCGGCCCGCCGAAGTCCCTGGGGCCACAACAACATCACCGCTATCAGGATCACGAAGGGCAAGACATTTGCGACATCACCTCCGAAAAAGTATCCAGCCAGGGATTGGGCCACGCCGAGCAAAAGCGCAGCGATCGTCACGCCGGCATATTCGCCAAGCCCGCCAAGCGCGACGATGACGAACGCAAGGATCGTCAGGTTATCCGCGGATTCCGCGGCCATCGGCAGAATCATGATCAGCAAGGTCCCCGCCGAGGATGCTAACGCAACGCCTAGCGCAAATGCAAAAAGCCGGACCCGGCGAACGTTGATCCCGCAACAGGCCGCGCCGACGGGACTTTGGGAGGCGGCGAGCAAGGACTTCCCAAAGGATGTGTAGTTGAGCCCGAAATACAACAGCGCGACGATCGCCACGGCAAACAGCCCGACGACCACAAGCGCCTTGCTTAAAGTGATGCCTCCCAGGGTCCAGGTACTCTGGAGATAGGGCAGAGAGACGTAGTCCGCTCCCCAGACGTGGAGAGCGATCTGCACCAGGACGTAATCGAGACCGAACGTGACCATCAGGCTGAGAAGTTCAGCTTTGCGGCCTTGATTCATGAGAGGCTCGATCAACACGGGCTGCAGCAGCCCGCCGACGATGAAGCTCACGATAAAAACGATAGGAAGGACAATGAGGGGGTTTAGCCCGGTACGGGCCGAAAACCAGAACGTGAACAGGCCGGCCATGACGATAAAGCTGCCATGGGCCAGATTGACGACCCGCATGACGCCAAAGATGAGGTTGAGGCTTTGCGCGATCAGCACATATGTCCCGCCGAGCAAAATCCCGTTAATCAGCAACTGCACGGCAAGCATGGAGTCCCCCAGATCAAACCACGCCCGTCTTCACGCCGGAAGGCGGGAAAGACGAGCGCAGCCGACCTTCGCGTTAATCGGTGAATGCCTCACTGACCGGTATATGGCACAAGCAACTTCGCCTCAGCCATGTCCTCGGGAGTGACGAGCTTGAGATGCCCGTCCTGAATCTGAACGAGACTTTGGCTAAATCCCTGGGACAAGCCGTTGGCATCGACTTTGAAGGGCCCCTGCACGGTATCAACCGTATTCGCGTGGAGCCATGCCCGGATCTTGTCCTGGTCGAGCGACTTGGTGCCTTCCACGGCGGCGCCGAGCACCTTGACCGCTCCGTAACCCGCGGCGGAGTGGTAGTCGGGATCCTGCTTGAACATCGCCTTGTAGTGTTCGGCAAACTCCTTGCTGCCGGGCGTCTTGAAATTGTGCCACCATCCCGTATTCGAAATGATGCCATTGGCGAGCGGACCAAGCGCCTTGGTAAAGGCCGCCGCAACCGGCCCGACGGTTTCCGCAAAATATTTCGGAGCAAAGCCTTGGGCTTTGAAGGCTTTCACGAGACCGACGGCGTCGGGATAGTACGTGCAGCCCAGAACGACATCCGGCTGCGCACTCTTGATCGCCAGCGCCATCGACGCGAAATCGGGTTCCGGCAGGGAGTATGTCGTCTTGTAAACGACCTTCATCCCGAGCTTTTCGGCCTGCGCGATACGCGCATCGTAGCAGGCGAGCGTGAATGCGGATTTTAGCCCGAGCACGGCTACGGTGCTTGCGCCGTTTTTCTTCGCCAGCGGAAGCAGTCCCTCGAGATAGGTCAGAGAGCTTGCGACGCCCTGGAAATTCCACTTGTTGCCCGGAACATAGATGGTGGGGATCGAAGCCTCCGGCTCGATGACCGCGTACTGCTGCTTGTTCATGAGCGGCGCGATAGCTTGTGTAATCCCGCTGGAATAAGGACCGATGAGCAAGTCCGCCTTGTCTTCGGTGATGAGCCGCGTATAGAGCCGCACGGCCGTTCCGGGCTTGCTTTCGTCATCATAAACCTTGAGGTCGAGCTTGCGCCCGAGCCAGCCGCCTTTGGCATTCGCCTCTTCGATCGCGAGCTTCATGCCGTTCAGATTATATTCGGCGTCGGCCGCGAACGGACCTGTTTCCGAGCTCGTCGCACCGATGAGGATCGGCTTGTCGGCCGCCTGCCCCGGCGCCGCCATGAAGGACAAAAGCATGGCCATCCCCGAGGCCCATGCCAGACGATGCAGCAGGTGTGTGGTTGTCATCTTTTCCTCCCATGTCTTTTATATTTTGCGGCTTTTATATTTTGATTGCGCGCTCACGGCGCCTGTCGTCGATGCTCCTTCCACGTCTGGAAACAAACACCGCCCTCTCGAACGTCATCAATCTCGCCCCGCCGGCTTCTTTCCCGCGGAACGAACCTCGACAATGCATTGGATTGGCCTTGAGCCGGCTTGCGTCTCCCCCGTACGCTTTCGTATTTATCGTGACATATCCGGACAAGTTATCAAGTCCGTCGATCGCAAGTCAACCTCGTGTGACGATTCGGACATTCGCCCTGTTATTACCCAATCGGGTCCATTAAGCGAGCCGCTGAGGCTCAGACACACTAGCTCGCGGCGTGATGAATTGTGTCACATCCATGTGACCCCGGTGCAGAATTGTGTCCCTGCCGCAAATGAAGTCGTCCCCGGACGCCTGCAGCCGGAGAGGCATCACGTCCGAACGCCGCATCCGACAGATATATGGCCAGCGCTATTGCTGCATCTGCATGATCTGGTTCATCGGCATCATGTTGTGATTGAGGTTCTCCATGATCCAGAGCGACCCCCCGATCACCAGCACGATGACGAGGATGCCGAAGAACAGCGCCATCACGTTATTGGTATTGTCCGGCCCGGTGGTGATGTGAAGGAAGAACACCACATGCACACCCATCTGCGCGATCGCGAGCACAACGATCGCCACGGGAATGCTGGGCTGCCAAACCAGATCGGTGCCGGCGACAAAGAATGAGGTCGCGGTCAATAGCAGCGCGAGGCCGAGGCCGGCGACATAGCCGACGACACGAATGCCGATCCCACCTTCGCTTTCTTCGCCAGGCGCAAGGTCGACTTGGTGCAGTTCGGAAGACTGATCACTCATGCCGCGCTCCCAAGCAGATACACCACCGAAAACACCGCGACCCAGATGATATCGAGCGCATGCCAGAACAGCGCGAAGCATATGATGCGGCGCTGGATATCGGCGCGGAATCCCTTGGCGACGACCTGTGCCATCATGGTGAGCAGCCAGAGAATGCCGGCGGAGACGTGCAGACCATGACAACCGACCAGCGTGAAGAAGGCCGAGAGAAATGCACTGCGCGTCGGCCCCGCATCCCGCGCGACCAGATTGGCAAATTCCCGAACCTCGATGAAGAGGAACGCGACCCCGAGCAGACAGGTCACAGCCATCGCGAGTTGGAACCAGAACCGGTTGCGGACGTCGGCGGCGATGCTTGCCATCCCGCAGGTAAAGCTCGACAGCAACAAGCAGACGGTCTCGATCGCAACGCTCTTCAGATCAAACAGCTCGGCACCGCTTGGTCCGCCTGCCGTCTGCTTCGACAACACGGCAAATGTAGCGAAGAAGCAGGAGAACATCACCATGTCGCTGAGCAGAAAGATCCAGAACCCGTAAGCGGTCACAATCCGCTTCGGCGCGGGTCCGTCATGCTCCGCCACCTTCAAGCCCGGGTGATCGCGCTCGCCGCCTTGCGTCATGGTCAGCGTGGTCATCATCGTACGCTCTCCGCCGCAGTGACGAGATTGCGGCGTTCCGCAAGGTTGACGCGGTCGACCCGCGCCACCTCGTCAGCGGGAATTTCGTATTCGTCATGGTCGCGCCAGGCGAACGCAACGAAGGTAGCAAAAGCGCCGATGAAGCCTGCAATCACCATCCACCAGATATGCCAGATCAGCGCGAACCCCATGATGGTCGCGAAGAAAGCGCATACGAAGCCGGTTGGAGAATTGCGCGGCAGCTCGATCGGCTTGTAGTCGGGCTCCTCGTGGCGCGGCTGCTCCTTGGCCTTCGCCTTCATGGCCCAATAAGCATCCTCGCCGGCGACATGGGGCAGCACGGCAAAATTAAACACCGGAGGCGGCGATGCCGTGGCCCACTCCAGCGAGCGTCCGTCCCAGGGATCGCCGGTCCGGTCGCGCAACTCCTCGCGATGACGGATACTGTAGACGAGCTGTGCGATCTGGAAGATGATCCCGGCCAGGATAATGACCGCACCCGCGCCGGCGATCATCAGCCATGGCCGCCATTCCGGCACGTCGTAGTGCTGCATGCGCCGCGTCATGCCAAGGAAGCCGGCCGCATAAAGCGGCATGAAGGCAACGTAAAACCCGATCAGCCAGCACCAGAACGCGGCCTTGCCGAGTCCCTCATGCAATCGGAAGCCGAATGCCTTCGGAAACCAGTAGGTATAGCCGGCGAAGGCGCCGAACAGTACGCCGCCGATGATCACGTTATGGAAATGAGCAACCAGGAACAGGCTGTTGTGCAGCAGGAAGTCGGCCGGCGGCACCGCGACCAACACGCCCGTCAATCCGCCGATAATGAACGTCACCATGAAGCCGATCGACCACATCATCGGCGTCGCGAAGCGGATGCGGCCGCCGTACATCGTGAACAGCCAATTGTAGATCTTCACGCCGGTCGGCACCGCGATGATCATGCTCGCAATGCCGAAAATTGCGTTGACGTTGGGCCCCGCGCCCATGGTGAAGAAGTGGTGCAACCAGACCATGAAGGAGATGATGCAAATCGCCATGGTGGCCAGCACCATCGAGCGATAACCGAACAGCGGCTTGCCGGAAAAGGTCGAGACGACTTCCGAGAAAATCCCGAACGCCGGGAGGACCAGGATGTAGACTTCCGGGTGCCCCCAGGCCCAGATCAGGTTCATGAACATCATCACGTTGCCACCAGCCTCGTTGGTAAAGAAGTGGAAGCCGAGATAGCGGTCAAGGATGAGCATCGCGAGCGTCGCGGTCAGGATCGGGAACGCTGCGATGATCAGGAGATTCGAGGCGAGCGTGGTCCAGCAGAACATCGGCATGCGCAGATAGTTCATGCCCCTGGTGCGAATCTTCAGCACCGTCGTCACGAGATTGATGCCGGCAACCAGCGTACCGACGCCTGATATCTCAAGGGACCACAGATAGTAGTCGACGCCCACTCCGGGCGAATAGGTCAGCTCCGACAGCGGCGGATACGGTAGCCAGCCGGTGCGCGCAAATTCGCCGACCACGAGCGAGATATTGACGAGCAGCGCGCCCGTCGCGGTGAGCCAGAAGCCGACGGAATTCAATGTCGGAAACGCGACGTCCCGGACGCCGAGTTGCAGCGGCACAACGAGATTCATCAATCCGATCACGAACGGCATCGCGACGAAGAAGATCATGATGGTGCCGTGCGCGGAGAATATCTGGTTGTAGTGTTCCGGCGGCAGAAAGCCCTGCGAATGGAACGCCACCGCCTGCTGCGCCCGCATCATGATGGCGTCGCTGAAGCCGCGCAGCAGCATCACCGACGCGAGCAGGACGTACATGACGCCGATCCGCTTGTGGTCAACGCTGGTAATCCACTCCCGCCAAAGATAAGGCAGATGGCCTGCAACGACGACCCAGATCACCACGGCGAGGATCGCCACCAGCACCACGGCGCCCGCGATCAGGGGGATCGGTTGGTCGATCGGAACCGCTGCCCAGCTAAGCTTACCGAACATTGGCCGTCCTGCTCGTCGATTTCGCCAGATTGTCTGTCAACTGTGGCCCAGGCCCCGGCGGGAGCTTCTGGGACGCGATCGCATCAAACAGCAGAGGATCCTCGATCCGGAAGGTCATCCTGTTTTTCGGGACCGACTGCTGCGCGAGCTTTTCGTAGCTCTCCGCATTCAATACCTGACTGCTGGCGCGTGCCGTGCTTGCGACCCACTCCGGAAAGGAAAGCGGCGAGACCACATTCACGTCGAACAGCATGTCCGGAAAGCCGTCACCGCTGAAATGTCCGGACAATCCCTGGAAGGTTCCTTCATTGTCGGCCCGCAACTCGAGATGCGTCACCATGCCGTTCATCGTGTAGATCAGGCTGCCGAGTTGAGGGACAAAGAATGCGTTCATGACGCTTGCGGACGTCAGCTCCAGATGCAACGGCGCGCCGACGGGAACGGTCAGGCTATTGACCGTCGCGATGTGCTGATCCGGATAGATGAAAAGCCACTTCCAGTCGAGCGAGACCACCTGGATCCGGATCGGACTTCCCGTCCCTGGCACCGGGCGAGCCGGATCGAGTTGGTGCGAGCCGATCCAGGCAACGCCGCCGAGCAAAATGATGGTCAGCGTCGGGATCGACCAGACAACGAGCTCGATACGCCCGGAGTATTCCCAGTTGGGGAGATATGTTGCGCGGGTATTGGATTGCCGAAACCAGTAAGCGAAGGCGAAGATCGCAATGATCGTCGGCACGACGATCGTCAGCATGATTCCAATTGAATCAATCAGGATGGTCTTTTCGGCTGCGGCGACCGGCCCCTGTGGATCAAGGATGTTCATCCGCGTGACAATCCTGACTTGCTCGCCCGTCAGGCTAACACGGCAGGATTTTCCGTTCTATCCCTTTCATGCCGCTTATGATCGAATACGCGTGATAGCGTTGGTTTCGCAAACCCGGACGGCCGGTGGACCGCGAGCTTTGGCATTTATCGCGAAACGGATTCATGCGGCTGCTGCCGCAGGCCGCATGAGCTCTCGGCCGTCGTCGGCAGCGTGCTGGCGGCGGCTTCCAGCCGCTCGACGGAGGACCGCAATCAACACCGGGCAAGCACACTCAGCCAACGTTCGCACTTTCTCTCGGCGGCCCGCGGCAAACGGCGGAGCGACCTCGGTCCGGCCTTGCGCGAGAGGCCGTTATTGCCGCAAACGGACGTTCGCGACGTCATCACACCAGGCAGCCAGGCTTCAAAACAGCTTCATCAGTTCGACGTCGTCCTGCAAATGCGCCGGCGGCCCATCGTAGACCTTGCGGCCGGCTTTCAGAACCGCGACCCGGCTGGCGATCGGCAGGCTGTAGCGTACGTTCTGCTCCACCATCAGGATCGAGGTGCCGAAGCTCCGGTTGATCTCGGCAATGCTCTGCATCACCCGGTCGACCAGGTTGGGTGCCAGTCCGATGGACGGCTCGTCCAGGATGACCACGCGCGGCTCGTGCATGAGCGCCATGCCGATGGCCAGCATCTGCTGCTGACCGCCGGAGAGCGTGCCGCCAATCTGCTCCTGGCGCTCGTTCAGGATCGGAAACAGCTTGAAGACGGTCTGCATGCGCTCCGGCAGTCTGGTCTTGTCGGCCATGATGAAGCCGCCCAGTTCCAGATTGTCGCGCACGCTCAAGGTCCGGAAGATGCCGTGGCCCTGCGGCACGAAGGCGATGCCCTCGGCGACATTGTCGCCGGGCGAGCGGCCGGCGATCGGCTTACTCTCATAGGTCACTTCGCCAGCGGTCGGCTTCAGCAGGCCGAAGATGGCGCGCATGAGCGTGGTCTTGCCGGCGCCATTGTGGCCCAGCACCAGCAGGATCTCGCCGCGACCGAGCGCCAGATCGATGTCGTGAACGATCTGCTTCTTGCCGTAGCCGGCGGCAAGCCCGCGGGTTTCCAGAATAGCGGCATTCATTTGAAATACCGCGTTGCCAGCGCCGGATCGTTCATCAACTGATCCGGTGTTCCGATCGCCATGGCATGACCCTCGTCCAGGAAATAGACCACGTCGCACAACTCCTTGATGACGTCGAGATTATGCTCGATGATGCAGATCGTCTTGCCGCTGTCGGCCAGCTTGCGTACGATCGGGAAAATTTCCGCCAAAGTGGTGCGGTCGAGGCCGGACAACGGTTCGTCGAACAGAAAGACCTCGGCGCCGGTGGCGAGAAGCCGGCCAATGACCAAAAGCTTCTCTTCGGCATAGGACAGGTTTTCCGCCGTCTCGTAGGCCTGGTGAGTGAGGCCGACGAAGTCCAGCACGGCGCGGGCGCGAACCAGATTGTCCTGCTCCTCGCGGCGGATTTTCATCGGTCGGAAAAACACGTCGCTGACCTTGTCGCCGGTCTGATTGGGGAGCGCCACCATGACATTCTCGAGCGCGGTCATTTTGGTGAAAAGCCGCAGATCCTGAAACGAGCGGGCGACGCCGGCGCGCACGATGTCATGCGGCTTCAATCCGGCGATGTCGCGTCCGCGGAAAGTGATCTTGCCGCTGTCGAGCGCGAGAAAGCCTGTCAGCAGGTTGAAGGCCGTGGTCTTGCCGGCGCCGTTCGGCCCGATCAGGCCGGTGATGGTGCCGCTTTTCAGAACGATGTTGAACCCGGCCACGGCAACGATGCCGCCGAAACGCTTGTGCAGGTCGCTCCCCGAAAGGGTGACTTCGCCCTTCGGCAGCGACTCCATCGTTTCCGCGCCAAGCCGGCCGGCGTCGCCGACATGAGGAAGATGGCGCATGGTGCTGCGCTCGGCGAACAGCCCCTCCGGCCGCGATCGCAGGATCACGATCAGCAGCAGGCCGTAGATGATGAGATGCGCCTTGTCGGCGATCTCGGTCGGCAAGGCGACGAATTTCAGCAACTCGGGCAAGATCACCAGGATCGCGGCGCCGATCAGCGAGCCCCATAGATTGCCGGTGCCGCCGAGAATCACCATGGCCAGCATGTAAATGGTCTCGTCGATACCGAAGCTTTCGGCGCCGACATAGTTCAGATAGCGGGCGAACAACGAGCCGGCGACGGCAGCGAGGCCGGCCGAAAAGGCGAACACCGCGACCTTCATATAAAGCAGGTTCTTGCCGACCGCTTCGGCGGCGGATTCGTTCTCGCGCATGGCGCGGAGCGCGCGGCCAAAGGGCGAATTGGTCAGCCGCCATGCGATCCAGAAGCAGATGCCGAGCGCCAGGATCGCGGCGGGCAGAAACCGCCCGGGATTGTCGAGGACATGACCGAAGACGTGCAGGCTCGGTATGCCGCGCAACCCATCCGTGCCGCCGGTGAGGCTCTTCCAGTTGGTGGCGATGGCGATGACGATGACCTGCAGAGCCAGGGTCACCACCACCAGATAGGTGCCGGATATGCGAATCGCCGGGATCGCGACCAGAGCGCCGATGAAGGCTGTTATCGCCACGCCGATCAGCAGATCGATTGGAAAAGGCAGTCCGAGTTTCAAGGTGAGAATGGCGGTGGCGTAGGCGCCGAAGGCATAGAAGGCGGCCTGAGCCATGGCGAACAAGCCGGCGAAGCCGATCAACAGGTTAAAGGAGACGGCGAGGATGCCGTAGATGCAGACCATCACCAGGATGTGGAGGATATATTCCATGTCAGCTTGCCGCCCGGCCGAACAAACCTTGCGGCTTCAACAGCACCACCAGGAACAGGACGATAAAGGCGATCGAGCTTTGCCATTCAGTCGGGATCTTCCACAATCCGAGGCTTTCCACCATGCCGAGCGCAAGACCCCCGGCAACCGCGCCGCGCAGCGAGCCGACGCCGCCGACGATGACGGCGACGAAGGCGATGAAGACGGCGAAGAAGCCCATGCTCGGCGTGGCCCCGTCCTTGAGCAGGATGAGCGTCGCAGGAACAGCGGATATCGCCGACCCGATCGCGAACACCAACCGCGACACTTTCACCGTGTCGATGCCGATGATACGCGCCATCTCCGGATTGTCGGTGGTGGCCAGGATGGCTTTGCCGTGGCGGGTGCGGGCGAGATACACGCCGAGCAAAGCGGTCAGCACGACCATCGCAATCACCTGAGCGAGTTGAACCGAGCTGAAATAAACCGGGCCGATCAGAAAGATGCCGTATTGGTAACCGTCAATCACGCGCCCGCCGGTACCGAAGACGATCGCAATCAGGTTCTCCAGCACGATGAACAGACCAAGCGAGGCGATCAGGGTGACATGCGACGAGCTTTGGCCGCGCTCGAACGGCAGATAGAGATATTGGTAGGTGATGACGCCGAGCGCGGCAGCGACCGCTGCCGCAAAGAGCATGGCGGCGGCAATGGGCAGGCCCAGCACGTTGGCGGCGAACCACGCGGCATACGCGGCGGCCGTAAAGATCGGCCCGTAAGCGAAATGCACAATGCGGGTTGTGGCAAAGATCAGGCCGAAACCGACGCCGAGCAGCGCATAGTGGCTCCCGTTGATCAGGCCGTTGACGAAAAGCTGTGCGAAAAGACCCATGATCGAACTCACGCGAGCGTATAGCCATGGCTCCCGTTTGCCTCGATCGACGTCCTGGCGGACGCCCGGTGGCATGCGAAGCCGCTACGGACTGTCATGACAAGGCAGCCGCCGAGCGGCCACCTCGAATCATGAAGTCCGCATTTTCTGAACGCGCCGGCTATTTGGCTTCAATATACTTCTCGAAGACCTTGTTGCCATTCTGGACCTTGAACAGCGCAACACGCTTCTTGGCCACGCCGTTCGCCTGGAAAACCATGCTGCCGCCATAGACCGACTTGAAGGTGGGATTTTCGCGCAGGGCCGCCGCGATCTTGTCGCCATGGTACCAATCGCCGCCCTTGGCGCGAGCCCGCTTCATGGCCTCGGCGATGACATAGACGCCTTCATAATAATTCGCGGCGTAGAAATCCGGATCGGCGTGGTAACGCTCCTTGTAACCCTTGGCGAAGGCAGCCGACCAGGGTTCTTCGGCTGAAGGCTGGAAATAGTCGGAGGTGAATTCGTAGCCCTCGAGCGCCGCGCCGCCGAGCTTCTGCACGTCGGCGGTGTATTCAACGCCGATCAACGGCACCTTCAGGCCGAAATCGCGGATGCGCTTGGCGGCCAGACCCGGATCGGGGCTGAACAGCCACAGGCCGATGAAGTCCGGATTGCCGGCGCGAATCTTGGCGACCTGGGTATCGATGTTGGCGGCACCGACATCCATTTTTTCCGACGCCACCACCGTGCCGCCGTATTTTTTCCAGACCTCATCGACGGTCTTGACGATATTATCGCCGGCGTCCGAGTTCCAGGCCAGCTCGGCCATCTTCTTCAAGCCCAGATCGTGCGCGTGGCTCACCGCGGCATGGCCGAGATCCGAGGCGAGCGATCGGTTGTGAAACAGGTATTTCGAGGCACCGACCAGATTGTTGCTGACACCGCCGCCGTTGATCAGGAAGATTTTTTGCTCGTCGGCGATCGGCGCAATGGCCAGGGTCGGCGGACTGAACGATGTCATCACCGCCTGCACGTTGTAGAGGTTTCGCAGACGCGTGAATCCATCCACGCCTGCCTTGGCCACGCCGCCTTTATGATCCTCGATGTCGGCTTCCAGCTTGATGCCGTCGACGCCGCCCTTGGCGTTGATCTCGTCGACGGCCTGCTTCATTCCCTGGCTCATGACCGTGCCGTAAAAGCTGGTCTTGCCGGTCATGGCGAACAGGGCGCCGATATGGATGATATCCGGATCCTTTGGTTTTTCCGCGGCCTGCGCCGCTGATGCCGTGACAAAAAAGGCCGCTGTGAGCGCGGCGCCGATCGGCTTGAGCATATCCTCTCTCCCTTGTGCCTCTTCTTTTCTCCACCGAGGCATTTATGCTTTACTTGCACCTGCGGCCTGTAAAGTCACCCGACTCCTTGGCCGCATGCAAGCAATATTTGCCCGCGAAGAAGCCCTGCAGCACCGACGACTGCTCCGAACGGCCGAAGCAACGTCATGTCGATGAAATCGGGACGCAGTCTCGTCCTCTCCAGAGCGTCCGCATTACGTGAGAACTGAGCCATGTCACGCAAGCAAGTCCTGATCGTCGGCGCCACTGGCCTGGTGGGCTATGCAGCGATGAGGCATTTCAGCTCAGACCCCGATTGCGATGTCATCGCCGTATCGCGGCGCATGCCGGATGACAGGCATGGTGCGCGCTTCCTGCCATTGGACCTGACCGATGCGGCGGCCTGCGAACAACTCGCCGCCGGCCTGCCCGGAGTGACGCATCTGGTCTATGCGGCCCTCTACGAGCGCCCGGGACTGGTTGCAGGCTGGCGGGAACGCGAGCAGATCGAAACCAACGATCGGATGCTGCGCAACCTGCTTGATCCGCTGGAGCGGCAGGCGAGGAATTTGCGTCACGTGACGCTGCTGCAAGGCACCAAGGCGTACGGCGTCCACGTCCGCCCGCTGTCGGTGCCGGCGCGGGAGAATCGCTCGGAAATGCACGAGCAGCCGAACTTCTACTGGAACCAGGAAAATCACCTGCGCGCCTTGCAGGAAGGCAAGGATTGGTCCTGGTCGATCCTGCGTCCGGTGCTGATCGTCGGCTATTCCACCGGCAGCGCCATGAACGTGATTCCAGCCCTGGGCGTCTATGCGGCCTTGCGGCGTGAAGCAGGACTGGATCTCCCCTTCCCAGGCGGGGCGCCGCGCGTCGCACAGGCGATCGATGCCGATCTCTTGGCCCGCGCCATTGCCTGGGCCGGCGAGGCACCCAACGCGCGCAACGAGATTTTCAACGTCACCAACGGCGACGTGTTCGTCTGGGAAAATATCTGGCCCGCCATCGCCGCGTCGCTCGGCATGCAGCCGGGCGGTCACGTGCCGCTTTCGCTCAACCGGGAGATTCGTGGGCGCGAAGCGGAATGGGACAAGATACGCGCGCGGTATGGATTACGGTCGGGCAATCTGCACGACTTCGTCGGCCTGTCTTTCGAATATGCCGATTACACGATGGGCTATGGTCGCACCGAGCCCGGGCCGCCGGCGATTGTTTCCACCATCAAACTGATGCAGGCCGGCTTCACCGAAGTGATCGACACCGAAGCGATGTTCGCGAAATACTTCGCCGAATTTCAGGCCAACCGGTTGCTGCCACCGGTTTGACACATCGGCACTCATCCTGCCAGTCATACTGGCGTGTGGTAGGCTGGCGGGTCATTGAAACTTCCCGATTTGGTGCCGCTGCGGCGCGATCAATTTATATGCTACTTGTAGGCCATTGAAATATATACATAACTTATGACGGGAATTCCGGATTCCGAACCGGAAGGGTCTGTCCGTCTAACCCCTCCGGAAGCGCGGGTCGCTACGGAGATCGGATCAGCCAGCGATAACAGCTCGTCGCGGTTCGCGTTCGCTTCCTTTGCTCGACCGCAAGCGCAGAATCGCCAATGATGATGATGGCAGATGGATGGTGCCGCCTGCTACGCTATGCAGCACTTGTTCATCTGTCAGGCATATGCCTTCAAAGGAGAGCGCTCGGCGAGATGAGTGTTCAATGTGAGAGCGTTCGGAGGCGTCTAGGTTCCTGGTGGTCCTCCCGGTCTTCAAAACCGGTGAGACCGAGTAGCTCGGTCTGGCAGGTTCGATTCCTGTCCGCCTCCGCCAATCGCCACAATCCCGACGCCGCCGAAGCGCTCGATGGCCCGCGCGACACGCGATGACGACGTACGTTGTCGCAACGGCCGGTCACGTCGACCATGGCAAGAGCACCCTGGTCCGCGCGCTGACCGGGATGGAGCCGGACCGCTGGGAAGAAGAGCGGCGACGCGGACTCACCATCGACCTCGGGTTCGCCTGGACGACGCTGCCTTCCGGCCGTGAGGTTGCCTTCGTGGACGTGCCCGGCCACGAGCGATTCATCCGCAACACGCTCGCCGGCCTGGCGACGGTGCCGGTCGTGTGCTTCGTGGTGGCTGCCGACGAGGGCTGGTCCGCGCAATCCAGCGACCACCGCGACGCCATTGCAGCGCTCAGCATCTGTCACGGGCTAATCGTGGTGACCAAGGCCGATCGCGCGCCCGACCGTGTGGCGGCGACCATCGAGCGCGCCCGTACCGAGCTCGCAAGCACCGGCCTCCGCGACGCGCCGGCGATCGCCGTATCGGCCGTGCAGAGCACCGGATTGGACAGGCTCAGACAGGTTCTCGACGACGTCCTCGCCGCAACACCCGCGCCCGATGCCAACGGTCGGCTCCGACTGTGGATCGACCGCTCGTTCAGCGTCTCGGGAGTGGGAACGGTGGTCACCGGGACGCTCGTCGCCGGGACGCTGACCAAAGATGACCGGCTCGCTGTGGTCGGCGATGCTCGGGAGACGCGCGAGGTCGTCGTTCGCGGCCTGGAATCGCGAGACACGCCCGCCGATTCCCTCCGTCCCATGAGCCGTGCCGCGGTCAACCTGCGCGGTGTGTCTGCAGGAGACATCCGTCGCGGCCAAGCCCTGATCGCACCGGGCGCCTGGCTCATGGCGGCAGTCGTCGATGTACGCCGGATCGGCGGCGCCGCGCTCGATAACGTGTCCGAGCAACTCACTGTGCATGTCGGGACTGCGACCGTGCCGGCCCGGCTGCGCTGCTTCGATGCCGAGCACGCCCGGATCACCCTCGAGTGGCCGCTGCCGCTGATTGTGGGCGATCGGCTGCTGCTCCGCGATCCGGGGCGTCGCATCGTGCTCGGCGGCGTCGGTGTGTTGGATCCGGATCCGCCGCGGCTCTCGCGCCGCGGGGATGGTACCCGGCGCGGAGTCGCACTGGCCGCCATGCCGCCCGAGGGCGACGTGCTGGCCAAAGTGGCCAGCCGGGGGGCCGTGGAGATGGACTATCTGCGCCGGATCAACCTGATGAGTCCCGAGGTCGCACCGCCCCCCGAGGTCCGTGAGTTCGGCGGCTGGTGGGTGCACCTTCCGGCGTATGACGCGTGGCGACGACAGTTGCGCGCGCTCGTGGAAGCTGACGCTGAGCGAGACCAGCTCACGCCCGGCGTCTCCCAAGGGGCCGTGCGCGACGCCCTCGGTCCGTCCGCAGCGCACTTCATCGATCGGCTCGTCGCTGATGCCGGACTCGAACAGCACAGCGGTTATGTCCGGCTGCCGCGGGTCCGCACCGACCTTGGCCGCGCCGAAGCAGGGGTGGCCAAGCTCGAGGCGCGGCTGCTCGCGAATCCATTCCTCGCACCATTGGCCGGCGACCTGTCTGCCCTCGGCTTGGGGGTTCGCGAGTTGGCCGCAGCCGAGAGCGCCCGGCGATTGTTACGTCTTCCGGGAGGCGTGGTGCTGCTGCCGTCCGCGCCGGAGTTGGCGGTACAGACACTGGCGCGGCTCCCGCAACCGTTCACCACCAGCCAGGCGCGGCAGGCCCTGGGCACCAGCCGCCGGGTGGCGATCCCGCTGCTGGAGCATCTGGACGGACGCGGCTTGACGCGCCGGATCGACGACGAGCATCGCGAGGTGGTGAAGTGAGCCGTGTCGAGGGAATAGCAACGAAGCAGGACGGCAGACTGCCGGCCGCTGGAGCGGCTTACAAGTTAGAGGAAAAGAGGCTTCAGTTCTCGTCATTGCGAGGAGCGAAGCGACGAAACAATCCAGATTCTTGAAAAGAACTGGATTGCTTCGCTTCGCTCGCAATAACGATGATTGTGTTTCTATCTAGACCTAAACCGCTTTAGCCGCCGCCGTCTTCCTTGCGGCTTTGGACGTGCACGAAACCGAACCTGCCCTTGATGCAGAGGTTGCCGTGACTGACCGGGTGATCATGGGGCGATGTCACCTTGACGATCTTGTTGTCCTGGACGTGCAGCTCCAGGTTACAGCCGACACCGCAGTAGGTGCAGACCGTGGTGGTCTGGGTCTGTTTCGACTCGTCCCAGGTGCCTTCGGCGCGCATGTCGTACTCGGATTTGAACGACAATGCCCCCGTCGGACAGACCTCCACGCAATTGCCGCAGTAGACGCACGCGGACTCCGGCAGTTCAACGGCGTATTCGGTGGATATCTGGGAATCGAACCCGCGTCCCGCGATCTGGATCGCGAAGCTGTTCTGCCACTGCGTCCCGCAGGCGTCCACGCACTTATAGCACAGGATGCACTTGCTGTAGTCGCGCACATAGAGATCGTTGTCGACCTTGACCGGCTGATTCATCGTGGCCGCGACGCTGCCGTTCCCGGCGTGGTGTTCGCCCGGCTCGAGGACGTCGCGATCGAGGCTCTCACCTGCTCTTTCGCCGTAGCGATCCGAGTCGACGTTATAGCGCTTCTTCCATTCGGGGATGCGCGGCGTCGTGGAGAGATCGACCGAGGAATCGAGCAGCTCCAGCACGAGGCGGCGGCTGTGCCGCACGCGGTCGGTGTCGGTCATGACTTCCATGCCGGCTTGAACCTTGCGGGAGCAGGAAGGTACGAGCACGCGCGAGCCTTTAAGCTCGACCATGCAGACCCGGCAGGCGTTCTTGGGCGTGAGGGTGTCGCCGTAGCAGAGCGTGGGCGTGTCTTTCCCCACCGCGTTGCAGGCCGTCAGGATGGTGCTGCCCTCCGGGACGCTCACCTCCTCGCCGTCGATGACGATCGTGACCAACTGGACGGGCTTATCCGTAGCAACCCGGGGGACGTTCATCGGCTCTCCTTCAGCACGCCGAGACGATCGATGGCCGACTCCACGGCGTTCCAGGCGGCCTGGCCGAGGCCGCAGATCGAGGAATCCTTCATCACCAGACCCACATCGCGCAACAGGCCAATGTCACGTCCCACGGCTGCCGCATTGTGGCCGTTATGCGCAATGCGCAGCAGCGCCTCCTCCTGCCGCACCGTGCCCACCCGGCAGGGTACGCACTGGCCGCAGGACTCGTCGCGGAAAAAACGCGCGATGCGCAGTAGAATGGCGGACAGATCGACGGTGTCATCGAAGGCCAACACCACGCCCGAGCCCAGGGTGGTGTTGTTGGCGCGCGCGCCCTCGAAGGTGAGCGGGATATCGAGCTCGTCGGCACGCACGAACCCGCCAGCCGCGCCGCCGAGCAACACCGCCTGCAGGGTTCGGCCCTGTGGAACGCCGCCGGCCAGCTTGAGAACATCGCCCAGGGTCGCGCCGAACGGCACTTCGTAGACGCCGGGGCGCACGAGGTTGCCCGACACGCAGAACAGCTTGGGTCCGGTGGAGCCCTCGGTCCCGATCTTGGCGTATTCCGCACCGCCCATCCGCATGATCAGCGGCACGTTGCACAAGGTTTCGACGTTGTTGACCACCGTCGGCTTGCTGAACAGTCCGGCCTCGAACGGGAAAGGCGGCTTGGAGCGAGGTTCGCCGCGATAGCCCTCGATCGAGTTGAAGATCGCGGTTTCCTCGCCGCAGATGTAGGCACCGGCGCCGCGCCGAATCTCCAGCTCGAAGCCCCAACCGGTGCCCATGACATTGTCACCCAGGAAGCCGCGTCCGCGAGCTCTGTCGATGGCGTTGCGCAGCATCCGGAAGGCGCGCGGGTATTCGCCGCGCAGGTAGATGTAACCCCGCGCGGCACCGATGGCGTAACCGGCGATGGTCATCGACTCGATCAGGGCGAACGGATCACCCTCGAGGATGGCGCGATCCTTGAACGTGCCGGGCTCGCTCTCGTCGGCGTTGCAGACGAGGTAGCGGGGCGTCGCAGGCTGCTTGGCGGTGCTCTCCCACTTGACGCCGGCCGGGAACGCGGCCCCGCCGCGGCCCATCAACCGGGAGTCCTTGACCTCGCCGATGACCTGTCCGGGCCCCATCTCGAAGGCCCGGCGTAGTCCGTCGTAGCCGTCGGCCGCGAGGTAGTCGTCGATGCTTTCCGGGTCGATGCGGCCGACGCGCTTGAGCAGCATCAGGCCCTCCTGGCCTGCCTGTGGCACTGCCATGGCCGGCGGCGCCTCGGCCGCGAGTGCGGCAGGACCGGCATCCAGCGCGAGAACGATCGCGTCGACAGCGGCGGGCCCGATCAGGTGCTCGTGAGGCGGGTCGCCGGCCTCCACCGCCATTGCGGCCGGAGCGCGCTCGCACACGCCTAGACAGGGACTGTGCTTCCAACCGTTGTTGGCGCCGGCCGGACCCAGCTTCTTCTCAAGGCCGGCACAGAGCTCTTTGGATCCGCGCGCCATACACGCAATGTCGGTGCAGACGTGCACAATACGCGCCGGCCGCGGATGCGTGGAGAAAAGCGCATAGAACGTCGCGACGCTGTAGACGTCCGCCGGCGCGACACTGAGCCGTTTGCCCACGTAGTTCAGCGCGCCGGGGCTGATCCAGCCGATGCGGTCGTTCACTGCGTGCAGCGCCTCCATGACGAGATGCCGCCGAGACCGCGCCGCGCGGCCGGTATGCGCGCGCCGGTAATCCTGCTCATCGCGTTCTCCGCCGTGCCAGCCTCCTTCGCCGAACCCCAACAGCCGGTCCACCGCATCTCGTTCGTCTTCGGACGGCTCGGCATTGGAGAACTTCAGATCCACAGCTCGTCCTTCCTATTTCGCGGGCGCGAACTCGCGGTCGTAGCGCCCGTAATCGGTGCTGTCGGCAATGGAGTTCTCTCTGCCCGGATCGTCGTTGGTCTTCTCGACCTTGACCGCGGTTGCCTTAAATTCCGCGGTTCCGGAGATCGGATCATTCGCCTCGATGGTGAGCAAGTTGACGTCCACTTCGTCGGGGAAGTTGCAGGCCATGAAGAGCAGTCCGGGACGCAATCCCGGCTCCAGACGCGCAGGCGCCAGCACGGATCCACGGCGCGAGGTCACACGGACCACCTCCCACTCATTGATACCGAGCCGGGCCATATCTTCCGGAGACATGTCGACGCAGCCGCCGAAGCGGATCGGCGAGTTGAAACCGCCGGACTGCACGCCAGTGTTGTAGTCGGTCAGCCGCCGGCCGGTCGTCAGGCGCAGCGGAAACTCGTCGTTGAGCTTGTCCACCGGCAGGCTGTGCTTGGGGGTACCGAACGGCGCCGGTTGTCCGCGCTTCTCGGGATCCTTGTCCCAGAGCCGCGCATGCAGGAACGGCGACTCGGGCCCGTTCTCGTCGGGGAAAGGCCACTGCAACCCGCCGCGTTCATCGAGCAGCTTGTAGGTCATCCCATGATGCTTCGGCGAAACCGCCCGCAATTCGTCCCAGACCTGCTCAGCCGTCTGCTGCGGCCAGCCGCGTCCCAGACGCTCCGCGATCAGGCGCATGATCTCGATGTCGTCCTTCGCGCTTCCGGGCGGTTCCAGTGCTTTTCGCACGCGCTGGATCCGCCGTTCGCTGTTGGTGAAGGTGCCCTCGCTCTCGCACCACGCCGCAGCGCAGGGCAGCACGACGTGAGCATACGAGGCGGTCTTGGTGAGGAAGATATCCTGCACGACCAGATGGTCCAGATTTTCCAGCCGCCTGCCCACCGCCGATGAGTCGGCGTCGGACTGCACCGGGTTCTCACCAATGATGTAGAGGTTGGTGAGATGCCCCTCGTCCATCGCGTGCATCATTTCCGAGAGGGTCATGCCGTACTTCGGCGGCATCGTGACATTCCACAGACGCTCGAATTTCGCCCGATGCTCGGGATTCCCGACGTCCTGGAACCCCGGCAGGTTCTTGGGGATCGCCCCCATGTCGCCGCCGCCCTGGACATTGTTCTGACCGCGCAACGGAACGAGGCCTGAGCCCCACCGGCCGACATGGCCGGTGAGCAGCGCGAGGTTGCACAGCGACCGCACGTTGTCGGTCCCGTTGTGATGCTCCGTGATGCCGAGCGTCCAGCAAATCTGCGCGCGCTCCGCCGTGGCATAGTCGTGCGCGAGCTGACGGATCAACTCCGCGGGCACACCGGTCTCACGAGATGTAACTTCCAGCGTCCACGGCTCGGCTGCGGCGACGTATTCGTCGAACCCGGTGGTGGCATTCCTGACGAACGCCTCGTTGACCAGCCCGGCGTGAATGATCTCGCGGCCGATGCCGTAAGCCAACGCGACGTCGGTGCCGACATCCAGACCGAGCCAACTGTCGGCCCACTCGGCCGTCTTGGCCCGGCGCGGGTCGACTGAATAAAC
The DNA here is from genome assembly GCA_035546855.1 of Nitrobacter sp. Classification (GTDB taxonomy): domain Bacteria; phylum Pseudomonadota; class Alphaproteobacteria; order Rhizobiales; family Xanthobacteraceae; genus Nitrobacter. The sequence continues at coordinate 20,289 of DASZVY010000005.1, read as the reverse complement.
CTTGGCTCCTTTATGAATCGCCTTCAGGGCGTGATGGAAGAAAATCGGATGGGCTTCCCGGGCATTGGAGCCCCAGAAGACAAGCAAATCCGCATCTTCGGCTTCACGATAGGAAGACGTACCGCCGCCTGCTCCGAATACCGTCACCAGACCGGCGACGCTGGGAGCGTGTCAAGTTCGGTTACAAGAGTCGATGTTGTTGGTGCCGATGACCGCGCGGGCGAACTTCTGGGCGATGAAGTTCATCTCGTTGGTCGAGCGGGAGCACGAGAACATGCCGAACGCGTCGGGGCCGTGAGCCTCGAGGTTGCGGCGGAAGCCCTCCGCCGCGCGATCAAGCGCCTCATCCCACGAGGCGGGCCGCAGGACGCCGTTGTCGCGAACGAGCGGCTCGGTCAGTCGCGTGTAGTTCTGCTTACCTTGTCTGCCCACGGCAACCTCCCGTATCTTGTTCGAAACGCTTGTGTATACCACGATCCACGCAGATCGTGGTATATGAAAATATCTTCATATGGCGGGTCTTCCGCCCGTCGTTCGGCGCACGACATGTCGCAGATTCTAGCGCTGTTGGGCCAGCACGTGGTCCGTTCGTACCGCCGCATGTGGCAGCGCACTGTGCGGCGCCGCCCGCCGGATCGCGCGTAAGCGGCGTGGAAGGTCCCTCAACCGGCGCATGCCGGGAAATAACCACGTGCGAAAACGTTGCATCAGCGGACGTTTCCCTCAATATGAGCAAATGAGCCCTGTCTCCCCGCGCAGCCCCGGAAGCAACGCCTCGGAGAGCTCTGCACCCTCCGGTGGGACGGCCCGCTCCACGTCCAGCCGAATTCCGTCCGTCGATGAGATTTTGAAAACGCCGCAGGCGCAGCAGGCGACCGCCCGTTTCGGGCGGACGCGTACGGTGGATGCGATCCGTCATGCGACCGCCGCCGTTCGGCGCGAGATCGGCGCGGGCGTGGCGCTCGTGCCCGGTGCCGAAGCCATCGCGGCCGATGCCCTCGTATGGCTTGAGGCGGATGCCCGGCCGAACGCACGGCCGGTCTTCAACCTGACCGGGACCGTCCTGCATACCAATCTCGGCCGCGCCATTCTTGCGGAAGCGGCGGTTGAAGCAGCGACGGTCGCGATGCGCGAAGCGCTGGCACTGGAATTCGATCTCGCGCAGGGCCAACGCGGCGAGCGCGACAGTCTGGTTCGCGGCCTGTTGTGTGAACTCACCGGCGCCGAGGATGCGACGATCGTGAACAACAACGCGGCCGCCGTGCTGCTCGCGCTGAATACGCTGGCCAAGGGCAAGGAAGCGATCGTTTCGCGCGGCGAATTGATCGAGATCGGCGGCGCCTTCCGGATGCCGGAGATCATGGCGCGTGCCGGCGCGAAACTGGTCGAGGTCGGCACCACCAATCGCACGCATGAAAAGGACTATGCGGCGGCGATCACCCCGAAGACGGGGTTGATTCTCAAGGTCCATACGTCGAACTACCGCATCGAGGGCTTCACCAAATCGGTGCCCGGCAAGGTCATTTCTGCGATGGCGCGCGCAAGCCATGTTCCGCTGCTGAGCGATCTCGGGTCCGGCACCCTGGTCGATCTGGCGCGCTATGGCTTGACGCACGAGCAGACCGTGGCCGAGGCGGTGGCCGAGGGCGCGGACCTGGTGACATTCTCCGGCGACAAGCTGCTCGGCGGCCCGCAGGCCGGGTTCATCGTCGGACGCCGGGACCTGATCGCGCGGCTGAACCGCAATCCGATGAAACGCGCGCTGCGGATCGACAAGATCCGCCTTGCGGCGATCGAGGCGACGCTGCGGCTCTATCGCGATCCGGACCGCATCGCCGAACGTCTGCCGACGTTGCGCATGATGGCGCGCCCGCTTGCCGATATCGAAGCCGCAGCAAGCCGTCTCAAGCCTGTCGTTGCAGCCGCCATCGGCCCGGGCTTTCACGCCGACGTGATTGCCTGCACGAGCCAGATCGGTTCGGGATCGTTGCCGGCCGAAGTGATTCCGAGTGCGGGCATCGCGTTGCGTGCGGTGGACGCGCGCGGCAAGGGCCGTGCGCTCATGGCATTGGCAGCCGCGCTCCGCGCTTTGGATCAACCGGTGATCGGCCGGGTTGAGAACAATGCTCTCATACTCGATCTCCGTTGCCTCGAGAACGAGGCTGCGTTTGTGCGCAATCTTGCAGCCCTCCGTCCGGAGGAGCGGCGCTGATCGGCTCGCGCGGGTTCCTTGCCGGCCCGCGGTGCGATGTCATGCCGTGACGCGCACCTCGGCCGGGCCTGCCTCGGTGTAACCGACAATCCGCGCGGCCTCGTAGCCCGCCTGCCGGATCGTCGCGAGGACCGCCTGCGCGCGATCGGTGGCGCAGGAAACCAGCAACCCGCCTGACGTCTGCGGATCGACCAGCAGGTTGCGCTGCCAGTCGGGAAATCGCTCCGGCAAGCGGATCGCATCGCCATAGCTTGCCCAGTTTCGCGTCGACGCCCCCGTGACGTAACCCTGCTGCGCGAGCCGTGCGGCCTGCGTGAACAGCGGAACGTCACCGGCCTTCAGCGTGACGGCGAGCTTCGAGCCGCGCGCGAGCTCCAGCGTATGGCCGAGCAGGCCGAAGCCGGTGATATCGGTAATGGCGTGAATCGCCTGGTCGTCGGCAAGCTCGCCGCCGACGCGATTAAGCTGCGTGGTCGAGGCGAGCATTTCGGCATAGCCGTCGCCTGACAACTCGCCCTTCTTGATGGCGGCGGAATAGACGCCGACGCCGATGGCCTTGGTCAGGATCAGCGCGTCGCCGGGTTTGGCATCGGCGTTGCGGCGCACCTGATCGGGGCGGCAAAGGCCGATGACGGCAAGGCCGTAGATCGGCTCGGGCGCATCGATCGAGTGGCCGCCGGCGACCGGAATGCCCGCAGCGGCGCAAACAGCGTTGCCGCCGGCAATGATCTGGCGCACGTCCTCGATCGTGACCTTGTTGAGCGGCATGCCGAGGATCGCGAGCGCCATGATCGGCTTTGCGCCCATGGCGTAGATATCGGAGATCGCGTTGGTCGCGGCAATCCGGCCGAAGTCGAAGGGATCGTCCACCACCGGCATGAAGAAGTCCGTGGTGGCGACGACGCAAGTGGAATCGTCGATCTTCCATACCGCGGCGTCATCACCGGTCTCGACCCCAACCAGCAACTGGCGGAACGGCGCAGCGGCGGGCTGGTTGGCGAGCAATTCCTGCAATGCGGAGGGCGCAAGCTTGCAGCCGCATCCGCCACCATGGGCAAGGCTCGTCAGGCGCACGATAGGAGCATTCATGGCCAGGTCTCCGGTGCTTGCGCCGCTCCGCGGCAGCCTCGCCAGCATTCCGCGCGGCACGAAACGAGAAAGAGAATATCCGCGAAATCATACGCCTGATCGGTCGACGGATGCAACGGACGCAAATGCGCCGCAGCAGCGAATGCAGCGGCATCGAGATGCCGATTCATTCAGGCGACGAACGCGCAAGAGTGCGATCACCCGTCGAACGGTTCGCTTCAGGATATATGACTCAGAATGCATATATCGGCTGATCCGCAAATCTGTCACATTCGCGAAATCATGATAATATTTCTGCACGATGGCATCCAATTGCGCGCCGGTCGTTTATCCATTCATCCGAAACGCGCTTTGCGGCACATGACAACTTCGAGGCGTTCGGTCGCAGCACGGCGCGTCGGCGACAAAGCCAGCGAGTCACACAACGAGAGTGCGGCGGCGCAAGCTTCTCCCGCGGGCCGGGGCTTTCGGGCCGAATACCGCCAGCGCGATACATTCGCGAAGAATGGTGCCGCGTTCCGCAAACATGCGATTCATTCAATCTCATCCGCGATATATCCAGAGGCGCGCCGCCTTTTCACCCTTCAGTCCGCCATCAGACTCACCGTTGCGCTTTTCTGCGCCGCCTGCGTGCTGGCCAGCCCGCCCATGTCTGCAACCGCCGGCCCTTCGCAGGCACCGCAAACCGCCGTTCCGCCCATGTTGAAGATCTGGTCCGGGCCGGAGAGGGGCCCGTTTTCGCTGGACGATTTGCACGGCAACCGGCGCGATCTGCGGGCATTCGCCGGAAAAGTCGTGCTGGTGCATTTCTTCGCAACATGGTGTGAACCATGCGTGAGCGAAATGGCGTCGCTGCAGCGGCTGGCCACAATGGTCCGCGAAAAGCCGTTCGCCATTCTCGCCGTTGATGTCGCCGAAGTCGACCTTCGCGTCAGGGCATTCTTCGAAAGGCAACCGGTCGATTTCACCGTCGTGCTCGACCGCGATCGCGCGGTCAGCAAATCCTGGGATGTCGCCGCGCTGCCGACCACGTTCGTGCTCGGCACCGATCTCGCCCCGAAATTTTTCATCGAAGGCGATCTCGACTGGTCGCGCCCCGATGTCCTGGCAGCAATTGAATCTCTCTATCCCGCGGCGAACCGGCCGCAGGGGCAGACGATCAGCAGCAAATGACCTGAACATTCAAGGGAGGAAAACATGCAACGACGAGAATTTCTAAAAGGCACGGCCGTCCTTTCATTGGCCGCCGCATTGCCCGGCGCCGCCTCGGCGGAGGTCGTATTCGCCCCCCGGCCGGGCGCCTGGCGGGCCGTCGATCTCGTCACCAAAATCACTATCGAAAAGCCTGACGGAAAGATGCAGGCATGGATCCCATTGCCCTCCGTCACCGCATCCGAATGGATCCGAAACGGCGAAACGACATGGACCGGCAACATCGCCTCTGCGACTCGCGTGCGGGATCCAAAATATGGCGCCGAGATGCTGCATGTGACATGGAAGGAGCGCGAGGCGGCACCGGTTCTTGAAGTCACGAGTCGTATCGAGGTGCGCGACCGGGCGGTCGATCTCAGCAAACCCGGCAAGGTCGCTCCGCTCAGCAATGCCGAGCGCGAGCTCAATCTCGAAGGGACTGCTCTCATCCCGGTTGACGGCATCGTCAAGCAGACGTCGGACAAGATCGTCGCGGCAGCCAACGCCAGGTCGGATATCGAGAAGGCTCGTGCGATCTATGATTGGGTGGTCGAGAACACAGTTCGCGTCGCCGCCACCCGCGGCTGCGGCGTCGGTGATGTCGCTGCGATGCTCAAAACCGGAAACCTCGGCGGCAAATGCGCCGATCTCAACGCACTCTTTGTTGGCCTCGCCCGCGCGGCCGGTGTGCCGGCGCGTGACGTCTACGGCATTCGCGTCATTCCCTCGCGGTTCGGCTACAAGAGCCTCGGCGCCGGATCGGCCAACGTTACCAGGGCGCAGCATTGCCGGGCCGAGGTTTTCCTCGAGGGCTTCGGCTGGGTGCCGGCTGACCCCGCCGACGTGCGCAAGGTGATGCTGGAGGAGCCTCCGACAAACCTTGCAATCAGCGACCCGAAAGTCATCGCCGCGCGCAAGACATTGTTCGGCGCATGGGAGGGCAACTGGGTCGCCTACAACACCGCGCACGACGTCGCGCTTCCGGGCAGCACGCACCCGAGGCTCGGCTTCCTGATGTACCCGCAGGCTGAGCGCGCGTCGCTTCTCCTCGACTGCAACGACCCGGATAACTTCAAATACGCCCTCACCGCGAAAGAAGTGAAGCCGGGCTGATCGCACGGCCCTGGTGGCTATGGGCCAGGTCCTTCACGGGAGCGCCGCGACGACAGAGGCGATCCGTCGGAGCGATACAGCATAGTCAAGCGAGCCTGAGGACGCTGGCAAAGCGCTACGGCATCAACCAGAAGACCGTCGCCAAATGGAAGAAGCGGACCTCAGTCGCCGACTTCCCGCTCCTGCGACCCGCCATAGCTGATCTTCAACTGCCCTAGCATTGCCGTAATTCAAGCCGAAGACCGCTTCGGTGAAGTTATGTTATAACATAACAAGCAATGAGCGCTGACGCACCGCGTAAGAAGGACAAGAATGAGACCATGGCGATCGATGCTCCCGACCTGCTCGTATCGTCGGCGATGGCCCGCTCCGCCGTCGCCCGGTTGGCCTTAACGATCGGCGTGATCAGCATCTTGTGGCTTGGCATTATCTGGGCGGTCTCCCTGCCATGACCGGTGCGATCCGCTTGCAGGATGTGACGATCGCCTATGACCGGCACCCGGCGGTTCATCACCTCAGCGGGATCTTTGCAGCCGGCAGCATGACGGCGATTGTCGGCCCGAACGGGGCAGGGAAATCGACCCTTATTAGAGCATTGATCGGCGAGTTACCCGTGAGTACCGGTGCGATCAATCGCGAGGGACTGTCGTCGACCGAAATCGCGTATTTGCCGCAGGCTGCCGAAATCGATCGCCGCTTTCCCCTGACGGTCGGCGACATCGTCCTTCTGGGAGCATGGCGGCAAGCCGGCGCTTTTCGATCTGTGTCTATGGCCAGCGCCAGGGAGGCTCGGCAGGCTCTCGCCATCGTCGGCCTCGCGGGTTTCGAGGGCCAAACGATCGGCTCGCTGTCCGCCGGTCAATTCCAGCGCGTTCTGTTCGCCCGCCTGGTTCTCCAGAATGCCAAGGTCATCCTGCTCGACGAGCCCTTCACGGCGATCGACGCGCGCACCACCCGCGACCTGCTCGATCTGATGTGCAACTGGAATCGCGAGGGCCGCACGGTCATCGCTGTGCTGCATGATTTTGAACAGGTGCGAGCGCATTTCCCGCAAACACTGCTGCTGGCGCGTGAGGCGATTGCGTGGGGACCAACCACGACCACGATGGTTTCCTCAAATCTTCATCGTGCGCAATTGATGGCGGAGCAATGGGATGAAGACGCGCAGGCATGCCGCGCGCAAGATCGGAGCGCGGCGTGAGCATCTACCACTTTTTTGTCGCACCGTTCGTCGATTACGGTTTCCTGCGGCGCGCGCTGGTGGCCTGCATCGCGCTCGGGGTGGGATCCGGCCCGATCGGGGTGTTGCTGATGCTCCGCCGCATGAGCCTCATGGGCGACGCCATGAGTCATGCGGTGCTGCCCGGCGCCGCGATCGGCTTTCTCATCGCCGGTGGTCTTTCGCTTCCGGCGATGGGTCTCGGCGGGCTCGTGGCCGGCTTAAGCGTTGCGATCTTGTCCGGAATCGTCAGCAGATCCACCCCGCTGCGCGAAGACGCGAGCTTCGCCAGCTTCCATCTGACGTCTTTGGCGCTCGGGGTTCTGATCGTCTCGCTGCGCGGCTCCAATATCGATCTTCTGCACGTGCTGTTCGGCACGATCCTCGGGATCGACGCCACGGCACTCTGCTTCATCGGTGGTATCACGTCGTTCACGATTGCCGTGCTGGCGGTCATCTATCGGCCCTTGGTCGTGGAATGTTTTGACCCCGGCTTTCTTCGTACCGTCGATGGGCGCGGCTCTCTTTATCATCTGCTGTTTTTGTTTCTTGTCGTCCTCAACCTTGTCGCGGGCTTCCAGGCACTCGGCACGTTGATGTCGGTTGGACTGATGATGCTCCCTGCCGCGGTCGCGCAACTCTGGGCGCGGAGCCTGCCGCAGATGATCGCCATCGCGGCAGGAACGGCGACAGCATCGGGTTTCATCGGCCTGATCGCTTCCTATCACCTCGGTTTCGCCTCGGGTCCAACAATCATTCTAACGGCCAGTTTGATCTATGCCGGCTCGCTGCTGTTTGGCCCTTCGGCCGCGATCCGCCGCATTCTGCCTCGCCCTCATCTGGCCGGCTGACAATTCAGGGAATTGTTCCATGACGCACATCAGACCGGCTCAGATCGCTTTCATGGCGCTCCTGGGCCTGATGCAGTTGCCGACAGCCGAGGCAAAAACGCTCCGCGTCGTCGCAAGTTTCACGGTTCTTGCGGACGTAGTGCAACAGGTAGGCGGCGACCACGTTCATGTCACCAGCCTCGTGTCACCAAATGGCGACCCGCACCAGTTTGAGCCTGCACCACAAGATGCGGAGAATCTCAGGAATGCCGATGTGACCTTCCTCAGTGGCGAAGGTCTGGAAAAGTGGTTCGAGAAACTGACCAAAGCCGCTGGCTATCAGGGCGTGCCGGTCGTCGCTTCGACTGGCATCACACCGCTTCAGCGTGAACGTCGAGGGCAGCTTTCGTACGACCCGCATGTCTGGAACAGTCCGGTCAACGTGCAAGTCTGGGTTGCCAACATTGAGAAGGCATTGGTCGCCGCCGATCCCGCAGATGAGGCGGACTTCGAGGTAAATGCTGCGCGTTACGCCAGCGATGTGAAAGAACTGGATACCGAAACGCGCGCCCGGATCGCGTCCATCCCTTCAGGGCACCGCAAGGTTCTGACCAGCCACGACGCCTTCGGATATCTGGGGCGGGACTATGGCATTGAATTCCTCTCGCCTCTCGGACTGTCGACCGAGACGGAGGCCTCGGCGTCGGACATGGCAAAGTTGATCGATCAGGTCAGGCGGGAAAATGTGAGGGTCTATTTCATCGAAACCTCCAACGATCCGCGGCTCGTTCAGCAGATTGCTGCTGCCACCGGCGCCCGTCCCGGCGGCAAGCTGTATGCAGAAGCTCTTTCTCCACCCGACGGTCCAGCACCGACCTATCTTCGAATGTTTCGATACAACATCGATGAACTCGTCGGCGCCATGACGGCAGGGGGTTGAGCGTCATGTGGTTTGATCGGTCCATCCAACATTGGTGCAGCGGGGCCGGTCGCCCAGTGGGGAAAACCGGATGTTCATGTTCAAGCAGTTGATAGGCGCAGCAATCAGGCTTGGCTTATTTGTCGCCGTGCTGCCCCTGGCGGTCATCGATTCAAGCTCGGCCGAATCTGTCCATGTCGTCGCACCGGACCGAAGCTATGCGGATTTGGTGGAAACCATAGCGGGAGCGCACGTCTCGATCTCCATTGTGCGCCCTGGCAGCAACAGCGTCACGACCCTTGCGCAGGGGAGCCTCGTTCTTTGCAGCGGGACACACGCCGACGCTTGGCTCGAAGGGGCTGCGTCTCGCGTCGGGCCAGGCGTGACCCTCATCAAGATCTATGGACCATCGCAGGCCCAGGGCGGCAACGTCACCTTTCCATGGTACGATATTTCGGCAATCACAGTCTTTAGCGAAGCGATCGCGCGCGAGCTGGCGCGCCGCGAACCGGCAAGCGCGTCGCGCATCAGCTTGAATCTGGCCCGGCTTTTGAGCGATTTCAAAGTTATCAAGGACCGCATCGACAAGATCCGTCACGATTACGCTGAATCGGAAGTGATCGCCGCCGACGACCTCTCACGGGAGGTGGCCCGGCAACTGGGTTTCAAGGTGAACGGACCCATGAACCATGGCCGACAAACCTCCGTCTCGCCCATGGACGTTCTGCAACACGCTGTCGAACGGCGCGAGGGAAGCATTTTTCTGTACGACAAGGATGGGCCCAATCGATCGATCCAATCGATTGCTGCCGCAGCCACCGACAGTGGTCTCCCTGTGGTCGCCTTGCAAGAGCGATTGCCGACGAGGCTGCACTATCAGCGATGGGCCCTTCGCCAATGGAATACGATTCATGGCGCGCTGAATGAGGCAGCGCCATGAGACGGTTCAACGCCTCGTCGTTTTCTGAAGATCGCCTTTGTTCTGCCTGTGGCCGGCACGTCGTCGCGATATTCGCAGCTCTCGCACTTGCCGGTATTCCTCACGAGGCCGCCGCTCACCCTCACGTGTTGATCGATGCGCACACCGAACTCGTCTTCAACACACAAGGCCAGCTTGCCGCTGTCACGAACATCTGGGACTTCGACGATGCGTTCTCCGCCTTTGCGATCCAGGGTTATGACCGCAAAGGCGACGGCAATCCGACACGCGAGGAATTGCAGCCCTTGGCCAAGGTCAATCTCTCCTCGCTCGCCGCATACGGTTATTTCACGCGCGTGGCGCTTGCAGGGACCACTATTCCTTTTGGTTCGCCGAAGGATTACTTCGACGTTTTTCAGAATGAGAGACTGACGCTGCACTTCACGCTACCCCTGACTCATCCACTCGACGTTCGCGGCAAGTCCTTCGAGGTGGATGTTTACGACCCTGCCTACTTTGCTGCGATCACTTCGGCAAGAGACCATCCGGTCAAGTTGCTCGGCGAGAGCGGCTCATGCAACGCCTCGGTGCATCGTCCCGAGCCATTGGATGCAGGAATCGCCAGCCAACTCGCCGTCATTCCGGCTGATCAACGCACGCTTCCCCCTGATCTGTTCGCCATCACCAACAAGCTCGTCAACGGAATAAGAGTCGTCTGCAAATGACCCTCCAATATCCAGACTGCATCGCGCGGCGTCTCTCCGTTGCCTTACCGGTCACAGCATCACTGATCGCCGCGCTGCATCCGTCGATGGCATTGGCTGCTCGGAGTCCATTCGGCGCCGGTCTGCCCGATGGCGGCGTGCCGGGGACGACATGGTTTCCACGGCTTGCCGGATGTCTGATCTCGCTCCAGTACTACTACAATCAGCACATCACGGCCGCAGTTCGCGCCATGCGCCATGACAGCGGGGCGTTCTGGACGCTGATGGCGCTGTCATTCCTCTACGGCATCATTCATGCCGCAGGCCCGGGCCATGGCAAGGCCGTTGTGTCCTCCTACATCGTCGCCAACCGACAGACGCTGCGCAACGGCATTTTGCTGGCCTTCATTGCTTCGCTCGCCCAGGCCGCCGGTGCAATCCTGCTCATCGTGGTCGCTTCGATGGTTTTGCACCTGACCAGCGTTACAATCACACAGGCCACCTATCAATTCGAAGTCCTGTCGAACGTTTTAATTGTGCTTCTCGGAGTCTGGCTCGTCTGGAGCAAAATCATTCGGCCTGCAAGATCGCTCAAGGTCGACTTCGGCCCGGCTTCTGCCCTCGCCTGTCCGCGGCGCGTTCTCAATCATGGAATTACGGCTCATGCTGCTGCATTCCGGGCGGCTGAGGTGACGATGGCAATGAATAGCACGTCCCGCGCCCGCTCATTTCGACAAACCGGCACTCATGCTCATGACCATCACCACGGCTGTGAATGCCGCCATGTGCATATACCGGACGCGACCGTCGCCGCAGGATCGCTGGATTGGCGCAAAGCCTGGACCGTCGTCGCCTCCACGGCGCTTCGTCCATGCACGGGCGCGCTAATCGTCCTGGTCTTCTCGATCTCTCAGGGACTGTTTCTCGCAGGCATTGCCGCAACCGTGGTGATGGGCATCGGGACTGCGATCACCGTCACTTTGCTAGCGATATTGGCCGTATCAGCGCGCCAGACCGCTTTCATTCTCACGCGCGCCGACAGCCCGCTTGGACGGAAGATCATCCGCTGCACTGAGGCCTGTGCCGCGATCGCGGTGTTGCTGTTCGGGACATTGTTGCTGGCGGCGAATGTCCTGACATAGCGTACGCGCCGGGAGGTACACGCAAAGGAAGAGTTCTTGGCGGCATCCATCCGATCGCATGCGCTGCGCCAAATCAGGACCATCAGAACGGGAGAGGTCGCGTGAACACGATTGAGAATTATCCGTTGGACACACCGGGCGATCTTAACCGCCGTCGCTTCATCACAGCATTGTTGGAGCGACGGGCCTTTCGCTCGCGGCCAGGCCCGTGATGGCGGCTCAGGTGATTTCGAGCATTGGTTGGACCTAGGCAACGGGCACACTTCCGGCCCAATAACCTTCTGCATGCGGATGGAAACGATCCTTCCATTGCGCCGCGTCCAACCGATCGCGATTAATCCATTCTCTGAACCGGGCCTAAGCGATGTTTTCCATTGCAAACAAGGAATCCGCTCGACAGCGAAAGTAGCGACACGAGAACTTAATGGCTGATCATCCACGGTCGGGCCGTCGGAAAACCTTTCGCGCCGCCTCTGCTCTTCGTTACAAGCCGCGACGGCTTTCCGGAGCAGCAGCGGGACCATGGGATGCCCTGTATTGATCGAGCGTTTTAGGCGCGTGCGCGCTCCGCTCGTTGACCGAGTGAGCCATCCGCTTCGATGCCGGCATGCAGGAAAATCGCGGCGCCGTAAGCAGTACGCGCGGCGAAATGCTGCCGCAGGTGGGACAGGTATCCGGCGCTTCGACGAACTGGAAAAACAACTGTGAGGTCGTTGCTGTCGGCGTATTGCCACTTGAGAGTTGCTGAGAAAACTTCCCCGTACAAACCCCCATATTTTTTGATTTTGCTACGGAGAATTTCGCTTAAGTCATTTGAGCGGCCTGAGAGATGGGTGACAGTCCGTACCGGACACATGGGTAACACTTTTCGCTTTCTGACAGGAGGTGTTGATGCCGTGGAAGGAGTGTTCGGTATTGGGCGAGCGGGTACGTTTCGTCGGCCGTTTTCTCGACGGCGAGAGTATGAGCGATGCGCCGAGAGTTCGGCATCTCGCGTAAGACAAGAAGGACAAGCCGCACTGGGACGCCAGGAAGATACCCGAACTGCTGGTGCGCAAGCTCGCCGGCAATGTCCGCATTCCAGCAAGGAGCATGATCCATGCGGTGCTCGACCGCCATGACCTTGATCGCCCATGCCCGCCAGCGGCATCGCTTCAAGGCCGAAGGGAGCGAACTGTCGCAGGCGCTCTCACCCAACGACCTGTGGTGCACCGACTTCAAGGGCGGGTTCAAGCTCGGCGAGGGCCGCTCCTGTTACCCGCTCGCCGTCCCCGACCAGGCTTCGCGCTTCCTGCTCGCCTGTGGAGCGCTTGAATCGACCAAGGAAGCGCCGGTTATCCAAGCCTTCGTGCGACTGTTCAAGGAGCGCGGCCTGCCCAACGCTATGTGCTCCGACAATGGCCTGCCTTTCGCTTCGCCCAACGCCAACGACTCTGCTCGCTAACATTCAGCTCAGCACCGGATGCGGCTATCCCGATCGGCATTCATTGGCGCGCAGATGCGGATCGAGCGATAGCCTAATCAGCGGCAAGCGTACCCGAAAGAGGTACCCAGGCCGTGCCATCGAAGCGCTGCGGCCTGAGCAATTTGATCAGGACGTAGTCGTCGGGTGCGGTATTGACTGTGATGCCCGGGATCAAACCGGGAAGTTCGACGCCCTTCAACGATCTGACGTGCTTCATGATGTTCTCACGAGAAAGATCCGAGCCACAAGCCTCGGGGACCTTCAGAGCCACGAACAGCGACGCGATGACGGCGGCTCCCGCAAGTCCAAGTTTTTGTCGTCATATGATATCCCCTCCTCCTTGTTATGATTGAGCGTCAGAACATCTCGAAATATTCGCGCTGCTCCCATTCGGTGATTTCCGACTGGAAGCGTTCGATTTCGGCGTTTTTGATATGGGCGTAGTAGTCGATGAATTTCTCGCCCAGCGCTTCGCGGAAGAAGAGATCATCCTTCAACGCGAACACCGCCTCGCGCAACGAGGTCGGCAGGAAGTTCGCCTTGGTCTCGTAAGGCGTGTCGGCCGACGCGCCGGGATCGAGCGACCTGTCGATCCCGTCGAGGCCCGCGAGGATCTGCGAGGCCATGTAGAGATACGGATTGGCCGCCGGCTCGCCGATCCGGTTCTCGAGGCGGGTCGCGCGATCGTCGGGCCCGCCCAGAACCCTGATCATGACGCCGCGATTGTCGCGTCCCCAGATCGCTCGATCCGGCGCCAGCGAGTAGGAACGGTATCGCTTGTAGCCGTTGATCGTCGGGGTCGAGAACACCGCCGAGGCGCGTGCGTGCTCCAGCAGGCCCGCCATGTAGTGCCTGCCCAGTTGGGACAAGCCGTCCGGCTCGCTGGTCATAAAGGCGTTCTCACCGGTGCTGCGCGAAACCAGCGACTGGTGAAGATGCCAGCCCGATGACATGACGTTCGGAATGCGCGGCCGGCACATGAAGGTCGCATGATAGCCGTGGCGATTGCAGATCTGCTTCACCGCTGTCCGGAACAGCACCATCGTGTCCGCCGGCTCGAGGCCGACGGTCGGCTGAAACACGAATTCGCACTGGCTCGGTCCGTATTCGACCTCGATCGAGCGTAACGGCAAGCCGAGCGCGACGATATTCTTTCGGATGACTTCGAGCGCCGGCTCCATCTGGTCGTAGCGCTGCTCGGTGAGATACTGATAGCCCTGCGACAACAGGCTGACGTCGGGCGGCTCGCCCGGCTGGCCGGGATGTCCCGAGTCCTTCGCCCCAAGCCTTGGATTCTCGATCTTGAAGATATGGCACTCGACTTCCAGGCCGGCCTTGAAATCGTAACCGCGCCCGGCGAGTTGATCGAGCACCGAGCGATACAATCCGCGAGACGCGAAAGGCACCGGCCGGCCGTCGGCGAAATAGAGGTCGCACAGAACCCAGCCCGTTCCAGGTGCCCAGGGCAGCACCTTGAATGTCATGGGATCTGCGACCATCAGGACGTCGCCGCCGCCCTGCATCTCGCTCATGCCGAAGCCGCCGCCGGCCGAGAACACGGGAAATACGGTCCGGTGCGACGTATCCTTGGCAAGCAAGGTGGTCGTGATCGAACAACCGCCTTCAATCGAGGAAATCGCATCCGCCGCCATCAGCGTCTTGCCGCGAAGGATGCCATGCTGATCCGGAAACGACAGGCGAATGCTGTGGAGGTTCTGCTCCTCAGCCAGACGCCGCATCCGTTCGGCGGCGTCTCTCTGCTCGTCTGACCACAGGCCGTGCTTCCTCACGAAACTCGATGCCTGTTCCTTTTGCGGGTTGGTGCCGTGCATGTTATTCGGCCGCAGTCAGATGAGGCAACTTCTGCGCAAGTTCCGCCGGTACAGGCGCGGCCCACGGCGCGCCACGCCGCCGCTTGACATCGACTTCCATCCAGTAGGTCTCCCAACCTCGCGTCGGTCCGATGCCGTCCATGGTGGCAGGGCCCTGAATGCTGCGGGCGCTGGCCGCTTCGAGAAACATCAGCGGTTTTCCGCCAGATTGAACCTTTTCGATTTCCTGCCGGAGAAGCCGCCGGTACTGGATGATCGCCTTGTCGGACTGGCCAAGATGCTCCCGCGTTCGATTCTGAATCGCGCCCATTGATTCCACTGCCCACTGGTCATGGACGTTAATGTCGGCGCCCATTCCGGTATAGGTTTCGGTCGCCTGTTCCTGCGGATCGAAGCCATAGTCATTGGACTTGTTTTTGCGGGATTTGTAGTCCGGGAGATCGTAGAGTTCGAGGCGCTGCTCGCGCATCTTCTTCTTGTCCACCGGCATCGAATAGCTGGTGAAGATGGCATACCAGTAACAGTTCTCGTCATCGACAGGCACGTGCCATTGGGTAATCGTCATCTCGGTGCTCATCGGAATGACGAAGGCATGCGGGAACAACTGATTGGTGACGCGCACATGGGTCCGCTCCTCGTCGATCTCGCGCAGCGCGATCAACCGCAGCCCGTATTCGGTGCGTTCGACATTGATGATGGGACGATCGTATTCGCGGAGCACCTTGGTCATCGGCATATCCGAATTCGCTGAAGCACCCCTGAACTGCTTGCCATAGGCGACCGAGGTATCCTCATCTTCGAAGAAACGGTGCAAAAATGACGCGTGTGCAGGATCGATGCCGACCTCGAGCGCCTGAAGCCAGTTGCACTCGATCAGCCCCTTGAATGCGAACGTATACTCGCTGGGCGCCGCGAAGCAGTCGATCTCAGGAAAGGCCGGCGGCTCGCCCTCGCCCAGATAGGCCCAGAGGATGCCGCCCTTCTCGATCACCGGATAGGCGCGCTGCTTGATATTCTTGCACAGCGATGAACCTGCGGGCTCGGCTGGCGTCTCAAGACACTGACCGTTGACGTCGAACAGCCAGCCGTGAAAGGCGCAACGCAGACCACCGTTCTCGAGACGGCCAAAGGCAAGGTCCGCGCCGCGGTGCGGACAGTCGCGATCCATCAATCCGTACCGCCCCTTCTCGTCCTTGAAGAGCACGAAGTTCTCGCCGAGCAGCTTGACGGGCTTGACCGGCCGGATGCCTTCGAGTTCATCCACCAGGGCCGCGGGCTGCCAATACATGCGCATCAGCTTGCCGGCGGGTGCCGAGGGACCGACACGGGTGATGAGATCGTTCTGTTCCTGGCTCATCATGAATTGAGTCTCCTGTTTGATTCGAGAAGCGCTTGCTGCGAGCGCGGGAACTAACGTTGAAATACGATCCCGCTGCCGACGATCGTCAAGTCGGCTTTGCTGCCTTGAAATGCGCGTGGGTGTCGGTCAGCTCCGGGACGACCGTCTTGCCGCCGCGATCGATCGTACGGATCTGACCGGAGGCCATCGACCATATCGTCGCACTGTTGTCCCCCACCGGGAGAATCTTGCCATCCCGGATCGCAAGCGCCTCGGCGACCGTGCAGCGCGAATCCAGCGTGAGGATCTTGCTGTTCGCCAGCACAAGCGAGGGGACATTCAGGTCCAAATGCGACTGGGCTTGCGCGCCTTGGCAGACCGCGAGGGACACTCCCCAGCGCGAATAAAACGCATCCGCGCATGATCCTCTTCCTTTTGTTCGATAGACGAACTTATGTGCGTTTATTTAAGAATGCCTCCAAAAGCCGGGAAATGCAAGCGAACAACCGGGAACCTAGCGCAAAAAGTTCCTTGGATTTGGCTGGATGGACAAAGCATGACAATCAAAACTTGCGATGTTCGTAAAACGAACTTATGTTCATTCACCGGGCAACCTTCACTCAAGAGAAGACATCTTCACTCAAGAGAAGACATGGCTCGGATTCGGTTTGTTTTGTCGGGCGGAAAGAAAGAGGTTGTCGAGATCGAGCGTGACGTCACCATCATAATGGCGGCAGTCCGTAATGGTATCCGCGGCATCGATGGCGAATGTGGAGGATGCCTCGACTGTGCAACCTGTCATGCGTATGTCGATGAGGCGCAGAGCTGATTCCACCTCCGAGCGATGACGAGATCGAGCTATTGTCGAGCGTAACCGCCTCCCGAAAACCAACCAGCCGACTCGGCTGCCAGCTCAGAATCCCTCCTTCGATCAGCGAATTGACCGTCTACGTTCCCGAGAGTCAGTCATGAGCGGGCTTGTGGTCATCGGCGCATCCTACGCCGGCATCCAGAGCGCCCTTAGCGCGCGTGAGGAGGGTTTCACAGGCAAAATCACTGTGGTCTGCGACGAGACCTGGCTCCCCTATCAGCGGCCGCCTCTTTCGAAAGACTTTCTGGTCGGCGTTACCAGCGAGGACCATCTCGTCCTGCGTAACGAGACGTTCTTCGAGAAGGAGTGCATCGACCTCGCGCTCGGCCGTCGCGCGACCGAGATTGATCCGGCCGCGAAGCGCGTCACGCTGGATGATGGCGCCGTACTCGATTTCGACAAACTCGTGCTGGCAACCGGCTCGCGCGCGCGCCGGATCGCAGTGCCCGGCGCCGACTTGGATGGCGTCTGTTATCTGCGATCAGTGACGGACGCGCTCGACCTTAAGGCCCGGCTCGCGCAAGCCTCGGAGGTTGTAATCGCTGGCGGTGGATTTATCGGACTCGAAGTGGCGTCCTCGGCAGCCAAGCTCGGCAAGAAGGTCACCGTGGTCGAGAGCGTCACGCGCCTTCTCGAGCGCGCCGTATGCCCGCTGGTATCCAATTTTCTTCATGATACGCATCTTGCGGCGGGCGTCGATGTCCGGACAGGCGAGAGCGTCATTGCGATAGAGGGCAACAATGGCCGCGTCGCCGCAGTTACGCTTGCAAGCGGCGCAAAACTGCCGGCCGATCTGGTGCTGGTCGGTATCGGCGGAATCGCCAATGACGATCTTGCACGCGCCGCCGGACTCGCGTGCACCAACGGCGTGGTCGTGGATGAGCACGGCCGCACCGAACATCCGAACATCTATGCAGCGGGTGATTGCGCCAACCACTACAACAGGTTCGCTGAGGGCTGGATCCGGCTCGAATCCGTGCAGAATGCGCAGGATCAGGCCAAGGCTGCGGGACTTGCTATCGCCGGACGTCACGAACCCTACGATGCGGTGCCACGATTCTGGTCCGACCAGTACGATGCCAAACTGCAGATTGTCGGATTGTCAGCTCGGCACGATCGATTGGTGGTGCGCGGCTCGGAAGACGACGGCAAGTTTTCCGTTTTCTTCTACAGGGGCGACGATTTGATCGCTGCCGATAGTATCAACAGACCGGGCGACCAGATGGCCTGCCGCCGGCTGATTGCCGCCGGGGTTTCGCCCAGGCCGGAGGAAGCGGCCGATCCGTCCTTCGACCTCAGGCCGCTCGTCAAGGCGGCTGACAAAACTAATGTCGGACGTTGAAGTTGTGGTGATTCGCCACGCTCAGTCCCCGGAGAAACGCTACCCAGATGCCAAAATTGAAGCGCACAGAGGAAGAAAAGAACGCGCGCGGCGGAGCGGAATTCATCGAAAGCCTCGACCGCGGCCTTCGGGTGCTTCAATCGTTCGGCATCGAACGCCGCCCGATGACGCTGAGCGACATCGCCAGGAAGGCAAACCTGCCGCGCGCCACTGTCCGTCGCATCCTGATGACGCTGCAGCAATCCGGCTTCGTTGCGGGGGACGAGCGGCTGTTTTCCCTGACGCCGCGCGTGCTGCTGCTGGCGTCCGCCTATCTGAGCTGCAACCAGATCAGCACCGTCCTCCAGCCGCTCATGGATGACGTCGCGACCAAGGCCAAGGAGGTCTGTTCCGTTGCGATCCTCGACACCAACGATGTGGTGTTCATCGCACGCTCGAGCCCCGCGCGTATTTTTTCGACGGGGTTGGACATCGGCTATCGTCTCCCCGCTTTCTGCACATCGGTCGGACGAGTATTGCTTGGGCGTCTTTCCAACGAGGAGATAACCGCCAGAATCAACAGCATGCCTCTGACGGCGCAAACCCCGAGCACGTTGCTCGACAAGTCGACGCTAATAGCCACCATCATAACCGACCGGACAAAAGGATACAGTCTGGTTGACCGCGAGGCAGAAGAAGGCTTCCGGTCCATATCGGTACCGCTGCGCCGCTACGACGGGGCGATCGTGGCCGCTGTCAATATCGGCGCGCATGTCGATCGGATCACCACAGGCGAAATGATCGACCGCTTTCTGCCGCTTCTGAGGGACCTGTCCACCGCAGCGCAGCCGCTGCTGGTCTGATCACCGGAGACTTGACGCCATTTTTCCGACGCCGTGACCGGTGAGTCCAAACGGTCTTGCGCTCATTTCAGCCGTTTCTTGTAGGCAACAGGATCCATGTCTCGGATGTCGACGCTCAGGCTGACGACACTGGCGCAGTTTTCGATCATCACTTGCCGCAGGTGTTCACTGATCTCGACCTTCCGTTCCGGTGTTCTTCCTGCAAGCAAATAGACTGACAGATGAACGAAGCTGTCCCTTTTGCCTGCGATCAGAAAGTCGTCGTAGCTTCGTGCCCGCACCTTGATATCGGACGCCTTCATGACGCCAGTCCGTGCAGCGGCGGAGGCAGCCGCTCCATCCAATGGCTCACCCTTTCCTGGCTCACGGCGCCCTGGGAATATTCGATCACAAGATGAGGCATGGCTTCGAGAGACTCCATCAGCCGCGGCAGGACCGGTTAAATCTTGCCCGGGCTGTTCTGGTTCAACGTCCACTCGCAATTTCACTGCGGGTCGTGCACCAGACCTGATCATGCTGCCGGACGTAGTCCAGACGCGTCTTGATCGTTCCGCTCAGGACCGGCCGTCCGCCGACGTGACAATGCAGGATGATTTCGGTCCAGCCCGGCCGTCCTTCCCGTCCTTCGTGATAAGGCTGATCAAACGATTCCTTGAAGCCTTCCCAGATGATCGACGGCGCGTTGCGCGGGCCAAGGAAAATCTGCGCGTCGTTATGCTGCGCGTTGGTCTGCGAAGATCACCAGCGGGTGACCTCGATGTTATTCCAGGAGAGTTCGCCACCCACCTCTACAAGCTCTACTCCGCTAAAGGGTGGGCGAAGGAAGAACCATTCGATCGCCAGTGGGCGCCTGGAGAGCCTCGTGTGCTTCGGGATGCGCTCCATCTGATTGTCGATGAAGGTGTCCGGTCGAAGTCGGACTTGTTAGCTCTCGAATTTACAATCACGGCGGGCGATGTTGAAAATCTGACGGGCCTGCCCCCTGGCTGGTTCATGCATGAGGCTGCGACAGTCGTTCGGTTGAAGCCGGGCTCTACCCAATCGGCAACTGGCGCCGAAAAGGGTGGTGAGGTCATCTCGTTTCCGCGCAGGGAATGACAAAGCGACGCTGGGCCAAATTGGCCTTTCACCAGGAGCGATTCGAACTTTTCCACCGTCCGGGATCGCCGAAGCTACGACATTGAAGATGTTTTGATTTCCGCCGTCGCAGCCGGTGCGGCGTTATCGTAGGTTTGGCGGCTTACGACGGTGAAGTGGCGC
>DASZVY010000004.1:0-89773 GCA_035546855.1 Nitrobacter sp. | reverse complement strand
AGCGGCATTGCACGATGCATGACATCTCGCAGACCGGTGCGCTGATCGAGGTGCCGGACAACGATGATTTGACGGAGTTCACGCTGACGGTGTCGCGCCGCTGCCGCGTCGTGCGCCGCAGCGCCAAGGGCGACCAGGTCGGCGTCGAGTTTCTGGTGCCGTGGGCGGTGAGCCCCTAAAAGGCGGCGACCGTCACGCCCTCAGCTGTGCAATCCCGGCGCCTCGTGGCCGGTGCGGGCGACATATTCGGTATAGCCGCCGCCGTACTGGTGCACGCCCTCGGGCGTCAGCTCGAGCACGCGGTTCGACAGCGCCGCGAGGAAGTGCCGGTCGTGCGACACGAACAGCATGGTGCCCTCGTAGTCGGCGAGCGCGCCGATCAGCATCTCCTTGGTCGCCATGTCGAGATGGTTGGTCGGCTCGTCGAGCACCAGGAAGTTCGGCGGATCGTACAGCATCAAGGCCATGACCAGCCGCGCCTTCTCGCCGCCCGACAGCACGCGGCACTTCTTTTCGACGTCGTCGCCGGAGAAGCCGAAGCAGCCGGCGAGCGTGCGCAGCGAGCCCTGGCCGGCCTGCGGGAATGAATCTTCCAGCGTCTGAAACACCGTGCGCTCGCCGTCGAGCAGGTCCATGGCGTGCTGCGCGAAGTAGCCCATCTTGACGCTGGCGCCCAATGACACGGTGCCGTCGTCCGGCTCGGTCGCGCCCGCCACCAGCTTCAGCAGCGTCGACTTGCCGGCGCCGTTGACGCCCATGACGCACCAGCGCTCCTTGCGCCGCACGGTGAAATCGAGCCCGTCATAGATGCTGCGGCTGCCGTAGCCCTTCTGCACGTCCTGGAGGATCGCGACGTCGTCGCCGGAGCGCGGCGCCGCGGGGAAGTCGAACGCCACCGTCTGCCGCCGCTTCGGCGGCTCGACGCGCTCGATCTTGTCGAGCTGCTTGACGCGGCTCTGCACCTGCGCGGCGTGCGACGCGCGCGCCTTGAAGCGCTCGATGAACTTGATCTCCTTGGCGAGCATCGCCTGCTGGCGCTCGAACTGCGCCTGCTGCTGCTTTTCCGCCAGCGCGCGCTGCCGCTCGTAGAATTCGTAGTTGCCGGAATAGGAGGTCAGCCCGCCGCCGTCGATCTCGACGATCCTGCCGACGATGCGGTTCATGAACTCGCGGTCGTGCGAGGTCATCAGCAGCAGGCCGTCGTAGTTCTTCAGGAACTGCTCCAGCCAGATCAGGCTTTCCAGATCGAGGTGGTTCGAGGGTTCGTCCAGCAGCATGGCGTCGGGGCGCATCAGGAGAATCCGCGCCAGCGCCACGCGCATCTTCCAGCCGCCGGACAATGCACCGACGTCGCCGTCCATCATCTCCTGCGAGAAACTCAGGCCCGCCAGCACCTCGCGGGCGCGGCCTTCCAGCTCGTAGCCGCCGAGTTCCTCGAAGCGGTGCTGCACCTCGCCGTAGCGTTCGATGATCTGATCCATCTCGCCGGCACGATCCGGATCCGCCATCGCGGTTTCCAGTTCCTTCAGCTCGGCGGCGACGGCGCTGACCGGGCCTGCGCCGTCCATCACCTCGGCGACCGCGCTGCGGCCCGCCATCTCGCCGACATCCTGGCTGAAGTAGCCGATGGTCACGCCGCGATCGACCGAGACCTGCCCCTCGTCGGGCAGATCCTCGCCGGTGATGAGGCGGAACAGCGTGGTCTTGCCGGACCCGTTGGGGCCGACGAGGCCGACCTTCTCGCCGCGCTGGAGCGCGGCCTGAGCCTCGATGAAGACGATCTGGTGGCCGTTCTGCTTGCTGATGTTGTCGAGGCGGATCATGGGCTCACGAAATAAGAACGCGTTGGCGCGCTCTTACGGCATGTGAGCGATGGGGGAAAGGGGGCGCGATGCTGATGTATTGCATCCCTCACGAGCCGGGGCGCGCTCCCTCGCCCCGCTTGCGGGGAGAGGGTTGGGGTGAGGGCTTTGCGAAAGCGATGCGCGCCCCTCACCCGGATGGCATCTGCGATGCCATCCGACCTCTCCCCGCAAGCGGGGAGAGGTAAGGCGCCATTCTCTTCAGCGAGCTGATCGATTCACGATTTGCGCCTTTAGTCCCGCTTGTAGCGATAATTGAAGCGATCGCGCTCGCGGACGATGCGCCCGACCGTCGGAGCGGGGAAATGCACCGGCAGCAGCAGCGTGTCGGTCTCGACCACGGAGGCGAAGAATTTCCGCCGCGAGTCCGCGGACTGCTTCGGATCCCAGTCGGCGACCGTTCCCCAATCCGGCTCCAGACACTGGATGCTGTGATGCATGAGGTCGCCGGTGACGACCGCGCGCCGGCCGCGCGAAAAGATGTTCACACAGCAATGGCAGGGCGAATGTCCCGGCGTCGGCGTCAGCGTGATGGTGTCGTCGAGCGCGTAGTCGTCGTCGACCAGCAGCGCCTGCCCGGCTTCCACGATCGGCAGGCAGTTGTCGCGGAACACGGTGCCGGGCGGATTCCTCCCGCGCTTGTGCTCCTCCTCCCAGATCGCGTATTCGCGCTTGTGGAAGACATACTTCGCGTTCGGGAACGTCGGCACCCAGCGGCCGTCGCGCAGCACCGTGTTCCAGCCAGTGTGGTCGATGTGCAGGTGGGTGCAGAACACGTAGTCGACCTGCTCGAAGGTGAGACCGAGCGCATGGAATTCCTGGCGCCAGCGCTCCTTGCCGGGGAAGTCGAACGGGGCCGGATGGCCCTTGTGCTCGCCGGTGCAGGTATCGACGAGGATGGTGTGGCGCGGCGTGCGCAGCACGAAGGTCTGATAGGTGTTCATGGTCAGCCACAGCGCGGAATCGAACATTTCCGGCTCGATCGACGGCAGATGGGATTTGAACACCGCTTCGTCGTAGTTGAGGAAGAACTGATGCGGCTTCCGCCACGGCCCTTCGCGCTCGATCACCGCGTCGATGGTGATGTCGCCGATCCTGATCTGCTTCATCTGCGTTTCCCCGTGATTTTGACCGCGACCGTATCGGGCTGACACACGAGGTTCAAGGCGAGGCGCAGGCTGGCGGGATATGAAAATCCTCACACCGCCATTCCCCGATGCGCACCCGCGTCGCGAAAGCCGTATCTTCGCAAGCCGCCTTTCCGCCCTCACTCCTCCGGGAACAGATGCGCGTAGGGCTTCGCGTCCTCGAGATGGCGGCGTGGGGCGTGAAGTATCTTCCCGTCAGCGACGAGCTTGGCATCCGTGCGCAACTATTGCGCGACGGCGGGCCGAAGATGTGGGCGGAACTGATGGCCGAACTGCGCGAGATCCATCTCGGCGTCAAGCGCCGCAAGGCCGGCCCGACCATCAGCGAGCGGCTGAAAAAGGCTTATGAAGACACCGCCGCGAAACGACCGGGCAAATCCGGCCGGGCATAGCCGCAATACCGCTGTGACGACGGCCTACACGCCGAACGAGTGCGCCATATGACTGACCATCGCGATGATCTTGTCGGTGTAGAAGCCGAAAGCAAAGTTCTGGTCGACGAAATACATGGCAATCGCCACAATCATAAGTCCAATAAATATCCGCATGGCACGCCAGCCGCATGTCGGGCTGCTTCCGGCCCGCCGGATGCAGGTCCGCCAAAGCAGCCAGTTCTCGACGCCGGACAAGCTTATCAGGATTTCGGGCCGCGTCGGGCGGCTTGACGGCTTCTGCGCGATCACGGATGGACAACCCAACGGAGTACCCATGACATCGGAACAGACAAAGGTCGCGCTGGTGACCGGCGCAGCGCGGGGCATCGGCCTTGCCACGGCGAAGCGGTTTCTTGGCGAGGGCTGGCGCGTGGCGCTGCTCGACATCGCCGCCGACATCCTGTGGCCTGAGGTGCAGGGGCTCAACAAGCCGGGCGACGTGCTCGGCCTGCACTGCGACGTCTCCGATGCGGCAGCGGTGAAAAGCGCCATCGCGGAGATCGGGCGAAAGTTCGGGCGGCTCGACGCACTGGTCAACAACGCCGGCATCGCCGCCTTCGCGCCGGTGATGGAGACGTCCGACGCCGACTGGACGCGCATCATGGCGGTCAATCTCACCGGGCCATTTCTCTGCACCAGGGCGGCGGTGCCGCTGATGCGCGATCACGGCGGCGGCGGCGCCATCGTCAACATCACCTCGATCTCGGCGGTGCGCGCCTCGACGCTGCGCGCGGCCTACGGAACCAGCAAGGCGGGGCTCGCGCATCTGACCAAGCAACTCGCGGTGGAGCTCGCCTCGCTCGGCATCCGCGTCAACGCGGTGGCCCCGGGGCCGGTGGAGACTGCCATGGCGAAAGCGGTGCATACAAAGGAAATCCGCGCCGATTATCACGACGCCATTCCGCTCAACCGCTATGGGCTGGAGGAGGAACTGGCGGAAGCGATCTTCTTTCTGTGCAGTGCGCGCGCGAGCTACATTACCGGACAGGTGCTCGCCGTTGACGGCGGATTCGACGCCGCCGGCATCGGCCTGCCGACGCTGCGCGGGGAGCGAAGGAACGGATAGCGTGTTCCCTGCGGGAACGGGTTCAGCCTCCCGTCGTTGTCTCCTCCGCCGATCGCTTCCATAATGTTTTGGATACTGGGAGGGGATTTTCGAAAATGAAAAAAGCCTCTGCCGCGCTCGCGATCGTGTTCGCCCTTGCAGGATCGCTGTCGTCTGCCCCGGCCAGCGCGGAAGTGCGGATTCTCTCCAGCCCCGGCGGTCAGGTCGGGACTTTCCTCGATCTGTTCGAGAGCGTTCGCGAATCCGGCGAGCGGGTGGTGATCGACGGCCCCTGCTACTCGGCCTGCACGCTGGTGCTCGCCGCGATTCCGCACGACCACATCTGCGTGACGCACCGCGCCGTGCTCGGCTTTCATGGCGCGCGCTCCGTCGACCGTCGCGGCCGCTTCCATGCCGAGCCGGAAGCCTCCGCCGCCGTGCTGGACGCATATCCGGAGCCGGTGCGCGCCTGGATCCGGAAGCGCGGCGGCCTTACGTCCCGGCTGCTGCTGTTGCGCGGACACGCGCTGACCCGGATCTATCCGCGCTGCACTTGAGCCACGAGCTACTCCGCCATCTGCGCCACCGGCTGCGGTCGGCGCAGCGTGAGCAGGCTTGCGATGAGCGCGCCGCAGGCGCACAGCGCGATCGCCGCCACCATCGGTCCCGACGTGCCGTTGAAGAACTGGCCGACCACCGCGATCATGATGCCGCCCGCCATCATCTGCAGCGTCCCGCCGAGCGCCGACGCGATGCCGGCGATCGGGCCGTGGTTCTCCAGCGCCAGGATCATGCTGGATGGGATCACGAGCCCGAGGAAGGCGAACGACAGAAACAGCAGCGTCACCAGCACGGCGAAACTGTCGATGCCGAGCATCGCGAGAGCAAGCAACACGACGGCGAACAGCGCATGCAGCGTCACCGCGCCCAGGACGACGCACGGAATCCCGAACCGCGCGCCGAGCGTGGCTGCAAGTTGCGACGCGCCGATGAAGCCGATCGCATTGGCCGCGAAGGCGATGCTGTATTGGGTCGGCGTCAGCCCGTAGTGATCGATATAGACGAACGAGGAACTCGCGAGGAAGCTGAAGAAGCTCGCCATGCCCAGCCCGCCGATCAGCGTCAGCCCGAGGAAGTGCCAATCGCGAAACAGCACGCCGAAGCCGGCCAGCACGCCGCCGACGCTGACCTTGATGCGTTCGTGGGCCGGCCGCGTCTCCGGAAACACGGTCGCCAGCAGCAGCAACGCCAGCACCGCGGCCACCGTCACCGCCACGAACACCGCGCGCCAGCCGAACGGCACGATCAGCGCGCTTCCGGTGAGCGGCGCGAGGATCGGCGACACGCTGAACACCAGCATCACCAGCGACATCAGCCGCGTGGCTTCGACGCCGGTATGGAGGTCGCGGATGATCGCGCGCGGAATCACCATCATCGCCGACGCGCCGAGTCCCTGCACGAAGCGAAATGCGACCAACCACGCGACATCGGGCGCCAGCGCGCAGCCGACCGAACCTGCCGTGAACAGCGCCAGGCCGACATAGAGCGGCGGCTTGCGGCCGACCATGTCGGACACCGGCCCGTAGGCGAGCTGGCAGAGGCCGATGGCGAGAAAGAACGCCGTCAGCGTCATCTGCGTCGCCGCGGTCGATGCATGGAGGTCGGCGGCAATCGATGGCAACGCCGGCAGGTACATGTCGATGGCGAACGGCCCGACGGCCGAGAGCAGGCCGAGCACGATGGCGTTCTTCAGATAGGTCGATGTCATTTGATGTTTCTTGTTCCGATTGTCGCGCGACGTGACGCGCAGGGCGCGCGTCACATCATCGGGATATGGCGGCCTCAAGGCCGGTTCTCCTGCAGGCCGCGAGTTACATCTCCATCGGACAGATCACCTGCCAGGGGATGCCGAATTTATCCACGCACATGCCGAAGCCCTTGGCGAAGAAGGTCGCAGCGAACGGCATGCTGACGCTGCCGCCGTCCGCCAGCGCCTTGAACTTGCGCTCCGCGTCGGCGACGTCGTCCACGTGCAGGGTGACGGCGAACCCCTGCGGCTTGAGGTAGTACGACGGCGGCGCATCGGTCGCCATCAACGACTGGCCATCGATGGTCACCTCGCCGTGCAGCACCTTGTCCTTCCAGTTCTTCGGCATGTGTTCTTCCGCCGGGGAGCCGCCGACCTTCATGACCACCGTGGTCTTGGCGCCGAGCACCTTGTTGTAATAGGCGAAGGCCTCCTCGCAGGTGCCGTTGAAATGAACGTACGGATTGATCTTCATCATGCTCTCCTGGTTATGAGCCGGTTTTGAATCAGTTTCGCCCGGCCTGCTTCGCGGCCATGGCGCACAGCGCGCCACCCTTCATCAGGCGGTCGAGGTGCATGCGGATATGCGCGGCTTCCGCGGTGGTGTTGGCGAGCGCGATGGCGCGGTCGAACGCGACGCGGGCTTCGCCGTCGCGGCCAAGCTGCATCAGGTAAGCGCCCTTGACCCCGAAGAAATGGAAGTAGCCACCGAGCCGCTGTTCCAGCGGGACGATCAGCGCCAGCGCCGCCTCCGGCCCGGCCAGCTTCGATACGGCGACGCTGCGGTTGAGCGTCACCACCGGCGACGGCTGCAACTGCTCGAGCGTCGCGTAGAGCAGATCGATCTGGCGCCAGTCGGTGTCTTCGGGCCTGTCGACACCGGCATGCAGCGCCGCGATCGCCGCCTGCACCTGATACGGTCCGGCGCGGCGGTGGCGCATCGCCTTGTCGATCAGCGCGGTGCCCTCCGCGATCATCTTCCGGTTCCAGAGTGAGCGGTCCTGATCCTCGAGCAGGATCACTGCGCCGTCGGCGTCGAAGCGCGCGGACGCGCGGGCATGCTGCAGCAGGAGTAGCGCCGTCAGCCCCATGATCTCCGGCTCGTTCTGGAACAGACGCAGCAGCAGCCGCGCGAGCCGGATGGCTTCATCGCACAGCGGCGCGCGGATGTCGGCGGTGTCGCCGCCTGCGGAATAGCCCTCGTTGAAGATCAGATAGATCATCGCCGCGACCACGCCGAGCCGCTCGCTGCGCTCCACCGCGCCGGGCGTCTCGAACGGCACGCCGGCCTTCGCCACCGCCACCTTGGCGCGGGTGATGCGCTGCTCCATCGCGGCCTCGCTGACCAGGAAGGCGCGCGCGATCTGCTTCACGGTCAGCCCGGAGACGATGCGCAGCGCCAGCGCGATCTGCTGCGTCGCCGGAAGCGACGGATGGCAGCAGATGAACAGCAGCCGCAGGATGTCGTCGCGATAATGCGAGCCGTCGAGCCGCTCGGCGACCTCGCCCTCGGCGTCCCCGAGATCGGAGATCGCGGCCTCCTCGTCGGGCAGCGCCTGCTGCCTGCGCCACCGCCGCACCTCGTCGAGCGCGGCGTTGCGGCCGACCAGGATCAGCCACGCGGCGGGATCGCGCGGCGGCCCGTTGTCCGGCCAGGTCTTCAGCGCACGCAGGCAGGCGTTCTGATAGGCCTCCTCGGCGGTGTCGAGATCGCGGAAATAACGCAGGAGCGCGCCGAGCGCCTGGGGACGCGCCGCTGTCAAAGCCGCATCGATCCAGGCGACATCGGTCATGCCGCGGTCCCTCCGGGATGGAACACGCCAACGGGGCGGATTTCATAGGCGCCCCCGGGATTGGCGTTGCCGAGCTCCTGCGCGGTCTCCAGCGCCTCGTCGAGGTTCTTGCAGTCGATCAGGTAGAAGCCGAGCAACTGCTCCTTGGTCTCGGCGAAGGGACCGTCGACGATCAGCGGCGGGTTCTCCTTGCGCAGCGTCGTCGCCGCCGTGGTCGGCAGCAGCCGCGCCACCGGCCCGAGCCGGCCCTGCTTGCGCAGCCTGTCCTGCACCACGGCGAGTTTCTGCATGACGGCGGCGTCCTGCTCCTTGCTCCAGGAGCCGACGACGTCCTCATTGTGATAGCAAAGAATGGCGTAGAGCATGCCGATGGGTTCCCTGTTCTCTTCAAGACGGACGAGTATGCCGGTTGCCGACATTTCACCCAACACGATTTCGCGACGCCGATGATATTTCGTGTCCCGGGCGCGATGCGGCAGCATGCCGCTTCGCTGAACCGGGACCGCCCGGAACACTTTCGCCTGCGACGATCCCGGCTCTGCGGTGTACCGTGAAGAACGCTGCACCGCGTCCGGGATACGTCGTCCCGTTGGCGATATTTGCTTCGCATCTCACCCGTTCGCCGCCGCCTCGATGTCGGCAATGATGATCTTCTTCATCGTCATCATGGCCTGCATGGCGCGGTTGGCCCTGGCGGGGTCGGGATCCGTCAGGAGGCGCGGCAGCACGTCCGGCACGATCTGCCAGGACACGCCGAACTTGTCCTTGAGCCAGCCGCACTGCACCGGCGCGCCGCCGTCCGCCGTCAGCCTGTCCCAGAAATAGTCGACTTCGTCCTGCGACTTGCAATCGACGCTGAACGAGATCGCCTCGTTGAACTTGAAATGCGGCCCGCCGTTGAGCGCCTGGAACCGCTGCCCGTTCAATTCGAAGCTGACGACCATCACCGTGCCGGCGGGCATCGGTCCGCCCTCGCCGTAATGCGACGTTTCGATGATCCGCGCGTTTTTGAACACCGACACGTAGAACTTCGCGGCGTCCTCGGCCTCGCGATCGAACCAGAGGCAGGGGGTGATGGCTGACATGAGAGTCTCCAGGTTGAACGATGGTCCGCCGTAACGGCAGCGATCCACCGCCGCCCTCAGCCCGGAGAACGAACGGGGCGGCGCCGATCCGACATGACCGGTGGAGATTTTTTTCACCTTCCCGACTTGTCATGCCCGGTCTTGTGCGGGCAGCTCACCCAGCCCCGGTACATCGGCCGGTCCCTGGCGCCGGCTTCTCCGCGACCGTCACGTCTTTGATGCCGGCTTCGCGGCGGCGGAGAGGCGGAGTCGATAGTGACACTTCTATCGCCCGGCCATGGAAGATGAAGGTTCCCGATCAGCTTTGATCCGCCTTCATGGCGATCCGCAGCGCTTTGGGAATTGGCTTCGCCCGCCCTTCGGAGACGAACGCCACCTTCACTTTCGCTTCCAGCAGCAGCACATCGCCGCGCCGCACCTCCTGATGCAGCGTGATCGAGGCGCCGCGCACCTCCAGCGGCCGTGTCACGATGTCGAGCAGGTCGTCCATGTGCGCGGGCTTGAGGAAGTCGAGTTGCATCGAGCGCACCACGAAGGCAAACCCCGGCGCCTCACTTGCCGCTTCATCGAACAGCGCGCGCTGATCCGCGCCCAGAAGCCGCAGATAATTGCTGCGGCCACGCTCCATGAAGCGCAGGTAATTGGCGTGATAGACGAGCCCGGAGAACTCTGGCTTGCCAACATCGCAACACAGCGGCTTGATTCCATTGGGGCGCTGGAGGGCTATAGCGTGAACAAGCGTAGATTCTCTACGCTCCTTCCATAGCGAGCCGTAGCGCCTTCGGGATCCGTTGCGCCCTTCCGCCTGAGATAAATGCTACCCGCACGCGGGCCGCGACCAAAAGATCGTCTCCGCGTCGACATTCCTGCAGCAGGGTAATCGATGCGCCCTTGACCTCTGCGGGGATTGTGATGACATCAAGCAAGTCGTCCAAGGCCGCTGGTTTTAGGAAATCGATTGTCATTGAACGGACAACGAAGGCGAAGCTTGGCGCATCGTCGTGCGCTTCTTTGAGTAGCTCCCGCTGATTGGTCCCGAGCAGACGCAGGTAATTCGTTCTTCCCCGTTCCATGAAGCGCAAGAAATTGGCGTGATAAACAATCTGGCCGGCGTCCGTATCTTCGAAATAGACGCGGACCTGCATATGATGGCGACCGTCGCGAATTTCTCCGTCAAGAGATGTTGTCACAGAAATATCCACTTGTTGTATATCGGGAACTAATTGACTCGGATCATTATTCTGGCTCGCGGTTGGCCAGTCGACGTCACATGAAGAAACGAAATTGATAGGGAGCGGAGCCCAATCCGTCCATTCGTTTGACAACGCGCGCGAGCGTTTTTGCGTATGCCATGGTCACCGGCAGCATGTCGTACAGTGCGTCGTTGTTCCAATCCATCTTCGCGAGCGCGAGAGCTGACCGGGCGGTTTCGTTCCACGAGCCGTGCCCTGCATGACGGACCAGTCGAATCGGACGAGGCGTGCTGCGGCCGCCTTGGTAATACGAGCGCTCCGCGACGCCTTTTACATCGCCATGCATCCACAGCAGACACTCGCGGTCTCCGAGCGGGATCAGGGTACCACGATCGACCGGATAACCCGTTGGCTTCCCTTTGCCGCTTTGGCGGTCGCGATCGATGCGAACACCTCTCCAGCCGACGTCCTCCACGACCTGCACGAGATCGACCGCTTCGCACAGATGCAGCGCTTCCATGCAGCCGTCGATCTCGTCCTTCTTGAATTCTGTCGTCTTGTGTACCGTCACTCTCCGGGGAGAGCGACCCGAGTGCCGACGTCGGTAGAGATCTAGCGATCGGCCCATCACGCGGAACATCTCCGTCCGGGACATGAACGGATTGTCCCGCTGGACATCGATTTCATGGGCATCGTAGGCGACGAACTCAAGACCCGCCCCTTCCGCATCGAACACTTGGCTACAGCAGGTGACAAAGCGTGGCCGGTCTGACTCGGTCGGACGCAGCGCATAAGAGAGACCGATGTAGGCGGCCTCAGGATCCGAATCTGCGAGTTTCCAGGGAATGCCGCCAGCCTTCGCGTAAATCGCTAGGCCGATCCGCCACATGACGCTCGCACGGTCCGGATAGGCGAGCGCGCGGTCTTCACGGACGAGTTGGATTGGAATGCGTCGCGCTGCGGTAGCGGCCTTCAGGTGGTCATGGAGATCGAAGTCGTCGCCGTCTGCTCCCGTGAACCCGGCTGCCCAGCTTTGCGGGATGTAGATGAAGACAATGTCGAACGCGTCGCGGCGAGCCTCCAACGATCGGATCGCGCGAAGCAAGCGGTCCGCCAGCACGACATGGGGGGTGACTGAGTCCTTCATTTCGCCATCGAGCCGGTCGTCCAGCTCTATATGGCAATCCTTGACCGCGCCCCGCATGTCGAGATTGAACGCTTTGCGGAAACCGGGCCAGGGAGGCAGGTAGTCCTTGCGCTCCGTCGGCTTGTACTGGAACGCCAGTTCCTTCATGAAGCCGTAGAGTCGGTTTCCCTGCCGTGCCGGTGCGATCGTCGCGATCCGGATGGGATCCGGAACAAGACCGGATGAATAGGGCCCGAACCGCAGCAGTCCACGCAAAGGATGGAGATCCACGTCCGACGCGCGGTCTGGATGAAACGCGAGCTTGGCTTCGGGAAAAAACAAATGAGGCGATATCTCGCTGCTCATGCTCGGGCTCTCCCCGAGAAAGCTGTGACATCGCCCAGCCTGAAGGCCGCATTCACACCAGTGCTGATTCCAAGCGCCGGAAGGTCGCGCTGCGGGGACGCGAACAGCATCGACCAAAACTCGAGCAAGGCATTGAGCGCAGGATTGTAGCGTCTCACAATCCGTTCGCGCGCGAAATCGGTGGCGGCGGCCCTGTTCTCCCTTGTAAGTCCTTCGAATACGGTGCGCGGCTCGAGCAGAAGCCAAAGCCGCTCATCCACCCAATCCAGCCTGATCCCCACGCCTTCTTTCCATTTTAGTTCGGGTTGCTTCGGCACCAATCCACCTAGACTTCCGGTCAGCTTCCTCAGCGGCGCCCATTTTTCGTCATCAACGGAGGTCGGCGTCAACAGGTCGGCGCCTCTGCGACGGGCAGCGATCATCCGATGTTCGCGGGTGAGAGCTCGGGTCAGTGCTTCGCGGAGAAGGCCCCGTTCGTGACTATCGTAACGCAGCCGCCGGGTTTCAATTGAATGCAGATCGAAGCTTTCGATCTCATATGCGGAAAGGACTGCTCTGATATCGGCGTCAGCACCGAAGGCCAGCACGCCTGCTTTCGAACGGGTGCCAATGACCGGCAGGCCCGACGCTTCGATTGCCGACTTGATTTCCGCCACGCCGCCGGCGTCGCAGACGGCGCGGCGGCACACGCTCGGCATCCCTGTCAGTTCGAGCGCGTTGAGACGGACGACCGGGTAGCCCCGATTCCCGGTCGGGCGCGGGGCTGGGGACCAAACCCGCCGTTCGGTTGCGATCTCATCCAACACTGTCGTGTCTAGGTCCGGCACGAGCCGCATAAGATCGCGCAACGTTTCATCGAAGTTCTCTATCGGCACGAGACCGCAGTCGATTTCCTTACGTGCGGCGGCGGCAAGAAGCCGTTGGACGCGCAGCAAGGGCGGATCCTCGCCGCGATGGAGCCAGAAGAGACCGGCGGGAAAGGAGGCATCACGTTCTAGCGCCGCTTCGAGCGTGTCCATGACCGACTCATCGCGACCGCTGTAGCCGGCCACGACAAGTCCCCACCGGCTGCAGCTATCGATCAGCAGGGTTCTGAGTTTCGCATCCTGTTCGCGCAGCTCATCTCCGGTATTCTTGAGCCGGCGCGATCGGAAGTCGCCATGAAGCTTGACCTCGACGGGCCAGCGCCCTTCGTCGATGGCGTTCCGTCCGAGACTGCCGGTCTCTATCGCCACAGTGGTCAACTGGCCGGTCCCGCCATAAACCTTCGCGCAGCCGTCGGCGACTAGAGGGTCGAAGTTGCTGGTCCAGACTAAACGACAACGCGCACCTTTCATCAGTGTCGCCAACGCAATGTGCCCGTAGGAGGGCTTCGCGCCGCTGATCTTTGCAGCGATGTACGTGCGACGGTCTGCCTCGCTTGGATAGACGGACTCGAAGAGCGCCGCGTACTCGTCGGGCGAACCGAGCGCGGGTAAGCTGCCAAGGTCGTTGATGAACGATTGCAGTTCACGTCGGACGGCCGGATTGGCGAGGTCGGCGACCTGTTTCGGAGAAACGCGGCGCTGGCTGACGTAAAGTTGCTGCTTGAATTCCCAAATCATGTCCCACGCCGTCGGAATGCCGGCGGCCGCCGAAGCGCCAGCCCCGAGCAGCCACATGAGATTTCCGCCGCGCTGCGAGAAGCGACGCGCAAAATCGTCCGTAGCTACGGTGGGATAGATCGAATCGATTATCACGCGAACATTCTAGTTTCACGAACTCGCGGATGCACTGAATCTCGCCTCCCGCTGGGTTGTCGGACCGTACGTGCGGCACTTATGCTGCGCCGCAATAAGCCCCAATTGACGACGTGCCCTCTGAACCCCGAGTTGCCTGAGGGCTGCGTCAGATCGTAAAGCTCTGGCCTGCCAATCGACGGCTGGCCGATTCGGCTTGGCGACGGATAAGTCACGCATGACAATCGAGGACGTCGTTTCCCGGATCGAAAAACTGAACAGCGGCTTGGCGACCTTTTGGGCAGCAAGCAACGGCTGGGCGCCTGTTGAAGCCGCGGGCCTGCTGACCAAGAGCCGCCTCGACTGGCAGGCGTCGCTGTCAAAGACATTGCGTTTGTGGCTACGTGAACCCTCCACTGCGCTGTCGGACGGAGAACTCATTCTCGCCTAGTCGAACCTCGGCAGTCTGCTCGAAGGAACGCTAAAACTCCTCCTGTCGGTGTTTTACATGGACTACAAAGCCGACCTGGACGTGCTCAAGAAGGCAAATGCGTTCGATCACAAAAAGCAAAAGGCTTTCAGTCCTGACGGACTTACGCTCCAGCCTCTGAAGATCTTCGTGAAAGAGCATGACCTCATCGGCGCTGACGGGAATGCCCTCGTTGATCTGGTGCAGGAGCGGCGCAACACCATTCACGCCTTCAAAGACAAGCCCCTGGGTGATGGCGCCGAACTCCAACTGGCTATGCGGGGCTATCTTGTGCTCCTACGGCGTGTCAACGAAAGGCTTCCCTACCCGGACAACGTGTACGCACCGCGCGAAATCTAACCATTTCACGAGCCGCGAAACACCTATTTGTAGTCGAAGTCGTTTGGCCCGATCGCGACCCAGACGAAATCATCGTCGTCGAACGAGAACTCAGCAACCGATGTCGGCTTGCCGTGCTTGTCGACGGTCAGGGTCATACTAAAATTGGCTTCTACATCTATGTTCTTCTCGCCTTCCACCGTGTGGTGCGGCAGCAGTACCTTGTCTTCGCTGTCGTAAGTGGCGGTGTCCCAATCGGGATGGTGGTAGGAGACTTTGACGTCCATCTCGATGCGCCCGACGACGAGAATCTCCTTGCCTGGGCCGATCGTCCGAAATGTCCTGAAGTCGAGAAAGTTCACATTTTCCACGTCCGCTTCGTCGATTTCTGCATCGTCAACATCGCTGACCTGCAATCCCCACTGATTGAGTTCTTCATGAACGACCCCGACGATCGCATCGCGATTGTCATCCACAAAATCGTTGACGTCCGGGGCCGCTTCGATTGTCAGCCCGAGCTTGGCGAAGAGATCCGCGATCGATCTCAGCCCGGTGATATGCTCAGCGTTCTTGATGACCGCCGCAAAGTCCTTGTCGTCCGAGACGATCGTCAGCGGATCGCTTTTCGTGACAGTCGCTTTTAGGGCTTCGAAGATGAAGGCATCTGGAAATTGATCCTTCTTGGCGTCGTCGCCAAACAGGCCGGTCCTGCGCGCGTATGCGTCGAATACGACGGACGGCTTCACACTATCGATCGAAAGCGTCTCCGCTCGCAGCGAGCTGAACATCTGCTCCACCGCAGCATGATACTTCTCGATCAGTCTTTGCTGCAGTTCAACCGGAGAAATCTCCGGGAGTTTAACGGCGAGAATCTCATCAGCCAGGTCGCGGACTCGTCTCCTGGTCAGGTCGCCGATGACCTCGAAATCGTTAGCCCCATGGTTTTTTGCGATCTCTATTTTTGTAAGATCGGTCGTGACAACCTTGATATAGCCGGCGTCTACCAGATCAGCGACCCGCGGGATCAGCGGACCGCCGGGCGGCTTGCCGGCCCGGATCACGACGTTCGCATCAAGGAAAACCCGGCGGGGGCGATCAGCGGCCATTTCAGAAATCCTCGCGAGAACAGCTCTCGCATGTTTGATTCGCGTCGCGGATAAGAATCCGTATCGCCGGTTGTCTCACGCGATCCCAGACGCCTTATTCCAACTTCTCCGCCGGAAGGTTGGCGCTCGCCACCATCTGATCATAGAGCCGACGCTTCAAACGCAACTCCCGAAGGTCCGCTGCCACAGCTTCAGCGAATTTCTTGATCGCCACTGACGCCTCGTCAATTCGGGTCGGCAGATATTCCCGCGCTTTGGTCTCGGCTGCGTCAATCTTCGCCCGGTCGTCGTCGGAGAAATCGTACTCCGGATCGTCAGCGTAGACAGACCCATTGTAGTCTGACATGCACTTGGTGAGCCGCCCGAGAATGTCGATGAGGTTTTGACGGGCGGCTGTTATCTCCGCAGGCCCGAAGTTTCTGTCCTGCCGCCGAATTAAACGGCCGCGGGTGCTGTCGACCGTTTGGTTCATATCCCATACCCAGTGAGGAAGCACCCCATGGTCATCCTCACGTTCATAATAGCCACGCGCCAGGTCTTCGGACAGTTTTTCCAGCGCGGCCAATTCTGGCTTGAGCCAGTTCTCCAGCCGTTTTTCACGATCTGCGTGAACCTGTTGCAAAGCGACAGCGGTCTGCACCGAGGACAGCTTGAGCTGCTTCAGAACAGGCTGGACGCTAAGCCAAGCAACGAAAATCGCGCCAAACATGGCGATCAACGTCTGGTAGCGGGAAAACCACCATTCGAGACAACCACATTGAGCATCCTTGATCTGCTCGCAACCACCATTGAAGGTGGCGCCATAGGCAAACCCCAATACAAGCGCCAGGGTGGCAGCGGCTGCGACAAGGGCGAGCGTATTCCGATGATCCGCCATTCGGGCACCAATCGTTATGCGACCACGATGGCGTGCGTCATTTCTTCGCTACCCTGCTTTGATTTTCAAAGAAAAACGGAAAGAAACTGCGCTGCTGTTTCAAGCGCAGGATGTCGCTGGTCTTGATCATGTTGGCTTTGCGGCGCTCCCCGCCGCCTTGTTCGGTGATAACCTCGAGGTCCGGATTCTCGATGATCGCTGAGTTGATGTCGTGCATGTGAGCCGGGGTCGCGTTGTAGATGCTGGCGTAAAACTCACCGACCGGAATTGCATCGCCGTAATTTGTGATGAACCGCGGAATATCATCGTGAAGCTGCTTTTTTGCTTCCGCCCTTCCCGCCGCATCGAACATGTAGAGCATGCTGTCGGCTTCACTCGGGTCGTAAGACAGCATGTGCAAACCGGACCGGCCAAAATGTGCCTGGGCGCTGCTGTTTTGATGCAGGATATTGTTGTATTCCTGACGCGCACGAACCGAATTTGCGAAGTGGATAAGCCAATAACGCCATCCGTCCGGATTGTGGATGGAAAATGGACTGACGTAGTTCGCGCAGCGCCGAAACGACTCGAACACGATGCGTTCCGCTGCGCCAAGCCAAGCGTCCTTGGTCATCAAACCATCGAGTTGCGATAGATCATCCGGACTGACGCCAAACGGCGCAAGCTGCCTGGCCAGCGCGCCCCGGTCCGTCTGATGCAGGAACGTCAGCAACGTCTGGATGCCGAATGTGTAGAAGATTTCAACCGACGTGAACGACGCGACGATGTCGCCGATCGTGTTGATTTCGACGCTGCCTGTTCCGCATTGATCCAGATTGAAGAGGACGTTGTGATAGCTGCCGCGCTCGAGCAGTTGCTTCACCTCGGGATAGAGTTCGTCGAACTTCTCATTCCGATACTCGACGCGAAGGTGAAGCTTCGGCACGTTCTCCTTGATTTCGGCGATGAGCGAAGCGGCATTCGTTTTCAGCAGCTCGACAGTCTCTTTGTCGAAGTCGTTCAGGATGAGCAGGCATTCGATGTCGAGCGGCGACATCCCCTCGGCCTGACGCTTGATGTTGAATTGCTCCGTCGCGACACGAAGCTCGTTTATAAAGATCAGCGGAGACCCGGGACTGCCGCACTTGTATTGGCCGCCGCCTGCAAAACCATCGACAATGGCAAGACGAAACCGGGACTGTTGAGGAAGCTGGCAGCGCACGGTCAGATATCGCGCGACGTATTCGGCGATGACCTTGTGCTTGCGTCTTGAGTGCTCCTCAAGAACCGCGCCTGCGACCCATGAATACGGCTTTTTCGACATTCGCCTCCGAATGAATCCTGCTATCCAGAGGCGTCATTCTCAGAGCGCGAGCGAAGCCTTCGGCATTTCGTCCCAGACCTGATCGCGATATACGCGCCCATTGGCCTTTTTGGAACGACGCTTGTTGTCTTTCCCCCATGTCCCCCACTGCTTAAAGAAGAACGCGGTGTTGTGCATCGCACACTGATCGAAGATTTCATCGATCCAATCTTCACGGATCGGGCGAGCCGATCTTCCGCTTTCTCCGCCGACGATGGCCCAATGGATGTCGCGAAGATCGACTGACCCTACCGGACCGATCAGCGGCTCAAATGAGATGAAACGGATTGCAGCCGGGATGGTGCGCAAATGATCGATGCGACCCGCGACGTTGGCGCTCTCGACACTGGTGCCGAGCCATACGTTCGGCAGAACTTCGCCGATCTTGGAGCGAACCAGCGCCCCCATCCGCTCCGGACGCTTGGTAAGGATCTGATAGTGATGGTGGGGCGTGGCACGCATGACGGCCCAGACTCTCAGGATGAAGGCGTCCGTCACCCGATCATGAAACAGGTCAGAC
The DNA here is from genome assembly GCA_035546855.1 of Nitrobacter sp. Lineage (GTDB taxonomy): Bacteria > Pseudomonadota > Alphaproteobacteria > Rhizobiales > Xanthobacteraceae > Nitrobacter. The sequence continues at coordinate 71,543 of DASZVY010000004.1, read as the reverse complement.
ATCGAGTTAACGAAGATTTTTCGCGGCTTCTTCCAGCGCAGCGGAATGTCCAAGGCGGCCTTGTCTTCACGGACCACGCCGTTCCAAACGGTTCGTTTTCCGCTGCGTCGCGTGAGTCCTTTATATTTCGGAACATTCATCGCCTGAAGTCGTCTCGCCATTTCCATGGCATAGCAATTCGTGCAGCCCGCGCTGACGATGGAGCAGCCAGCAACTGGATTCCAGGTGGCGTCAGTCCATTCAATTTGCGTCTCGGCCATGACCGTTCCCACATCGTGCTGTCGATGACGTCGATTGTCGATCACAGTCAATACCAGCTTAACCGTTAATACCGGGTTGGAGGGTGCCGGTCACGGACGGCTATCAGGGATCGTGCGTCACGGGTCGCCATCATGCGCCGCAATCGCCTGAACCACGGCCATGTCGAGCCGTTCCGATTCCGACATAGAATCGGCCTCTGCCGCTTCTGACATTTCAAGTTCCTGATTGACGTTGCTCAGCCGATGTTCTTCTTTTGTCCTCATGAATCGCGGATTTACCGTCCTAGCGGGTCGAGCGGTTTTTCAATGCCACATCTATCTTAGCGTCGTGTCGTGCGTTTCTCTTTGGTGAAGCCCTTATCAGTGGCCATGAAGCGCTGGAGCATAGGCGCGATCAGCTTGCCCGGATCGGGAGGCATCGCTTGGCCCGAGGTCTGGGCAAGAATCTCGGCGTAGGCGACAAGATCGCGATGAACGGCAGCCGGCAACTCGACCGTGAGCTTGACCGGCTTGTCGTCAAGGAGAGCCGAGAGCCTGAGCTTGGTCATGACGGCTCCTTCGCGGCCCCATAGGGCTGCAATATTAGGTCGCGATTGACGATCACACGGACGGGGAAGCCCGGTCGGATCGTGAGCGTCGGCTGAATGTTGAGCTGGCGTCGGATGAGCTGACGGCCGACATCGGACGCCGTGTCCTGGCTGCTCTGGCGGATCGCCCGCGCGATCTCGTTTTCGTTGTTGCTCGATCCGAGCTCGGTGCCGACGCCGAGCAAGGTCGAGAGGATCGCCGCCTTGAAAAGCTGACCCCAATGATAATCGACGTCGTCCTCGAGCCCGGAATAGCCTTCGGCGTCGGCGCCCGGTTGCCTTTCCAGAACGATCGACGTGCCGTTGGGCATGATGATGCGATTCCAGACGAGCAGCACGCGCGACTGCCCGAATGCGACCTGGCTGTCGTACTGGCCGATCAGCCGCGCGCCTTGCGGGATGAGGAGCTGCTTGCCGGTCGGGGTGTCGTAAACCTGCTCCGTCACCTGCGCGGTGATCGTTCCGGGCAGGTCGGATTTGATGCCGGTAATTAGCGCTGCCGGAATGACGGTGCCGGCTTGCACGACATAGGGCGACACCTTCTCCTGCACGCGATCGGGCGTGACGGTGCGCCGATCGACGGCCGCGTTGACGAAGGCGAGCTTGCGATCCTGCATGTTTTGCGCCGCGCCCGGATCGAGCGGAGGCGTTTCGGTCGGCAGCGTGAGGCCAGTGGCCGGATCGACACGGCCAACGGCGGGCGCTGTCGCAGGCGCCTGCACGCCGCGGCTGTCGGTGAACACCTTGGCGACGCGCGCGGCTTCGATTTCGGCGAGACGGCGCTGTTCGGTGGGATCGGCGCGCGGCGTTCGGATGTCGGGCGCGACGACGGGTTTGCCTTCATCCTGCGCACTCAGAATCGGACGCCCAAGGTCGCCCGGCAGGGCCGGGCCGAGCTTGGGGATGCCGGTATAGTCCTTCGGAAGGCCGGCCAGCCCATCTGCCGGCGTGCGGTTCTCGGTGCTGTAGAGTTCGGTCGGCGATTGGTTCATGCGCCGGTTGGCATCGAGCGCCCAGAACAGCGCGGCCATGATGATGAGGGCGCTGACGCCGCCGAGCGTAATGAGCACTTTGCGCGACAAGCGCGTGACGCGCGGCTGCTCGGGCCGCAAGCGCAGCTCGGCCCGGATATCGCCGGGAGGCGGAGTCGGAGCGTCGGTCATCAGAACAACCTCGCGCTTCGTCCCGGCCGGCCGTCGGTGCGCACGATCCGCACGCGCTTCTCGCTGTCCTTGTCGCCCAGCCTGAGTTCGGCGGCAGCAAAGAGACGATCGACGACGTAGTAATTCTGTCGAGCGCGATAGTTGACCAGTTCGGAATTGCCGGAGGATCCTATGACGAACAGCGGCGGCATCTCGCCCTGCCCGATCCCCGACGGAAACTCGATATAGACCTTGTTGCCATCGTCGAAGGCGCGCAGCGGCCGCCACGGCGCGCTATCGCCCTCGATTGCATAACGGAAGTTCAGCTTCGAGATGTCGACGCCAGACGCGACCGGCTGCGTCAGTGCGGCTTGCGCATTCTGCCGACGCAGCGCGATCAACTGATCCTGCGGATACTGCCACGACACCGAGGCCATGTAGGTCTTCTCGGTCGAGCGCAGTTCCATGTGATAGGTGCGCAGGTTGGTGTTGATGACGAGGTTGGTCTGAAGGTCGGGTCGCGTCGGCTTGACGAGGATGTGGACCTGGGCGGCCTGACCGGAGCCGCTGAGCGTATCGCCGACGATCCAGCGCACGGTGTCACCGGCGGCGACGGGGCCTGCGCCGACAAGTTGCTCGCCGGGCTGAAGCGCGATGTCGGTCACTTGTCCGGGCGCGGCGTAGACTTGATAGAGCGCGCCGACGACGAAGGGATAAACCTGCACGGCGTTGATGAAGCCATTACGCACCGGCTGCATCCGCGCCGCTTCATTGGCCTGGGCGACGCGCTTCTTCGGATCGGTCGGTTCGGGCTTCGGCTTCTTTCCGCCGACGGGCTTCAACTGGCCGGGCAACGGCAGTGGCTTCGGCAGCTCGACGACCTGCACCGGCCCGACCGGATCGGCGCTGAGCACGGCGGGCGCGGCATCGTCGTAGTCGATGTCCGGCGGAATGAACTTGTTGGCGCAGCCGGCAAGCGCTGTCGTCGCCAGCATCATGGCGATCAGCGCCGGCGCAGCATTTTTTCTGTTGTCCCCCATCACCCCATCTCCTTCGACCAGTTGATTGCGTTGACGAACACACCGAGCGGATTGGCGCGCAGCTTGTCGGCGCTGCGCGGCTGCTGGATTACGATGGTCAGGATGGCGGTCCAGCGTTCGGTGCCGGAGAGCTGACCATTCTCGTAACGGCGCTCCAGCCAGGCGATGCGGAATGATTCCGGCGAGGCGCGAATGACGCTTGAGATTTCGACCGCGACCTGCTGCTTGCCGACCTTCGCGAAGGGATCGTTGCCGCGCGCGTAATCGTTCAATGCGATGGCGCCGCGATCGGTCGTGTAGTCGTAGGCGCGCAGCCAGTTCTGTCGCACGACGACGGGGTCAGCCGGAATGCTGCGCACCTGCTCGATGAAGCGCGCGAGATGCCACGCGATCTGCGGATCGGTCGGCTTGTAGTCCGCGACGGCGGACGCGATCGCCTGCGCCTCGCCGAACTTGTCGACTTGAACCACCCAGGGAACGACCGTGCCCTGCGTCGATTGCCACACCAGCGCGGCCGCGAAGCCGCCGGCGAGCACCAGCGAGCCGAAGGCCATGAGTCGCCAGTTCTTTGCTTGCACGCGCGCAGAGCCGATGCGCTCGTCCCAGACCTGCGCGGCTTTGAGATACGGAGTTTCGGGTTCGGGCGTGCGCGCGTAGCGCACGGAGGGACGGCGGAAGAGATTCATTTATGATCATCCTGATGGAGGGACACGGACATGGAGCCGCCGCCGTGATCGCCCGAACGCACGGCATGGGCAGCGGCGGTCGCGCCGTGGCTCAAGGTCTGGCTGCGCTTCATGCGCGCGGCCCAGGCCGGTGGTGCGCCGGATGCTAAAGGGGTTTGAGCGGCTGAAGCGCCCGCGGCTGTTGCCGGTGAGGATGGTCCGCCCGTGGCGGCGGCGCGGCCGGCTGCGTAACTCGATTTGAGGGATGCGGCGGCGCGCGATGCAGCCTGTCGCACAGGCTGGATAGCTGCGGATGCGCCGGCCCTTGTAACGCCGCCCAGACCGGCAGCGACGGCGCCCATGCGGCTCTGGCCGGATGCGCCGGCGCCATAGGCGCTCGATGTGCTGCCGGCGAGATACGCACCTCCGCGCGCGGCGGCCGCGGTCATGCGTCCGCCGCCACCAACCGCGCTCGCCGCGCCGGAGAGGCCAGCGCTTGCGCCCATGACGCCGGCCGCACCGATGCCGGCGACGGCAAGGCCAGTGCCGACGGCGGCGCCTGCACCGAGTTGCGGCGCGCCGGAAACAAGTCCGGTAGCGATGCCGGGACCGAAGATCGACAATCCCATCAGCGACAGCGCGCCGAGCACAAGCGCCAGCGCGTCGGTGATGGTCGGTGTACCGGAGAAGCCGGTCGTGAATTCGCTGAACAGGCGGGAGCCGATGCCGACGATCACGGCGAGCACGAGAATCTTGACGCCGGAGGCGACAATGTTGCCGAGGACCTTTTCGGCGAGGAACGCGGTCTTGTTGAACAGCGCGAACGGGATCAGCACGAAGCCCGCGAGCGTGGTCAATTTGAACTCGATCAGCGTGACGAATATCTGGACCGCGAGAATGAAGAAGGCGATGAGCACGATCGCCCAGGCGATCATCAGCACCATGATCTGCACAAAATTCTCGAAGAACGAGATGTAGCCCATCAGGTCGCCGGCGGCCTTGAGGATGGGCATGCCGGCGTCGATGCCGACCAGCGCGACGCGGCCGGGCTGGAGCAATGTGTCGGCCGTGAGCGACGATCCGCCCGCCTTCAGGCCGAGGCCGCTGAAGGACTGGAAGACGATCCCGGCGAGCCGGTTGAAGTTACCGATGATGAAGGCGAAGAAGCCGATATAGAGCGTCTTCCTGATGAGACGGGCAAGCACGTCTTCGTCGACGCCCCAGGCCCAGAACAGGCCCGCCAGCGTGATGTCGATGACGATCAGTGTGGAGGTGAGGAATCCGATCTCGCCGCCGAGCAGGCCGAAGCCGCTATCAATGTAGCGGGTAAATGTCTCCAGAAAGCGGTCGATGACGCCGGTGTTCATGGCCGCGCGCGCCCAGCATCGCCTTCCAGGAAATGACGGCGGCTGTCCGCCCACGCCTTCTTGCAACCGGCGTCGTCGAGCGCGGCCGCGCCGATCTCGCGGCAGCGGAGCAATTCGCTGGATGCAGGCTCCTCGCTCTGTGACTGAGCGGTCGACGCGGGTGTTTCCTCGGTGGCGTCGGGACGCAACGCAATGGCGCAAGCCGCCACGATCACGGCAAATGCGAGGACGGCGACAACTCGGGTTGCAACTTTCCAATCCATCGTCGTCCCTCAGTCATGGAACATGCGAACGGGCGTCGGGCTGTAGCTGCTTCCGGTCAGGAAGCGGCTGAGCTGTTCGCGCGACTGCTCCTGCGCCGCGGCCTTGCGGGAGTTCTCAAGGGCGTCGGCTCTGCCCTGTGCGGCGAGCATCGCGGTGAGGTCGGCAAGTTGCCGGGTCTGGACGCCGATGAGTTGGTTGCCGGCCTGCGTCGCCTGAAGCACGCCGACGGCCGACTGGCTGGAGTCGACCAGCGTGCTGGTCTGGGCGCGCGTGCCGTCGAGGTTCTGCACGGCGACCGCTCCGGCCTTCAGCGAGTGCTCGTAGGCCGACAGCGATTGCTGCCAACGGTCGCGTGCGGACGTGATGAGCTGCGCGTCGGTCTTGCCGACCGCGAAGTTCTGGAAGGTCGACGAGAACTGTGTCTCGATATTGCCGACGTTGTAGGCCAATTTGTCGGCCTCACCCATCAGCCGCTTCATCTCGGCGAAGTTGCCGTCGATCTGGGAGAGGACAGACGTTGGCAGGCTGGCGAGGTGCTTCGCCTGGTTGATCAGCATCTGCGTCTGATTGGCGAGCGAGGTGATCTGGTTGTTGATCTGCTGAAGCGCGCGTGCGGCGGTCAGGACGTTCTGCGCGTAGTTCGACGGGTCGTAGACGATGTCAAATGCATCGGTGCTGCCGGGTGCAAACGTCACGGCAAGCACGAGCGCACCCGCCGCAATCGGGTGGCGATAACGCAAGCGGAATACGGACAGAATCATGATGGCGTCTCCTGTTCTGACGGCGTGATGCGCGACGGCTGATGCGTTGCAACGGACGCATCGATGACATTCGTGAGATTGGGAACGAGGTCGGCGGCCCAGGCGAGGTCGTTGGCGTAGAGCCAGGCTTCGAGGAAGTACGGCCGCGCGCCATCGCGCAGCAGCTCGTCGATCAGCGCGTGCGCGGCCTTGTCCGACGATGCGCACAGCGCCAGCGCGACGGAGCCAAGCCCCAGCTCAAACAAGCGGTTGCCGCGTCGCGACTGGCAGTAGTAATCGCGCTTCGGGGTCGCCCGCGCGATGATCTCGATCTGACGGGAATTAAGCCCAAACCGCTCATAGACGGCGGTGATCTGCGGCTCGATGGCGCGCTCGTTGGCGAGGAAGATGCGCGTCGGGCAGCTCTCGACCAGGACGGGCGCGATCGGCGACGCCTCGATGTCGGCCAGCGACTGCGAGGAAAAGACCACGCTGACGTTCTTCTTCCGCAGCGTCTTGAGCCATTCCTTGATCTTGTCGGCGAAGCCACCGTCGTCGAGCGCCCGCCAGCCCTCGTCGATGACGAGCAGGCTCGGTCGACCGTCGAAGCGGGCCTCGATGCGGTGGAACAGGTAAGAGAGAACGGCCGGCGCCGCCCTGGTGCCGACAAGCCCTTCGGTCTCGAAGGCCTGGACGTTCGCCGTGCCGAGATATTCGTGCTCGGCGTCAAGCAGCCGACCATGCGCGCCGCCGATGCAGTAGGGACGCAGCGCCTGTTTCAGCACTGAGGACTGCAACAGCACCGTCAGGCCGGTGATGGTGCGCTCCTCGACCGGCGCCGAGGCCAGCGACGTCAGCGCCGCCCAGATATATTCCTTAACATCCGGGGTGATCGTAACGCCCTCGCGCAGGAGAATGTCGACCAGCCAGTCGGCGGCCCAGGCCCGTTCGAGAACATGATGGATGAGAGCCAGCGGCTGGAGCGCGACGGACGTGGATTCCGCCTCGTCGGTAAGCGTGCCGCCGAGGTCCTGCCAATCGCCGCCCATCGACAAGGTCGCGGCTCGGATGCTGCCGCCGAAATCGAAGACGAAGACTTGCGAATTGCGATAGCGGCGGAACTGGAGCGCCATCACAGCGAGCAGCACGGACTTGCCCGCCCCGGTCGGCCCGACGATCATGGTGTGGCCGACATCGCCGACATGGAGCGCGAAACGGAACGGCGTCGCGCCTTCGGTCCTGGCGTAGAACAATGGCGGCATGCCGAGGTGTTCGTCCCGCGCCGGCCCGGCCCAGACTGCCGACAGTGGCATCATGTGCGCGAGGTTGAGCGTCGAGATCGGCGGCTGGCGGACGTTCGCGTAGGTCTGGCCGGGGATCGAGCCGAGCCAGGCTTCGATGGCATTGACGCCTTCCACGATGCAGGTGAAGTCGCGCGACTGGATGACCTTCTCGACCAGCCGCAGCCGTTCGTCGGCGATGGTGCGGTCGGCGTTCCACACCGTGACGGTCGCGGTCACATAGACCTGGCCGACCTGATCGGAGCCGAGGTCTTGCAGGGCCGCGTCGGCATCGGCGGCCTTGTTCGCGGCGTCGGTGTCCAGTAACACCGACTGCTCGTTCGTCATCACCTCCTTCAGGATCGCCGCGACTGATTTGCGCTTTGCAAACCACTGCCGGCGGATTTTCGTGACGAGGCGCGTTGCGTCGGTCTTGTCGAGCATGATGGCGCGCGTCGACCACCGATAGACGAAGGCCAGGCGGTTGAGGTCGTCGAGGATTCCGGGGAATGTCGAGGTCGGGAATCCGACGACGGTGAGCGTGCGGACATGGAAGTCGCCAAGCCGCGGTTCCAGCCCGCCGGCGAGCGGCTGATCGGCCAGCAACGCGTCGAGGTGCATTGGCGTTTCCGGCACGCGCACGCGATGGCGTTTGGTCGAAATGGTCGAATGCAGGTAGGTCAGCGTTTCCGAGTCATCGAGCCAGTCGGCTTCCGGCACGAAGCCTTCGACGAGATTGAGCACGCGGTCGGTACGATCGACGAAACTCTTCAGCAGTTCCCAGGGATCGACCCCACTGCGCTCACGGCCCTCGTAGAGCCAGGCTTCCATGCGCGAGGCTTCCTCGGCGGGCGGCAGCCAGACGAAGGTGAGGAAGTAGCTCGACTCGAACAGGACGCCGGAGTCCTCGAACTGCTCGCGGCGTTCGATGTCGAGAAGGGCCGAGGCAGATTCCGGAAACAGGCTTTCCGGGTAGTCGGTGGCGGGATGACGCTGTGCTTCGACGAAGATCGCCCAGCCGGAGCCGAGACGGCGCAGCGCATTGTTCAGGCGCGCGGTCGTGCCGACCAGTTCGGCCGGCGTGGCGCTGTCGAGATCGGGACCGCGAAACCGCGCCGTCCGTTGAAACGATCCGTCCTTGTTGAGGACAACGCCCGGCGCGACCAACGCGGCCCAGGGCAGGAAATCCGCGAGCTGTGCGTTCTTCTTCCGGTATTCGGCGAGGTTCAGCATCGGCGCGCCTCACACGTCCATGTGCGCGGGATAGCGCAGGTGTCGGCGGCCGACGTCGACGAACTGCGCGTCGCGCTTCGCGGCCCAGACGGCCGCGAAATGCCCGATCGCCCAGATGACGAGGCCGGCGAGCCACAGGCGCAGGCCGAGCCCGACGGCGCCGGCAAGCGTTCCGTTGGCGATGGCGACCGTGCGCGGCGCGCCGCCGAGCAGGATCGGTTCGGTGAGCGCGCGATGCACCGGCGCGAAGAAGCCGCGGACGTCTTCCTCCATCAGACCAGCGCCCCGCCGCCAAAGCTGAAGAAGCTGAGAAAGAAGGAAGAGGCCGCGAAAGCGATGCTCAAACCGAAGACAATCTGCACCAGCCGCCGGAAGCCGCCTGCGGTGTCGCCGAAGGCGAGCGTGAGGCCCGTGGTGATGATGATGATAACCGCCACGATCTTGGCGACCGGCCCCTCGATGGATTCGAGAATCTTTTGAAGCGGTTCTTCCCACGGCATCGACGAACCGGAGGCATGGGCGGGCGCCGCCGTCAGCAGCGTGATCGTGGCGAGCGCCGTCGCCTCGGTCAGGTGGTGGCGCACACGAGACAAGGCAAGCCGGGTCATTCAGGGTCTCCTTTCGAGGGGTTTGGGGTGGGGAGCAGCGCGTTGAGGGTGCGGTAGTCGCCGGTTGCTGGATCGAGTCCGTCGACATGGGCGATCTCGGCCAGGCGCCGTTCGGCGCCGCGGCCAGACAGAACGGCGACAATATCGATGGTCTCTGCTATCAAGGCGCGTGGGACCGTGACGACGGCCTCCTGCACGAGCTGCTCGAGCCGGCGCAGTGCGCCGATCGCGGTATTGGCATGGATGGTGCCGACCCCGCCGGGATGTCCGGTGCCCCAGGCTTTGAGCAAATCGAGCGCTTCGCTGCCGCGCACTTCGCCGACCGGAATGCGGTCGGGGCGCAGACGCAGCGACGACTTCACCAGATCCGAGAGCGAGGCGACGCCATCTTTCGTCCGAAGTGCGACAAGGTTCGGCGCGGCGCATTGTAGTTCGCGGGTGTCCTCGATCAGCACCACGCGATCTGACGTTTTCGCCACTTCCGCCAGTAACGCATTCGTCAACGTCGTCTTGCCGGTGGAGGTGCCGCCGGCGATTAGCACGTTCTTGCGCCGCTCGACCGCGAGCCGCAGCACGTCCGCCTGCGCAGCCGTCATGATGCCGGCGGCGACGTAATCGGCGAGCGTGAACACGGCGACCGCCGGCTTGCGGATCGCGAAAGTGGGCGCCATCACTACCGGGGGCAACAGGCCCTCGAAGCGTTCTCCGGTCTCGGGGAGTTCGGCCGAAACCCGCGGGCTGCCGGGATGCACCTCCGCGCCAACATGATGTGCGACCAGGCGCACGATACGCTCGCCATCGGACGGGATCAGCACATCGTCGGTTGCGACAAGACCTTCGCGTAGCCGGTCGACCCAGAGCCGGCCATCGGGGTTCAACATCACCTCGACAACAGCGGGGTCCTCGAGGTATTGGGCGATAGCCGGCCCGAGCGCGGTGCGCAGCATGCGTGCGCCACGCGCCAGTTTTTGGCTGTTGTGATGATGACCGGACATCGTGCCCCCATTTCGGCCATCCGCACTCACGATCGGATGACGATGGGGACAATCAAGAAATGCAGAACTTACAGATGGGCAACAGGATTTATCTGAAACGTCGTAGTTTGCCGTAGCTCATCGTAGGCCGTCGAAAAAATACTTGAAATGTTCGGCGGTAAATCCGGTCGAAGAATGTCGGCTAATGCGACTCGAACGAATCAGTGCTTGAGTCAATGAAATCGATAAACGTCTTCACAACCGGATTGGTGTTGGTCGGTTTCCAACACGCCATGTAGCCCAGACGGGTCAAGCCGTTGCCATCATGCACCGGTTTGAAAACAATGCCGAGATCGGTCAGTCCGGCGGCCGTCTCGCATTGCAGGCTAATACCCTCCCCGCTGCCGACCTCGCTTAGTATACTCTCGCGACTCAAAGACCTCATCAGAATCTCGGGGTGATCTGACGGAGCAGCCAAATAGCGTTCGAGAATAATGCGAATATCCGGTCCCGGGTCGTGGTGACTGACCAGGAACCGCTCACCTTTCAGTTCCGGCCAGTAGACAAATGGCCGATCCGCGAGAGGGTGGTCTTTCGGCAACGCGACGACAAGAAGCTCAGATCGCATCGCAAGGGAGTTAAAAATGTCGCATCTACCAGGGTCTCCTAACAGAATGGCAACGTCAATCCTGCCAGCATGAAGGCCGGCTGCAAGCTCGGTGTACGGCGCCTCGAATGGTTCGATATCGATCTCGCGATAGCATTTTCTGAAATTGTGCAACGCTGCTCGTAGTGAGCCGGTTGACAATGACATATAAAAACCGACGACGATGCGGCCGACGCGTCCAGCACCGCTCGCTTTCGTCTGCTCACCCAGTCGCTCCGTATCCTCAATGATGCGCTGCGCGATGACGACGAATGCTTCGCCAGCGGCCGTGAGGCTGGCCCCTGACTTTGAACGGTCGAAAAGACAGACGCCAAACTCGTCTTCCACTTCTTTCACGCGCTTGCTGACGATCGGCTGCCTTACATTGAGTTCTTGTGCGGCGGCGCTGAAGCTGCCATTCCGAGCGCTTGCGATAATGTAGCGAAGGTGACGCAGATCCAATCCTGTCCTGCCTTTCTGCCGTCCCTATGTCGTGCATAACTCGGCAATTCCGCAGATATGTGTTACCTATGTTCTTCCGTCCTACAACCTTCATCCTGTCTGCGAGCTATCATCTCTCCGATTTGAGTCATACTTTTGCGGGCACACCTCTCATCTACTTAACTGCCCAAATCAGCCGTAAACAATCAACAGACCCTTTGCGTCGATCTGATCGCTGGCGCGCACCAGCACTTCGGCGACGGTCCATCGCAATCGGCGTATAGTACCGTCTCCATTTTCACGACCTAGATCGATAGCAGCACATCTCCGGAATTGACCGATCGTCCAGTCGCAACCGCCACCGTGGACACGACGCCGGCATTGGCGCCATGCCCTTCTCATCGACGTCACCGATGGACAGACAGCGAATGACAAGCATCTTGCTGCGTTCGATATCGACGAGGATCTCGTCCTCGACTTCATACCATAGAAATAGACTGGCGTTAGCAGGCCTGACCGGACCATATTCCGTCTGAGCCGAAGCATAGTCGCTGAACACCTTTGGATACATCAGCCAAGACGTGGGCTCGAAACCTGTCAGTTCGCGTCTGATATTCTCCTCGGTTTGCTTTTCCAAGGCATCCAGAAACCGGCACCAGAAACTATTGCCTTACATCCCGAGCGTGCGCTTTGCCTCAGCGATCTCAGGTCGTGGGCTATCCGCATGCTTGGCCAGCTCGAGCAGTTGCTTCGAGTAGAAGACTGCTTTCTGCTCATTGCTTGCTCGCTTGGCACATTCTGCCGCTCCCGCGATCGCGCGGTATCGATTAGGTTGGTGCTGAAGCACTTTTTCGAATTCAGCGAGAGCGTCAGCCGGTTTACCGTCACGCTCAAGTATCATCGCCAATATCTCTCGCGCCGGAACAATTGGTCCTGGCGTGACGACACTTTTAGCACTCGCATCTTCGCGATCCGCCGCGTGGCCCAGCATGTAATACCCTCATCGCGCTCGCCTTCAGCAAAAGCTGTAAGACCTTGCACGACCTCGATCTGAATATCGATCTGATCGGCCCAATAACTCAGCTTCATCGCCGCAGCCGCTTCGCGAAGTCCAGCGAGCCGCTTCGCTTCAACGCTCGCTTTTGGTCGGATCTTGGCTCATTGCCGCACCGATACCCGCGCGAATGCGTTGATAGACTCAGCCTGGGGATACTTCTGCCATGGATAGGCATCCCGCTAGAGCGCAACTTTACATCCGTCGATATTGAGCTGCTGAATGCTATCATCCGACCCATCTTTCGTAAGAGCGGCCTTTACCCAGTTAGCCATTTGAGTCGACGCTCCCTTTTGATTGTTACGAACTTCAGTTCTTTCCAAACATATTCTTCCAGGCCTCGGTGCCCGGCTTCGCTTCCCATTGTTTGCTGTCGGACAACGTGTTTATGCCCGCCCGAACCCCCGGACGGTCTTTGATCGCCTGGTACCATCGATCAATGTTCGGGTACTCCGACAACTCGCGTCGATGCAGCTTTCGCGTGCGAACCCAAGGGAATGTGCTGATGTCAGCGATAGAATACTCGCCGGCGAGATATTCAGATTCGCCAAGGCGCTTCTCGAGAATGTTGTATATTCGGCCAACTTCCCGATCATAACGTTCGATGGCGTAATCGATCTTCTCGGTCGCATACACCATGAAGTGGTGTGCTTGGCCCAGCATTGGACCCATCGTCGTATTCTGAAAGACAAGCCACTTTAACGTATCGTAGCGTTTCTCCGGATCCTGAGAAAGGAATTTACCGAACTTTTCTGCAAGATAGATCAGAACGACCGCGGATTCAAAAACAGCATAAGGCTTGTTGTGCGGGCCATCGTGATCCACGATGGCCGGCACTTTGTTGTTTGGATTGATCTTCAGGAATTCCGGATGAAACTGCTGACCTGCCGTTATATCAACCGGAATTACACGATACTCCAAGTCCAACTCTGCCAGCATTATAGCTGCTTTATACCCGTTGGGGGTTGGCCAGAAGTATAGATCAATCATAGCTGGAAAATCCCTATCCGACGATCTTTAGCCCTGCTGGCTTGTCAACGATAAGCCCAGGATTCAACATCCACTTCGGGTCCAGTTCGGTCTTGGCGGCTGCCAGCACACGGCGGAACAACGGATCGACTTCCTTGTCGTACCAAGGACGGAACGATTTGCCGACAGCATGATGGTGCGTGATGGTGGCGCCGAGTTCAAGTAGCGCATCTGACGCCACGTCGTGGAGCATCGTATAGGCTTCAAGGCTGTTGGCATGTGTCGAAGGAGCCATGACCGAATAGTAAGGGGCCGGGCCGTCCGGATACAGGAAGGAGAACCTACGGCAGACGATGCCGCCGCCAAGATTTTCCTTCTGGGCTTTCCGCATGCGTCGCATGATCTCGGTATCGACTTCTTCGAACTTATCCCAAGTGTAGGCAGTTTCGAACGTGAAGCTGACGATTCCCATCGCGGCGCGCGTATGCATCAGCCGGGGCAGATACCTGAACTGGTGCCGCCAGCTACCCTGCGGCCCGCTACGGCTGGTCTCCAGCGCGTTGTCCGCAGTTCCCGCGCGTTGCTTCACGACGCCACCGAAGTCCTTGCAGATTTCGAGGCTGCGCTCCAGCCACGCGTCCATCGGATGGTCGGCGGATTCGAAGCCCAGCAACAAGACCGAATCGGTGCCGTCTCCAGCGCCGTAGAATTTGGCGTCCTGCTCGTCCAGATAACGACAGTTCGCCGGGAATAGTCCTGCTTGGGTGATCTGACGGACGGCCTTGGCACCTTGATAGAACGTCTTGAATGAGATCGATGCATTCGCACGGAATTTCACACGCCCCTGTAAACGCATCCATGCATCGGTGATGATGCCCAGCGAGCCCTCAGACCCGATGAACAGCCGATCCGGATTGGGTCCCGCACCCGAGCCTGGCAGCCGGCGGTTCTGGATCGTTCCCGCCGGCGTGACCACGCGCAGGCTTTCTACCATGTCGTCAATATGCGTGAGATGGGTCGCATAGTGACCGGACGAGCGAGTCGCGATCCAACCGCCCAGCGATGAGAATTCCCACGATTGCGGAATATGGCGCAGGGTGAGGCCATGCGGCTTCAGTTGCTCTTCCAGAGCCGGACCGAGAATGCCGGCCTGGATCCGCGCGCAGCGTGACACGGGGTCGACTTCGAGAATCTTGTTGAGGTTGCCCAAGTCGATTACGACGACGCCGGGAAAGGCGTCGCGCTCGGGACCCCAGAAGCCGCCGGTGACGCTCGATCCGCCGCCATACGGTATGCATGCATAACCATTTTCCCCGCACCAGTCGAAGATAGCGGCGATGTCTTCTTCGTCGCGCGGATAGGCCACGACGTCCGGAGCCTTCTTAAAATCGCGCCGGTAGATAAGGGTCATGTCCTTGAAACCCTTACCATACGTATGAACAATTCTGTCCCATTTTTCCGAGGTGCAGAAATCCTCCAGCGTTCGTGGGATCTTTATGCGCGACGGATAAAGTTCAATCTCATCTAGAGTCGGGTCTGACAGAACTTCGATGTCTTTAATTCCAAGCCGCTGCTCCACGCGATCTCGCATGGTACGGATTTCTTCTTGGGAATTATCTTCACCTTCATATCCCCACGACCAGAATTTCCTTCGCTGACCATAGTAGCCGCTCTTTTCCTTCGCCACGGCGCGTCCTCCTTCGAGATTTCGACGTCAATTAAATCATCCAGGTGCGCATGCGTTTCGGGAAACATCGCGATCTGGTTGGACCAAATTGGCATATCCAATTAGGTCAGTCAATGATTTCTCGGAATTGATAAGCACCCGGAGCTACGCCACCGCGACAACATTCGCCTTGACACCGCCGCCAAGAGCACGCTTGAATGGTATGACCAGATTGGATGTGCCAGATTGCAACTGATCTGCAAATAGAGAACTCACCTCATTTTTTGATGAGCGGGCGTTCAGCGGCCTTTTTCACATAGAGAGGGACAAGAGCGTGGTGCTGTCGGACCAAGCCAATCTGCATGGTGAGCGCGCCCTCCAATGGACCGCGTCATGCTGAGATATCTAATTCGTCGCCTTGTCGCCCTTGTGCCGACCTTCCTGTTAGCGAGCGTTATTGTGTTCTCGGCCATTCGCCTGATACCGGGAAACACGATCGACATGATGATGTCGCAGAACGACATCTCGGCCAGCGTCCAGACCCGCGAAGATCTTATCAAGGCACTCGGGCTCGATCAGCCGGTCCTTGTACAATATTGGCACTGGATCAGCTCGATTGTGTTCCACGGAGATTTCGGTCGCTCGCTTTGGACGGGAGATAGCGTCACCCGCCTCGTCGCCGAGCGCATGCCGATTACTCTGTATCTAGGCGTGCTGGCCATGATATTCGCGCTCTTGATCGCGCTGCCCGTCGGGATCATCTCGGCGATCCGGCAAAACAAGCCGGTCGATTATCTCGGCCGTGTCTTTGCCATCACGGCCCTGTCCGTCCCGCCTTTTTGGCTCGGGACATTAGTGGTGGTCGTGCCGGCGATGCTCTGGGGGATCGCTCCGACCGTGCAATATGTTCGGCTGACCGACGATCCCCTCCTTAGCCTCCGCCAGATGGTGCCGCCCGCCATCGTCCTCGGCATCGCCTTGTCGGGAGTGACGATGCGGATGACCCGCACCATGGTCCTCGAAGTCATGCGCCAGGATTATGTCCGTACAGCTTGGAGCAAGGGTCTCGACGAGCGGACGGTCGTCCTGCGCCATGTCCTCAAAAACGCGCTTCTGCCGGTCATAACCATCGTCGGGTTGCAGTTGCCCCTGCTGATCGGTGGCGCGGTCGTGATTGAGCAGATCTTCGTGATCTCCGGTATGGGCCAACTACTCCTGATGGCGGTGTCGCAGCGGGACTATCCGGTCATTACGGGCATCTTTCTTCTCGTGGGCGTCGGCGTAATGACGATCAACCTGCTCGTCGACATCAGCTACGCCCTCCTAGATCCCAAGATTCGTCAGGGCTGAACGCATGACTATCGAGTCACCTCTGAAGATCGAAACAGGTCCCGGGCGAGGCGCTTGGGCAGCACCCGTCAGGACTTTCTTCAGTCGCCTTTTTAAGCAGGATATCCTCGGAACGGTTTGCGCCGGCCTTCTCGCCGCGATCGTGGTCTGCGCACTCTTGGCACCTTGGATCGCACCGTACGACTTCGACGCGATCGACCTTACATCGCTGATGCAAGGGCCGTCCTGGTCGCACCACCTCGGCACAGACGAACTCGGACGCGACATCCTCAGCCGCATCATCTATGGAGCCCGTACTTCCGTTATCGTCTGTATCACCGCCGCGCTGCTATCGCTCGCCCTATCGGTCACGCTCGGGGTTCTGTCCGGGTATTTCGGCGGACGTCTCGATGCCCTGGTTCAGCGGTTCGTCGATACCTGGCAGAGCTTTCCCGACCTAATCGTGCTGATCGCGGGCGTCGCGGTTCTCGGCCCCGGGATCGTGCAGATCATCGCCCTCCTCGGCATCCTCTACGGCGTTGCCGGTTCGCGCATCGTACGCGGCGCGGTCCTGTCGGCGCGCGAGCAACTGTACGTGCAGGCGGGCCATTCCTTCGGCGCCGGTAACTGGCACATTATTCTCCGGCACATCCTGCCGACGATCGCCGCGCCCCTCATCGTGCTTTACACCACGCGCCTCGGCGGCGTGATCCTGGCCGAATCGAGTCTCAGCTTCCTTGGTCTTGGTGTGCCACCGCCCGCACCCGCGTGGGGCCGTATGCTGAGCGATGCCCGCCCTTACATGTTCGAGAACGTCTGGATGGTCGCGGCCCCTGGCCTCGCGATAACTCTGATCGTTTTTTGCGTGAACATCTTCGGAGACTCTCTCCGCGATCTTCTCGATCCACGCGGAATAGTGCGCAATTGAGCGAAAAACCATAACACTAAGGAGGAGCAAGGAATGGTAGGCCGACATCTCGGAACTATGGCGGTTATCGCGCTCGGGACTGTGATTGCGACCCAAGCCGTGAGCGCCCAGGAACCCAAATACGGTGGCACGCTGACCATCGTTCCTTACTCCCCGGGGATTGCGGCGTTGTCGTGGGATCCCGCCGACTGGAACTGGAAGGTCTCTATCGATGCTGGGCCCTACATGGAGCAGTTGATGGTGGGCGATCTAAGCAAAGGCGTACGTGGCGGCGGGAAGAACAACTTTTTCAGCGAGGCCTGGCTCAGCGACGACGTGCTGCGCGGCGAACTCGCAGAGAGCTGGGAGGTCGTCGACAAACCGCTCTCGATCGTTATCAACCTGCGCAAGAACGTGAAATGGCAGGCCTGCAAAGGCATCATGGAAGCGCGCGACTTTACCGCCAAAGACGTCGTGTTCGCGTATAACCGTCTCGTCGCTAGTCCGAAGGCGAACAAAGTCTATTTTTCCTTCATCGACAGGGCCGAGGAGACGGGACCGCACCAGGTGACCTTCTTCCTGAAGGAGTACAACTCGGAGTGGAAGTACCGCCTCGGCTACGGCTATTACGCCGGCATCTATCCCAAAGAGATCACGGAGGCCCCTAACGGCGGTGCTGGCAACTGGCAGAATGCCTGCGGCACGGGTCCCTTCCGGTTGACGCGGTATGAGGCCGGGGCCTTCGGGGATTATCAGGCTAACAAGGAGTACTGGGACCGCGAGACGATCGACGGCAAACCTTACAAGATCCCATTCGTCGATAAGCTTGTGATGCGGACGATCGCGGATTCACAGACACGCCTAGCCGCCTTCCGCACTGGCAAGATCGATGTCATGACGAATATTAGCTGGGACGAGCTCAAATCGCTGGCACCGATCCGAGATAAAATCAAAGTCGTCGAACACCCCGACTATGCGGGTGAGGCACTGGCAATGCGGGTCGATGCACCACCCTTCGACAACCCGAAGGTGCGTCTCGCCTTGAATCTCGCGGTCGACCGGGCCGCCATCTCGAAGCAGATCTATGGCGGCCACGCCGACTTTCCGCACCTGCCGATGGACGAAACTTGGGAAGGCTATTTCACGCCGCCCGAAAAGATGCCGAACGATGCCCGGGAGGTTCTCCAGTACGATCCGGCCAAGGCCAAGAAGCTCCTCGCCGAAGCGGGTCTTGCGAATGGTTTCGAGTTCAAGGCACAGGTTCCGAGCTTCCCTGAGCAGCTAAAGAAAGCGCAGATTGTAGCCGGATATCTGTCGGCAATCGGCGTAAAGATGACCATCGAGCCAAAGGAGTATGGAGCGTTTCTCAGTCTGATGACCACCGGCAAGCACGGCCCCGGCTATTGGCATTTCGCAGGCATGAGCAATCCGACGGCCTCAATCGAGAAACTGTACCGGTCCTCTTCCGTCTGGAATTCGGCCCGCGTCAACGACCCGAAGGTCGATGCGGCACTCGACACCATCCAGCAGGAGAGGGACCCGGACAAGGTCAAGAAGGGCGTCGCCGCGCTCACCAATGAGATGACCGCGCGAGCGCCATTCCTGTTTCTGCCCAGGCCGCGCTCGTTCACGGTATGGTGGCCGTGGGTCAAGAATTACTATGGTGAGATTTCGGTCTCCGCTCGGCGTGATGCGCCGGTCTGGGCGCGCGCTTGGATCGATCAGGATCTAAAGAAGTCGATGGGCTTCTGATCGATGCACGGAACTTTGGAAATGTCGGGGCCCCCGATACTGGATGTACGCGGGCTCTGCGTGGGCATCTGGTCGGGCAAGACGGAGCTGAGTGCTGTCGCAGACGTTTCGTTCCGGGCCTATTCAGGCCAGGTCGTGGCGCTCGTAGGCGAAAGCGGCGCGGGCAAGAGCATCACCGCGATGTCGCTCACCCATCTACTGCCAATGCCACCGATCAAGATCACGGCCGGCGAAATACGCCTCTCCGGCCGTGATATGCAGACGCAGTCACCAAAACAGATCAGGGACATCCGAGGCAACGAGGTCGGCATCGTTTTCCAGGAGCCGATGACAGCGCTGAACCCAAGCCTGCGCATCTGGCGCCAGATCGCCGAGCCGCTGGTGCGTCATCGCCGGATGTCCTGGAGCGCCGCCAAAGCGCAGGCGATCTACCTTCTCAAGAAGGTCCGCATCCCGGATGCAGAGACCAAAGCCGAGGCCTATCCTCACCAGCTCAGTGGGGGTATGCGCCAGCGTGTCATGGTTGCTATCGCGATCTCCTGCGAGCCAAGACTCATCATCGCGGACGAGCCGACGACAGCACTCGACGTCACCGTGCAGGCGCAGATTTTGACGCTTCTCACTGACCTTACCCGCGGATTGGGCGGGGCGCTGCTTCTCATCACGCACGATCTCGGCGTCGTGGCGCGCTACGCCGACTGGGTCAACGTGATGTATGCCGGCCGCATCGTCGAGACAGCGGCGGCCGACGACCTCTATCGCGATGGGCGCCATCCTTATACGCACGCCCTCCTCGCCTCCGTGCCCAAGATCGTCGGTCCGATCGCTCATCGGCTCGAGTCGATCGCTGGGCAGCCACCCGCCCCCTCCGACGGAACCGGGGGCTGCGCCTTCGCACCGCGCTGCCCACGTCGGACCGAACGGTGCGACGAACGCCCTCCGCTTAGCGGCGACGAACGCACACGGAACGGCCATCTGTTCGCGTGCTGGAATCCGCTATGAACGACGTAGCAACGAATATTCTCGAGGTCTCGGACCTGTGCGTCGACTATGCAAGCACAACCTCTTTCGGCGTAACGGGCGCCCCCTCCGTTCGAGCTGTCAAGGGCATATCCCTCACACTCCAGCGCGGCGAAACTCTCTCGCTCGTCGGCGAAAGCGGTTGCGGCAAATCCACCACGGCCATGGCCATACTACAACTGACGCCGCCGAGCGGCGGCCGGGTCGTGTTCGACGGACGCGATATCACGGGCTTCAGTCATCGCCAGATGCGACCGCTAAGGCGTGAGATGCAGATCATCTACCAGGATCCGTTCGGGTCGCTAAATCCCCGCATGACAATCGCCGACCTGATCGCCGAACCGATGGCGATTCAGGGCGTCGGCAGATCGGGCCACGAGCGCCGCGCGAAGGCTGCCGAACTCCTAGATACGGTCGGAATGGGTACTCGCTTCCTCGACCGCTATCCGCACCAACTCAGCGGCGGCCAGCGTCAGCGGGTCGCCATCGCGCGCGCCCTGTCACTGCGTCCGAAACTGCTCATCTGTGATGAGCCGGTCTCAGCTCTCGACGTCTCAGTGCAGGCCCAGGTTCTGAACTTGTTTTCCGACCTCAAGGAGCAGTTCGGCTTGTCCTATCTGTTCATCTCGCACGACCTCGGCGTCGTCCGACACATGAGCGATCGGGTCGCAGTGATGTATCTCGGACGCATCGTCGAGATCGCGACGCGCGACGACCTCTACGGCGAACCGCTCCATCCCTACACGCGCATTCTTCTCGATGCGGTAGCGGTGCCGGACCCGCAAATCGAGCGCGCCCGCGATCACGTGCTCCTTCAGGGCGAGGTGCCGAGCGTCGCCACCCCCCCGCCCGGCTGTCCATTTCACCCTCGCTGTCAGTCCGCCATGCCGGTCTGCAGCCGCGAAATTCCGCCGCTGCGGTTGCACGGCAATCGGCAGATCGCCTGCCATCTGTATGATGAGACAGCAGCCAATAAGGCAATCGAAGCCGCGATGGACGGAAATGGCAATCCAAACTAGGACGTCAGAGCGGTCGCTTGTCCGCACCTAGCCCAAGCACCCCTTTAGGACGTCAGGCAACGGGCCGCCCATCGCCCAATCGACCAACTCCACCGTGTGGACGACTGGAATGCGTGTTCCAGCACCAATCTGCGTTATGCAGCCGAGATTTCCACTCGCAATGATTTGCGGTTTGACCTTCTCAATGTTGGTGACCTTTCGTGCGCGCAGTCGATTGGCGATCTCAGGCTGCAGTACGTTGTATGTTCCGGCGGAGCCGCAACATATGTGGCCTTCCGGTACTTCTCTCACTACAAACCCCATTCGCCTCAAAAGTGACTTCGGCTGATCTCTAACCTGCTGTCCATGCTGCATCGAGCATGCCGAATGGTAAGCCACGACCTGGCCGGTAGTCCGAACACCGTCTTGAAGCGGTAATTCATGCAAGAATTCTGTGATGTCCCGCGCTAGAGCCGAGATCCGTACGGCTTTCTGAGCGTAGGCGTTATCGTTGCGAAGTAGGAAGCCATAATCTTTAATGACCGTTCCGCAACCGGACGTCGTAACCACGATGGCGTCGAGGCCGCCGTTCTCGATTTCGCGTGTCCATACATCCACGTTGTGTCGAGCCGCATCCAGCGCCCGACTTTCGTATCCCAAGTGCTGCACGAGAGCTCCGCAGCACCCTTCGTCGATCGGTTGAACTACTTCGATACCGTGACGCGTCAACAACCGGATTGCAGCCTCGTTGATGTTCTGGCCGAGGACCTGCTGGGCACATCCGCTCAGAAGCGCAACCCGACCGCGCGGCCTATCGACGGTCGCGCCCGGTAACCTTCGGGTCGGCCTTCTTCGCTTGAATGACGACGAAAGTTCAATCATCGCGGCGAGTTGCGCGCCGCCGGGAAGATTGGCGAGCCACTTTCTGATCGGCCTGCTCACGGTAGCCACGCGTAAAGCCAACCTAAGTCGGCCCGGAAACGGCAGCACCTTCGCCAACATGCCTCGAAGCAACCGATCAGGCAGAGGACGCGTATAGGTTCGGGCGATATGGGCTCGCGCGTGATCGACCAGGTGCATGTAGTGCACGCCGGACGGACAGGTCGTCATGCAGGAAAGACACGTCAGACATCGATCGATATGCTCGACGACCTGAGGGGTCGCCGGCTTTTCCTCCTCCAACATGTCCTTGATCAGATAGATGCGCCCGCGCGGACTGTCCGCTTCGTCACCAAGAAGCAGATATGTCGGGCATGTCGCAGTACAAAAGCCGCAATGCACACAGGCACGGAGGATTTTTTCTGACTCGCTTACATGTGCATCGGCCAAGGCCGTCAGCGAGAAGTTTGTTTGCATACCAGTCCGCCTCGCCTCAGATACCGGCGTACATCCTGCCGAAATTTAGAACGCGGTCAGGATCGAAAGATTTCTTGATTTCCTGCGTCAACTTGAGCACCGCAGGAGGAAGCGGCTCGAACACATCGATCCTGCGGCGAATCTCCGATGAAGCCCGTACGAGTGTGGCGTGCCCACCGGTATTGACCATAGCTTCCCGAACGACCGACGCTCCCGCATCGTCAGCGCCCACGACCGCGAGCCACACGAGACCACCGCCCCAGTCGTAGAAATACCGCACGCCGAGTTTTCGCCGGATGTCAGCAAGAGCACGCGGCGCTTTGGAGGGGGCCAAGGACAACCGCCAAATGGAACGATCCATTGGCTGAGCCAGCCAGTGCGCGTCGCGGATGCGCAACCAAAAGTTTGCGCTTTCATCCCCTTCGATCAGGTCGGGCAGCCCAAAGGAGCACCAGAGCCTGGCAAGTTCGCGGGATCCGTAGGCTACCGAGCCCTCGGACCCCTCTAGTCGAACGATCGTAGTCGAGTCCGACCCAATACTCGCCGGGATATGCGCCGCCGCCGAGACCGCGAAAGTCGACCCGAGCGCTGCGGTTAGCGCCGAAATCGCTGTCATGTCGTCCAAGCCGCGCAATCCCAGCGATAGGGAACGCGCCGGCTTCGGCAACACCTTGAAGATGGCTTCGCTCAAAACGCCGAGCGTGCCCCACGCACCGCAGGTCAGCTTGACCAAATCGAGCCCGGTGACATTCTTCATCACGCGCCCGCCGGATTTCACGATGTCTCCGCGGCCCGTGACCAAGCGAACGCCGATCAGGCTGTCGCGACAAGCTCCGACCGCGACACGACGCGGACCCGAAACATTCCCGGCGACAATACCTCCGATTGTCGGCTCTGCGCTCGTCCCGAACAACACACGATGATCCATCGGCTCGAACGGAAGCATCTGGTTGTGCTTGGCGAGCATCCGATCGATTTCGGAAACCGGCGTTCCAGGCAAAGCACCGATGACGAGCTCTGTCGGCTCATAAAGTGAAACTCCGCGCATGCGCTCGGTCGTTAGAGGCATAGCGTATCCACCCAGCGGTCGGCCCATCGCCGACTTGGAGCCGGCGCCGCGCACGACGAGAGGCATCTTTGCTGTAGCCGCATCCTTGATGGCAGACGACAGTCCGCACTCGTCGCGCGGCTTATAGCAATCGGTCATCACACTCCCGTCACCCTAACCTTGACATCGAAAATCGAGGGGAAACACCTTATCCGTATTGAGCAGCCATCGCGGATCGAACGCGGCGCGCACCCGAATCTGTTGAGCCAGATCGGCATCGTCAAACTGGCAGCGCATTAGATCACGCTTCTCGATACCGACACCGTGCTCGCCCGTCAGGCACCCACCAACTTCAACGCAGAGCCTGAGAATGTCATCTCCCGCTGCTTCCGCCTTCGACTGCTGCGACGGATCGTTCGCGTTGTAGAGGATGAGCGGATGCATGTTGCCGTCACCGGCATGGAAAACATTCGCGACACGCAATCCGTGTCGCTGTACGATCTTGGAGATCTCCGCCAAAACGTACGACAGCTTGCCGGTCGGCACCGTGCCGTCCATGCACAAATAGTCAGCGACTCGCCCGGTCGCACCGAAAGCCGACTTCCGCCCCTTCCAGATTGCCGCCGTCTCAATTGCCGACCTGCTCTCGCGCACTGTCGTCGCACCATTCGCACGAGCGATGGCGGTGATGTCCGCCAGCGTCGCGTCCATCTCGGCGTCGGACCCTTCGACCTCTACAATCAGAAGGGCCTCGACATCGAGCGGATAGCCGGCCTTGGCGAAGGCCTCGCAGATCTCGATGGCGGCCTTGTCCATGTATTCGATGGCTACGGGAATGATACCGGCGGCAATGACGTCCGCAACCGCCTTGCCCGCTCCCTCGCAAGACGGGAAACCGAACAGAACCGGGCGCGCTCCCTCGGCCGATTTCAGAATTCGGAGGGTCGCTTCGGTCACTATCCCGAGCTGCCCCTCGGAGCCGACGACCAGGCCCAGCAGATCGAGTCCAGCGCTATCGAGATAGTCACCGCCGAGATCGATGATCGATCCATCGATCAGTACCATCCTTACGCCGAGGAGGTTATTGGTCGTGACTCCATACTTCAGGCAATGCGCGCCTCCGGAGTTGTTGGCAATGTTGCCTCCGATCGTGCAGGCAAGTTGAGAGGAAGGGTCTGGCGCATAGAAGAAGCCGTTCTCCGCCACCACCGCCGTTACGCTCAAATTTGTGACTCCCGCTTCGACGCGGATGAAGCGGTCATCGTAGTTGACCGCGAGCACCCGATTCATCTTTGAAAGTCCGAGAACGACGGCGTCTTCACTCGGAATTGCCCCGCCGGCGAGAGACGTACCTGCGCCGCGCGGCACGACCTTGACGCCGGTGTCGTGACAGTATTTCAAAACGGCACTCACCTCTTCGGTCGTCTTCGGTAGGACGACGGCGAGCGGCATCTTGCGATAGGCCGTCAACGCATCTGTCTCATAAGCCCGACACTCGTCCGTCGACGTTATTAGCCCAGCGGGGTCAACAAGGCGGGTTAGATCGTTTATGATTGAATCTCGGCGCGCGAGGATTTCTCGATTTGGTTCGGTGAACCTAATTTTGCTCATCGTATCCTCGTCATCGGATATTTTTCCGATGGGTCAGTCGCGGCCTGATGCAATCGACATAAGCCCGACGCATCCACCATCGAGCTTCTATTGCACTAACGCCACGACCCTCTCAGGGTGGCCCGACCAGCGCCAACCAAGCGTCGGCCGCGATAGCCCTAGCATCATTCCGCCAAGGGCCGGAGGATGAAGCCAGAGTTGCTCCGGATCTCGACCGCTCCGCTTCTCCTCGCGCGGATCCAGCGTGTGTCCCACGTCGTCCGCCTTCGCCGATCTTTCGATGCGACCGATCTCTCGGCTTTCGGCATACGCCATATAGAAAGACGAGCCTTGGCGGGCGTGATACCTGCCGAGCGTCTTGGTGAAGTCCGTCGGCGTGATGACTTCAAATCGGTCGAGGCGATCAGGCGCGAAGAGAGTGAGGACGCCCGTATAGCCAAAGAGCTCCGAGGTAATCGTCACGAAATTCCGTGTATCAAGACGAAAGACTTCGGCGAAGCGCGTTACCGCGGCTGCCTGGTCGGCCGCGAGCAAAGTCACCTCATAAAGGAAATCAATCCCGCCGACCGGCTCCACCGTACGCGGGGGAGAGATTACGAAATGGACCGGCTTCCCCTCGATTTTGAACCGGAGAAAATCCTGGCCATTTTCGTGCTGATGCTCAACTCCGACCGACGTGGCATGATGCACCAGTGCACGCGGGTCGAGTGAGGTCGCGCCGGCGCCGAATAGATGAGATCGCCCGCGTCTTGCCAGTTCGTCCGCGACAACGCCGTTGCCTTCCGGCTCCAACAACTCAATCTCGCCGGTCCCGGCACGCAATGTCACTCGTTTGGCGCCCAATCCCCGGACCCGATCCGCAGAGACTTGTTCCGCCCCCAATCGGCGACGCCACATCTCCGCGGCACTTTTGGCATCCGGCGTCGCGATCTGAACGCGGTCGATGGTCAACAACACTTCGCTAACTCGCTTTAGGCGTTGGATCTTTGGGCCCTAGAGTCTGGCGCGGCGAAGGACCGTCGCGAGGTTTGACCTGCGCGACGCATGCTCCGCGACGGCGTATCAGCATTGCCGATCGCGCATGCTAACCGTGCATCTGGGTCAGGAACTTAGTGTTGAGATAAGCGCCCATCGCTTCTGTACCACCTTCCGAACCGTATCCGGAGTCCTTGATTCCTCCGAAGGGAGTCTCCGGTAAGGCAAGGCCTTGGTGGTTGATCGACACCATTCCACTCTCCACGATCGAGCCGAGCGCGCCGATCGTCGCCGCTGACTTCGTATACGCATATGCAGCAAGGCCATAAGGGAGCCGATTCGCTTCGACCATGGCATCCTCGAATGTCGAGAACGACGCGATTGGCACAACAGGGCCGAATGGCTCCTCGTTCATAATGCGCGAGTCGAGAGGCACGTCCGTCAGAACCGTCGGTTGAAAGAAGAAGCCATCGTTGCGCAGGCGCCTCCCACCTGTCCGGATGCGCGCGCCGCGCTGAACGGCGTCCGAGACCAGCGCGTCCATCGCCTCGGCTCGACGGAGATTAGCTAGTGGTCCCATTTGGGTCGCTTCGTCGAGGCCGTCGCCGACGACGAGAGCTTTGGCAGCAGCGGTGAATTGTTCAACGAAGTCGTCGTAGACCCGTTCATGGACCATGAACCGGGTCGGAGAAACACAAACCTGGCCGGCATTCCTGAACTTTGCCGCGGACAGCAATTTTGCCGCTTGTTTGACATCTGCGTCCTCGAAGACTAGCGCAGGCGCATGTCCACCTAGCTCCATCGTAACGCGCTTCATGTGACTTCCAGCGAGAGCCGCAAGCCGCTTCCCGACTGGCGTCGAACCCGTGAACGAAATCTTGCGAATGACAGGGTGGGCAATCAAGTATTCCGATATGTCGGACGGCACACCGAAAACGAGATTGAGGACACCGGAGGGCAAGCCGGCATCGACATAAGCATTGACCAGAGCTGCACAACTTGCCGGCGTTTCTTCGGGTCCCTTCAGAATCACGGAGCACCCGGCCGCCATCGCAGCTGATATCTTTCTGACGGCTTGGTTGATCGGAAAATTCCACGGCGTGAAGGCGGCGACAGGCCCAACTGGCTCGCGGATCACGACCTGCTGTACGGCGCCGGAACGAGACGGAATGGTCCGACCGTAGGATCGACGCGCCTCCTCCGCGAACCAGTCGATGATGTCTGCGCCGAGCAACACCTCCATCTTCGCCTCGCCCAGCGGCTTGCCTTGCTCGAGCGTCATGATACGCGCGATTGAGGCGGCTCGCTCGCGGAGCTTTTCGGCAGCCCCACGCATCAATTTGTATCGCTCGAAGGAAGACGTCCTCCGCCACAATTCGAACCCGCGCACGGCGGACTCAAGTGCGTGGTCGAGATCGAGGATAGACGCGTGCGCGACCGTTCCGATAAATTTTCCCGTCGCCGGATTAAGGACGGGCTCGACCTTTCCGCTCGTTCCGTCCCGCCAGGATCCATCGATGAACAACTTTGTATCGGGGTACACCTGCTCGCGACTTGTCACCGTTTCCATCCGTCCCGGTCTATAGTTCGTTAAACTGAGGTAGCCGCTGACAGCGACTCCTCGGCGCGCTTTTTCAAGTCGTGCTTTCTAATCTTCCCGTTCGGGGCTACCGGAAGTTGCGGCAAGACAATGATCTGCTGCGGCTTCTTGTATGGTGCGAGCTGCCGCTCCACGAGCGCGAGCAGTTCGGCCACTTCGATGGTGCTTCCAGGGGTCGGCTCAACGAAAGCGATGATTTCCTCGTTGCCCTCGATTGATCGCCCGACTACCGCGGAATTGAGAACCGCCGGATGAGAATTGAGGACAGCCTCGATTTCGGGCGGATAGACGTTGAAGCCGGATCTGATAATTAGCTCCTTCGACCGCCCCTGGATCACCAGTTCACCGCCGGGCGACCGGCTGACGATATCTCCGGTCTTCAAATACCCTTCGCGATCGATCGCCGCCGCGGTCATGTCCGGCTGACCATAGTACCCCAACATCACGTTAGGCCCGCGAACGAGCAGTTCGCCCGCTTCGCCATCGGGTACTTCCCGCCCATCAGGTCCAACGATCTTGGTTTCGATTCCCGGGATTGGCGGTCCGATATTGATTTCGTTACTGCCGATGGCATACACCGTCCGACTGATGGTCGGAGACGTCTCAGTCAGTCCGTAACCATTATGAAGCACCACGCCGAACACTCGCTCGACGCTCTGTCGCAGAGACAGATCGAGCGGTGCCGTTCCGGTATAGACATAACGAAGGTTATTGGGCGTGAGCTTGATATTGTTCTGATCGACGTAAGCGATGATCCGCGACAACATCGCAGGAACGGCATTGAAGGCGGTCAACGAACCATCCACGACGGCGTCGATTGCTTGCGTGAGAGAGAACCTCGGCATGATCCGCAGGTGTGCGCCGACAAACAACATACCTTGCAGCAACGTCAACCCGTACGAATGAGAGATCGGCATAACGCAAAGCGTGACGTCCTCGGGAAAGAGCGTGTTGGTTCTTTTGCCCCGGCCCGCCACGTAAGCGAGGTTGCGATGACTGAGCATCACTCCCTTCGGGCGACCGGTAGTCCCCGTCGTGTAGATGAGAACTGCAACCTGACGGGCGGGATCCTCATAGACCTCCTCGGGAACGGCGCTCGCCTCCAACTTACCGACCTTGATCGCTCCAATCCCCGTGAACGCTTCGGCTTCCGCGCCGCGCCGGCACGCCGCAGCATCTGCTTCCGCCGATATTCCATGCGTATAGAATACGCGTCTGGGCTTGCAATCACTCTCAATGGCGTCCAGTTCGTGCGGGCCGAGCCGTGCGCTCGTCATCACTGCCCATGCATCAAGCCGGCTCGCCGCATACATCAGGACGATGGCGCCGATTGAGTTCTCGCCCACCACCATGACCCGATCACCGGGACGGATCCCTAGACGCGCCAAGTCACCTGCAACGGCCTCGATCGTATCGATCAGTCTCCGATAGGACCAAACGATGCCCCGCTCGTCAGTAAGAGCCGGCCGGGATGCTCCTGCTTTGGCCCCCTCATCCACAATGAGGTGGATCCGTCGCGGCAGGCTAGTCAAATAATCCACTTCCATGGTGGGCCCAATCTTCTTCGCCAGAACTTCCGCATCCAGCTCCTCGACTACAAGCGGCTGCGTGTGGCGAGGTTAGTCTGTTGCTGGATTTTCACCGATATTGGTAGGACCAGTTTGGTATGATCACAATCGTATTGTCAAGTGCGTTTTGAGCGGCGCCGCATAACGCGCGCGCCAACGGCCTGAATTTGCACAATCGATCGAAATTGAGCTTTCTAAGCCGCCGCGTCGCGCACGTAACGTGCAGTGCGGGTACGCATAGTCACCAGTTCCTCGGCGGAGGTCGGGTGCAGCGCCATAGTGGCGTCGAAGTCCGCCTTGGTAGCCTTCATCTTTACGGCAATGGCGATGACCTGAACCAATTCGGCCGCGTCCGATCCAACGATATGGCAACCCACGACGCGGTCGCTCCCCGCGTCAACCACCAGTTTCATCAACACCCGCGACTCGCTGCCGGACAGCGTCGCCTTCAACGGGCGGAACGCCGCCTTGTAGACATCAACGATAGCGAACTGCGCCCGCGCCTGCGCCTCGGTGAGGCCCACGGTGCCGACCTGGGGCTGCGTGAACACGGCGGTCGGAATATCGATGTGATCGACCTTGACCGCCCGCTTGCCGAAAACCGTATCGGCGAAGGCGTGGCCCTCACGGATCGCTACCGGCGTCAGATTGAAGCGATGGGTGACGTCGCCGACCGCATAGATATGTGGCACCGAGCTCTGCGAGGCTTCGTTGACGACGATGCCTCCGTTATCCGGGTTGATGGCGACACCGACTTTCTCCAGCCCGAGATTTGCGACGGCGGGGTGACGGCCGATGGCGAACATCACCTTGTCGGACGCGATGCTGGAGCCATTCGACAGGTGCGATGTGTACCGATCGTCGTGCTTCTCAATCCCGTCGACCGTGCAACCGGTCAGGATGGTAATGCCGTTCTTCTCCAACTCATCGCGGACATGGGCGCGGACGTCGTCGTCGAAGCCACGCAGGATGTTGTCGCCGCGATAGACCACAGTCACGAGGGAACCCAGGCCCGAGAAGATGCACGCAAACTCCAGCGCGATATAGCCACCGCCTTGGATCAGGA
This sequence comes from Nitrobacter sp., assembly GCA_035546855.1. Taxonomy (GTDB): domain Bacteria; phylum Pseudomonadota; class Alphaproteobacteria; order Rhizobiales; family Xanthobacteraceae; genus Nitrobacter. Next base: position 41,377 of record DASZVY010000004.1, on the reverse strand, counting down.
TACGCTTCGGCAATTCGGGTAGACGAAATGCTTCGTTCGATGAGATGACATGCTCGATGCCGGGAATGGCCTTGCCGTGGTTCGGTGCGCCGCCCGTGGCGATCAGGATATACTTCGAGCGCACCTTCCTGCCGCCGTCGAGCACCAGCGTATGCGGGTCCTCGAACACGGCGCGCGACTTGATCACCTGCACGCCAGATTTCTCCACGTTGGTGGTGTAGGCCGCTTCCAGCCGGGCGATCTCCTTGTCTTTGTTGGCGATCAGGGTGGCCCAGTCGAACGTCGCCGGCGGAACGGTCCAGCCGAAGCCCGCGGCATCCGCGATGTCGTGGCTGAAATGCGAGGCGTAGGCGAATAGCTTCTTCGGTACGCACCCGCGAATGACGCAAGTGCCGCCCATCCGATATTCCTCGGCGATCATGACGCGGGCGCCATGGCCAGCGGCGATCCGCGCGGCGCGCACGCCGCCCGAGCCGCCACCTATGACAAACAGATCCGTCTCAAAGCTATCCATGCTGGGAAATCAATTCTTTAGGTGGATTTGGCGGGTTTCAGATGCTTCAATTTCCTCAACCTGATATCTACTGAAGCAGGGCGGATTCGACCGAGATCCTCAAGATTCCTCCAAAGTACTGGTCGACCAATTTGGTCGGCCATGATTAGCTACCGAGGAAATCGAAATCAAGTGGTCGGCAGGACCAGGCAGGATATTTTAGATGACTGAGCGAAATCGAACCGACAAGCTTGAGGCTCCTTCGAACGCCATCGGAAAGATCCTTTCCTTCATCCGTGAGCGCCGCTATCAGCCCTCCGAACGGTTGCCATCAGAACGCGACTTTGCGGAAAAGTTCGACACCAGTCGCGGCGCGGTTCGAGAGGCTCTGGCCGCACTTGAAACCATGCGAGTGATAGAACGGCGCCCAAATTCTGGAATCTATCTGCGAAAGATCGAAGAGAGCAGCATCGATGCTCTAGTGCTTTATGCTGAATCCGGAGTTCCATTCGAGGCGAAGGAAATCGCCGACGTAATGGAAGTCCGGCGCATACTCGAAGGGCAGGCGGTCAGGTTGGCCTGCACACGCAGGACTGCGGACAACATTCGCGAGATCACCGCCATACTTGAAGAGACCAACAAGCGCCTATCTAAAAAGCAAAGCATAGAGCGCGAGGACGAGGCGTTCCATCTTGCGATTTTTTCCGCCACTAAGAACGACATTTTGCTGCGCGTGGCGAGATCGTTCTACGAACTGTCCAGGCATCGACGGAAGGTCTACTTTGCCGACCAAAATCGAGGTCGACAATCTTACGAGGACCATTGCACCATCTTGGAAGCGATCGAAGAGCGGCGGGTAGGCTTGGCCGAACAACAGATGAACGCTCACCTCTCTCGAACAGTGGATTCGTGGCAAGCGCTTTTGGGAGACACCAAAGTCACAAAACGCTAATCTTGTCGGTAGCCTCGTCCGCCCTCTCTATGCGAAATAACCCTGCTTCTAAAGCGAAGCACGCGCAAGTGCTTCGCTCGAACAGAGCCTAACCTTTGAGCGCACCCGCCGTCAGCCCTGCGACGAAATATCGATAGCAGAACATAAAGATGGCGAATACCGGCAGGACAATAAGGGTTGCGCCGGAAAGTATTTCGCCCCAACGCAGATCTTGCGCGCCAACCATTGATGCCAGCCCCACAGGCAATGTCTTGCTATCATCGCTCATGATGAGGATTAGCGCGAATACATAGTCGGCCCACGACAGCAGAAACGCGAAGATGCTGACCGTAATCAAACCGGGGCCTGAAAGCGGAAGAACCACCTTGATGAAGGCTCCGAATTGGGAACAGCCGTCCACCATTGCCGCTTCCTCCAAATCAAAAGGCATCGATTTGAAAAAGCCCCATAGCAGCCACACCGCCAGCGGCAGCGAAATCGCCAGTTGAGCGATTAGGAGACCCCACAAGCTATCCGTCAAACCGATCATGCGGAATAGGGCGGACATCGGAATAGCCAGCATCAACGGTGGGAACATGTAGGCGAACAGCATGGAGGCAATTAGCGTCGTCTTGCCGCGAAACCGCAGCCTCGTTGCTCCATAGGCAATAAACGACGACAATGTCGTCGTCACCACAAGCGTGGCCATGGCCATCAGGACACTGTTGAGAAACTCCACCGGATAGTTCGTAAGTTGCAAAAGCGATTTGTATGAACTCAGATCCGGTGGCCAGAAAATCAGGGACGTGTCCAGGAATAGTTTATCAGGAGGCCTCAGACTGGAGAGGATCATCCAATAGATCGGGAAGAGCGAATAGATGCAAATCAGGATCACCGCGACGTACAAACCGACGCGCCCGACAATTTTCTTCAGCGACTTGCCGTGATCGCCCGTCGTTTTGCCGCCGGAACCCAAAGGCGCGACAACTGAGATTGCTCTTCCTGAGCCGCCTGTGTGCTGCAACATCCGCTCCGCTGGCTGATGAGCGACAACAGTGACCGCAGCGCGGCTTTGATTTTGAGCCGGCGTCATCATCGCCCCTGCTTCGCTGTGTCTATAGGAAAGAACCGGAGATAAATCAGGATAATGCAAGCCAACATGAGGAACGAGACGGTAGCGACCGCGGCTCCCCCTCCCAAGTCGAACTGGAGAAATGCTTTTCGGTAAGCCAACGTGGTCAGCGTCTCGGTTTGATTCAGCGGTCCGCCCTTCGTTAAAAGCCAGATTACGTCGAATTTGTTGAACATCCAGATCGCTCTCAGGAGGATGACCACGATCAACACGGACCTCAATCCCGGCAACGTGACATGCCAGAACTGCTTCATAGCGCTCGCACCGTCGACGCGAGCTGCTTCGTACAATTGGGCCGGAATCGATTGAAGACCGGCAAGAACGCAGGTCACGACGAACGGCGTCCATAACCACACGCTAACGAGGATGATCGTCGCCTTCGCATTCGTTGCATCCCCGCTCCAGTCGAACATCCCATATCCAAACGACGCAAAGACGCTCTTGAGAAGACCGTAGTTTGGGTCGAGGATCCATTGCGTGATGAGGCATGCGACGACCGTCGGAAGGAAATATGGCAAAATCGACAACGCTCGCACGACGGTCTGCCCAACAAACTGTCTATTGAGAACAAGCGCAATGCTGAGGCCAAGCATGACCTGTAGCACGATCGCCGAAATGGCGATCGTGATGCCGTTCAGCAGAGAACTCCAGAACAGCGACTCGCTAAGCACCTTCAGGTAATTGCCGAGTCCCACCCATCGCGGCGGATCGAAGAATGATGACGCCGTGTAGAACGAGAGCTTAATCGAATAAAGGAGCGGACCGCCGACAATAGCGCCGAGCACCAACACACTTCCGATGAACAAACTGATAATCCGCCAGTCCTGTCGCATGACGTGGCCTCTCCTGCGCCATTTCCGATCCTCAGACGATTTTTCGGATTCGATCGGCAGCGACTTTGACGCAATCACCCGACGACATGTTCTTGAGCACCTTATTTTGCAGCATCTCTGGCATAATGTTCGCAGTGAAGAGCTTGCACGGCCGCAGATCGATTGACGGACCCGTCATATCCACTGAGTTAAGGATGGTTTTGCTGCCTTCATCAATGAACGACTTCATCTTCTCCATCGTTGCCCAGTGCTTCTGAATCATCGGATGATTTTTCCACCGAGGATCGTCGTAAATGTCCAACCGCGCCGGTTGGAAATTCATCCAGGCGGAATGAAGCCAATCAATATAGTGCTCGTCAATAAACCATTCCAGAAACTTAAAGGCCGCCTCGGTTTGCTTGGTCTTGAAAAGGATAAAGCCATCGAAGGCAAAGGACAGTGCCTTCTGCTTACCAGCACTGTCCGGGCAAGCGAAAATGCCATATTTGTTCGCGATATCCGGATTGCGAGTTTCGAGCGCCTCGACCACCCGGCCGGAGTAGACGGTATGCGCGACCTTCCCCGTAGCAAAAAGACTTATCAGCTCGGCATAGCTGACCGTGTTCATGCCGGCCGGCATGGTCTTGTAAAGGTCGGCATATAGATCGAGAAAGCGGCCGGTCGGCCCCGCATTCTCCGGTGCATCGAGAACCACGTTCCACTTGTCGTCATAGAATTTCGGCGCTTCTGCGAACAGGTTACCGAAACTCGCCCAGTCGGTTGAGCTATTGCTCGCCAGCGGAATGACGCAGCCACCTCGCTCGATGTTGCCATCCTTTTCGACAGTCAGAGCTCGGCAGTTCTCCAGGAATTCGGCCCACGTATTGGGAACTTTCAGGCCCTTCTCCTGATACAGGTCCTTTCGATAAAATACCGTCACCAGATTGTAGTCATAGGGATAGAACCAATTCTCTCCTTTGTATGACCACGCCGCCTGCTTGCCCCACGAATATTTTTTGACGAGATCCGTCAACGGCACAATGAGACCGGCGGCCGCGTACTGCAAGATGCCCGCGATGAATCCCTGCGTCGAGAGGTCATATGGGACACCCGCGTTGATTGCCGCCATCGTCTTTGCGTACATTCCCGTGATCGGTGACGAGTCGATAATGACTTTTACACCGAACTTGCTCTCGTATTCCTTGCACGCATTGCGCAATACGGCCTGGCTTGCAGCGGTGGTTTCATCGTTCAGAAAGCGAAGCGTCACTCCAGATTGTGCATTGACATAGGGGGCTGCAAGCGACCCGGTGATACCGGCCGCTGCGCCGGCCGTCGTTTTAAGAAATCGCCGTCGGTCGATACCGCTCGCACTACCCTTAGAGCCCGACACACTTGAGTTGAGCTTGTCCATGAATTTCTCTCCCATTGCCGATTTCAGTGGTTGCCGACGTCTGCTTCAATGTTTTGCCGCTCTTGCGCGAGAAGAGGTGCAACGTCTGTTGAGGAAAAGTCACCGAGATCCGGTCGTTCGCTTTCAGCGCGTCGTCGCGCGCAAAAACCGCACGGAACTTGTTGCCGTGGATCGTGCCCAGCACATAGGTCTGCGCGCCAATCTGCTCGACCAATCCGACCACCATTTCAACTGACGCGGATGTCTCGCCCCGCTCGATGTGCTCGGGCCTGATGCCAAGCGTGACATCTTTTTCCGTCTCCAAGAATGCCTGGGCAGGCAACTCAACGTTCAAGTTACCGGAACGCATTGCGAGTACATCTCCCTCGCGCGCCAATTCACCATCAATCAAATTCATCTCCGGCGATCCAATAAAGGTCGCCACGAAGGCGTTCGCGGGCCGGTCATAGAGATCGAGGGGCCTTCCGGCTTGCTGGATAAATCCGTCACGCATGATCACGATCCGATCGCCCAGCGTCATGGCTTCGACCTGATCGTGAGTTACGAAGATCATGGTGGCGCGCAATCGAGCATGGAGAGTTGCGATCTCTTCGCGTGTCCTAACGCGCAGTTTCGCGTCTAGATTCGAGAGGGGTTCATCGAGGAGGAAGACGTCGGGGTCTCGAACCAACGCGCGGCCAAGCGCAACGCGCTGCATCTGACCGCCCGACAATTGACGCGGCTTACGTTCAAGTAACGCCTCCAGGCCAAGATTTGACGCCGCAGCGAACACGCGACGGTCGATTTCCTCTTTTGGCGTTCCTCGCACCCGAAGGCCGAAGGCCATGTTCTCGAAAACCGACTTCTGCGGATAGAGAGCGTAGTTCTGAAACACCATCGCAATGTTGCGATCTTTTGGTGGAAGCGCGGTGACGTCCTTTCCGCCGATCAGAATCTTGCCCGAGGTAACGTCATCGAGCCCCGCCAGCATGCGCAGCGTCGTGGACTTGCCGCAACCTGACGGTCCGACGAAAACGACCAACTCGCCATCGGCGATGTCCAGAGAAAAGTCCTGGACCGCCCACGGCCCTCGATCTCCACCAAAGGATTTCGCGACATTCTGGAGAGTTACTCGAGCCATTCGGCAGGACCCCGCTTCACGTTCTTCCCGGTTTCATTTTCTAATTGGATAAACCAATTTGGTAAGACCGTAAGTTGCTCATGATGAGATGTCAAGCTTCGCCACATTGAGACAACGTTCCTAGCGCCGCGTCTCCAGCGCGACAGAGCACTGACCACCTCAATCATTCATCGCCCAATTTGGTTTGACCATTTTGGTATGCCCACTTACACTGACGCGGGCCGCGCGGGTCGTGTGGCTATTCGACGCGGAAATGTCAGGGAAGTGTGATGGCTGGACCGTTGGTGGGTTACCGAGTGCTCGATCTTTCAAGAATTCTCGCTGGGCCCTGGCTAGGACAGTTGCTGTCCGACCTCGGAGCTGAGGTCTGGAAGATCGAACGTCCAGGAACGGGCGACGATACGCGGCAATGGGGCCCACCCTTTCTGCGGAAAGACGGTGGAGGCGACACGACCGAAAGCGCGTATTTCCTGAGTGCTAATCGCGGCAAGCATTCGATATGCGTCGATATATCGACTGAGGAGGGGAGCGCCATTGTTCGCGCGCTTGCCCAGCAGGCTGATCTCGTGATCGAGAACTACAAGGTTGGCGATATGGCGCGTTACGGCCTTGACTACGAGTCACTCAAAAAACTGAAGCCTGACATTATCTACTGCTCGATCACCGGCTACGGCCAGACCGGCCCGATGAAAGATGTAGCAGGATACGATATGGCTATTCAGGCTATAGGCGGCCTGATGAGTATTACCGGAGAGAGTGACGACAGACCCGGCGGAGGCCCTCAGAAGGTCGGAGTTCCGATCGTCGATATTCTCACAGGTATGTATAGCGCGACAGGTGTCATCTCCGCGTTACTGCATCGCGAGCGTACCGGGGAAGGACAGCATATCGACATGGCACTGCTGGATGTCCAGGTCGCCGTTCTTGCCAACCAGAACTTGAACTTCCTCACAACCGGCGTGCCTCCCAAGCGATACGGCAACGCGCATCCAAATATCGTCCCCTATCAAGTCTTCAAGACAAGGGATGGCTCGTTCGTGCTCGCTGTCGGCAACGACCAGCAGTTCCGGAAATTCTGTGCTGCTGCTGGTCTGGCAGAATTGGCGACCGATGGTCGCTTCGTCACGAACACGGATCGGCTCAAAAATCGTGACCAACTTATACCCCTACTGGATGACCATCTGGTACGGGAGACGACCCAGTATTGGATTTCTATTCTGGAGCCCGTGGGGGTCCCTTGTGCGCCTATCAATCGACTGGATGAGGTGTTTGCTCACCCACAAGTGATCCATCGGGAGATGCAGATCAAGCTTCCCCACTCTGCCGGCACAACAGCCCCTCTCGTTGCAAACCCGATCAAGTTTTCCGGGACGAAGATAGAATATGCAAAAAGCCCGCCACGACGAGGCGAAGATACGGCGTACATTCTCAAATCCGTACTGAAGTACGACTCGGCAGCAATTCAAAATCTAAATGAGCGGCAGATTATCGATATTGGAACCTCCTGAGCGCGGTTAGGGGCCCAGAGCCCATATCGCGCGTTGGACCTTCGCCTTTTCTGGCTGGACAGCGGATTCGGGAGCTAGCAGCAGAACGAGGCATCCTGCGCTGAAAAGCAGGATTGCAATTCTCCAGGATGGAAACATGAGATGACCTCTCCATTGACGGCCAATCTCTGGTCACTATAAATGGTCCTACCAGATTGGTAGGATAGACTAGGGTTCGGAAGTGCCTTTTGCAAGTCTCAAACCGCAATCTGGACTTGGCGGTTTTGGTCGTTGCACGAACAAGCCGTTCGCCGGCTTTGACAAAAATAGGGGATGGAAATGAAGCTCTCGGGATATGATTATGTCATCGTCGGCGCAGGATCGGCAGGGTGCGTGCTTGCCGCACGATTGAGCGAAGATCCCAACGTGAAGGTGTTGCTGCTTGAGGCTGGATCTCCTGCTTCTTCAATCTTTGTTCATATGCCCGCAGGCATTCGCGTGCTCTATACGAGTCCAAAACACAACTGGCAGTTTTGGACTGAACCTCAATCCGGACTAAATAACCGCAAAATCTACATTCCCCGCGGCAAGGTTGTGGGAGGATCATCTGCCATCAACTCTATGATAGCGATCCGGGGAAACCCCGCAGATTACGATGCGTGGGCGGCGCAGGGCCTGCCGGAATGGGGATACGAAAGCCTTCGCCCCTATTTGAGGAAGATCGAGGACGCCAGCGGAGTTACGTCCCAGCACAATCAAGACAGAGGCTATTCTGGTCCTATCCGCTTGTCTTACGGCACCTTGCAACATCCAATCTCGAAAGCCTTCATTGAAAGCGCCAAGTCAGCCGGCCTGCCCGAGAACAACGGATTCAATGGCCCATCTCAGATCGGCGCGGGCTTCTACGAACTCACCATCGCGGATGGCAAACGCTCCGGAGCATTCAAGTTTCTCGATCAAGGAAAGGGGCGGAGCAATCTGACCATCATGGCCAACTGCCAGGTTCGGAGGCTGGCGTTGGAGGGTACGCGCGTTCGGGGCGTCGTGATTGAGAAAGGCGGACGTGAGGTAATCATCCCCGCGGAGCGCGAGGTATTGCTGACGTCCGGCGCGATCTGCTCACCACAATTGTTGATGCTGTCGGGAATTGGACCCGCCGAACATCTGCGATCGCTCGGCATCAAGCCCGTGATCGATTCCGCAGGCGTCGGCAGCAACTTGCAGGATCACCTCGATTGCGCAATCCGGCTGGAGGCATCCCAACCCATCACACTGACTCCGTATCTCGGATTAATCCGAGGTGGCTTAGCGGGCGCGCGATATATGTTCCGCGGCACGGGTCCCGCCACCTCCCAAGGCGTTGAAGCTGGAGCGTTCTGGGGTCCCGATAAACATTCGCAGTGGCCCGAGTGGCAGGCTCATCTCATCGTCGCGCTTCGAAATCCGCCGCCGGGCGAGCGTGTACCGCACGGCTTTGGCATTCGCGTTTGCCAGCTTCGTCCGAAAAGCCGCGGAACATTGCGACTGCGTTCGGCAAATCCGTTGGACATGCCCGCTATCGATCCACGCTTTCTGTCGGACGAGAGCGATTTCGTCAGCATGCAAGAGGGCGTTAGACAGATGTGCGATATTATCGATCAGCCTGCGCTCCAAAAGCTCATTAAGCGGAAGCTCGATCCCGATGCCTTTAAGAGCCCGGAGTCGCGCAAGAAGTGGATACGAGCACGCGCAGAAACGATCTACCACCCCGTCGGAACCTGCCGTATGGGCGAAGATCGCGACGCCGTCGTCGATGGCAAGCTGCGGGTTCGAGGCGTCGACAATCTACGCGTTATCGATGGCTCACTTATGCCGACCGTGATTAGCGGAAACACCAATCTGCCGATTATGGCTATGGCGGAGAAAGCTGCAGAGTTGATTGCGGGGAAGTGACCCAATGTTCTCTCCTCAATGGCAGGAACAGTCTGAAACCTTGCCTTTCATCACACAGGCTATCACTTGATTTCCCGTGATCCCGCTCGTCGTCGGCGGTCTGACGCGAAGGCGTCAGTAAATGGCAGCAAGCGCCGAAGTGCGCCCTCCCTAGACTGCCCGAGGTCCGATGACGGGTCCCGGGCTCCTTTTATGGATTTGATTACCCTTTTGGACGTCAGCCGCAATTGTCAACGACGTCCGTGCTGCTCTGATTGTTTGATAAGGAAGGTCTAACTGGGACAGCCGTGCCGGAGATCAGGTGCGGACGCCACCTAAGCCTAGTAAATCTCTGCCTCAATCGTCCCGCTCAGTTCAACGGTTTATCGGAGGAATTGCTGGCTACTCTGAAGGAGGAGCTTGCGCTGATCGCAGCCGATCCGTCGGTCCGCTGCGTGGTTCTGTCAGCCGCCGGCAAGGCGTTCTGCGCCGGGCACGATCTGCGACAAATGCGAGCCAACCCGCGTCTTGATTACTACAGGCAGCTTTTTGCGCGCTGCACCGACGCAATGCAGACGATTATCGCACTGCCAATTCCGGTCATTGCCCGTGTCCATGGCTTAGCCACCGCTGCCGGCTGCCAACTTGTAGCTAGTTGCGATTTGGCCGTAGCTCGGATGAGGCGCGCTTCGCTGTCTCTGGAATCAATGTCGGGTTGTTCTGTTCCACACCGGCGGTAGCCCTTTCGCGCAACGTGCCAACCAAGCGGGCATTCGAGATGCTTGTGACTGCACGATTCATTGATCCGGCGACCGCCGAGGAATGGGGCTTGATCAATCGCGCGGTTCCCGCTGCCGAACTTGACACCGCGATAGAGGATCTGGCGAAGGTGATCATCGCCAAAAGCCCCGCTGCGATTCGTCACGGAAAAGCGATGTTCTATGCTCAGCACGAGCGCACTCGCGCCGCAGCCTATGCGTTGGCGAGCGAGGTCATGGCGCAGAACATGATGGAGGAAGATGCAGGGGAAGGCATTGATGCCTTCCTCGATAAGCGTCTCTCTTCATTGAAAAGCTAAAGTGCTATAACTCCTGGATCGATGGCTGCAAGCGCGAAGTTCTCGTGATGCTCAGGCGATCCACGAAAGCTGTCAGAGTTGACGCCCAAGGCGACGACGGCGTGCCTTTCGGCCGCTCGCCTATCGTTCTTATTCGCTTTACAACAGAATTGTCCGCGAACTGCTTGAGACCCGCGATAACCCGCGCGTATCTGCGAAACAAGCGGTCGGCACTATCATTGCTGCAATTCACGGCATCGTCACCTTTCCAAAGCATACGCGCACGATGGATTGGATTGATACGCTCGTCATAGCGGAACATGCCATAGATGCTTTACTGCATTCCTGGCGCACAGGGGAGCACGTCCCTTAGTTCAGACGAGTTTCTACCGCACGTTCGAAAAGCACGGCGTTAGGAAGGAAGCTCACATTAACCGCATATGCGCTGGCTAACCTACGCAGTTGGCATAGAAACAAGTTACTCACCGGCAGTCTTCTGGCACTTCTTGCCTGAGCCGTGGCCCGTTTGCGAGCCGCCGGCCGAGTGCCTCTAGGAATCTATCATAACGCTCGCCGCCCTTGGCACGCGCCGACGCCTGCGCGACTTCCGGCAAAGACGCGGTCGATGTCAGCCAGGCGCGAATGAAAATGGCGAAGGCTTCGTTGGCGATGCCAATGTCGCGCTCCAGACGCTGAATGTTGCGATCAATCCGATCGAGACGCTTGGCCAAGGCGGCCTCCCGGCGCTCATCAGCGTCGGGTGACAGGAATGAGGCGATGGCAGCTTCGGCGATCATCGAGCGCGACTGCTCGCGGCGACCCGCGTGGTCGGCCAAGCGATGCGAGAGGTTCGGATCGAGATAGATCGATAGCCGCTTCTTCCTCCCGGACGGTGGCGCGATGTCGGACTGCTGCGTCATGACTTACAACTCCATGCCGTCGCCGGGGTCCAGAGCAATCCGCCGCGCTATCAACCGCATGTCGCGTGCCAGCGCACGATTGGCGACAACCTCGCGCTCCGACTCGTCGGCATCGGGATCGAACTCGTTGGTGGCGGTCGCCATCGGTTCCGGTGCGATATCCTTATGCCGCTCGAGCCCAGGTTCGCGGCGGAGACCGGCATTTGCAGGATCGTCGTCCGGCTTGGCCGCGCCATTTGGTACGGTCGCAGCTTCCGGTGTGACGATGCTCTTGCTCGTTGGCACGGCGACGGGCTTCAACGCAGACCAGTCGTTGCGTTTCGGGGCGAAGCCCGCTTTTGGGTCTTTTGGAACAGGCAGCAGCCGATCCTTGAACCTCCGATCATCATAATACCGTGCCTTCTTGGCGCGGACCGGCGGAACGCCCGCGACCATGACGATCTCGTCGTCGGGCGGAAGTTGCATCACTTCCCCGGCCGTGAGCAGCGGCCGCGCCGTCTCGGAGCGGGAGATCATCAGATGGCCAAGCCAGGGCGCGAGACGGTGGCCGGCATAGTTCTGCATGGCGCGCATCTCGGTCGCGGTGCCGAGCGCATCGCTGACTCTTTTCGCCGTCCTCTCGTCATTGGTCGCAAAGCTGACCCTGACGTGGCAATTGTCCAGGATGGAATTGTTCTGGCCGTAGGCTTTCTCGATCTGGTTCAAGGACTGAGCAATGAGAAATGCCTTGATCTGATAGCCGGCCATGAAAGCAAGCGCGCTCTCGAAGAAGTCGAGTCGGCCGAGCGCCGGAAACTCGTCGAGCATCAGCAACAGCCGATGTCTCCGGCCCTTCGCGTGCAAGTCCTCGGTCAGCCGGCGACCGATCTGATTGAGCACGAGACGCACAAGCGGCTTCGTCCTGCTGATGTCGGAAGGTGGCACCACGAGATAGAGCGTCGTGGGTTTCTCACCAGACACGAGATCCGCGATCCGCCAATCGCAGCGGGCAGTGACGGCCGCGACGACGGGATCGCGATACAGGCCGAGGAATGACATGGCAGTTGAGAGCACGCCCGACCTTTCGTTATCGGACTTGTTGAGCAACTCGCGCGCCGCGCTGGCGATGACGGGATGCGGCCCCTTCTCGCCGAGATGCGGCGTCGTCATCATGGCGGACAATGTCGCCTCGATCGGCCGGCGCGGATCGGACAGGAAGGCCGCGACACCGGCGAGTGTCTTGTCATTCTCGGCGTAGAGCACATGGAGGATCGCGCCGACCAGGAGCGAATGGGATGTCTTCTCCCAATGATTGCGCTTCTCCAACGAACCTTCCGGATCGACCAGTACATCGGCGACGTTCTGAACGTCCCGCACCTCCCACTCGCCTTTCCGCACCTCGAGCAGCGGATTGTAGGCGGCCGAGTCGGCGTTGGTGGGATCGAACAACAACACACGACCGAAGCGGGCGCGCAGGCCCGCCGTCAATTCCCAGTTCTCTCCCTTGATGTCATGCACGATCGACGAGCCCGGCCAGGTCAGCAACGTCGGCACGACAAGACCGACGCCTTTGCCGGATCGTGTCGGCGCAAAGCACAGGACATGCTCGGCGCCGTCGTGTCGCAGATAGGCTCGGTCAAGCCGGCCGAGAACGACACCATCGTCGCCGAGAAGACCCGCGGACTGGACCTCATCCGGCTCGGCCCAGCGAGCCGAGCCGAAGGTACGCACGTCCTTGGCTTCGCGCGCCCGGTAAATCGACATGAGGATGGCGACAGCGATCGCGACGAGTCCACCCGAAGCCGCAATACCGGCGCCCTCCAGAAAGACGTGTGGCGCGTAAGCATCGAAAAAGAACCACCACCAGAAGAAAGCCGGCGCCGGATAGATCGGCAAGCCGACCAGCGCGAACCAGGGTGAGCCGAGCTGTGGCTGAAAGCCGAGCCGCCACGCAACCCACTGCGTCGCGGCCCAGACCGCGAGCAGCACGATCGCGAACACGACGCAGATCTGGCCCCACACGACTCGACTGGCTGACACAGCGAGCAAATCTCCCTGCACGTTGCAATATTCCGTAGAAGAGCAAGGAGTGCGGAGATTTCAACTGCGCCTGTGTCAGTTATCGTAGAACAGCGTAGGTGATCGAAAAAAGACTTGCGGCGTGCGGAAAATCGTCAACATTGGACATAGCGATCAGCGACCCCCATCAAATCCCATCTGCCAGAAGTCGGCTTCGAGTCGCGACGCCTTGCCGAACAGCGCTGCGAGTTCATTGAAGCGCCGTTCGGTCATCGCCCGCGCGGCCAGGTCATCGAGATGGCGTCGCGCCTTGGCCGCAACAGCCTGATAGGCATCGCCTGCATATTCGGCGATCCATTCGCGATAGGGATGGTCGCCGAGCGCGTCGACTCCCTCTGGCACCAGGTGGCGGCCGATCTCCGCATAACCAATGACGCACGGGGCGAGCGCGACATGCAAGTCGAGCAGGTCGCCGGCCGCGCCGCAATCCAGCACGAAACGGGTATAGGCGATCGTCGCCTGATGCTCGGGCGCGGCTTCGATGTCCTGCGGTGACAGCCCCCAGCGGCCGCACAGCCGTACATGAAGATCCATTTCGTCGAGGATGGCCGCCACCCCCGCCTGCGCCGCTTTCATGTCCGCCAGCGTGCGGCTCTTGTAGGTCGCGAGCGCATAAGCGCGGGCGAACTGGATCAGGAACAGATAGTCCTGCACGAGATAGGTTCGGAACGCCGCCTGCGGCAGCGTGCCAGCGCCCATCTGGCGGACGAAGTCGTGGTCGACGTAGCTCTGCCAGTCGTCTGCTGTGGCTGCTTTCAGCCGGTCGAAGACGTCCATCGCTCAACTCTCACTTTCGCAGGAAGCCCTTGAGCAGCGGCCGCTAACATGCCGGCCGGATCATCGACATGTGAGACCGGATCAATCCTGCCAAGGGTTGACTACGACAACGCCCGTGCCCTCGAAATCCCGGACGTTGCGCGTCGCCACGGTCAAGCCGTGGACAAGCGCCGTCGCGGCGATCAGCGCGTCGACCTCGTTGCGCCGGTCGGGAATATGCAGATGCGCGCAGCGCATCGCAATCTGGTCATCAATGGGCAGGATGCGTCCGGCGAACTCCGGCCGGACATGATTGTCCAGCCAGGCGCGCAGGCGCGCGCCCTGCGCGGCGTCGCGACGCTGGATGCCGAGCACGCCGCGTTCCAACTCAAGGATGGTGATTGCCGAGATGAAGAAGCTCTCGGCGTCCTCGGTATCGACCCATGCTGCGACCCTGGCATCGGCCTTTCCGTCGCCGATCTTGCGCAGTTCAGAAACCACGTTGGTGTCGAGCAGATAATTCAAGACAGATCGACCCCGCGCGGCGCGATCTCGACACGCGGCGGATCAAAGTCGATGTCCGACAGGCCCGGCATGGCGAGGGCTTGGGTCAAACGGCAGCGCTTGCCGCTGAGGCGGCAGAACTCGTCATAAGTCATCAGCACATGGGAGGGCTTGCCCCGGTCGGTGATGACGACCGGGCCGTCTTGTGCGGCCTTCTTGGCGCTGCTGACGTCATGATTCAGCTCGCGGCTGGAAAGAGTGGTGATGGTCACGACGCACCTCCATGTAGGCAAGTACCTACATAGGCCAGGCCAGTCTGGATTTCAAGATCAAACCGCTGGGCAGCGACCATGCCCATCCGCCACGGGTCCGCGCACCCTAGCCTTCACAGCCCGAGCCCCCGTTTGCGACCAAACGACCAATCGACGCCGCCATCGGCGCGGGCCACCCCGGAAATATGCCGCCCGATATGTTTCTCGATCGACGGGGTCCATGGCACCAGCTTGAAGCCGAGGCCGTCGTCGATCATGGCGAAGCGGCCAGACGCGAGTGCAAAGCGCCGGCTGTACGTGCCGGCGACAAATTCACCTTCAGCAGATTTCTGGAATGGCATACCGGTCTCGGCCGCGAGCGTGTCGCCGAGCGCGTCCAGCTCGCGTTGCCGGAGCGTACCGATCAGGTTCCGGTTGAATAGGATGCGCTCGCCATCGCGCCGCGCCATGCCATCCTGAATCAGATGTGCGGCGCGGGCCTCCATCGTCTGCTTCACCTCCAGACCGAAGCCGCCGCCAAGATCAACGGGGTCGCGAGCGACTAGCTGGCGGTCGAGCCAGGTCGCGCCGTTCGCCGTCGCCTGCGCCTCGATGGAGAGGTCGGATCGGACCGCCAGTGCGACACGGCGCTCGCCTTTCGCGTCCTCGAAGGATCGCAATTCCACGATCGAGCCCGGCGCGCTGTCGCCGGCCGACTCGATGTCCTGGAGCTTGATGTGGTGGGTGCGGCCGTCGACGCCGTCCACCACGGCATAGGCCGTCCCAACCAATTCGTTGTCGAGGCCGCGTTCGACCAGCCGGCCGATGATCGGGGCGCCATGCGCCTCGCCGGCCAGGACATAGTCGGCCGCGCCACGTGCGATGCCCTGCTCGTCGAGGGCGCGGTGCATCCGCTTGATGATGTCGTTGCGCTGGCCGAGGTCGCGCAACGTCGATTCCGCCTCCTTGGCGATGATCCACTGACCGGAGCCGATGGTCTCGGCAAGGCCGAGGTGTTCGAGGTGGCGCAGGCGTCCGACCTTTTGCGTCAGGTATGCGTCGGGCTGCCGGTCCGGTGACGGCGCCACGTCGATGACGCCCTGCTCGTTGGCGTCGCGGACAAGCTGGCGGTCAAGCTGGGTCCAGCGCTCGGCCTCGACCTGACGGCTCAGCGCGCGGCTGATGTCGAGATCGGTGCGCGGTCCAAGTTCCTGGGTGATGAGATCCTGCGCACGATCGCGCATCCCGCTCTTGATGTAGTCGCGGTCGATCACGAGGTCGCGACCATCATCGGCGCGGCCGCGCACGATGACATGGACGTGGGGGTTGTCGGTGTTCCAGTGATCGACCGCAACCCATTCGAGTTTCGTGCCGAGATCCTTTTCGGCCTGCGCCATCAGTTCGCGGGTGAACCGCTTCAGATCCTCCATATCGCTCGCGTCTTCGGGCGAGACGATGAAGCGGAAGTGGTGCCGGTCGTCCTTGCAGCGCTCGGTGAACTCCTTGACGTTGGCGTCGTCGGTCTCCGGGCCGAACATCTTCGCGCGCTCGCCGTCACGGGTGACGCCATCACGGCGGAGATAGTTGAGATGACGGGCGAGCGGACCGCGCGGACTCTTGTTGCGGACCACGAGCGCCTTGACGGTGCAGAATCGCGTGCGGCTGGTGATGAAGCGATTGGCGCGGATGCTTGCGACGCGGCCGCGCGCGAAATGCGGGCCGCGGCCCGCGGTGATCTTGCCGGAGCGCGAGATGCGGCCGCCGGCCCTCTGCGCGGCGGCGAGCGCCTGAGCGACAAAAGGCAAGGCGCGCTGCGCTCGCGATGAGCGGATGCGCCCTGGGCGAACATGGAAATCGTCATCGCGTGTCATAGCTGAACTCGCGATGTGCGATATTCACTGAAATCATTCGCGAAAATAAAGACGCGCACATCGTGACGACGATCCACGATGTGCAAAAAATCGGAAAAAGCAGAAGCAAAACAACCGACCGTCCAAGCCGCGATGTGCGGCTTTTTATCTTGCCTTCCCACAGTTGTTGCCTGGCCTGACCCGCTGCCCTCCGCCATCTCTACGATTGCGCACGCCGTGAAGCGTGGAAACTCGATGCTCATCGCTGTTCTCCATCTGCGCGCAGTCTTCGCACGAAGAGGCCATCGGACGGTGGCATGAGCGCCGACAGATCGACGATCGAAGGCGCGCTCGATGGTCGACCGGAAGGACGATCGACCGCCCCGAACTCGCCATCATGGTGGACACTAGATCGCACGACGAAGATCGGCCCAAGCGACCAGGATTTGCGCGAGGCGGCGCCGGCCAAGCGCATCACAGGGACCTTGCCGTCGATCATCGCCGCGATCTTCGCGACGTAAGCGACAGTCTCGGCCGGCAGTGCGCGGCCGCTCGCAAGGTGCGCATCATAGCGCCTCGGACCTGCGTTATAAGCGGCGAGCATCGCGGCCATCGAGCCATAGCGATCGTGCATTTCGCGGAGATAGGCCGCGCCGGCCAGAATGTTGGCGCGCGGCTGCCAAGGGTCGTGGCCGAGACCGTAACGCCTGCGCAGCTCGTTCCATGTCTTCGGCATGATCTGCATCAGGCCCATCGCGCCCTTGGGCGATCGTGCGGTCCTATTCCCCGTGCTTTCGACGGCCATGACCGCGCGTATCCAGCGCTCGGGAATGGCGAAGCGTTTGGCCGCCTCGGCGATGTGCGCGGCCCACGGATCGCGCGATGGAGCAGCGGACTTTACGCGCGTCGCAGGAGACGCAAACGGCGGCTCCGCAGTCGCGTCCGCTGTCGAGCACGCGATCACGGAACATGCGGACAGCATGACGATGATCGACGACAGCGTGGCGCGAAAGCCGCCGTCCCGAACCGCCATCAGCTTGCCATCGTGCTCGCTTCGCTCAAGGGCAAGGCTGCGCCGCCGGCTGGCGTTTTCCGGACGGGCATCGTCCGACGACATGCCGCGCACCCGGAAAACTGACCGACGCCCCTGACCTGCGCTGCGCGCGACGGCCGCGCTGTGAGCGATCGGGTCGAGGGGATTGATGGGCGCTCGATCGATCAAGGGGATTGCAGGAGAACGGTCGCGCGAGCGCCGGCACCGCATAGCCGTCACCCCTCGCCTTCCTGTTTCTTCCGCCGCGTCCAGAGCAGGTTCCACACATCTTTCTTGGTGTCGGACTCGAACAGGCGAGCGCGGATGGGTTGGTTCAAGATCGGATCGTCGATGGTTACGGAGAGGTACGCACCGGCACGGTCGCCGGTGCGATCCCAGGCCGCGCCAACTTCCATGCCGTTACAGAAGACGCGATGGTTTGGCGCATTCTCGGTGTCGGATTCATCGATCGGAAGAATGGACACCTCGGCGTCGAAAACGAGTGTGCGTACGCGGCCGAAGAAGCCATCTTCCTTGCGGGTGAACGCTCCAATCTGAGTCATTGCAATGATCCTCATCTGGTTGGAGAAGCGAGCCATTACGGCTCGTCGGAGACCGGCGCACGGAGGAATTCCGCGGCCGGATCGGCGGCACCGGTGGTCCAGACGGGAATGGCGCGACCGATGATGGTGGTGATGGGAAGCGGCCCGAAGTAGCGGCTGTCGAAGCTGTCGGAGCTGTCCCAATTCATGAAAAAGGCTTCGCCGTCATGAAGCGTGCGGCAGCCTTGCCAGTCGGGCAGCGGTCGGCCGCGCGTGTCGCGCGCGAGCGCCTGTCCGTAGATTCCGTCATAGGCGATGATGGCGCTGCCGCGCCGGCAGATCGTCGTGCCGCCGAGCGCCAGGACCCGCTTGATGAGAGGCAGGCCGCGCGGCAGATAGCGACGTTCGTCGAGAAATGCCGCCAGCTCCGCGGGCGGCATGACGACGGCGAGATCGGTGACGTCGACCTGGTCGCCGGGAACGATGCGGTAGAGCCCGATCGGCACGCTCGTGGATGCGTTCCAGATGAACCGGATGTCCGGCCGGCTCCAGGCCGGCACGACGATCAAAGCTGCGCCAGCAAGCATCGACAGCAACGTCATGTGGCGCCAGATCATGGCGAAACCTCGCGCCGCAACAGCCAGGCGCGGTGCTGCTCGGGGCTGTAGATGCGGAACGGTTCGTTGACGCTGATGCGATGGTTGAGATGCCGCCAGTGTTCTGGCGCAACGTCAGCGGGATCGATATCGAGCGCTTCGATCGCGTCGATCGCGGCCAGCACGCGCTGCACCTTCGGCCATCCGCTGATCCGCAACAGGATGTCGCCGCCGGGGCGCACGAACGGCAGCGTCTGATACGGCTCGCCGGTCGTCACGGTGCGCAGGATGTCGATCCGCGAGATGATCGTGCCGTATTCATTGGCCGCCCAACGGACGAAGGCGAAGATACTTCCGGGCACGAAACTGACGATGCGTCGATGGCGGTCGAGACGCTGTTCGTCGACGATGTGCCCGAAGCGGATACGGTGCTCGATGCGCTTTTCGCGCCACGTCAGTTCGACCAGCGTGTGGTCGGTTGGTCCGCTCGCGCGCAGGTCTGCCGTCATGGCCGCAACCCTCGGACGAAGCGCGACACGATGATGTTAAGGCAGTCGCAACCGATCGGACGTGCGATAGTCCCGCGTCCACAATTCCGCGAGGTGGCGTGCCGCGTTAGCAAAAGTCCGAAGGACTTTGAGTTAGGAAAGTTAGAGGGGGACAAATCCGCCTTGTCGCGCCAGACAGTTAAGAGGCGCGCGCGTTCCCAATAGTACGGGACTCGCGTTCCTGATAGTACGGGTGTCGGCGTTCCCAATAGTACGGGTCCATCCACACCTTTTGCACCGGCGCGTGCCATGTTCATCGCACGCCTCCCTGCCGCTGGAGCGGCGCAACGGTGCAGTCGGAACCCGCGGGCCGGAAGATCAGGCGCTGCCGGCCGTCGGGATCGTCGATCAGTGTCAGGTGGTAGCCGGGCAACGGCTGGCGCTGGACGATGGCGCGCAGCTCGAACCGGAAACGGCGCAGCGGCGACAGGCTGCCGGACTTCAGATGCAGGTGCGGGAGATCGAAGCTCCAGCCGTGCGTCTGCCGGCCGCCATGCTTGCGCACGAGGCGATACAGCCAGCGCTCGAGCCCGCCGGTCAGGTGGAAATAGGCACGGTCAATGGTGAGGATCAGCGCGTCGTCGAGAACGCCGGCATAGAACCAGTCCGGCAGGATCAATTCGATCCCGAGCGGTCGGCCGGTCGCGTCGAGACGTTCTTTCCATTCGTTGATCCACGAGAAGCGGTGCCGCCGCCGCTCGGACGGCTGGCGGATCGAGGTGACGACGGTGGTGGATTGCAGCCGGTCGAGCGCCGCCTTCAGGCGGTCGTAGCTCAGGCCGGAATCGCTGCGGCCGACGAAGGTGAGGATCTCATACGGTGTGGCGGCCATCAGGCGCGACGTGCGCAGCCCGCGGTCGCGCGCGTCGACGATCTGGCTGGCGGCCCAGATCAGCACGTCGGCGTCCCAGATCGTGGCCATGCCGTGCTCCGCGGTCGCTTCGACGCGGATCGATACCTCGCCCATGCGGAAGTCGATCGGCGTCACACGACGCACTTTGGCGAGGGAAAAGAACGGCCAGGACATCAAGTCCTGCGCGTCGCGGGCAGCGATGTCACCGGCGCGCGCCCGGAAGAGTTCGAGTTGCTGACTGTCGTATGAGCGGCTCGCCGACATAGCGATGCTCAGCGCGCAGTGCCGGCCGCATGACCAGCCGCGGATTCCGAAGTAGACTGCCGCGCGCAACCGTCAACCCATGCCTCAAGATCGGCGACGGCGTAGACCACGCGGCCGCCGAGCTTGTGATAGACCGGCCCGGTGCCGTCGCAGCGGTGTTTCTCCAACGTGCGAGGAGACAGATCGAGCAAGCGCGCAGCCTCGGGCGTTCGCACGAAACGCGGCCAATTCTTATCGGTCTTCTCCAGCATTGCGGACCTCCGTCGCAGCCGCCATCACGGCGGCGAGTCGGGTGCGACGATGGCGAAAAATTCGCGGCTCGGAGGAGTGACGAAATTCGTAGCCGTTAACAGAAGTGTCCCCCCTTCCCGCCTGGCGCGACATGCGTGGGTGCCGATGGCCGGGCCGCTGCGCATCAGGATCGGGATGACGTGTCAGGTCTTGCGATCAACATTGTGCCGCTGGTGTCTCGCCCGGGGAGCGAGCCAGCGCAGATATCCGCCTTCGATGCGTTCACGGGCGGCGGCAAGAATGCGGGCCAGCCGCCGTCGCTCCGGCGCGTTCTTCCAGTCGAGCGCGCGCAACGTCCTGACCTTCTCGTTGATCAGGATACTCGCAATCAAACGACGCGGCTCGCCGGATTCCACGCCGTCCCATACGCGCAGCATCAGCGCGGCCCGGTGAAGCTGGAAACGGGTCAGGCGTTCCTCGCGCGGCGGAGGTCCGGATCGCTCGCCACTGATGTGCCGGTAGAGTCGAAGCGCATTTTTCCTGCGCCAATGGAAATGCTCGTCGAACGGCAGAAAAACGCCTGCCTGTACGACCGTATCACCGCTCGGAAGCCAGACGCCGAGATCGCCTTGTACGTCTTCGACGACACCATGCAATCCGTCGCTGCTCGGTTCTCCGCGAATGGATAGCGTTGCGGGGTCAGGTAAGGAACGCGCGGCAAAGCCTTCCGGCGCGGCCGTGACAATGAGCGTGGCAGGGTTGAGCTGCGGCAGCCATATCGGCTGCACGACCAAAGCCGATGCAGCGGGGTCCGCCGCGAAAGGCCAGCCCCCAGCGGCGTGAAAGGCGCGCTATCGCCTCACGCTTCTCAAGCCTT
This sequence comes from Nitrobacter sp., assembly GCA_035546855.1. Lineage (GTDB taxonomy): Bacteria > Pseudomonadota > Alphaproteobacteria > Rhizobiales > Xanthobacteraceae > Nitrobacter. The sequence continues at coordinate 19,737 of DASZVY010000004.1, read as the reverse complement.
CCCGAGACGACGGCTTCCGCCACGGCATGATAGTCTTTGCGATATTGCTTGTTGCGGCGCAGGAACTCGAACGTGATGCCGCCACGGTCGAGCCGGCTCAACTGTTCCTCGAATTGCGGTGAGCGCCAGTCTTGCAGCGGCTCCATGACGCGACCTCCCCCTCAGTCGTTGGCTTCGGGATGATTCCGTCTATGGCGAAGACCGGGAAAACGGCAAGACAGATAATCGGAATGCAGAGGGTTCTTCGACCGGACAACAAATTCACTTTGGCTGTCGTGATGAGAGACGTCGCGGAACTTACTGCATGCGGGGTTCAAGCAGGTGACGGTAGCCGTTCTCGGTCATCCAGCGCGCTCGAGCCAAATGGCTGTCATGAATCCGCTTGGCGCGTTCGGGATCGGATGTCACGTCAAAGCCGAATACGATTTTGACAACCTCGCGCCAATCGGCACCTTCCTCGGCGGCGTCCAACAGACGCAGATAGGTAGCAAGGTGCGCCTCATCATATGCGTTCACCCGATCGGTCAGCGGCGGACTGTCCTTGAAGTTAGGCTTTGTCATCGACGTGCCTCTGACTTATGCGCTTTAGATTCAAACTGGATTATCCGGTTACCCCCGCAATCGAACTTTCGGCGACATTCCTTCTCCAGACGCGGAATAATGTTATGCCGCAGATGCGATAAATAGTCTGACAACTTGACGCTTTCGTGCCAGCGGCGGGCATTGCCGTATCCAGGACGATCTTCTTTTTTTGCAGGCGGGCGGTGATGTCTGCGCGTTATCAGGTATCGGCGCGCAGAAACTCGATCGGGTCGATGTCGAGCGCGAGGGCGAGTTTCTCCAGCATATCGATGGAGGCGGCATATTCTTCGCGTTCCAACATGCCGACGTAATTGCGGTTGACCTGGGCAAGATGGGCAAGCTCCTCCTGCGAGACAGATTTCTCCTGTCTCAGCCGACGCAGGTTCCTTGCGACTCTCTCCCGTAAGTTCATGCGGGAGGAGTCACCGGCTACCTAATATACTTCCACCCAATATACTAGGTATTCGACGAGCCGTCATCGTCCCTTAGCCGGTCGGTGCGTGAATCGCGAGCCGGGCGCAGTCCGGCGAGCGGCGGCCGTGTTCTGCGCACGGCCGCGCCGCCGATCTGCAACGCTGGATCGGCGCGAAATTTTCCGAAGGTGCAAAGCCTGAAAGGCGGAGAGCCGCGCAACCGGCGCGGCCTTCGCTGATTATATCGCCTTCTCCAGCAGGGTCTTTGCCTTCCCCTCCAGTTCCAGGCGCGTGTCCTGATGCGCCTTGGTGCGGGCATGCGCCGTCATGCCCTGCACAAAGTCAAAGATGCTTTCGGGCGGGCGGCCTTCTTCCGAAAGCACGGTCTCTATGATCCTGCCGGTTTCGGCCTTGCTGAACCCGCGCTTGCGCAGGAAGGTTTCGCGGTCCTCATCGGTGCGGGCAACAATATGTTCGCGCGCCGCCTTGATCCCGTCGACGAATGGCGCGGGCGAGGAATGGGCGAAGCTGGTCAATGCCGGTGCCGCCTCTTGGGCGAAGCGTTGCGCGGCAAACTTGCTGTGCCGGATGCTGATTTCCTCGAACCCTTCCACGCCCCACAAATTGCGGTTCATGCAAACGGCGCGGAGATAGAAAGACGCAATACCAAGTGTCTTGCTGCCGACTTCGCTATTCCAGCAATAGAAGCCCCGGAAATACAGATCCGGCTCGCCGTTCGGCAGGCGTCCGGCCTCGATGGGGTGCGTGTCGTCCACAAGGAAAAGGAAAACATCGCGGTCGCTGGCGTAAAGCGTGGTGGTGTCCTTGGTGATATCCACGAACGGATTGTGCGTCATGGTCGCCCAATCCAAAACGCCCGGCACTTTCCACATGGTATCGCCCGTGCCGTTGCCCGCGATCTTCATCACGGCGGCGACAAGCTCATGGTCCCAGATGCGGCCGTAGTCCGGTCCGGTCACGGCGCGCAGTTCAATGCGTCCGTCTTCCGCTTCCAGCGTCTTCACAAGCTCGGCGCGATGCGACAGCAAGCCATGCTGTAAGTTGATGCCTGCGAGCGGCGCGGCAAGCTGGCGCATATAGGTTGCGGGTGCGCCGACAAGGCTGCACAACTGCCCAAAGCTCCAATGCGTCGGGGAAATCGGCTGGTCCTGTCCGGGGACGATCAGCGAAAGCCGCTCGGCGTTGTCCCTGCTCGCCTCAACGCGAACGGCGCGGCTTTCGACGGTGCGGGTCTTCGCACGATCCGCGCGCATCTTCACGGCATCGTAAAGCTCTGTGAGCGACAAATAACGCTGATCGTTCGGGCGAGAGAACCATTCCGACGACACACGGCCGATCCGCTGCCCGCGCGAGATGTCCACGCGGAAACCGCTATTCACTGCCTGCGGGGTCTGGCTGCTGCTGATGAAGTTCATTGTCCTGTCCTTTCCCGTTAATGCCGAAGGCATGTCCCCCGACATGCCTTCCGGGGGCGCGTGAGCGCGCGGGGATGGAGGGGGCACATGCCGGCGCGCGGGGGCCAGGCTGCGAGGCGAGCGGAGCGGATGACGATGTGATGCCGACGTGGTGATCGGCCGTTCTGCGAGGCCGCGGCCCTGCTCCGCAACAGGCGGCATTTGCGGGGAGCAAGGGGTAAGACCCCTTGGTTCCCCACTCGATCGGCAAGGGCTTCAGCCGCAGCCGATCGGAACAATGCGAGCGCAGCTCGCCGTATTCCTTATCTTGCGGTGGCGGATATGAGCATGACGAAGCCCCGCTTGCGCGGGGCCTCGCTGGTGGCCGGTCTCAGTCGGCGGCGCGACGGCGCGACCAGATGAGCGCCAGATCCTCGCTTTCGCTCTCCACCAGGCTCGCATAGATTGGAGCCGGGAACGACGGGTCGTCGAGCTTGACGGAGAGGTAGTCGTTGCCCTTGTCGGACGTCTTCTTCCACGCCGCCCCGAACTCCGTTCCAGCGGCGATGACGCGGTAGTCCGGACCCTTCTCGTTGTCGCCTTCGGCGGCGACGAACTTCACCGACTTGACGTTGAGGGTGAGTGTCTTGACCGAGCCGCTGTAGCCGTTCTCGGTGCGGGAGAAAGTGCCGATCGTAGCCATGTCGTGGTTTCCTTCTGCTGGTCGGGCCGCGCCCATCGCGACCTCGATGATGGTCGACGGACCGGGGACGATCGGCCTGCACCCTTGGGGCCGAAACAACGTGGAGGGCGGCCGGCGACAGCTTTTTTGGCTCGCGATGCAAAGCCGAAGGCGGCGGAAAAAAGCTGGCGGCGGACGTTGCAGGTTCAAGATCGAGGCGACGCTTTCGTCGCCGGTCTTCGGTCAGACCAAACCAATCGAGGACGCCCGTGGGAGCGGCTTGAAAAGGACAGTCAGAGGAAACCGCGATCTGGCGATGGCGATCGGAGGCACACTTTCTCGCTTCGCGCCGCACACGGCTATCTCGGCTCCATCAAGAACGGACCCGAACCTCAACGGCAAGACGATGATGTCCTGAATGTCGCCGTCATCGACGACAATCGAAAGGTCCGGGCCATCCGCCCGTCACTCGCATCGCCATCGTGTTCGGCACGGCAAGAAAACGCCAACAAAGGTAATGGCGCCCTCCCAGCACAAGCCGCTGCGACTCGCTCCCGGCCTCGATCGACACCATGGTCCAGCGCGAAGGTCAGGGTGTAACTCTATCTGACGAACGTCTGCCGCTCCGCTGCTGGCTAGGACCGCCAAACGCGATGCTGACGCGAGCCGGGGGCGACCGGCGAATGTCCGCCGCCTCTCTTCGCGTCAAGGATCGTGACCGAAGGCGAAGACCCGCAAGGGGCTTCGGAAGCCGCCGCAGCAGCGCATAGAGCCCGGCCCGCAGGGCGACGCCCACGCTCAGGGGCGGCACGGAATATTTTGTGCGCCGATAACTTCCGCGTTCAACGAACCGGCTCAGGATTGCGGACTAGCGGATGTTGCCAACCGTATCACGGCGGCCACGCCGACACATGCGCCCCCTGCGAGGCAGACGATTTGCCGCCACACCAGCGGTGGAACGGCCTCGCCGGTGACGCCATGCACGAGCGCATATCCCGCCACGGCGGCAGGCGTGGCGAATATGAGCGCCAATGCGACCCGCAGGATCGGGGCGCGCAGCATGGCAAACAGAAGGGTCAGAATGCCGAAGGATGCAACGCCAGCGACAATGCCGACGATACCGGCGCCGATCCATCCAGCTCCGGTGCCGTAGGCGAAGCGCATCGCCGCGAGCGCGAGCATAAAGGGCAGCGCGTAAATCGCCAGCGTGTAGGCGAGGACACACATCATGCCGATCAGCATGACGATGACGGCGATTAGCGCGATCATGTCGGTGCCTCCGTTATGATGGAGACGATGCGGCGCGTCACGACCACGCGCCGGATCGCGATTTCAAGCGACAATCATCCCGGCATGGCACGCGAGCTTGACGTAGGTGCTGAGCCGGTGTTCGGCCTTGAAATAGAGGTCGCGCTCGGCCGGCAGGCCGAGCTTGCCGCGCACGTCCTCGATCTCGCTGAGCATCAGGTAGCCGAGTTCGGGACTGCCCATGCCAAGGTCACACAGGCCGAACAGGCGAACGTCCTCGCCTTCGGGACAGGCTTCCGTGATGAGCCATGTCGCGGCACCATCAGGCGTGAACAGCTTCACGACCGGGAACGGATCGAAGCCGTCACGCTCCTCGCTGGTGCGGCCGTTCTCGATCAGCTTGGCCAGCAGTTCGTCGGGGATCAGGGCTTCGGTGCGGGGAAAGCGCGGCATCATGACACGCCCTCCCCTGCCGGTTCGTTGATCCGGCAGCGAACGCAGTGTGCCGCGATGGCTCCGGCCTGCCGCGCCAGCTTTTGGGACAGCGCATCGATCTCGCCGCGCCGCGCAAAGCGCAGCGCCGCGACGTTAGCCTGAACGTCGCGCTCGTCGGCGCGGCTCCAGGTGGCGGAGGCACGGCCAAACTGGCGAGCCTTGACGCGGCTGCTCGTCGTCATGCGTTCGGCGCGCGCTTCAACCTGCCGCTCGATGACGGCAAGGTGGCGCGCGGTCTCGGCGTGCGCCGTCTCCATGCGGGTCAGTGTCGCCCGCTGTTTTGCATCGGTCTTCATGGTCTCGTGTCCTGCTGTCGTGCGGTCGAGGTCTCCGGCCGCGCCGGTCAGGCGCGGCCGGAACATTCTCGAGCGATGTCAGAAAGCTGGCCGGGGCCGCGCGATGCGACCCCGGCCGCGGCGGCTCACTCGGCGGCTTCGGGGAAGCCTTCGCTTGCCTCGGTCGCGCCGATGTCCTCGACAGACCCACCCGACGCTTCCGCAACCGGCGCGGTGCGCATCAGCGGCGGCAGCCATCCCGTCCCGGCAAGAAGCTGCTCGGCGGCTTCTGCCATCGGCTGCTTCTTCATGCTGGCGATGCGATCCGCCGCCTCACCGCTGACGGCCTCTCGTACAGCATCGAGGATGAGCGCCTTCGTCACGCGGCCGAGATAGGTTCGCACCGTCGGCGTCCAGTGCGCGGTCATGTCGAGCGCAAGTGCGCTTGCCAGCTTGTCAGCCGTCTCAAGCGCGCGCGGCTTGCGCTCCCAAGGCACTTTCACCGCGTTAACGGTCTGCGAGGCGCAATGCGCGAACAGCGCCATGACGCTTGCATGGTCCAGCCCGGTGATGAAGCCCCACAGGTCCGCCACGTCGCGCGGCATGTCCGCCGCCCATCCGGCGTGACGATCCGCGAGCGCCTTTGCCGCCGCCGTATCCTCGATGCCGTCCGCGTGTCCGCCAAGGGGTGGACTGACGGTGCGGATGTCGAGGCAATGGGCGTCACCGCCGCGATAGAAGCTCTGCGCGGCGAGCGCATGGGTGACGGCGATTAAGGCCATGTCCGGCTGCTCGCCAAGGGCGACCCGCAGGCCAAGGGTGCGATGCGTGGTCAGCTCGCGGACGAGAAGGTCGGACAGCGGCGTGCCGTCATCCCCTGCGTCCTCGTCGTCGGCGTTATGTGCGGCTGCATCGTCGCCGTCCTCGATGATCTCGCCATCACCGTTGACGCGCACGCCATCGATGACGGTTTCGCCATCGCTGGCTTCCTCCGCTTCGGGCTTCTCGTCCTCTGGACGGATGAAACCGCGCTCGATGCGGGCTTCTCCGTCCGGCGACAGCACGACAAAGACGCCACCGCGCGCGATCTCGTCAGGATCGTAAGCATGACGCTTGGCGTCGATGCGCTCGATCTCGGCTTCAAGCTCCCCGAACCGTTGGTCCACGTCGTCGGGAAGCTCCTCCGCGCCTTCATACTCCGACGACAGGCGGTCATATTCCTCCTGTGCGACAGCGCAGGCGGCTTCGTCTTCCTCGGAAAGCTTCACCGGATGCGGATAGGTGCGCGGCAGGCCGTGGGCGTGGGGATAATCGATATGAACCGAAACCCACTTCCAGCCTTCCGCCTCCTGAACCTGCGCGGCGATGCCTTCCAGTTTCTCGATGACAAGCCGCTCCAATAGCGCGGCGTCTTCATAGAAGCCGCCACGATCCTCCGTGAACAGATCGCGGACAATGTTGCCGCCTGCTTCCGTGTAGACTTCCGCACCGATGAAGATCGCGCGCCGATCCGTTGCCGGAATGTGGGTCTTCATGATGTCGCGGCGGATGAAGGACGGATCGCGGTTATAGGACAGGTTCTCGTAAACCTGCTCCTGCCGGGCGTGATCCTCGGTGATGGCGAAGGCCCTCAACTGGTCGAGCGTCAAGCCGCCGTCACGATAGACTTGCATCAGCCTCGGGCTGACCGCGCCGAGCCGAAGCCGCTGCTTCACCACATGCGCGGTGACGCCGAAGCGGGCCGCGATTTCCTCCGCGCCCCATCCGCGATGTTCCGCAAGCTCGCGGAAGGCCTCGAACTGGTCGGCGGGGTGCATGGCGGTGCGCGTGACATTCTCGTCAAGGCTGATTTCGAACGGATCGTTCGCCGTGTCGATGACGCAGCGGATACCCTCCGTTTTCTTGATCTGCTTGCGCTTCACGCGCAGCAACTGCGCCAGCCTGCGGCCTTCCCCGATGGTGACGAGATAGAAGCCGGTCGGCTTTTTCTCCGCGTCAAGCTCAGGCTCCACCACGAGGTTTTGCAGGATGCCCTTGGCGGCGATGCTGGCCGCATAGGCTTCGATCTCCGCCTCGCTGTGCGGGGTCTTGCGCGCATTGCGGGGTGACTTCTTCAGCTTGTTGAGCGGGATGAGAACCGTCTCGCCGTTTGCCGCGACTGACACGGTTTCCGCGCCGGTCTCAACCGCCGCAACCGCTTCCGTTTCTCCGACGCTGCGAACGTCCGCGTCTGCCGCTGCTTCCGCCACCATCGCAACCGTGCCGGCCCTCGCCATCTTCGATGTCCTTGCCATTGTTCCAATCCTTTTTCTGTGCAGGCCGGAGGCATGGCCCCCGCCATGCCTCCCGGGGGCGCGTGAGCGCTCGGCAGAGAGGGGGGCGGCTATCGGCGAGCATGGCCGGGCTGCGCGACAAGCGAGGTGGATTGGACGGATTGGGCGCGTGAAAACGATGCGCCGCCTTGCGCGTGCGCGGCCCTGCCATCGCACAGGCGGTAGTCGCGGGGGAGAGATGGCCGAGACCATCTCTCCCCTCCACGGATCGGCAAGGCTTCATCCGCAGCCGATCACGACAGAGCGAGCGAAACTCTCCTTACTCATCACCGCCATGCGCAGGCATCTTGCGTCCTGTTGCTTCACCAGGCCGTGTTCGCCTGCGCTCAATTTCGCGAAACTACGAAGACGCTCGACGCAGGGCTTTATACTGCCTGGAAATTCGCATTCTCATTCATGGGCACTGCGGCCAACATAGTTGGAGTCACAACCGCGCGGATTGAGCGTTTCGTGGGCGCTTTCAAAGTAACCGTTATGTTTGTTTGCGCCCCGCATCCTGCCGGGTTGCGATCGCTGCCGATAAAACAGTTTGCGCTGAAAAAGCGATCGCATGATCGCGCGATAAAAAATCGAAGAGTCAAACGGAGGTCACAACAGACGCAATCTAACTTCCGCACTTCGGAAGCACGCTGTGCAAGTCGTCATTGCCGCCCGCCTATAGCGCTGCGCGGCAATTTCCACTAAGCTGTTGGGCGCTTTAATGCGTGCCCGGATACGATCGTCTCGGGAGCAAAAGGCGATCATTCGACCGCTTGACCCTTCCCATCCTCGTAGCTGGGACAATCCCGACAATGAGGAGATTTGGCTAGAGTTGGCGCGCGCCATCGGACGCCAAATTGCAAGGGATGGAAGAGACGGTTTGGGACAGCCGATAGGGGAACGACATGACGATGGTGTCACCCAAAAAGAGAGCCGTGATATACGCCCGTTATTCGAGCGACATGCAAAAGGCGACCTCGATTGACGGTCAAATATTGCTCTGCCGTAAGGTCGCCGAACGCAACAATCTCGATGTCATCGGTGAATTCGTCGATGCGGCGAAGTCCGGTCTGACCGAAGATGCGCGGGACGGCTATCAGCGACTGCTCGACGGCGTGCGGAGCCACGACTTTGATGTGATTATCGTCGAGCATTTTGACCGTCTGTCGCGCGATCCGGCAACGATCCAGCGTCTAAAGCAGATTTTCGAGTTTAATCGCGTCGAGCTGATGGATCAGAAGGGGATTTACGCGACCGCTACCGATATCAGCATCGCGAGTCTCTACAATACGATCTACAAGCCCCAGCTTGCCGAAAAGGTTCGGCGCGGGCACGACAACGCTGTGGTCAACGGGAAGATTCCCGGCTCGTATGCTTATGGCTATCGGCCGACGCCTGGAGCGCCGGGTGAGCGTTCGATCGACGAGAATGAGGCGAAGATCGTACTTCGTATTTTCGAGGAGTACGCCGCCGGTCGGTCAACCAGAAATATTGCCGCCGATCTCACGCGCGAAGGCGTGCCTACGCCCGGCGCCACTCGCCACAAGAACAAAGTTGGTCGCACGATCTGGAATCATCAGTGCATCACGGGTGGTCGTAACGGCCGCGGCATCCTCGGCAACGAGCTGTATGTCGGCGTGATCCACTGGAACGTTCGCTCAACAATTCTCAATCCGGAGACGCAGAAGAAGCAGAAGCGCCGCAATCCGGAGGAACATCACCTCATTGTCATGAAGCCTGAGCTTCGGATTGTTCCACAAAAGCTATGGGATATGACGCAAAAGCTACGCAGCGAGCGCGCTGTCCGTATGTTCGGACCGAGCGGCAAGCCGCGGCGTCGCGAGGTAGTTCCGCGCAACAATGAACATCCGCTTGCTGGGACCCTTCGATGTGGGGTTTGCAATGGCCACATGCGAATTGCGCAGTCGTCTCGCGATGGCGGCCCGCGCGCAGCATGCGCCAACGCGCATCAACGCGGGACCTGCGAGCATACCCGTAGCTTTGACATGGACGTCATACTCAAAGACGTTTGCCGCAACATCGATGTGAAGCTGCTCTCTCCAAAGGCCATCGAGGAAGCGATGAGCGCCTGGCAAGAAGAGCGCAAGAACGATCGAAAGAAAGGCAGCGAACGCGAGACGCTTGAACGTCGACGCCGCAAACTCACTGCCGAGATCGAACGCCTATCCTACGCGATCGCGAACAGTCGTCGTAAGCCCGATGAGCTACTGAAACTGATCGATGAGTGCGACCTGGAGCGAGAAAATATTGATGCGCGCTTGCAGTTGCTCGGCGACGGTAGCGGAAACGTGATCCCGTTCGACCATCCGAAGTTCGGAGAGCTTTACTGCTCGGAGGTTAAGAAGCTCGTCACAGCGCTCAAGACCAATCCGAAGGCGACCGAAACGCGAGTCGCTTTCCGCACCTTGATTGGCTGTATTGTAGTGCATCCAGGCCGCAAGCGGATGCCCTACGAATATACGCCGTACCTGAACAGTGCCGCGCTCTTCGGGAAGCAACTTTTCCCTGAAAAAGGCGGGAAAGGCAAAGAGATCGGCAAGTCTGCATACTACAACAATGGCGGGTCAGAGAAGTCGGTGTCCTCGTAGTAGACACGGACCTGCATGTGATGCAGGCCATCGCGGATAACGCCGTCAAGGTGAGCGGTTTGCGGCGGCGGCTTCATTCGCCCTCATCCTGCCCAAACAATCCGAACTGCGCGGCGTCGCGCGAGGGTTCTGCAAGGCCGAGATGCCTGAACGCATGCGAGGTGAGCAGGCGGCCGCGCGGCGTGCGCTGCAGGTAGCCACACTGGATCAGGAACGGCTCGATGATGTCCTCGATGGCGTCGCGCGGCTCCGACAGCGCCGCCGCCATGGTCTCGACGCCCACCGGCCCGCCGCCGTAATTCAGCGCGATGGTGGTGAGATAGCGGCGATCCATCGCGTCGAGGCCGGCGGCATCGACTTCCAGCGCGCCGAGCGCATGATCGGCGATCGCGCGGTCGACGGCTTTCGCGTCCGCCGCCTCGGCAAAATCGCGCACCCGCCGCAGCAGCCGCCCGGCGATGCGCGGCGTGCCGCGCGCGCGCCGCGCGATCTCGTTGGCGCCGTCCATCGTCATGCCGACGCCGAGGACGCGGGCGCCGCGCGTCACGATCAATTCCAGCTCCGCGACGGTGTAGAAGTTCAGCCGCACCGGAATGCCGAAACGGTCGCGCAGCGGATTGGTCAACAGGCCGGCGCGCGTCGTCGCGCCGACGAGGGTGAATTTCGCCAGATCGATCTTCACCGAGCGCGCCGCGGGCCCCTCGCCGATGATGAGGTCGAGCTGGAAATCCTCCATCGCGGGATACAGCACCTCTTCGACCTGTGGGCTAAGACGATGAATTTCGTCGATGAACAGCACGTCGCGCTCTTCGAGATTGGTCAGGAGCGCGGCGAGATCGCCCGCTTTCGCAATGACCGGACCGGATGTCGCGCGAAATCCGACGCCGAGTTCGCGCGCCACGATCTGCGCCAGCGTTGTCTTGCCGAGGCCCGGCGGGCCAACGAACAGCACGTGATCCAGCGCTTCCTTCCGCTTGCGCGCCGCGTCGATGAACACCTGCAGGTTGGCGCGGGCCTGCGCTTGCCCGACGAACTCGGTGAGCTTTTGCGGGCGCAGCGCGGTGTCGCCGACATCGTCGGATCGGCGCTCGGGCGTGACGAGGCGGGAGGGATCGGTCATGCGGCAGCCATTCTGTCACCTCCCCCGAAAAGGGGGAGGTCGACTGCGAAGCAGTCGGGCGGGGGTCTCATACCGCCGCGGACCCCCACCCCGCCCCTCCCCCTTTCAGGGGGAGGGAGAAGAGCAGCCCTCGCGGCAATGTCCGCGGCAAGCAACGAGACCCTTGCACTCACTTCGCCAGCTCCTTCAGTCCGAGCCGGATCAGTTGCGCGGTCTCGGCATTCTCGCCCGCGCTGCGCGAGGCGCTCGCGATCGCGGCCGCCGCCTGCGGCTGGCCGTAGCCGAGATTGACCAGCGCCGATATCGCGTCCGTCACCGGCCGCGGCGCGCGCTGCTCATCGACGGCGCCGGCAAGATGCACCACGGCCGGATCGACATTGGCGAACGACGGCGCCTTGTCCTTCAGTTCGGTGACGATGCGTTCGGCCACCTTCGGGCCGACACCGGGCGTCCGCGCCACCGCGCCCTTGTCCCTCAATGCAATCGCGTTGGCGAGATCGGAGGGCGCCAGCGTGCCGAGCACCGCCAGCGCCACACGGGCACCGACGCCCTGCACCGTCTGCAGCAGGCGGAACCACTCGCGCTCGGCGTCGGTGCGGAAGCCGAACAGCTTGATCTGGTCCTCGCGGACATAGGTCTCGATCGACAGCACCGCCGCCTCGCCCGGCGACGGCAACGCCTGCAAGGTACGCGAGGCGCAATGCACCTGATAGCCGACGCCGCCGACGTCGAGGATCACATAGTCCTCGCCGTAGGAATCGATCAGGCCCTTGAGCTTGCCGATCATGGGTGACTCCTCCCCTCCCCCTTGCGGGGAGGGGTGGGGGGTGGGGGTAACAGAAGCAATGACTGTGAGGTCCCCCCCACCCGAACCCTCCCCCGCAAGGGGGGAGGAAGCATGCTGTCACTGAGGCGAAGACACAGCGACCATAGTTGACGAGATTCAATCGGCATCATCCCGCCACCTTCATCCGCAGCGCCGCGCCCTGCCGGTGATGCGCATGGGTGACGGCGATGGCGAGCGCGTCGGCGGCATCGGCGCTTTTCGGCGTGGCTTTCGGCAACAGGATTTTCAGCATGGCCTGAACCTGGGTCTTGTCGGCGTGGCCGGCCCCGACCACGGTTTTCTTCACCTGGTTGGGCGCGTATTCGGCGACCGCGATGCCGAACATCGCCGGCGCCAGCATCGCAACGCCCCTTGCCTGGCCGAGCTTCAGCGTTGCCACGCCGTCCTTGTTGACGAAAGTCTGTTCCACAGCCGCCTCCGCCGGGCGAAACTCGTCGAGCACGCGGCCCAGGCCTTCATGAATGGCCCGCAGCCGCTCCGCCAGCGCCATGTCCTCGCGCGTCTCCACCGAGCCGCAGCCGACGAAGATCAGCCGGTTGCCCTCGCTATCGAGCACGCCCCAGCCGGTGCGGCGGAGGCCGGGATCGATGCCCAAAATGCGAATCGGTGACGAGGTCATGGCCCATGTTATCGCAACCGCCCCGCCACGTCCGCCCCCGCGGGTACCCGATCCAAGCGGCGTCATACTCCGCGAAATCGGAGTATCCTGTATCGATTCGGATTGCGATCAGACTCTCCCCGGCATACTGAATCGTCCGCCGGAGCCTGTCATCGGGCCGGCGAAGCCGGACCCGTTGGCGGACGATGACGTTTGTCCGGATGGCCGGCTACAACAGCGTCCCGCGCAGGATCAGCAGCGCCACGGTGAAGTAAATCACGAGCCCGGTGACGTCGACCAGCGTGGCCACGAACGGTGCCGAGGCGCTGGCCGGGTCGAACCCGATCCGCTGCAGCAGGAACGGCAGCATCGAGCCCGCGAGCGAGCCGAAGGTGACGACGCCGATCAGGGCCGCCGCGACCGTCACGGCGATCAGGATCCAGTGCTCGCCATAATCGTAGAAGCCGAGTTTTTGCCAGGCCGTGATGCGCACCACGCCGATCAGGCCGAGGATTCCGCCGAGCAGCAGCCCGGTCGGCAGCTCGCGCATCGCCACCCGCCACCAGTCGCCGAGCCTGACTTCACGCAGCGCCAGCGAGCGGATCAACAGCGAAGTCGCCTGCGACCCCGAATTGCCGCCGGAACTCATGATGAGCGGAATGAAAAGCGTCAGGACGATGGCCTTTTCCAGTTCGACCTCGAAATACTGCATGGCGCTCGCGGTCAGCATCTCGCTGACGAACAGCACGGCCAGCCAGCCGCCGCGCTTCTTCAGCATCTCCAAGAGTCCGATCTGCATGTACGGTTCTTCGGTCGCCGCCATGCCGCCGAACTTCTGCACGTCCTCGGTGTTTTCCTCGATGATGGTGTCGATGATGTCGTCGACGGTGACGATGCCGAGCACATGACCGGCCTTGTCGACGACGGGCACCGCCAGAAGATCATGGCGCGAGATCAGCCGCGCCACGTCCTCACGGTCCGTCAACGGCGAGGTGGTGATCGGTTCGCGCGACAGCGTCATGATGCTGGCCGACGGCTCGCCCGCGATCAGCCGGCGCAGCGAGACCGCACCGACCAGGCGGCGGGTGAAGGCGTCCAGCACATAGATGGCGTAAACCGTCTCACGGGTCCGCTCGACCTGACGGATGTGCTGCAGCGTCTGCTCCACCGTCCAGTTCGCGGGGACGCTGACGAACTCCGTCGTCATCATCGCGCCCGCCGTGTTGTCGGGATAGGTGAGCAGGTTCTCGATGGTGGTCCGCGTGTTCCGGTCGAGCCCCTGCATCAGCTCGCTGCGCGCCGGCTCGTCGAGCTGCTGGACGATATCAGCGGCGACGTCCGCCGACATTTCGGTCAGCAGGATGACGGCGGTGCGCCGGGGCAGCGCGGCGATGATCTCCGCACCCTGATAGAGTTCCGGCTTGTCGAGAATCTGGACCGACATCTCGACCGGCAGCAGCAGCAGAACCGCCGCCGCATCCTCGGCATCGAGCTTGTTCAGGATTTCGACGTTGTCGGCGACATGCCCGTCGCTGAGCCGCGAAGCCAGCGCCAGCGTATCGACGGCGCCATCCGTCGTTTCAAGGATTTCCGTCATGACTCACCTTCGGGGTCTGCCGGCAACGGCAGGTCTGGTGAGCCCTTCAAGCTCTCAGACCGGGGCCGCTGTCGGCAAGGTACCTGGACTGTCGCTTGGCATAATGTTGGGTGTTCCCGTGATGAGGTGCCGGCGCGGGGCCGAACATCTCGCGCGGCTGACATGATCCTTCAATACAGCGGCGTCAAGGGAAAAAGGGCGGGAGCCGAAGCAACTCCCAGCAATGATGCCGCCGTCACCCTGAGGTGCGAGCGTAGCGAGCCTCGAAGGGGGAGGTCGCATCCTTCGAGGCTCGCCGCAAACGCGGCTCACACCTCAGGATGACGGCGAAGCCATTACGCTGGATGACGGCACCGAGAGAACAGCCTACCCGCCCATCCTGGCGACGAGCGCGTCCGACACCTCGAAGTTCGCATAGACGTTCTGCACGTCGTCGTGCTCGTTGAGGTTGTCGATCAGCTTGAGCAGCTTTTCGCCGGTCTCGTCGTCGACGGCGACGGTGTTTTGCGGCTTCCAGATCAGCGCCGCCTTGCGCGGCTCGCCGAACTTCGCCTCGAGCGCCTTGGCCACCTCGCGGAAACTCTCCTGCGAGGCATAGACCTCGTGACCGTCCTCGCTCGACACCACGTCGTCGGCGCCGGCCTCGATCCCGGCATCCAGCATATCGTCCGCCGAGGCCACTCCGGCGTCGTATTCGATGATGCCGGTGCGATCGAACATGAAGGCAACCGAGCCGGTCTCGCCGAGGTTGCCGCCCGACTTGGTGAAGAAGGAGCGGATGTCGGACGCGGCGCGGTTGCGGTTGTCGGTCAGCGCTTCGACGATCACGGCGACCCCGCCGGGGCCATAGCCCTCGTAACGGATTTCATCGTAGTTCTCGCTGTCGCCGCCGATCGCCTTCTTGATGGCGCGCTCGATATTGTCCTTCGGCATGTTCTCCGCCCGCGCGGCGATCACCGCCGCCCGCAGGCGCGGGTTCATCGCGGGGTCCGGGGTTCCCAGTTTCGCCGCCACCGTGATTTCGCGCGCAAGCTTGCTGAACAGCTTCGACTTCTGGGCATCCTGCCGGCCCTTGCGGTGCATGATGTTCTTGAATTGGGAATGTCCGGCCATGCGGCAGTCTCTCTCGAATCTCGGAGCGCCCGGTGACGGCGCACCCGGCGCTCTCAGCAAAAAGGCGTATGCGGCGCGGCGTTATAAGCCGGGATACGGGCGGAATCAAAGACTTGCTGAGGAATTCCCGCCGCCGTGCCTGGTGCCTTCCTACGCCACACGAGGCGAAATTAACCCGACCTTCACGATAAATCGGCAAATTTGCCACATATTTCATCAGATCGGCGCAGCTCATGGCGATGCTCTTTTCCCGCAAGCGCAAGCCAGAAGAGGTTCTCGAAGAACCCGCGACTACCACTCCCGTGGCCTCAGCCGCCTCGGCCGTCTCCGCCGCGCCTCCGGAGAATGCGGCAAAGGATATCCTCGACCTCATCGAGCTGGAACTGCAGGGGATGATGCGGCAGCTCGAACGCGCGGCCAAAACCGTCGCGGACGGCGCACAATCCACCGCGACCACCCTCACAGCGATCCGCGAACGCACCGAAGACCTCGCCGGGCGCACCAGCGCCGCCCGCGCCACCGCCGACACCTTCTCGCAGGCCGCCGACAAGTTCACCGAATCCGCCGAGGGCATCGGCACCCAGGTCCGTGATGCCAGCAGGCTTGCGGACGAAGCGGCCGGCGCGGCGCGCGAAGCCAGCCTTAATGTCGACCGGCTGCGCGATTCCTCCACCGCGATCGGCAACGTCGTCAACCTGATCGCCTCGATCGCGAAACAAACCACCCTGCTCGCCCTCAACTCCACCATCGAGGCCGCGCGTGCCGGCGAGGCCGGGCGCGGCTTCGCCGTGGTGGCCTCGGAGGTGAAGGCGCTGGCGGTCCAGACCCAGGAGGCGACCGAGGAGATCCGCCAGAAGATCGACGCCCTGCAGCAGGACGCCGCCACCTCGATCGCGGCCGTGCATCGCATCACCCGGGCGATCGACGCGATCCGCCCCGTGTTCGAGACCGTCAACGGGGCGGTTGCCGAGCAGAGCACGACCACCGGCGAGATGGCGCAGAACGCCGCCGCGACCTCCAACTTCATCGTCTCGGTGGTCGATAGCGCCGCCGCGATCGACGGCGTCACCAAGGAAGCCGAAAGCCATGGCGACGGCGTCGCCAGGGCCGGCCAGGCCGTCGCGGGACTGGTGGACAAGCTCAAGACGCGCTGCGCGGTTCTGCTTCGCCGCAGCGACGACGCCGGCGCCGGGCGCCGCGACGAGCGCGCGCCCTGCAACCTTCCGATCACGATCAACGTCCGGCCGGCCATCGAGGCCGTCGTCTATGAACTCTCGCGTCAGGGTCTGTTGATCGCGGAAGGCGACACGGCGCGGCTTCCGGTGAATGCAACGCTGTCCGCCGCTATCGACGGCATCGGCCCTTGCCGGCTTCGCGTGGCCGAACAGACCGACCTCGGCGCGCAGGCCCAATTCATCGGCCTCGATGCAGCCACGCTGGACGCCATCGAGGACAAGCTGTTCGCGCTGCATGACGAAAATGCGGAAGGCATCGCCCGCGCGATGGAGGCCGGCGTGACCATCAACAAGATCTTCGCCGATGCGGTCGCGCAGGGCCGCATCAGCGTCGACGATTTGTTCGATACCGATTACCAGCAGATCGAGACGTCCGATCCGCCGCAATTCCTGTCCAAGTTCACCCATTGGGTGGAGCGCGAGCTCACCGACATCCAGGAAGCGGTGCTGAAGATGGACCCGCGGCTGAAGTTCTGCGCCGTGGTCGATCGCAATGGCTACCTCGCCATGAACAACAAGTATTGCTCGCTGCCGCAGCGCAAGGGCGATCCGGCCTGGAATGTCACCAACGCCCGCAACCGCCGCTTCTTCGACGACGCCGCGGGCCTTGCCGCCGCGCGCAACACCCGCACCTATTTCGTGCAGAGCTATCCGCGCGACATGGGCAACGGCGTGCGCATCCGCATGCGCGAGATCGACGTGCCGATCCGCGTCGACGGCAGGCACTGGGGCAATTTCCGCACGGCCTATGTGTTGTAGATAGCAGTCTCGAGGGGAACGGCTGCTCGTCGTCCTGCGAGCGCGGAGCAACGCCTGTCACACCCAGAATGACGGCACCGCCTGCTCCAGCCGGCCGCCGAGCCGCACCGGCCCGACTTTCAGCGCGAGGCCGTTCGCATCGTCGGTCTCGACCGCGACGCCGCTCAGCGTTGCGACCCCGTTCGCGGGCTCGAACCGGGCCGAGGGAATGCCGGTCGTGAAGCGACGCAGCGGCTCCTCCTTCTGCATCCCGATCACGGAATCATAATCGCCGGTCATGCCGGCGTCGCTCATATAGGCGGTGCCGCCGGGCAGGATCTGGTGATCCGCCGTCGGCACATGGGTATGCGTGCCGACCACGAGGCTGGCGCGGCCGTCGCAGAAGAAGCCCATGCCCTGTTTCTCGCTGGTCGCCTCGCCGTGAAAATCGATCACGATGGCGTCGGCCGCCTCGCGCAGCGGGCAAGCCTCGAGTTCGCGCTCGATGGCACGGAACGGATCGTTGAGCGGCTCCATGAAGATGCGCGCCATGCAGTTGATGACGAGCGCGCGGCGGCCGTTCTTGGTGTCGATCAGCGCGGCGCCGCGGCCCGGCGTGTGGCGCGGAAAATTCAGCGGCCGGATCAGGCGCGGGGCGCGCTCGATGAAGACCAGCGCTTCTTTCTGATTCCAGGCGTGGTTGCCGAGCGTAACGGCATCGGCGCCGGCATCGAGAAATTCCTGGTAGATCGCCTCGGTGATGCCGAAGCCGCCCGCCGCGTTCTCGCCGTTGACCACGACAAGATCGAGCTTCCAATCCCTGACCAGCGACGGCAGGCGCTCGTTGATTGCGGTGCGGCCGCTTTTGCCGACGACATCGCCGATGAAGAGAATACGCAAGACCCTGGTGTCCCGAATTCGAAGTTCGCCCAGTTTTGCAGCGCCTTCCGAGCGAACTTCGAATTCGAAAGGACACCAGTAGGTTATAAATTCTAGTGTGGTTTGGGTTCAGAAGTTCGCTCCAAGGATCGCTGAGATGGAAAAGCGAACTTCTGAACCACCACACTAGCTCCGAAAATCCAGAAGACTGGTTTCCGTTAGCACGAAATCGAGCCGCGCGTCGTGCACGTCCGCCGGAATTTGCGGAATTTCCTGCACCGCGAACGCGACGCCGATGGCGATGATGGGTTTCATCTGGCGCAGCCGCGCCAGCGTGCGGTCGTAGTAGCCGCCGCCATAGCCGATGCGATGACCGGCGCGGTCGAAGGCCGCAAGCGGCACCAACACGATGTCGGGATGGACCGCGAGCGCCGCGGCCGCAGGCTCGGGAATGCCGAGCGGGCCGCGCGTCAGCGCCTCTCCGGGCGTCCACAGACGGAAGGTCAGCGCGGCGTTGCGCGCCGACATCGCCGGCAGCGCCAGCGTCGCCCCCCGCGCCGCGAGCGTCTGCATCGCTTGCACGGGATCAATCTCGCTGCGGATCGGCGAGTAACCGGCGACAACCATGGAGGGCGTGACGTCGAGTGACGGCATCCGCGCCGCCAGCGCGAGCGCCGCGCTGGCACGCTCCTGCGCACTCAGCGCATCGCGCCGCGCCAGTGCGGCAACGCGCAGGATGTCCTTCTCGGATTGCGCGACTGAATTCATGCCGTCCGTTTCGCCGCGCCTGTCGCCCGGTGCCGTCATCGGATGTACTAAACGCGCGGATGGCCGGACCAAGTCCGGCCATGACGGCGAGACAGGGAAAGCGCGAAGCCGCGAACGCCGTTGAAGCACTCGATCCCGGAGTTCCCTACGAAAGTAGGTGGGCACCATATGTCCGGGTCCACGGACCCGGCCAGGGACAGTTCCCTTGAGGATCGATAAGGCCCCGGGGATATGTGGCTCCTGACGCGCGCCGCAGCCTCGCCCCGCCAATGTAGCGACGACGGAGGCGGCGCACCAGTATCGGATTGGTAGAACCGATTCGTGTAGGATCGTACCAAGGTGTCTGATTACTGACCCCTCCATCGTCATGGCCGGGCTTCGTCCCGGCCATCCACGTCTTTGAAACTTGCAATGTCCTAAAGACGTGGATGCCCGGCATAAAGCCGGGCATGACGAGTTAACAACAAGGACCATTGATATCAGACGCCAAGTTCTTGCTCGGTGTCCACGATCCAGCGCCTGAGAGATGGATAGGCGTCGAGGGCAAAGCCGCCTTCGGGTGCGACGCGCGTATAGGCTACGAGCGCGATGTCAGCCAGCGTGATAGAGTCGCTAACGAGAAAGCGCGACGAGCCGAGCTGCTGCTCCATCCGGTGCAGGGCGGCGTGTCCGCGCTTGACCTTATTTGGGTCGAGGTCGGCCGGCGATTTGCCGAGATAGACCAGAAGGAAACGGCAGACCGCAATGTAGGGCTCGTGGCTGTACTGCTCCCAGAACAGCCACTCATCCATCTTGGCTTGCGCGAACGGAT
>DASZVY010000003.1:0-41213 GCA_035546855.1 Nitrobacter sp. | reverse complement strand
AGCAGCAATCCGGCGGCTGGGCGATGACGGGTCAAATGCCCGTACCATCGGAAGGATGGACGCCATTCAAAACCCGAAGACCATGGCAGGATCGCCGGACGCCGACGTCGCAACGTTCGTTGCGGCCGCCGCCTGCCGTCCTGCGCATGGTTTTTGCGTTCCGGCCTCCGCACTTTCGTGAACCGATGAAAGACAACACAATGTTCAACAAGCATTCGGTCGAGATCGACTGGGGCGGGCGTCCGCTCAAGCTCGAAACCGGCAAGATCGCCCGCCAGGCCGATGGCGCCGTGGTGGCCACCTACGGCGAAACCGTCGTGCTCGCCACCGTCGTCGCCGCCAAGGCGCCGCGCGAAGGCGTCGATTTCCTGCCGCTCACCGTCGATTATCAGGAGAAGACCTACGCCGCCGGCCGCATTCCCGGCGGCTACTTCAAGCGCGAAGGCCGCCCGACCGAAAAGGAAACGCTGGTATCCCGCCTGATCGACCGCCCGATCCGCCCGCTGTTCGCCGACGGCTGGCGCAACGAGACCCAGGTCATCGTCACCGTGCTGTCGCATGACATGGAGAACGATCCCGACGTGCTGGCGATGGTTGCGGCCTCCGCCGCGCTGACGCTGTCCGGCGTGCCATTCAAGGGACCGATCGGCGCCGCCCGCGTCGGCTTCATCAACGACGAATACGTGCTCAATCCGGTGATCGACGAGATGATCGAGACCAGGCTCGATCTCGTCGTCGCCGGCACCTCGGATGCGGTGCTGATGGTCGAATCTGAAGCCAAGGAGCTGTCGGAAGAGATCATGCTCGGCGCGGTGATGTTCGGCCACCGTCACTTCCAGCCGGTGATCGATGCGATCATCCAGCTCGCCGAGAAGGCCGCCAAGGACCCGCGCGATGTCGTCGCCGTCGACAACGACGCGCTGGAGAAGGACATGCTCGCGCTGATCGAGCAGGACCTGCGCGCGGCTTACGCGATTCCGGTCAAGCAGGAGCGCTACGCCGCTGTCGGCGCCGCCAAGGAGAAGGCGATGGCGCACTTCTTCCCGGAGGGCAAATCTTCGGAAGATTCGGAGCCGAAATACGACAAGCTCCGCGTCGCCGGCGTGTTCAAGGAACTCGAAGCCAAGATCGTGCGCTGGAACATCCTCGACACCGGCAAGCGCATCGACGGCCGCGACGTCAAGACGGTGCGCAACATCCTCGCCGAGGTCGGCGTGCTGCCGCGCGCTCACGGCTCGGCGCTGTTCACCCGCGGCGAGACCCAGGCGATGGTCGTCACCACGCTCGGCACCGGCGAGGACGAGCAGTACATCGACTCGCTCTCGGGCACGTATAAAGAGACGTTCCTGCTGCACTACAACTTCCCGCCCTACTCGGTCGGCGAAACCGGCCGGCTCGGCGGCACCAAGCGCCGCGAGATCGGCCATGGCAAGCTGGCGTGGCGCGCGATCCATCCGGTGCTGCCGCCGCATCATGAATTCCCCTACACGATCCGCGTGGTCTCGGAGATCACCGAGTCCAACGGCTCGTCGTCGATGGCCTCGGTGTGCGGCGCCTCGCTGGCGCTGATGGATGCCGGCGTGCCGCTGAAGCGGCCGACGGCGGGTATCGCCATGGGCCTCATTCTCGAAGGCAGCCGCTTCGCGGTGCTCTCGGACATCCTCGGCGACGAGGATCACCTCGGCGACATGGACTTCAAGGTGGCCGGCACCGAGCAGGGCATTACCTCGCTGCAGATGGACATCAAGATCGAGGGCATCACCGAGGAGATCATGAAGGTCGCCCTCGCCCAGGCGAGGGAAGGCCGCATCCATATCCTCGGTGAAATGGCCAAGGCGCTGACCAACGCCCGCGCCGAACTCGGCGAATACGCGCCGCGCATCGAGACCTTCAAGATCCCGACCGACAAGATCCGTGAAGTGATCGGCACCGGCGGCAAGGTGATCCGCGAAATCGTCGAGAAGACCGGCGCCAAGGTCAACATCGAGGACGACGGCACCGTGAAGGTCGCCTCCAACGACGGCGAGGCGATGAAGGCCGCGATCAAGTGGATCAAGTCGATCGCCTCCGATCCGGAAGTCGGCCAGATCTACGAAGGCACCGTGGTCAAGGTGATGGAGTTCGGCGCGTTCGTGAACTTCTTCGGCGCCAAGGACGGCCTCGTGCATATTTCGCAGTTGGCTGCGAACCGCGTGCAGAAGACCTCCGACGTCGTCAAGGAAGGCGACAAGGTCAAGGTCAAGCTGCTCGGCTTCGACGATCGCGGCAAGACCCGGTTGTCGATGAAGGCGGTCGATCAGGAGACCGGCGAGGACCTCGATGCCAAGCAGAAGGCCGAGAAGGTCGATGCACCGCGCGAGGCCGCCGGCGAGTAAGTTTCGTCAGAGACCTGCAGGGTTGCGAAAGGGCGGCTGAAAGGCCGCCCTTTGTCGTGAATCCCCCCTGATAGGCGGCTCCCGGGTCAGGGCGGCAAAACGGCGCCTATCATGCCGAATGATCTATGCGCCGGAATCGCAAATATGCCGCGCGGCGTCCTTCGCGCTCGGCTTTGCGGCCATAGCGGGTCATGGTGTAGCTCGGCCACGGCTTGCGCCAGTCATCGGCGCGTTCTGCGAGCCAGACGAAGTCGGGCGAGCGGGCGAGGTGGGCCAGCGTCCACCCGACATAATCGGGTATGTCGCACACAAAACGGAATTCGCCGCCCGGCTTCAGCACGCGCGCCATCGCCGCCACGGTCGCGTCCTGGACGAAACGGCGTTTCCAGTGCCGCCGCTTGGGCCACGGGTCGGGATGAATCAGATCGATCTGCGCCAGACTGTCGGATGGCAGCTTCGCCAGAAGCCTGATGGCATCGCCGGCGAGCAGGCGGATGTTGCCGACGTTGTGCGCCTCGATCTGCGCCAGGATCTTCGCCATGCCGTTGACGTAGGGCTCGCAGCCGATGAATCCGGTCTGCGGATTCGCGAGCGCCTCGGCGATCAGGTGCTCGCCGCCGCCGAACCCGATTTCGAGCCTGACGGCGGTTGCGGCCGGATCGAACAGCGATGCCGGATGCGCGAAATCCGTCATCTCCGGATCGAGCGCCAGGTGCGGCAGCAGGTTCGTCATCAGGTCGGCCTGATGCGGGCGCAGCTTGTGGCCCTTGCGGCGGCCGAAGAACGAGCCCTGACCGGACTCGCGGCCCTCGGCGACGGTATCGCGCGTTCCGCCGGTCATCGCAGCGTCTGATAGAGCCGATGCAGCAGCCGCGCTCGCGGGACGATCGAAGACACGAACATCTGCTCGTAGTGGGTATGCGCGCCGAGCCCATCGACGCCGAGGCCGTCGAGCGTCGCGGTATGCGGCGCGGTGAAGTTGCCGTCGGAACCTCCGCCGGTCGCGGTGTCCACGAGATCGAATCCGATTTCGGCTGCCAACGCCTTCGCGTGCTCGAACAGCGCTGCGCCGGCGTTGCGCTTTTCGTAAGGCGGCCGGTTGAGCTCGCCGACCACCTTCACGGTAACGCCTTCGGTCCTTGACGGGAGGCCAAGGATCTTGGGAACGAGTTCGTCGGCGTCCGCCAGGGTCGGCACGCGCATGTCGACTTCCGCGTACGCCTCTTCCGGGATCACGTTCGGCTTGGTGCCGCCGCGGACGACGCCGACGTTCACGGTGACGCCGCGCTTGGCATCGTTCATGGCCTCCAGTGTCTGGATGACGTTGCCGAGTTCGCGGATGGCGCTGCGGCCGTCCTGCGGGCGCGAGCCGGCATGCGCCGGCACGCCCTTGATGAACACTTCGAAGCGCGCAACGCCCTTGCGTCCGGTGACGACCATGCCGCCGTCGCGCGCAGGCTCGGTCACCAGCACATATTTGGCCTTGCGTCCTTCGGCTTCGATCAACGCGCGCGAGGTCGGACTACCGATCTCTTCGTCCGAGACATAGAGATGCGTGATGCCGAGCGGAGAGCGTTCCGGCGCAGCGCAGATCTGCCGGAAGGCATGAAAGGCGATATAGGCGCCGCCCTTCATGTCGTAGATGCCCGGGCCGAACGCGCTGTCGCCTTCGATCCTGAAAGGCAGCCGCTCGATGAATCCCATCGGATGAACGGTGTCGAGATGGCTGAGAACGAGAATCCCCGGTGCATCCTGTCCCCAGTTCGAGCGCGCAATGAGATGATCGCCGCGGCCGTCCTTGCCGGGAATGCGCTCGAGCGACGTCGGCAGGCCGCGATAGCCGTCCGCCACCATCGTCACGAGCTTGTTGACCTGCTCCGGCACGTCGGTCGGAGTTTCGATTTCGACCCAGCGACGGATGCCGTCGAGGATGGCGTCACGGTTGAAATCGGCGGGCGCTGTGGTCGGGATCGGCATGTCGCTCACGGTCATGTCAGTTTGAATCGCCGCGCGTTGCGCGCGCAGCCGTTTCTACGCCGTGTTCGGGCCGGCGTCGATTCCCCGCGCGACGCGGTTCGTTTGCACGATGCGGTGGGTAACGGGTGGTCGGTCGGTGTCGTCTAGCGGCGGTCAGGCTCGCGCGCAGCGATCTGCTCGACCATATCGACAATGCTGCGGCGGAGTTTGGCGTCCGTAATCCGCGTGAACGCACGCGTCAGCGCAAGACCTTCCGACGTCGCGAGAAAGTCGGAGACATAGGCAGGCGATGGCGCTTCGCTCAGCCCGTCGACATTGGCGATGCCGCCGCCCGGGCCGCCCTCGAACAGGAAGGAGACCGGAACCTGCAGCACCTCCGAAATCTGCTGGATCCGGCTGGCTCCGACGCGGTTGGTGCCTTTCTCATATTTCTGAATCTGCTGGAATGTCAGCCCAAGCGCTTCGCCCAGCTTCTCCTGGCTCATGCCCAGCATGATACGCCGCATGCGCACACGGCTGCCGACATATTTGTCAACAGGATTGGGCGCTTTGGACATCGCGTTGCTCCCCTCGGGTCGGCCCGGCAGACTGGCCGGCGGCGATTGATTACGCTTTTTGCCTGAGTAACGTCAATTTGACTTCGCTGTTTGCTTGACGATTGCAGTTAATTTCGGGCACGCCGCAGTTCGATCAGCGAATTCTGATGGATCGGCGCCGCGTCGCGCCCGGAGCCGTGCAATCGCCGGATCGTCCAAGCCGAGCGGCTGGCATGCCAAGGGACATGAAGGCCGGCATGCCGCCGTCCGTCAGGACGGCCGTGGTCGCGTGCGGCGCCGGATGACGAAAATAAGAGCGACCACGACGATCACGGCGGCCGGAATATCGCCTGCCCGCGCATAGGGCGTGGGCGGGAGGGGGCGCGGCAGCCGCGCGTCGAGCACACCCTCAACACCCAGGCCGAGATGCGCGACAATGCGTCCCACCGGATCGATCACGGCCGAGATGCCGGTGTTGGCGGCCCGGACAAGGGGAAGACCTTCCTCGACCGAACGCAGCCGCGCCTGCTGCAGGTGCTGGTAGGGGCCGGTGCTGTTGCCGAACCAGCCGTCGTTGGTCACGTTCACGATCCAGTCGGGACGATCGCTGAGGGACTCGATGTCGCCGGGGAAGATCGCCTCATAGCAGATCAGCGGCAGCACGCGCGGTGCGTTCGGCAGGGTCATGGCGTGGCGCTGGGTGCCCGGAATATAGCCGCCCTGAACCTTGGTGAGCTGCACGAAGCCCAGCTTTTCCAGCAAATTCTGAAACGGCAGGAATTCGCCGAACGGCACCAGATGCAGCTTGTCGTACACCGACAGGATGCTGCCGTCGTGATCGATGACGTAGATGGAATTGTAGGCGCGGGTAATCCGCGTGCCCGGCGGCTGGTCGGGCGCTCGCACTGCGCCCGTGATCAGGATCGTGCCTTTCGGGAGCAGGTCGGCAATCTGCGCCATCGCGTCGGCTTCGTGGGTCAGGAAGAACGGAAACGCGGATTCCGGCCAGATCAGGACGGTCGCGTCGCGCACGCCGGTGGTCTCCGGGCCGGTCGAGCGGTCGGACAGCGTCAGGTATTTCTGCATCACCGCGGCCTTGGCCGCATAGTTGAACTTCACGTCCTGCTGCAAGTCCGGCTGCATGATGCGCAACCTGACCTTGTCGGCAAATTCGGTCGGATGACGGGAGAGGCGGAGGGCCCCGTAGGCGCCCATCGCCATCAGCAGCAGGATCGCGGCGGCCGGCGTCAGCCAGGGCCGGTGGGTGCGGGAAGGGCCGTCGATCAAGACAGCGGGGCTGGCGAAGATCGCAACGGCGAGGAATGTCAGGCCCCATAGCCCGATCAGCGACGCGGTCTGCGCCAGCGCCAGCGGCTCGGTCAGGGCATAGCCGAAGGCATTCCACGGGAAGCCGGTCAGCAGATGGCCGCGCAGCCATTCGGCGATCGTCAGCGTCGCGGCCAGCGCAAGGATGCGCGAGGCGTCCCGCGTCCAGATCATCCTGGCGAGCGCGAACCCAAGCGCGGTGAAGAGCGCGAGATAGGCCGGGAGACCGAGCACCGCGAACGGCATCAGCCACGCAAAAGTCTGGGCATCCACGAGGAAGGCATAACCAATCCAGTAAAGGCCGGGCACGAAATAGCCGAAGCCGAACAGCCATCCAACGAGCGCGGCAGACGGCACGCCGTTGAGGCGTCCTGCACCTGCGCCTGCGCCATCGATCAGCCAGACCGCGGCCGGGAATGTCATGAACAGCACGGGCCACGCATGGAACGGCTCCATCGCCAACGAGGACAATGCGCCGGCCAGCAGCGCGATCGCGGCCCGTTTCCAACCCCATGAGAGAACGATCGCAAGGCCGATCGGCCTGAGACGGCGTGCGAACATCATGAGGATCCCGTTCCGTCGCTGGATGATGGCGGCGCCGCGTCGCCCTGGGGCTGCGCGCCTGGGTCAGGGGCGGCGTCCCGCCGCCGGGCGTCGCGCGCCCGCGCCACCGGACGTTCCTTGCGAAGCCCGATCCGCAACCGCTTGACGCGGCGCGGGTCGGCATCGAGCACTTCGATCTCGAAATTCCCCGGCCCGGTGATGACCTCGCCGCGTACGGGCAGACGGCCGACCGAGTTCACGAGAAAGCCGCCGAGAGTCTCGACATCCTCGCCGGCTTCGCCGGTCACGAAATCCTCGCCGATCATCGTGCGGACGTCATCGAGGCTCGCGCGCGCATCGGCGATGAAGGAGCCATCGGGCAGCCGCACGATGGACGGCGGTTCGTCGCTGTCGTGCTCGTCGTCGATCTCGCCGACGACCTGCTCGACGATGTCCTCGAGCGACACGAGGCCATCGGTGCCGCCGTACTCGTCGACCACCAGCGCCAGATGGATGCGCGTCGCCTGCATCTTGGCCAGCAGATCGATCGCCGGCATCGACGGCGGCACATAGAGCAGCTTGCGGATGATGTTGGCTTCGTACAATGGCAGCGCGAGATTGATCGCGCGCAGATCGAGGCCGGCGGGCAGCGGCTTCTTGCGCTTGGCCTTCGACGGGGGGGCATTGCGCGCCTTCGCTGCCATGAACGCCAGCAGATCGCGGATGTGGACGATCCCCTCGGGATCGTCGAGGGTTTCGTTGAAGACGACGAGGCGCGAATGCGCCGCGCTCTCGAACGTGTTGATCAGTTCTCCAAGCGGAATATCGCGTTTGACCGCGACGATATCGGCGCGATGAACCATGACGTCGGCAATGCGCCGTTCATGCAGTCCGAGGATGTTGCGCAACATGGTGCGCTCGATGGCGGTGAAGCTGGTTTCGTCAGGCGTCGACGCATCCAGCACCACCTGCAGGTCGGCGCGCACGGACCCCGGCTTCCATCCGAACAGCGTCCGGATCGCGCGCATCAGCCAGCGCTCGGAAGTCGGCCGCAAAACCTCGCCTTCCCGCACCGGGACCGGCAGGTTATGGCCGGACGCCGGGCTATCGCTTTGATCCCGGTCCGGCACTCAATTCTCCCGTTCCTGCGGCGCGTAGGGATCGGGGATACCGAGTTGCGCCAGAATCCGTCGCTCGAGATTTTCCATCTCTTCCGCGTCCCCGTCGGTCTCGTGATCGTAACCGATGAGATGCAGGAAGCCATGGACGGTGAGATGGCTGAGATGGTGCTCGAAA
Organism: Nitrobacter sp.; assembly: GCA_035546855.1. Classification (GTDB taxonomy): domain Bacteria; phylum Pseudomonadota; class Alphaproteobacteria; order Rhizobiales; family Xanthobacteraceae; genus Nitrobacter. Next base: position 33,160 of record DASZVY010000003.1, on the reverse strand, counting down.
GGCTTGTGTTCGACGTCCGCCTCGCGCCGCAGGGTCTCGTAGGCGATGGCGAGATCGCCGAGCATGCGCGGCGCGTCGTCTGCCGGAATCCCCGTCGGCTGCAGCGCCGGGAACGACAACACATTGGTCGGCTTGTCGACGCCGCGCCAATTGGCGTTGAGCGCGCGGATGCCAGCGTCGTCGGTGAGCATGACGGCGAGTTCGGCATCGCCGGTGTCGGCCTCGACCATTTCCGCCGCGGTCTCGATGGCGCGATGGATCACGGCCTCGGCGCCCGGCTCCGCACGCCAGCAGTCGGCGACGACGAGGACTTCGGTTGCAGGGACAGCAGTGTAGATCATCGGCCGAAATATCTGTTGCAGGCGATGGCGCGGTGTCGGGATAAGCCGTGAATGTCGCCCATGTCCGGTATCAGCGCTTTGCCGCAGCCGGCTTCTGCGGTGCGCCTTCATAGGCCGCGACGATTCGGGCCACCAGCTCATGGCGGATTACATCCTCGGCTTTGAAGTGAACCTGCGCGACGCCCTCGACGCCGTCGAGCAGCCGCGTGGCCTCGGCAAGACCGGACACCTGCCCGTTCGGCAGATCGGTTTGCGAGGGATCGCCGGTGACGATCATGCGGCTGTTCTCGCCGAGACGGGTGAGGAACATCTTCATCTGCATCGAGGTGGTGTTCTGGGCCTCGTCCAGAATGATCGCGGCGTTTGTCAGCGTGCGCCCGCGCATGAAGGCGAGCGGCGCGATCTCGATCTCGCCGGTCTGCAGCGCGCGCTCGACGATCCGCGAATCCATCAGGTCATAGAGCGCGTCGTAGATCGGGCGCAGGTAAGGATCGACTTTTTCGCGCAGGTCGCCGGGCAGAAAGCCCAACCGTTCGCCGGCCTCGACCGCGGGCCGCGTCAGGATGATGCGGTCAACCTCCTTGCGTTCGAACAGTTGGGCCGCCTGCGCCACCGCCAGCCAGGTCTTGCCGGTGCCGGCGGGGCCGATGCCGAACACCAGTTCATGGCGTTTCAGCGCGCGGATGTAGAGATCCTGTGCGGCGGTGCGGGCACGAACCGGGCGCTTGCGCAGGTTGATGGCCTCGAAAGTCGAGCGCGGGGCCTTGGGATCGTATTCGAACAGCGACCCCTGCGCCATCACGGCGCGGATCGCGCCCTCGACCTCGCCCTGCGACAGGTCGTGGCCTTCCACCGCCTGGGTATAGAGCGTCTCGAGCACGCGCCGCGCGGCGTCGCAGCCGTCGCGCGAGCCGGCGATGGTGATGTGGTTGCCGCGCGAGTCCACGACGACGCCGAGCCGCCGCTCGATCAAGGCGAGGTTCTGCCCGTACGGGCCGACCAGCGCCGACGCGGCGCGGTTGTCGTCGAAATCGATGACGACTTGCGTCTCGGGCGGCGCTTGCAGGTCGGATTTCCGGCTGGGAGCGAGTGCAGGCGAATCCGATGCGCTCTTGGGCAAGGGTTCAGGCTCCGATGGTCTCTTGAGGAGAGAGAGACATGCTTGTCGCAGCAGTATCCGATGCGAGCACGCCGAGCAGGCTGTAGCGCTCGAGGCGGTCGACGGTAACCGGCAGCACCTGTCCGATGATATCCGGCGGCGCCATTACGTGGGCGGGTTGCAAATAGGCGGTGCGTCCGACGATCTGGCCCGGCTTGCGTCCGGCGCGTTCGAACAGCACATCGACCGTCGTGCCGATCGCGGCCTTGTTGAAGGCCGATTGCTGGCTGTCGATCAGGTTCTGAAGCCGCTCCAGTCGCTCGTCCATCTCGGCGGTTGATACCGTCTCCTGCATGTCGGCGGCCGGCGTTCCCGGCCGCGGCGAATATTTGAACGAATAGGCGCCAGCGTATCCGATTTGCGTGACAAGCGCGAGGGTCGCGGCGAAATCTTCCTCGGTCTCGCCGGGGAAGCCCACGATAAAATCCGAAGAGAATGCAATGTCTTGCCGTGCGCCACGGAACCGGTCGACGACGCGGCGGTAGTCGGCGGCGGTATGTTTGCGGTTCATGGCGGCGAGGATGCGATCGGAGCCCGACTGCACCGGCAGGTGCACGAAGGGCATCAGCGCGTCGAGATCGCGGTGCGCCTCGATCAGCGAATCCTCGACGTCGCGCGGGTGACTTGTCGAGTAACGCAGCCGGACGATGCCGGGAATCGCGGCGAGGCGATGCAGCAATTTGCCGAGCGGCCAAGACCGTCCGTCGGGGCCGTTGCCGTGATAGGCGTTGACGTTTTGCCCGATCAGCGTGACTTCGCGCACGCCGTTGTCGGCGAGTCGCTTGACGTCATCGACGATCTTCGTCACCGGGCGCGAGACTTCAGCGCCGCGTGTATAGGGCACCACGCAGAAGGTGCAGAACTTGTCGCAGCCTTCCTGCACCGTCACGAACGCGGAAATGCCGCGGGCGCGGATCGCATCGGGCTTCGGTTGCGGCAGGAAGCCGAACTTGTCCGCGACGGGAAATTCGGTGTCGAGCGCGCGGCCGTCGGTCCTCGCGCGCGCGAGCAGTTGTGGCAGGTTGTGATAGCTCTGCGGCCCCACCACCACGTCGACGACGGGCGCGCGGCGGATGATCTCCGCGCCTTCGGCTTGCGCGACGCAGCCGGCGACGGCGATGCTCATCTGCCGGCCCTGCCGTGCGGCGTCGTCCTTGACGACGCGCAGGCGCCCAAGCTCCGAATAGACCTTCTCGGACGCCTTCTCGCGGATATGACAGGTATTGAGGATGACGAGGTCGGCGTCTTCGGCGCTGGCCGTTTCGACAAATCCCTCCGGGGCCAGCGTGTCCACCATGCGCTGCGCATCGTAGACGTTCATCTGGCAACCGTAGGACTTGATATGCAGCTTGCGCGGCGGAGTCATGGAACCCGGAGATAAACGGAAACGGCGCCACGGCGGCGCGTTGCCGAGATATAGGCTAAGCGGCGGAAAATCCAGCAATTCCGCCGGGCAAGGGGCGTCAAATAGCGGCTACCGGAGGCCCCGATCGACCGATTCCTGCAATGAGTTCCGGCAGTTGGCGCATGTCCTCGAAGGTGATGGCGGCACCGGCGTCCCGGAGCGTCTGCGGCTGGTCCGGCCGACAATGGCTGCCGCCGCAAAAACCGAACGCGGTCATGCCCGCCGCGACCGCGCCCCTCACGCCGGACCGGCTGTCCTCGATGACGGCGCAGCGTGCCGGCGGCACGCCCATTCGCGCGGCGGCATGAAGAAACAGGTCCGGCGCCGGCTTGCCGTTGCGGACTTCGCTCGATGAGAAGATGTGCGGCGCGAACCGCCCATAGAGACCGGCGCAGCCGAGGCTGACGCGCATCCGCTCGTGGGAGCCACTCGACGCCACGCAAACCGGCTGCACGATGCGCTCGAGCACCGCATGAATATGCGGGATCGGTGCAAGGCTTTCGCGAAACGTCCGGTAGATGGTCTCGCGCAGTTGCGTGTCGAAGTCGGCAGGCAGCGGCCGGCCAAGCTCGGCTTCCACTTCCACGGTGGCCTGACGGGCCGAGCGGCCGAGAAAACGGTCGAACACCTGCTCGGTCGAGATCGGATAGCCGTTGCGGGTCAGCACCTCCGCATGCACGCGGCATGAAATGACCTCGCTGTCGACCAGCACGCCGTCGCAATCGAAGATGACGAGGTCGAAATTCAAAGGAGCGTCAATTCGTGGATTTGTCGTCGTCGAGCGGGACACAATACAATTCGAGCCGGTGATCCACCAGCCTGAAGCCGAGTTTGCGCGCGATCTCCGCCTGCAGCTTCTCGATCTCGTCCGAGGTGAATTCGATCACCGTGCCGTCGCGCAGGTTGATGAGGTGATCGTGATGGCTGTCGCGCATCTGTTCGTAACGCGCCCGGCCTTCGCGGAAGTCATGCCGCTCGATGATGCCGGCATCCTCGAACAGCTTGACGGTGCGATAGACAGTCGAGATCGAAATCTTGTCGTCGATGGCGACGCAGCGGCGATACAGTTCCTCGACGTCGGGATGGTCGACGGCTTCGGCGATCACGCGTGCGATCACGCGGCGCTGCTCGGTCATGCGCATGCCCGTAGCAGCACAGCGTGATTCGATTTCGGTCGGCTTGGGGCCGGATGCAGACTTCAGAGCCGTCATGAACTCGTTCCAAGGGACGGCCTGTTTTGCCACTCCGGGCCCGTCACGACAAGTCACGCCGCATGACGATGGCATTCAATTCGCGGCCGCCGGCCTCGCGATAGTAGCGTTCGCGGCGCCCGACGACGGTGAATCCCGCGCGATCGTAGAGTTTCCGCGCCGGGTGATTATTTTCCTCGACTTCGAGGAATACGGTTCGGATGCCGCGTCCTGCGAGATGTCCGAGATGGGTCAACAGCAGATCGCGCGACAACCCGCGGCCGCGATGCGCCGCCGCCACCGCGATGGAAAGTATCTCGGCTTCGTCGGCCGCCATGCGCGACACCGCGAAGCCGATAACTTTCGATCCCAGGCGCAGCCGCTGCACCAGCGTGTTGTGTTCCGCCATCATGGCTTCGAATTCGCCTTCGCCCCAGCCGCGGTGGAAGGACGCGCCATGAATCGCGGCGAGATGCGCGGCATCGCGCGGACCCGCGATCTCGACAACGGGCGCGGAGCGTCGCCACAGATTCGAGAGCCACGGGATCATGAGACGGAAGGGTGTGCCAGCAACGCAGGATTGGACGGCCTGGCGTCGGGCGCGCGCAGGTAATAGGGCCGGGCCGGTGCGGTGTTCGGGCTGACCGCCGCGCCGAGCCAGGCGACCCAGGCGATGTCGGGGGCAGATTGCCGATCGACCTGGATCGGATGCGGTGCCTCCGCGGGCCAGCGCGCGCGGAGGATGTCCGCGGCGTTGCCGACCAGGTGCGGCGGTCCGAAACGCACCGCTTGGAGCGCCTCCGCGATCGGCGCGACGCATGGCCGGATCAACGAACTGCCGTTGCCGGCGACGGCCTGGAAATAAATCTGGTCGTGCCGGGCGTCGATCGCTGAAATCACCGGATGCGGGCCGTTTTCGCTGACGACGGGCGCGGCGTAGGCCGCAAGCGTCGTGACGCCGACCGCCGGCTTGTTGGCGGCAAGTGCGATGCCGCGCGCCGCGGACAGGCCCACCCGCAGGCCGGTAAAGCTGCCGGGGCCGGTGGTTGCTGCAATGCGGTCAAGCTCTGAAAAGGGGATCGCCGCTTCCTTCATGACACGCGCGACCAGCGGCATGAGCGCCTCGGCATGCCCCCGTTTCATCGGCAGGGATTCCGAGGCGATCAGCTTGTTGGCCTGGGTGTCCAGCACTGCGGCAGCGCAGGCATCGAGGGCGGTATCAATGGCGAGGACGAACATCCCGCCAGATTACCATTGTTCCCGCCGGAATGTCCGCCAATCGGGGGCCGAATCGGGCATTCCGGGGTAATGTCTCGTCTTGGGACAAGTCGCGGCAGCGGGACTTAATCCGTATTTAACTAAAATTCGCCTTAAATGGCTTTCTGCAGGTCTGCCATACAGATGCCGAACTTTAAGGTCCGTATGTCGGTGCAGCCTTGCGTTCGGGGTGCCGCCCGGCACACGAGCTTTTGACTGCCGTCCGCGCAAGCGGGTGGGGAACGATTTGGATTCGGGGCGAATGACTTCCGTTACCGGTGCGCGATATTACGAGGTCTCGTCGTATGCCTCGCGCTATCCGGGCCGCAAAGCCGGTCCGCAAAACATCTTCGGCGCAGCGGCGCTCGCCTGCATTGCGCTTGCTTGCGGCTGGACCGTGTATTCCCATCTCGGCGGCGACAATGCGGATCTGGTGACGGCGTCGTTGCCGCCCGCCGCATCGATGCCCTCGGCTCTTCGCTCGGTACCTGCGGATCGCATTGCCGCGGCCTATTCGGCGCTCCGTGACATGGCCGATATCCGGGCCGCGGAGCAAGTGGCCGCCGAAGCCCGTGCCGAGCGCAAGGCCGCCCGCGAGCGGACCGCGCTGCTTTACGGTCCGCGACTGCTCGGCCCGCAGCCGGGGACGTTCCAGTCGGAGCAGAGTGCGCCGGAGCAGGTTGCCTCGCTGCCCGCCCAGGACGCGCCGCCGCAACCGGTGCTGCCGCTTCCGCCGATGCGTCAGGTCGCCGACCTCGTTCCGGTGCCGGCCCCGCGTCCGGCCGAATTGCGGATGCTCCAGAATGCGGCGCCGTCGCGCCGCGAAGCGGCGCGCGCGAATGAAGTCGCTGCGCTTGTGCCGCCGAAGCCGGCCGAGAAGCCGTCGATCTTCGAGCGGCTGTTCGGTCGCGTGGCGCCATTCGGTCAGCAGCTTGCCTTTGCGTCGCCCGATGGCGGCGTCGACGGCGACGGGCAGAGCCTGACGCTCGGTCATGCGCCGATGTACGATCGCAATACCGCCGTCTATGATATCTCGGCGCACACGGTTTACATGCCCGACGGCACCAAGCTCGAAGCGCATTCCGGCCTTGGCAGCATGCTCGACGATCCCCGCTCTGCGGATCGCAAGATGCGCGGCGTGACGCCGCCCCACACCTACGACCTGTCGCTGCGCGAAAGCCTGTTCCACGGCGTGGAGGCCATTCGCCTCAAGCCGGTCGGCGGTGAGGATGAGATTTACGGGCGCACCGGCCTGCTTGCGCACACCTATATGCTCGGCCCGAACGGCGACTCCAACGGCTGCGTTTCGTTCCGGAATTACCAGGCCTTCCTGCGCGCCTACAAGAGCGGCCAGGTCAAGCGGCTGGTGGTCGTCGCCAAGCTGTAGGACGGCTTCTGCCGGGCAGAAGCCGTCTTCCTTACACCGGCCGGACTTCGACGACGTCGGGCACGAAATGCTTCAGCAGATTCTGGATGCCGTGCTGCAGCGTCGCTGTCGATGACGGACAGCCTGCGCACGAGCCTTTCATGTTGAGATAGACGATTCCGTCCTTGAAGCCGCGGAACGTAATGTCGCCGCCGTCATTGGCGACGGCCGGGCGCACCCGGGTCTCGATCAGATCCTTGATCTGCTCCACGGTCTCGAGATCCTGTTCGTCAAAAAACTCGTCGGCGTTCGGATCGACGTCACCGGCGCTATCGCCATCGGCCAGCAACGGCTCGCCGGACATGTAGTGCTCCATGATCGCGCCGAGGATGGCCGGCTTGAGATGCTGCCAGTCGCTGTCGTCCTTGGTGACGGTGACAAAGTCGTTGCCGTAAAACACACCGGTCACGCCGGTCACGTCGAACAGTTTGGCGGCGAGCGGCGAGCGGCTGGCGGCTTCGCGGCTGGTGAATTCCATGGTGCCGCTGTCGAGCACGGTGCGGCCGGGAATGAACTTGAGCGTGGCGGGATTAGGGGTGGCTTCGGTCTGAATGAACATGGCTTTCTCCGGCGTCGCCGGTTCAAGGCCGGCGCGTTGGGTATCCCTTAGCAGATAGCCATCGCGCGCGCACGATCAAGCTCGGCGCGCCAGTATTTCGTATGGAGCTGAACGGGTTAGGATAGTCCGTCGATCTCGTCGTCGGTCAGGTTGCCGGGCACGATGGTCACGGGGATCGGGAAACTCCCCGCTGTCCTGGCGAGCGTCGTGATGATTGGGCCGGGTCCCTCGGTTCCGGCGCTGGCGGCGAGCACCAGCATCGAAATATCGACGTCCCTGTCGATAACGTCGAGAATCTGTTCCAGCGGATCGCCCTCGCGGATCACGCGTTCGGGGGTGATGGCGGCTATGCCATTGGCCCGGCCGGCGGCGCGGTCGAGCGCCGTTTCCGCGCCTTCGTACGCTTCCGCCCGCATCACCTCGGCGACGCCGAGCCACTGCTGGTTGCGGTCCTCGGTTTCGACCACGCGCAGCATCACGAGACCGCCGCCGACGCGGATCGCGCGCCGGCTCGCGTAATAGACCGCCCGATCCCACTCGGCGCTGTCATCGACGATGACAAGATATTTCGGCCTGTGGCCGCTCTCGTAGCTTCGCCGCTGCGTGCCCATGGTTACCCCGTTGCCGAACAGCGTCAGATCGCGGTCATGCTGCCACGGCGCAACAACGTTCGACAAGCGCGCTGCGGTCGAATGTGCGGTGTCACTATCGCTTGCGGATGAAACCGACGATGTCCTTCACGGCATTGATCGTGTCCGTTGCGATCGTATTCGCGCGCGTGGCGCCGTCGATCAGCACCTGATCGATGTAGCCCTGATCATTCGTCAGCCGCTGCATCTCGGCCGCGATCGGTGACAGCTTCGAGACGGCAAGATCGACAAGGTTCGACTTGAAGGCCGAGAACTGCGCGCCGCCAAAATCCTTGAGCACGTCGGCCTTCGGTTTGCCGGACAAGGCCGCGTAGATGCCGACGAGATTGTCGGCTTCGGGGCGGGGCTCAAGACCCTTTTCCTCGGACGGAAGCGGTTCCGGATCGGTCTTCGCCTTGCGGATCTTCTGCGCGATCGCATCGGCGTCGTCGGTGAGGTTGATGCGCGAATAGTCGGATGGATCGGACTTCGACATCTTCTTGGTGCCGTCGCGCAAGCTCATCACGCGCGTCGCCGGTCCCGTGATGACCGGTTCCGGCAGCGGAAAGTATTTGCTGTTGAAGCCGTTGGCGGCGATCGAGTCGGAGAAATCGTTGTTGAACTTCTGCGCGATGTCGCGGCTGAGCTCGAGATGCTGCTTCTGGTCCTCGCCGACCGGAACGTGGGTCGCGCGATAAAGCAGAATGTCGGACGCCATCAGCACGGGATAGTCGTACAGCCCGATCGAGGCGTTCTCGCGGTCCTTGCCCGCCTTCTCCTTAAACTGTGTCATGCGGTTGAGCCAGCCGAGCCGCGCGACGCAATTGAACACCCAGGTCAGTTCGGCGTGGCCCGCAACCTGGCTCTGGTTGAAGATGATGTTCTTCTTCGGATCGATGCCGGCGGCGATGAACGCGGCAGTGACTTCACGCGTGTTGCGGCGGAGTTCATCCGGCCCACCCCACACCGCGATCGGAACCGTGATGGCGTGAAGGTCGACCACGCAATAGATGCACTCGTGGCTGGCTTGCAATTTCACGAAATTGACGATCGCGCCCAGGTAGTTGCCGAGATGCAAGTTGCCGGTCGGCTGAACGCCTGAAAAAACCCGTGTCGTCATCGCTTCTGTTCCCGCGGTTGCTGCGCCGTCCCTTGCCATGCAAGCCTTACACGCGCAAGTCGCGAGATGGCTGCGGCCGCAGGACGCGCCGCGCCTAGTGCCCGGTTTTCGACGTTCGTGATACATCGCGGCATCCTTTGAGACGAACGTCGAAAACCAAAGGGCACTAGCAAATTTATGATTCTAGGACCGGTTTTCTATTTGACGGGCCTGAAGGAATTCGCAGCAGGTGGTGCAGGCCCGTCAAATAGGCGGTCCTAGGCCGGATCGATCGCGCCCGAGAGCGTCAGCAGCAGGCCGTAGACGGCCATGCCGGCGGTGATGAGAACGCCGACGAGCGCAGCCAGGGCCAGCCGGTGGGCATCCGTGACCCACGGCAGCGCCGTGTGCGCCGCAAGCCAGAGCAATATGCCCATGGCGACGGCCGCCGTCGCGATCCGCGGCAGCCGCCGCCGCGCCGTGTCATCAAGGGAAAAGCCGAAGGACGCGCGGCCGTGCCGGAGCAGCGAGGTGGCATTGCTCCACGCGCCCGCCGCGAGCGCGGCCGCAATCCCTGCAGCACCCCCGAAATGGCCGAGCACGAGTGCGAAGGCCATCGCGACCGCGAGTCCCTTCAGGGTTGCATGCAGTGGCGTCAGGGTGTCGCCGCGCGCGAAGAAAGCGGGCGCCAGCGCCTTGACCAGCACATGCGCCGGCAATCCTGCGGCGAGCCAGCACAGGGTCGTCGCGGTGGCGGAGCCGTCCGCGGGTGTGAATGCGCCATGTTCGAACAGCAGGCGCACGATCGGACCGGCCAGCACGATCAGCCCGAGCGTGGCGGGGAGCGCAAGGCCGATCGCGAGTTCGAGCGCCCGGGATTCGGCGTGGGCGGTCACGCTCCTGTCGCCGGCGCTAACGGCGCGGGTCAACTCCGGTACCAGCACCGTCCCCATGGCGACGCCGACGATGCCGAGCGGCAGTTCGATCAGGCGGTTGGCGAAATACAGCCACGACACGGCGGAGGGCGACAGCGACGCGATGATCGTGCCGCCGACGATCAGCAACTGCGGCGCGGCGCTCGCGATCATGCCGGGGCCCGCCGTGCCGAGAAAGCCGCGCATCTCGCGATCGAACGCGATACGCAAGGGCGTCGCCGGCGCGGCGCGGCGCCCCGGGATCGCGAGCGCCAGCAGTTGCACGAGGCCGGCGATGCCGACCGTCGCCGCCATGACAAGCGCGGCCGTCTGGGCGCCCTGGCCCTGCGCCAGCAGAGCCGTCATCGCGCCGATCAATGCGACGTTGAACAACAGCGGCGCGAACGACGTCAGGGCAAAACGATGCTGCGCATTCAGAAGCCCCATCATGACCGTCACCGGACCGGAGAAGGCGAGGTAGGGCAGCATCAGCCGCGCATCCGTGACCGCGAACCACAGCGTTTCGCGACCCGCGAAACCGGGCGCCAGCACCGTGACGATCCATGGCATGACAAAGCCCACGACGACGACAGCCGCGACGAGAATCGTGCTAACGGTACCGAGCACGCGGCCGGCAAAGGCGGCGGCGGCAGCGGGGCCGGCGCTATCGCGCACGCGCGTCCAGGCCGGGACCAGCGCGGCGTTCAAGGCGCCTTCGCTGAGCAGGCGCCGCACCACATGAACAAGCTGAAAGGCCATTAGAAACGCATCGGCCGCCGGACCGGCGCCGAGCAGCGCGGCCGCCAGCGCATCCCGCGCAAAGCCGAGCAAGCGCGAGACGAACGTTCCCGATGAGACGGTGAGGATGTGGCGAAACATGTCCGTTGATAGCCGCGCTTGCTGGGACGTGCCGGAACGTGATAGGCCGCAGCACCTTCTTTCAGGGTCAATTCTGACCGGATTTCCGGCAAGACCGCAATTGCCGCGACGGGATATTCTTAATGACTTCAGCGAAATACGATGTGCTTGCGATCGGTAACGCGATTTTCGACGTTCTCGTGCAGGCCGACGAGCGCTTCCTCGCGTCCCACGGCATGGCCAAGGGCAGCATGGCGCTGATCGACGAGGCCCGCGCTGCATCGATCTACAGGGACATGGGACCGGCCACCGAGATGTCGGGCGGATCGGCCGCCAACACCATCGTCGGCGTTGCCGGATTCGGGGGACGGGCTGCCTACGTCGGCAAGGTGAAGGACGACCAGATCGGCCGGCTTTACACGCATGACATTCGCGCGGCGAAGGTCGTTTTCGAGACGCCGCCCGCGTCCGGAGGCCCTGCGACCGGCTGCTCCTACATTCTGGTGACGCCGGACGGCGAGCGCACCATGAATACCTATCTCGGCGCGGCGCAGGACCTGTCGCCTGCCGACATCGATCCCGAAACCATCGCATCGGCGTCGATCGTCTACCTCGAGGGCTACCTGTGGGATCCTCCGGCCGCGAAGGAGGCGTTTCTCAAGGCCTCGACAATCGCGCACGACGCCCGGCGCCAGGTGGCGTTGACGCTGTCGGACGCGTTCTGCGTCGATCGCTACCGCGACGAGTTTCTTACGCTGATGCGCAACGGCACGGTCGATCTGATTTTCGCCAACGAGGCAGAGCTGCATTCGCTCTATCAGACAGCGGACTTCGACACGGCGCTGGCGCAATTGCGCAAGGATATTCCATTGGGCGTCGTTACCCGCAGCGAGAAGGGCTGCGTGGTCGCGACAAAGGAGAGCGTGACGGCCGTGCCGGCATACGCGATCGAAAAACTCGTCGATACCACCGGCGCCGGCGATCTCTTCGCGGCCGGATTTTTGTTCGGGCTGGTGCGCGGCGCCGGCCATGAAGACGCCGGCCGCCTCGGTGCGCTGGCGGCGGCCGAGGTGATCCAGCACATCGGCGCGCGCCCGCAAGTCTCGCTGAAGGAGCTGGCGCAGACAAACCGGCTGCCGGTGTAGCTAAGAAACGTGCAGGGAAATTTTCGTCATGCCCGGCTTTATGCCGGGCATCCACGTCTTTTGGCAGACACCGCACGAAAGACGTGGATGGCCGGGCATAGACGAGCGAAGCGACGCCGTTCTTCGAACGGCTATGCCCGGCCATGATGAGCGTTCCTGCATAGGCGAACGTAGCACTACGCCGTCTTCGCGGCCTTCAATCCGAGTCGCTTCTCGACCGCTTCACGCATCAGGAATTTCTGGATCTTGCCGGTGACGGTCATCGGGAATTCCTCGACGAACTCCACGTAACGCGGAATCTTGTTGTGGGCGATCTGGCCCTGACAGAACGTGCGCACCTCGTCGGCGGTCAACGTCTCGCCGCTCTTCACCCGCACCCAGGCACAGAGCTCCTCGCCGTAGCGGTCGTCGGCAACGCCGAAAATCTGCACGTCCTGGATCTTCGGATGGCGGAACAGGAATTCCTCGATCTCGCGCGGATAGAGGTTTTCGCCGCCGCGGATCACCATGTCCTTGATGCGGCCGACGATGTTGCAATAGCCCTCGTCGTCGATCACGGCGATGTCGCCGGTGTGCATCCAGCCGCTCTTGTCGAGCACGTCGGCGGTTTTCTCCGGCTCGTCCCAGTAGCCGAGCATGATGCTGTAGCCGCGGGTGCACAATTCACCGCGTTCGCCGCGCGGCACCACCTTGCCGTCGAGGTCGACGACCTTGACTTCGACATGCGGATGAATCCGGCCCACGGTGGACACGCGGCGCTCCAGCGGATCGTCGGTCGCGCTCTGGAACGAGACGGGGCTGGTCTCTGTCATGCCGTAGGCGATCGTCACCTCGCGCATGTTCATTTCGGTGTTGACGCGCTTCATGATCTCGATCGGGCAAGGCGCGCCGGCCATGATGCCGGTGCGCAGCGAGGAGAGGTCGAACTTCTTGAAGTCGGGGTGATCGAGCTCGGCGATGAACATGGTCGGCACGCCATAGAGCGTCGTGCATTTTTCCTGCTCGATGGTCTGCAGCGTCGCCAGCGGGTCGAAACCTTCGCCGGGATAGACCATGGTTGCGCCGAGGGTGACGGACGCGAGATTCGCCATCACCATGCCGAAGCAGTGATAAAGCGGCACCGGGACGCAGATGCGGTCTTTCTCGGTCAATCGCATCGCGCGTCCCGTGAAATAGCCATTGTTGAGGATGTTGTGATGCGTCAGCGTCACGCCCTTGGGCGAGCCCGTTGTGCCGCTGGTGAATTGAATGTTGACCGCGTCGTCGAATTGCAGCGTCTCGCCGAGCGCCTTGATCTGGTCGCGATGGCGGTCGCCTCCCATCTGCGCGACGCTCTCGAACGGAACGGTGCCGGGGCAGGCCGGGCCGCCGATCTGAATCACGGCGCGCAGCTTTGGCAGTTTTGCCGCGCGCAACTCACCCGGCTTCGATTTCGCGAGCTCCGGGATCAGCGTATTCAGCATCTCCATGTAGTTTGAGGTCTTGAAGGCGGTCGCGGTGACGATTGCCGCGCATCCAACTTTCGCCAGCGCGAATTCGAGTTCGCTCAGACGGTAGGCGGGATTGATGGTGACGAGGATCAGGCCGGCCTTCGCTGCCGCGAATTGCGTCAGCGTCCATTCCGGCCGGTTGAGCGACCAGATGCCGATGCGCGCGCCGCGCTCAAGTCCGAGCGCGAGGAAGCCGGCGGCGAGCGCGTCGACACGCGCCGCGAATTCCGTCCAGGTCCAGCGGACATTGTGGCTCGGAGAGACCAGCGCCTCGCGATCAGGCCAGCGCTGCGCGGCCCGCTCGAGGCTCGCGCCGATGGTCTCGCCCAGCAGTGGCGCATCGGACACGCCACACACATAACTTCCGTTTCTCTCGGCCATGACGATCCCTCCAACCATTGATCTTTGTTGAGAGGAGATAAAGACAATGTCCTGGCGAAATCAATCGGGTTTCGCCAGAAGCGTTGTCTAGACCATTGTCGTAGCCCGATACCGGACTCAGGCGGCGCGCTGCGTCGAATCGAGGCCGGCATAGATGCCGCTCTCGAATGCGGCGAAGGCGCCGAGGCACTGTGGATCGGCGAACGGCAACACCTGCATCAGGATCACGCCGGCGATGTCGCGCGCCGGATCAATCCAGAAATAGGTATTGGCGAGGCCGGCCCAGGCGAGGCTGCCGGCACTGCGGCCTTCGGGTGTCTTGGCGGTGTTGATCATGAAGCTGAGGCCCCACTTCTTCACGATGCCCGGATAGAGGTCGACGTCATTGGTCGCGAAGGCCACATAGCCGGTCATCTTGCCCATGGTCAGATCGCCGATGTGGTTCTGCGCCATGGTCGCAACGGTATCCGGCTTCAGCAACTGGTTGCCGTTGCCCTTGCCTTTGTTGAGGATCATCTGCGTGAACTTGATGTAGTCTCCGGCGGTGCCATAGAGGCCGCCACCGCCCATCTCGAACTCCGGATTCTGCTCCAGTTCGAACGGTATCGGTTGCAGCGAGCCGTCCGGCCCGCGCGCATGCATGCCGACCAGCCGCTTGCGCATCGCGTCGGTGATCTTGAATCCGGTATCGTTCATGCCGAGCGGCTTGAACATGTTCTCGCGAAGATAGTCGCCGAGTTTCTTGCCGCTGACGGCTTCCACCGCCTTGCCGACGAAGTCGATGTTGGTGCCGTATTCCCAGCGTGTCCCGGGCTCGGTCATGATCGGTGTCTTGAGCGCGGCATTCTGACAGGTGGTGACGCCGGGTGTGCCGGTCTTCTCCATGTATTTCACCATGTCGCCGTTCCACATGTCGTAGCAGAAGCCGGCGGTATGGGTCATGAGCCGCCGCAGCGTGATCGGCGTGGTCGCCGCGCGCAGCTTTGGATTGCCGCTGGCGTCAAAGCCTTCGAGCACCTGCGGATTGGCAAGATCGGGCAGCACCTTGCCGATCGGCTCGTCGAGCGCGAGCTTGCCCTGCTCGACGAGTTGCATCGCCGCGGCCGTGGTGATCGCCTTGGTCATCGACGCAATCCAGAACACGCTGTCCGGCGTCATGTCGACGCCGGTTCCGAAATCGCGCTTGCCGAATGCGCCCTGATAAACGATGTCCTTGCCGGTGGCCGCCATGGCGACGACACCGGGAATTTCCTTGGCATCGGCCCGCTGACGCAGAGCCTGATCGATCTGGGACTTGCTTTGCATGGGGCATCCTCCCGATGTGTTTTTGTGGAGACGCCGATCATCCTCCCGCGCGGGGCGTCCTGCAAGGACGCACTATGCCGCGCCGCGAGACTCACGACGTCGTGACACGGGGCCGCTTCGCCGAAGCGTCACCCGTCCCGGCCAGCATGACGGCCAGGGGCGCCCCCTGAATTACGCCGCGACCCTGAGATCGCTGCCCGTAATCCGTCGATACGCTTCCAGATAACGTTTGCTGGTCGCGTCGATCACGCTCGCCGGCAGTGTTGGCGCGGGTGCTTCACCGTTCCAGCGGCCGGCACGACGCTCGATGTCGAGCCAGTCGCGCAACGGCTGCTTGTCGAAACTCGGTTGCGGCTGGCCCACCTTGTAAACGTCGGCCGCCCAGAAGCGCGAGCTGTCCGGCGTCATCACCTCGTCGATCAGGATGATGTTGCCGCTCTTGTCGCGGCCGAATTCGAATTTTGTATCGGCGATGATGATGCCGCGGCCGCGGGCGATGCTCTCGCCCTTGCCATAGATTGTTCGCGCCATGCGCTCCAGCGTGTCGGTCACGTCGTTGCCGACGACGCTGCGCATGCGGGCGATGGTGATGTTCTCGTCGTGGCCGCTCTCGGCCTTGGTCGCCGGGCTGAAGATCGCGGGCTCGAGTTTTTCACTCTCCCGCAATCCGGGCTTCAATGTCTCGCCGGCCAGTGTGCCCTCGGCGGCATATTCCTTCCATGCCGAGCCGGAGAGATAACCGCGAACGACGCATTCGATCGGGAAGACGGTGGTGCGCCTGCACAGCATGGCGCGGCCGGCGAGGGCGGCACGATGCGATTTCAGCGCCGGCACCGCGTCGATGATCGCGTCGGCGTCGGCGCTGATCATGTGATGCGGGACGATGTCTTCGAGTTGGCGGAACCACCAGGCGCTGATCTGGGTCAGCACAGCTCCTTTCATCGGGATGGTTTCGGCCATGACCACGTCGAACGCGCTGATGCGGTCCGTCGTCAGCAGCAGGAGACGATCATTGCCGGCGTCATAGATGTCACGGACCTTGCCGCGACCGAGGCGCGGAAGGGGGAGATCGCTGGAGAGCATGGTCATCGGTCGGGCTTTCGGAGACGTGCGCCGTCACGACGGCTGCGATGGAAAAGATAACCGCAACGTAGATCATTCCGGCAGCGGAATGAACTCGTGTTCCTGCGGGACGTGGGCGAAGCGGCCGGTTTTCCAGTCCTGCTTGGCCTGCTCGATCCGCTCCTTGCTGGAAGAGACGAAATTCCACCAGATATGCCGTGGTCCTTCCAGCGCGTCGCCACCCAGAAACATCATCCGCGTCGGCTTTGTCGCCTGGACCGTGATGCGGTCGCCGGGCCGGAAGATCAGGAGTTGCGGAGCCGCGTGACGGTCGCCGGCGATCTCGATCTCACCGTCGACAATGTAGATCGCGCGCTCCTCGTGATCGGCGTCGAGCGGCACGCTCATGCAGGCGTCGAGCGAGACCTCCGCATAGAACCACGGCGACACCATCTCGACCGGCGACGACGCGCCAAACGAACTGCCGGCGATGATGCGGGCGTTGAAGCCCTTGTCCTGCACCGTGGGCAGGCTATCGGCGCCGTAGTGCTGGAAGGTCGGCGCGATTTCCTCCTTGCCTTCGGGCAGCGCGATCCAGCTCTGCAGGCCGAGCATCTTCTGTCCGTTGGCGCGCGGCACATCGGGCGTTCGCTCGGAATGGGCGATGCCGCGTCCGGCCGTCATCAGGTTCATGGCGCCGGGCTGGATTTCCTGGATGTTGCCTTCGCTGTCGCGGTGCATGATGCTGCCGTCGAACAGATAGGTGACGGTGGCGAGCCCGATATGTGGATGCGGCCGCACGTCCATCCCCGTGCCGGGAACGAATTGCACCGGCCCGAAGTGATCGAAAAAGATGAAGGGGCCGACCATCTGTCGCTTGCCGTGCGGCAATGCGCGGCGTACAGCGAATCCGTCGCCGAGATCGCGGGTGCGCGGCACGATGACGAGGTCGAGGGCGTCGCAGGTCTTGGGATCGCCGAGGATCGGATCGTTGGAGGGGAGCCAGCTCATGATGCCTCCTGAATTGGCGCCGGGGCCGGAGATGCTATGATTGCGATTATCGCCCCCTGCTGAGGGCGTGACAAGGCGATCACGCCGGCCGCGCCGTTGTCGCCGCGGTGCATGGAGCGCGATAATGTCCTCACGCGCGGATACGAGCTATTCTCCGCTCAACACGCTCAAGCTCGTGGCGGACGACGTTTGGATCGTCGATGGGCCTGTGATCCGGTTCGGTCCGCGCTTTCTCAAAATGCCGTTCCCGACGCGAATGACGGTCATCCGCCTCGGCGGCGATCTTCTGGTTCACTCGCCGACGGAAATGACGCCGGATCTCGGTCGCGAGATGGAAAATGCCGGTGCCCCGCGATGGCTCATTGCGCCGAACCGCCTTCACTACTGGTGGCTTCCGGACTGGCACGCCGCCTTCCCCGACGCGGAGGTCTACCTTGCGCCGAAGGTCAGGGAGCAGGCTGGCTCCCGGATCGATTTCGAGGGCCATGCGCTGGACCGCGACCGCGGATATCCCTGGGATGAAGGCGTTGCCACGTTGCCGGTTGAGGGCAGCTACATGACGGAGGTCGTTTTCTTCCATCGCCGCAGCCGGACGCTTGTCCTGACCGATCTGATCGAGAATTTCGAGCCACGTAAACTCGGCTCATGGATGATGCGCGCCCTGACGTGGCTCGGCGGGGCACAGGATCCCGACGGCGCCATGCCGCGCGACATGCGTATGTCTTATCGCGACAAGGCGCGGCTGAAGGCAGCAGTTGAAATCATGATCGGCTGGAATCCCGAGCGGATCATTCTGGCGCACGGACGATGGTACGAGCGCAATGGCGCGGATGAATTGCGCCGCGCCTTCCGCTGGCTGTTGTAGGAGCGTTCCTCTCTCAGCTCAGTCGAACAGGCCGAAGGGGTCCCATCCGCTGTTGCGGGCAAAATAAGAGCGCGGCGGATGCAGCACGTTCGCCGCGAATCGCGGATCGGCCTGGCGCGGATCGGGACGCGCGTGCGCAACGCGCTTGTGAATCGGCCTGGTTCTCTCGGCCACCTTCGGTTCGGCCGTCTTTACGGGCTCTGCCGTCTTCGCCGGTTCGGCGCTGGCTTCATAGACATGGTCCGCCGGCAGATAGCGAAGCTGCTGCTCCCACTGCAGGCGCTGAGTTGTCGGCGCGAGGCTCGCCACGTCAGGATAGACGATGGCGTGAGATTCATGCCGGGACCGCTCGAGCCGATCTTCCGACCGCCGCAAGTCGGCCAGCGATCCGACGTCACCGGATTCAGCATTCGCGACGGTTCGAGCTGGTTGCGATGTCGCGGTTCCGGCATCGGGCCAGACATAATCCGCAACAAACAGCAGGGCGAGCAGACAGCCACCCATCACAACGAAATAGCGGAAAATAGGCATGACGACACCAGCGCCCTGATACGCGGGCAGAACTCTCGACATGGACATTAGTTCCTGGAACTTCAACCCGGCTTCAATATGACGTGAACATGACGGCCCCACGACACCCGCCTGCCCGAATTTGGCACAGGCGGGGCGGGTGATGCGCAGGCAGTCGGGTTATTGACGGCCGAGCTGCGCGGCGGTGGCGACGCGGTCGAAGGTTTCGAGCGAGAGAATCGCGTCGGCCAGTTGCTCGGCCCGGTTGCTCAAGACCGGGCGCGCCAGTGTCAAAAATTTCTGCTGCATCGCCTGCGCGTCGGGGAATGAGGTCGGCTCGCCGGAAGGATCGGGGAAAAGGCGCTCATGCACGCCGTCGTCGGTGGTGATGCTGACCCGCGCGCCGAACGGATGGGTGCGGCCGACTTCGAGGCGATCATCCTGCACCACGTCGAAACGGTCGGCGAGGTCGTCGATCGCCTTGTCGCCGAGTCGCTCGTAGTCATCCCAGCCGAAGCGGCCCTGGTCGAGCGCGATGGCGCCGGTGAAGAACATCGAGAACTGCCCTCCGACGATCGAAGTCGGATGCCGCTTGGTGGCGGCGTCCCCGGTCAGCGTAATGCCGTTGCGATGCAAGCCGATCTCGACACGCTTGATCTGGTCCGGCGTCAGGTTGTGTTCGCGGCGCATGGCGATGATGGCGTCGATCGCCGCATGGGTGTAGCGGCAACTCGGATACGGTTTTACGCCGATCTTCATGGTCTCATACACTTTGCCAAGCCCCGCCACCGCCTTGCCGGGATGGGCATCGTCGCTGTAGCCGACCAGAAGGCCGTGCTTGCCCTCGACCGATTCCGATGACCCGATGAAGCCGTCGCGTGCCAGCGTCGCCGCGATCACGCCGTTCATGGCGGCTGCGCCGACCTGATAGCGCTTGTTCCAGGAGCCGTTGACAAGGAATTGCAGCGAGCCCGCGGCCTGGCTGCCCGACACCCCGAACGCCGAGATCAACTGCTCCTTGCTGAGGCCGAACAGCTTTCCCGCGGCCGCGGCCGCGCCGAAGGTGCCGGCGGTGGCGGTCGGATGAAAGCCGCGGGCATAATGCGAGGTGGGGTCGAGCGCGTTGCCGAGCCGGCAACAGACCTCGTAGCCGGCGACGATCGCGGTCAGCACGTCGCGGCCGGAAGCGCCGACCATCTCGCCGACGGCGAACGCGGCAGGCACCACCGGGGCGCTCGGATGCAGCGAGGAGTCGGCGTGCGTATCGTCGAAATCGAGCGAGTGGCCGAGCGCGCCGTTGAGCAGCGCCGCCACCGCCGGCGTCCAGGTCTTGCTGTCGCCGAACACGGTGGCCTCCCCGGCCTGATCGAGCTTCAGCGCTTCCAGCATCTTGAGCAGCGATGCGGTGGATTCCGCATCCCGCCGGGCCCGTATCGCGCTGCCGAGAAAGTCGAGCGTCAGCGCCTTGGCGCGGTCCCGGACTTCCGGCGGAATGTCCGCGAACGTCAGATTGGCGACATAGGCGGCGAGGGTTGCGGTTTCGTCAGCCATGGCGGCTCCTCGTTCTCGTTTTGTCAGCGTAAGCGGCCTGAATCCGGAGTTCAAGCGCGTCCGCGGCGTGCCCGCTGTTGCGAAAGCGTCCTGACGGGCTTTAACATCGCCGCGCCTCAAACACCCGACCGCAGGGCGCATGATCTCATTCCTGAAACGCACGGCAGTCCGGCTCTGGTCGCGCAAGGTGGAGTTGGGGCTCGGCATCCGGGTCACGGCGGCCGCGTTCACGGCGCTGGTCGTGGCCATCGCATTGCATCTGCGATTGCCGCTCTGGGCGGTGCTTACATCGATCATCGTGACCCAGATGAGCGTCGGACGCTCGTTGAAGGCGACCCGCGACTATCTGCTCGGCACCATCGGCGGCGCGATCTACGGCGGCGCGATCGCGATCCTTGTCCCGCATCACGGCGAAGCGGGCCTGCTCGCCGTGCTGGTGCTGGCGGTGTTGCCGCTTGCGTTCGTGGCGGCGATCAATCCCGGCCTCAATGTTGCGACCGTCACCGCCATCATCGTGCTGCTGCTGCCGACCATGGGCAGCATGACGCCGCTCGAATCCGCGATCGACCGTATTCTGGAAGTCACGGTCGGCGCGATCACCGGCCTGATGGTCTCGTTTCTGGTGCTGCCGTCGCGAGCCTACAGCCAGATTCGCGTCAACGCGGCGCGGGTGCTCGATCTGCTCGCGGATGCGCTGCGCGAATTGCTGGCGGGACTGACCCGAGGCCGCGACAACGACGCGCTGCATGCGCTTCAGGACGGCATCGGACAGGCCGTCAATGGATTGAATGCCATTGGCGCCGAGGCCGAACGCGAGAGGTCGGCTCGGCTCTCCCACGGTCCGGACACGGGGCCGCTGTTGCGAACCGTGCTGCGGCTGCGCCACGACGTCGTGATGATCGGGCGCGCCACGGTGACGCCGCTGCCGATCAATCTGCAGTCGCGGCTGGCGCCGCCGCTTGCAAAACTCAGCGAGGCCATGGGCAGCTATTTGAAAGCCTCGGCCGAGGCCTTGCGGCATGGCGCGGGTGCGCCGGCGATCTGGCCGGTGCAGACGGCGCTCGAAGCTTACGCGGCGGAGGTCGCGGCCATGCGTAGCGAAGGGCTGACGCGCGGACTGCCCGGCGACATGACCGAGCGGTTCTTCGCGCTGGGCTTTTCGCTCGAGCAGATGCGGCAGAATCTCCGGGATCTCGAGCGGTGCCTGGCGGAATGGGCCACGACAACAGGGTCGGTGGCCGCGGCGACCGAAAATCCTGAGGATGCGCAGCACGAGTCGTATCGGGATGCGCGAGGATGATCGGAGCGTTACGGTCTCTGCATTGGCTGCTCCAACGCGCCAACGAATTGGTGCGCACGCTTTTAGGGACAGGCACCACCCAAATGATGCCGTGCTGGCCGGAGGAGTGGTGATGATACGCGGGGGGCAACTCCACGGTCGGCCGGAGGGTGGCGGCGCTGTTCGAGGCTCCGCGCCGCTGGGGATCGATGCCGGGTTCACTTCGGGAGGCGAAGGAGAGCGCGAATGATCGACCAAGCCACCACGACCGCCGTATTGACGCCGGGGGCCGCCGGCCCTCCCAAGGCGATCAAGGTCATTATCTCGGGCGGCTTTTCTGTGGTTTACCGGGACGTCCTGCCCGAGTTCGAGCGCAATACGGGCATCGGGGTCGAAACCGGATCCGGAGCGTCGGAGGGCACCGGCCCGAAGACAATCAGGCACCAACTCGCGAACGGCACGAGAGCGGATGTCGTCATCCTTTCGCGGGAGGGACTTCGAAAATTGATCGAGGACGGACGGATTCGCGCGGGATCGGAAAGCGGATTGGCGACGGCTCCCTTGGCCGCCGCTGTTCGGGCTGGCTCTCCGAAGCCGGACATCGCCACTGATATCGCTTTCAGGAAGGCTTTAATCGATGCGGGCCATGTGGTGGCGCCAAGCAGCACAAGCGGACAGTACGTCCGCGATAAAATTTTCCCAAGGCTTAATTTACCCGACACGGTGAAACTCACCCTGGAGGCTCGCGGAACCGATTCCGCCGAAGCCCTCAGGACGGGCAAAGCAGACTTTTCGATTGGCCCGACCAGTGAACTGGTCCAAGAGGCCGGCATCGAAATCGTCGGTCTGCTCCCGCCAAATCTGCAGCTTGTCCAAACCTTCACAGCCGCGATTGTCAGCGACTCCGAGGCGCCCGAAGCCGCTAGGCGCCTGATCGATTTTCTTTCGTCGGACACCGATAATGTGCTCGCGGCGATCAAGCGGGCGGGCATGGAACGGCCCCGCGGATAAATGCCGGCCGTTTGCGCGTCGGCTCTTACACGTCCACAGTGGCGCTGAGCGAGTTTTCCTGAATGAAGTCGCGCCGCGGCTCCACCACGTCACCCATCAGCTTGGTGAAGATGTCGTCGGCTTCGTCGACCTCCTTGATCCTCACCTGCAACAGCGAGCGCTCGTTGGTATCGAGCGTGGTTTCCCAAAGCTGGTCCGGGTTCATCTCACCGAGGCCTTTATAGCGCTGCAGCGCCACGCCCTTGCGGCCGGCGTCGGTCACCGCCTCGAACAGGCCGACCGGACCGTGGATCACGGTCTCCGTGTCCTTGCGGCGCAGCGTTCCGGAGCGGAGATAAGCCTCCTGCAGGCGCGCCGCGAATTCGTCGAGCTTGCGGGCATCGGCGGAGCCGAGCAGCGCGTCGTCGATGACGGCAACGTCCTTCACGCCGCGTACCGTGCGCTCGAAGGTAAAGCCTTCACCTTCGGCGAAGCGTCCGACCCAGCCGCGTTCCACCTCGTCGGCGAGAGCGTCGAGCCGGCGGGCAATATAGGCCGCCGCTTCGTTTGCCCTGTCGGTGTCCTTGACCACGGCGGCATTGAGCACGCCGGCGATTGCCGCCTGTTCGATGACGGCGCGGTTGTAGCGGCTATGCAGGTTGTTCAGCACGTTGCGAATGATGCGCGCGTCCTCGACCAGCGCCTGAAGATCGCGTCCCCCGCGCTCCTCGCCGCTGGCCAGCTTGAAGACGCAATCGTCGAGACCCGTTGCGATCAGGTAGTCCTCCAGCGCGCGTTCGTCCTTGAGGTATTGCTCGGACTTGCCGCGCGTCACCTTGTAGAGCGGCGGCTGCGCGATATAGAGATGGCCGCCTTCGATCAATGTCGGCATCTGGCGGAAGAAGAACGTCAGCAGCAGCGTCCGGATGTGCGCGCCGTCGACGTCGGCGTCCGTCATGATGATGATCTTGTGATAGCGCAGCTTGGCGAGATCGAAATCCTCGCGGCCGATGCCGGTGCCGAGCGCGGTGATCAGCGTGCCGACCTGCTCGGACGACAGCATCTTGTCGAAGCGCGCGCGCTCCACGTTGAGGATTTTCCCGCGCAGCGGCAGCACGGCCTGGAATTCGCGGTTGCGGCCCTGCTTGGCGCTGCCTCCGGCCGAGTCGCCCTCGACGATGAACAATTCGGATTTCGCGGGATCGCGCTCCTGGCAGTCGGCGAGCTTGCCGGGCAGCGACGCGATGTCGAGCGCGCCCTTGCGCCGCGTCAGTTCGCGCGCCTTTCGCGCGGCCTCGCGTGCGGCGGCGGCTTCCACCACCTTGTTGACGATCAGCTTCGCCTCAGCCGGGTGTTCCTCGAACCAGGCGGCCAGCGCCTCGTTGATGACATTCTCGACCACCGGGCGCACTTCCGAGGACACCAGCTTGTCCTTGGTCTGCGACGAAAATTTCGGGTCTGGGACCTTCACCGACAGCACCGCGGTCAGCCCTTCGCGGCAATCGTCGCCGGTCAGCGCGATCTTTTCCTTCTTGGCGATCACCTCGGCATAGCCGTTGACCTGCCGGGTCAGCGCGCCGCGGAAGCCGGCGAGATGGGTGCCGCCGTCGCGCTGCGGAATGTTGTTGGTGAAGCACAGCACGTTTTCATGATAGCTGTCGTTCCACCACAACGCGGCTTCCACGGTGATGCCGTTCACCTCCGAACGCACCGTGATCGGATCGGGCACCATGGCCTTCTTGTTGCGGTCGAGATACTTCACGAACTCGATCACGCCGCCGTCGTAACGCATCTCCTCACGTTTCTCGACCGCGTGACGTTGATCGGACAACAGGATGTTGACGCCGGAATTGAGGAAGGCGAGTTCGCGCAGCCGGTGTTCCAGCGTGGCGAAATCATACTCGATGTTCTTGAAGGTTTCGGTCGAAGCCAGGAACGTGACTTCGGTGCCGCGCTTGCCGTTGGCATCACCCACCACTTTCAACGGCGCGACGGAATCGCCATGCGCGAACTCGACGTAATGCTCCTTGCCGTCGCGCCAGATCCGCAGCGCAAGCTTGCTCGACAGCGCGTTGACAACGGAAACGCCGACGCCGTGCAGGCCGCCCGAGACCTTGTAGGAGTTCTGGTCGAATTTTCCACCGGCGTGGAGCTGGGTCATGATGACCTCGGCCGCCGAAATGCCTTCGCCCTTATGGATGTCCACCGGGATGCCACGGCCGTCGTCGTAGACGGTGACCGAGTTGTCGGGATTGAGCGTGACCTGCACGACAGTGGCATGGCCGGCGAGCGCTTCGTCGATGGCGTTGTCGACGACTTCATAGACCATGTGATGCAGGCCCGAGCCGTCATCGGTGTCGCCGATATACATGCCCGGCCGCTTGCGCACGGCGTCGAGTCCTTTCAGAACGCGAATCGATTCTGCGCCGTACTCGACGGGCGCAACAGGCTCGGTGTCGGCAGCTTGCTGCCGGGCAGGTTCGCTCATGAAAAACCTTCAGAAGGTGTCCCGAATCAGCGCGGAAATGGCGGCTGAGATGCGTTATTTCTGGCATGAAAGCGGGATCGCGCCTAGCGCAAAGTAGCCCCTGTCAAGCTATTGAATAAGTGTGGTTTTTAGTCGGTTTTTCAAGGGCCGGAAGAGGTGATTCCCGGGGGCCTCGAAACAGCGATTCGAAGTCTCGAAATAAGCCTTCGCGAGGCTCGGGAATCGCGACCCTGTCGGCCCGGATCGGCCTCCCGAATTGCATCTTGCGCGAAGATGCGTGCCGCGCCCCTAGCGCCGGAACGCCAGACGGTCCCAGGTGACGCCGGGCCGGTTGAAATGGCTGTCGCCGCCCTCGATCCGCTGGATGCAGGTCAGCCCGTGCGCTTCCGCCAGCGCAATCGTTTCCGACGCTGAGACATCGAACATGCAGCGGCCGGCGGGCACCGGCCCGTGACGCTGTGTCAGGATCATCAAGCCACCGGGACGAAGAAGCCCAGCCACAATGGGCATCGCGCGTGTCCGCTCGGCGGCATCGAGATGCATCCAGACGGCGGTCAGCATCACCACATCGAAGGCGTCGCCGCGCGCCGAAATCGCGCGAAGGTCTGGCAGGCCGTCGTCGACCCATTCAATCCGGGGCGAGGGATGCAGTTGTTCGGCACACAGGCGCAACGCGGCCATCGGTTCGACGGCGGTGACGCGATAGCCGAGATCGGCAAGACCGGCAGCGTCGCGTCCTGTGCCGGCTCCGATGTCGAGCACGCGGGCCGGTGAAGATGGCAGCAGGTGCAGGACGTGCCGATGCACGTCGGCGAACGACAGGCTCTCGTACTGCCGGACCAGCGCATCGGCTTCGCTGGCGTAGCCCTGCGTTCCGCGCGCTCCTGTCTTCGGCATCTGAAGTTTCCCGCAGTTCTACGGTGGCCGCCTTGCGATCCGCCCCGCTTCGACATCGAAAATCTCGCCGGACGCACCGATGCCGGCGAAGGCGGCCGGATCGGCGCCCGTCATCCAGACCTGCGCGCCGAGTTTCGACAACTCGCCGAACAGCGCCACGCGGCGTTGCGGATCAAGATGGGCCACCACCTCGTCCAGTAGCAGAAGCGGAGTGATTCCGGTCATCTCCGCCACGAGATTCGCGTGCGCCAGCACGAGGCCGATCAGCAGCGCTTTCTGTTCGCCGGTGGAGGCATCCTTCGCCGGCATGTTCTTCGGCGCATAGATCACCGCGAGGTCGGTAAGGTGAGGGCCGTCGAGGGTGCGGCCCGCGGCAGCATCGCGGGCGCGGCTGTCGCGCAGGATGTCGCGATAGCGATCCTCGACCGTCGTTGCGGATTCGCTGACGAGTGCGTTCTCCATCCAGCCATCAAGGGCGATCCGCGCCATGGGAAAAGGCGAGGCCGCGCCGCGCGCCTCGATCGCGGCGGCGAGCCGCGTCAGCGTTTGCGCGCGCGAGGCGGCGACCGCGATTGCGAGTTCAGCGGTTTCGTGCTCGACGGCGTCGCACCAATGGTCGTCATAGTTGCGCACTTCGAGCAGGCGGTTGCGCGAGCGCAGGCTGCGCTCCAACGCGGACACGCGGCTGGAATGATCGCGGTCGATCGCCAGCACGAGGCGGTCGAAGAAACGCCGCCGCTCCGACGCGGCACCGGTGAACAGGCCGTCCATCGCCGGCGTCAGCCACACCATGCGCAGATGATCGCCGAACGCCGTGGCGGAGCCGACCGGCTCGCGGTCGATGCGGCAGCGCCGGCCGGTCGGGGTGGTCTCGCCGTTTGGCGCCGCAATGCCGGTGCCGAGGGTCGCAAGGCCGAGCGCGCCTTCCACTTCGGCGGACACGGCCCACGATCCGTCGCCCTGGACATCGGCGACGTCGTCGAGCGTGGCGCGGCGCAGGCCACGGCCCGGCGACAGGAATGAGATCGCCTCGATGCAGTTGGTCTTGCCCGCGCCGTTCGGGCCGACCAGCACCACCATCTCGCCGCGCGTCTCCAGCGCCGCCGCACGATAGTTGCGGAAGTGCGTGAGGCTGAGACGGTGGATGCGCGAGGGGGTCATGTGCAAGGACTATCATATCCCCGGTCATCATCCGCGAAGGCGGATGATCCAGTAATCCGTAAAGGTGGTGGCGGACAACGGATGCGCAACGGAATACTGGATGCCCGCCTGCGCGGGCATGACTTTGATATTGGTTCGCTGTCGCCGGGCGCGGCGACTAAAGGACCATCACACCCGCATCGGCATCAGCACATAGAGCGCGCCCTTGGAATCCTTGTCCTGCACCAGCGTCGGCGAGCCGGGATCGGCGAGTTTCAGCACGGCGACCTCGCCTTCGATCTGGGCCGCGATGTCCAGCAGGTAGCGCGAGTTGAATCCGATATCGAGGGGGTCGGAGGCATATTCGACCTCGAGTTCCTCGGTGGCGCTGCCGGAATCCGGATTGGTCACCGACAGGATGAGCTTGCCGGCGGACAGCGCAAGCTTCACGGCGCGGCCACGTTCGCTCGAGATGGTCGACACGCGATCCACGGCGTTCTCGAAATCCTTCTTGTCGACGATAAGCTCCTTGTCGTTGTTCTGCGGGATGACGCGGCCGTAGTCAGGGAAGGTGCCGTCGATCAGTTTCGATGTCAGAACGACATTGCCGAGGGTGAAACGGATCTTGCCCTGTGAGAGTTCGATGCCGACCTCGGCCTCGTTGTCCTCGATCAGCCGCTGCACCTCGCCGACTGTTTTGCGTGGCACGATCACGCCGGGCATGCCTGCGGCGCCCTTGGGCAGGGCGAGGTCGATCTGCGCCAGCCGGTGGCCGTCGGTGGCGACGCCGCGCAATGTCGCCGCCTTGGCGCTGCCTGCGGTGTGCAGATAAATGCCGTTCAGATAATAACGGGTTTCCTCGGTCGAGATCGCGAACTGGGTGCGGTCGATCAGACGCTTCACGTCGGCCGCGGCCAGCGCGAAAGAATGGGCCATCTCACCGGCGGCGAGATCGGGAAAGTCGCTCTCCGGCAGCGTCTGCAGCGTGAAGCGCGACCGCCCGGCGCGGATCGCCAGCACGGAACGCTCGCCGTCGGACTCCAGGACGATCTGCGAGCCATCCGGCAGCTTCCGCACAATATCGTAGAACATGTGTGCCGGGACGGTGGTCGAACCGGCGGTGCCGGTCTCCGCCGCAAGCGTTTCCGTCACCTCGAGATCGAGATCGGTCGCCTTGAGCGATAGCTGGGCATTCTCGGCGCGGATCAGCACGTTGCCGAGAATCGGAATCGTATTCCGACGTTCGACCACGCGGTGGACATGGCCCAGCGATTTCAGCAGTTGCGCGCGCTCGACGGTAACCTTCATTGCAAATCCGCCCGATTCAATTCCATGTCATGTGATGGAAAGTCATGTGATGGAAATGCCGCGTGACCCGGAGGGTCACCACGGCAACCGATACCCCGAAATTCAAGGCCGATCTTGCTCAAATCCGGAGGGCACCGCAAGGTGACGCGGATAACCGGCCGGCGCAAGCCTGCGGCTCGCCCCGATCCGGCTTTCCCCGGCATTTTGGCAGAAAATTCCCTTGCCGCCCGGTTATTCCTGAAGCTGGCGCTTCAGCAATTCGACCTCGTCCGACAGGGTCGCATCCTTCGAGACCAGGGCTTCGATCTTCCGTACCGCATGCAGCACCGTGGTGTGGTCGCGCCCGCCGAACCGGCGGCCGATTTCCGGCAGGGAGCGCAGCGTCAACGTCTTCGCAAGATACATCGCGACCTGGCGCGGGCGAACCACGTTCGCTGTCCGGCGCGAGGACAAGAGGTCGGATCGGCTGACATTGTATTGCCGGGCGACCACGCGCTGAATGTCCTCGATCTTGATGCGCTTGGGTTCCTGCGGGCGGATCAGGTCGCGCACTTCGCGCTCGGCCATCTCCAGCGTCACGGGCTGGGCGTTGAGCTTGCTGTGGGCGAGCAGGCGATTGATCGCGCCTTCGAGGTCGCGTCCGTTATGAGTGATTGTTTTCGCCAGATAGTCCAGCACCGGTTCCGGCACATCGAAACTCGCGTGATGGACCCGCGCCGCCTCGACCCGCGATTTCAGGATGCCGAGGCGCAGGTCCTCGCCAAGCGATCCCATCTCGACCACCAGGCCTCCGGCGAGCCGCGACCGCACCCGGTCGTCGAGACTCTCAAGATCAGACGGCGGCCGATCGGCCGCGATCACCACCTGACGCCCGGCGTCGATCAGGGCGTTCAGCGTATGGCAGAACTCCGCCTGCGTCGATTTCCCCTGCAGGAACTGCAGATCGTCGATCACCAGAACGTCGATGCCGCGAAGCGCTTCCTTGAAGGCCAGCGCGGTTTGCGTCTTCAGCGCCGCGACGAAGCCGTACATGAATTTTTCGGCGGTGAGATAGAGCACCTTGCGTTCGCTGCCGGAGTTGCCGGCCCAGGTCACGGCCTGCAGCAAATGCGTTTTGCCGAGGCCCACGCCGGCGTGGATGTAGAGCGGGTTGAACATGACGGCGTCGCCGCGCCGGCCCTCGGCGACCTGGCGGGCTGCGGCATGCGCGAGCGTGTTGGAGCGGCCGGTGACGAAACTCGCGAAGGTCAGGCGCGGATCGAGCGGCGAGCCGCCAAGCGCGTCGTGACTGGAGGAAACCGGAGTCGTCGCGGTGGCGCGCAATTCCGCGCCGGGGCGAGTGTCGCCGGACTCGGCGCGCCGCTGCACCGACGGAGCGGGAGTTTCGCGCACGGATATGGCCGCGCGGACAGCCGAGCGAACCGTCAGGTCGACCCGGAGCACTTCCGGCATCTCCGCCTTCCAGCAGGCGAGAACGCGCTCGGCATAGTGCGCCTGTATCCAGCTCTTCAGGAACCGCGTCGGGACGGACAGATGCACGCTTTCGCTTTGGATCCCTTCAAGATCCATCCGCGCGAACCAGCTCGAATACACATCCTCTCCGACCGTCGAGCGCAACCGCCCCTTCACTCGTGACCAGCGTTCCTGTGCGATATCCGACATTGTTTGGCGACTTCTCTGATGGATTGTTTCGTGGATGGCTGCTGATGACCGACGCTTCGTCGCGGCGAGCCCACCTCGACTGCTCCGCTTCGGACACAGACCATCCGTTCGGCAAAACGCTGCCGTTCCAGATTAGCGTCGGAGAAGCGGAAGTGGGGCGAGGTCTAGGTGGTACTTGATGCCCCGGTGCCGGAGCCAGCCGGCGGATGCACGACGGTGGTACAACTTAAAAAAACATTCGACGAATATGCTGCTCGATCAAATTCCGCGATACCGTTCGTGAGCATCGAATTCCCCCTCGCTGCGATTGAGTGCGTCAAGATATTCCTCGACATGCTTCCGTCAGCCGGCGTGAAGCATGGCGTGAAAATCGTCGAAGGCCGCCTCTCTCAGTCTCAGTCTCAGTCTTCTGTTCGTCTTTCCGCTTCGCGATCAGGCAGCAAGGGCGCCGTGCTGCATCTCCCTTGTTGCGGCGCGTTGGGCGCCGCTCGAGAAATTTAGCCACAGAACATCCGTCCTCATATTGCTATGAAGTGACAGCCTGACCATCGCTTGGAAAGCGCCGCTAACGCACACATCGCCGCCGATTTGTACGTCCACTCAAGGTTCTCAAACCGCGCTGATCTGGAGAGCCGTGAGTGCCGCGGACGATTTAGAGATACACGACGTGGCAATTCCCGCAACCGCATTGCGTCCTGGCGACGGGTCCGGAATCGCGTTCGCGCGGCTTGACTCGCGGGCACTGCTTTGTGACGCAACTGCAACGTTTTGAATCTGCGCGCGGATTCGATGTGTTGCTCAAGTGCCATACTTTTCGCCGCCGTCTAAAAATTTTTACAATTGGTTCACCTTCAGCGCGGTGCGCCGGCGCGTTTTAAATATGGTTGGTTTCGCTATGGGGATAAGTAGTTCGCGACTCGCGTTTTTTTCTGGCGAATTTTTCACGTAACCCGCGCCGTCAGGTCACTCCCGAACAAGCGGATTCGCGGCGCGATTGTCGTCATGGTGTTGTCGCGAACGATCCTGCGCGCCGGAAGTGACACGCCGCCGCAGCTTTGCTGGGGTGTGAGGGCGCAGGATCTTCGATAAGCGGATGCGACGGGCACGCCAAAGCAGAAAAAGAAAAAGCCCGGCTTGGCCAGCCGGGCTTTTCCGAAAATCGTATCCGCGATCAGATCATTTCGCGAGTTGCGCGATCCGGCGGCTCAGTCGCGACACCTTGCGGCTTGCGCTGTTCTTGTGAACGATGTTGCGTTGCGCCGCCCGCATCAATTCCGGTTCCGCGCGCTTCATCGCCTCGACGGCGGCAGCGCGATCACCCTTTGCCAGCGCCTCTTCAACGAGCCGGACCGATCCGCGCATCTGGGTTCGGCGCGATTTGTTGACGGCGGTGCGGCGGGCAATCTTGCGCGTCGCTTTCTTGGCAGACGTGGTGTTGGCCATGACCTCGAATATCCCTCAGCGGTGCCCGTGGTCGGGCGCCGGGCCGGTGACCGGCCATGTGATTGCGCAATCCCCTGATCGCGCGGATGACGTTGATGTATTTCCAGGTGTTCCCGAACAGGCCGATCCCGGAGCCGCTGGGCTCGCAGGGGCAGGCGCTCAAAGAACAGCGGCGGCAGGATTGCGCCCGCCGCCAATGCCGGTGTCTTATAGAGACCTCGTTTTCCAGCGTCAACGCCTAACCCGTTCCGGACGGGAGCCATATCCCGAGGGACGGGTGGCGCAAGATGCTGATGCAGTTGAATTTCCCGGCCCGGCCCGCTAAGGCCTGTCCGGCGGGCGCAATGAGACCGGATGAGGGGAAGGCATGATCCGCGGTTTTTTTCGCCTGATCGGGCTGCTCCTGCTCGCAGGCGGGTTCGTTTTCCTGGTCTATGACGGGGCGCGGTCGATTGCGGACCAGACGCTTCGGCTGACGCGGTTCGGCGAGTTCTGGAACGACATCCATCAGGCCAGCCAGCAGGCGTTTCATGCCCGGATCGAAGCTGCCGCTCCCTGGCTCTGGGATGGCGTCGTGAAGGTCATTCTCAACCAGCCGGCATTCGCGGTCCTGGGCGTCCTCGGCATTTTGCTGATCCTGCTGTTCAGGCCCCGGCGTGCGCTGATCGGTTACTCCAGGAACTGACTGCTCCGGCGCCGGCGACCGTAACGACCCTGTCGCTTTTCGCGTAAGACCATATATTCGAGTCCGACGGATATATATTTGTCGTTCAAGCGCGCCGTCGTCGTGCGAGTCGTATCGCCGGAGACCATGGGAGATGTCACATGCTGTTCATGCGCAAAGCTGCTACGATGCCGACGGCCGAGCAGGCGTTGCCCGGCCGCGCCCTGCCGATTCCGACGGCCACCCGGCACTTCGTCAACGGTCACCGGATTCAACCGCCCTATCCGGATGGACTTGAGCTCGCGGTCTTCGGGCTCGGCTGCTTCTGGGGCGCGGAACGCAAGTTCTGGGAACTGGGTGACGGTGTTTATAGCACGGCGGCCGGTTACGCTGGCGGCCTCACGCCGAATCCGACCTATGAGGAAGTGTGCTCGGGCATGACCGGCCACACCGAGGTCGTGCAGGTCGTGTTCGATCCGAAGCAAATATCCTACGAGCAGTTGCTGAAGACCTTTTGGGAAAATCACGATCCGACCCAGGGCATGCGCCAGGGGAATGACGTCGGGACGCAGTATCGGTCCGCGATCTACACGTTGAGCGACGCGCAGCGCAAAGCGGCCGAGGCATCGAAGGCGGCTTATGGCAAGGCGCTGGCGGCGAAGGGTCTCGGCCCGATCACGACGGAGATCGCTCCGGCAAAGGATTTCTATTTTGCCGAGGATTATCATCAGCAGTATCTGGCGAAGAATCCCGCGGGATATTGCGGCCTCGGCGGCACCGGCGTGTCCTGCCCGATCGGCGTCGGCGTCAGCGCCTGATCGGGCCCGACAAAACCCGCCGTCGAGAAGCCATCCGGCGCTGTCGAAACTTTTTGTTAACCATAACGGTGCACACCGGAGCGGTCTCGTGACCTGGGATGGCTCCGGTGTCGACTGTGCGTGTATTTCGAATTTCGATGATCGCCGGCGTGACTGCGCTGGTGCTGTCGGGATGCATGCGCCATCCCGCGCCGATGGCATCGGCCGCGCCCGGCAATAACCTCGATGCCATGGCGTACGGGTACGGTCGGGCGTCCGCGGCCTATCGGCCGGCGCCGGTCATCCACGATTCCGCCTACCGCCTCGATGCCGGC
>DASZVY010000002.1:0-38436 GCA_035546855.1 Nitrobacter sp. | reverse complement strand
CGAGGCTTGGAGCAAAAGCCGTCTCGGGTCCAGCCGGGGCGGCTTTTGTGCTTTAGGATTCGTCATCCTCAGAAGAGGATAAATCCTATTTCACGTTTTGTGAACTTCCAAAGGCTTTGAAAGCTCAACTTTCAAACTGTGTTGCCGCCCTGTCACGGAGCCCTGACATATCGGTCGTGAATCCGGTACGTCAAGTATAATATGGGATTATATTCCTTGAAATGACACCGTGCCTCGATGACCGCAGCGATGTCCATTCACGCAAAAGCGTCTGAGTCGAAAACAGGCCGATGCCTATCCCATCGCCTCCAGTTCGTCGATCATGCCTGATATGACCGACAATCCGCCGTCCCAGAACTTGGGATTCTTGGCGTCCAATCCGAACGGTTTCAGCAGTTCCGAATAATGCTTGGTGCCGCCGGCGGCGAGCATCGCCAGATAGCGCTCGGCAAAGCCTTCGGCCGCGTGCTCGTAGACCGCATAGAGCGAGTTCACGAGGCAGTCTCCGAACGCATAGGCGTAGACGTAGAACGGCGAATGGATGAAGTGCGGAATGTACATCCAGAACGTCTCGTAGCCCGGCTTGATCTCGATCGCGGGACCGAGGCTCTCGCTTTGCACGCTGAGCCAGAGCTGGCCGATGCGCTCGGCGGTGAGTTCGCCGTTCTTGCGCTCGGTGTGGACGGCGCGCTCGAACGTATAGAACGCGATCTGCCGCACCACCGTGTTGATCATGTCCTCGACCTTGCCGGCCAGCAGCGCCTGGCGCTGCTTCGCGTTCTTGGTTTCTGCCAGCAGCCGCCTGAAGGTCAGCATCTCGCCGAACACGCTTGCCGTCTCCGCGAGCGTCAGCGGCGTCGGCGCCATCAGTGCGCCCTGCTTCGCCGCAAGCACCTGATGCACGCCGTGACCGAGTTCGTGGGCGAGCGTCATCACGTCGCGCGGCTTGCCCTGATAGTTCATCAGCACATAGGGGTGCGCCGACGGCGTGGTCGGATGCGAGAATGCGCCCGGCGCCTTGCCGGGACGCACCGGCGCGTCGATCCAGCGATCGGTGAAGAAGCGTTCGGCGATCCCGGCCATTTCCGGCGAGAAGTCGCCATAGGCCGTCAGCACCATCTTCCGCGCGTCGTTCCACGGAATGACGCCGGTCGCCGCGAACGGCAGCGGCGCGTTGCGGTCCCAGTGCGCGAGCGTCTTCTTCTTGAACCAGCGCGCCTTCAGCGCGTAATAGCGATGCGACAGCCGCGGATAGGCCGCACGCACCGACGCCACCAGCGCGTCCACCACCTCCCGCTCGACGCGGTTATTCAGATGGCGGGAATCCGCGACGTCCTGAAAGCCGCGCCAGCGATCGGAAATATCCTTGTCCTTGGCGAGCGTGTTGGTGATCAGCGCGAAGGTTCGCTCGTTGGCCTTGAAGGTTTTTGCCAATGCCTGCCCCGCTGCCTTGCGTTTCTCCGGCGAACGGTCCTGCAGCAGGTTCAGCGTCGGCTCGATCGCCAGTTCCTTGGTCCCGACCTTGAAACGCAGACCCGCGATGGTCTGGTCGAACAGCCTGTTCCAGGCCGAATAGCCGGTCTGGGATTTTTCGTGGAAGAGCTGCTCGACCCGATCCTCAAGCTGGTACGGCTTGTCCTTGCGGCTGTCCTCGATCCACGGACGATAATGGGCAAGTTCGGGCGCCTGCAGAGCGCGCGCGATCGCGTCGTCGTCGATGCGGTTGAGTTCGAGCGCGAAGAACAACAGATGCACCGAGGCGGCGGTCAGCCGCTCCGAGACGTCGCCGTAGAATTTCGAGATCGCGGGATCGACGCTGTCGCCGGCATGGACCAGGCCAGCATACGAGCCGAGCCGGCCGGCCAGATCGTCGATCGCCTCGTAGCGCCGCACGGCTTCCGCCAGCCATTTGCCGCCCTCGGGCTTCGCGGTTTCAGTCGCGAGCTTGCCCTTGTAGTCGGCCTCGAACAGCTTGCAGTCGGCATCGAGCCTGTCGAGATCGCGCGCCACCTCCGGCGCATCGATACCGGCGTAGAGGTCAGCCAGATTCCATTCCGGCAACTGTCCGGCGCCCGAAGTCCGGGCAGCGGCCTTTCTGGCCACCGGCTTGCGAGGCGCGGCCTCCTTGCGGGCCGCGACGGATTTGCGTGAAGCCGAGGAAGAGCGCGAAGCCATTATCGATCCAGATCCTGTTTCATGAATTCCGAACAGCAAGACTGTCGCAGCATGACAGCCCGGCGACAAACCTTAAGAGCGCATTAATCACCGTCCGCCAGAGTGCCCCGATTCGGTACAAATAGTTGTAGCGTGCGGGGAATGCCATGACTGCCACCATTTTGATCGCCGACGATGACGCGGTCCAGCGCCGGCTCGTCGAGAACATGGTGCAGCGATGTGGCTACGAAACGCTGGTGGTCGAGAGCGGGGACGACGCCATCGCCATGCTCACGGCCTCGAATGGTCCTGCGATCGATGCCGTCATCCTCGATCTCGTGATGCCCGGCCTCGACGGGATGGGCGTGCTGGCGAAAATCCGCGAAGCCGGCCTCGGTCAGCCGGTCATCGTGCAGACCGCCCATGGCGGCATCGACAACGTGGTGTCGGCGATGCGCGCCGGCGCCCACGATTTCGTGGTGAAGCCGGTCGGCATCGAGCGGCTGCAGGTCTCCTTGCGCAACGCGCTCAACGCCAGCGCACTGAAAGGCGAATTGCAGCGCATCCGCCATAGCCGCGAAGGCCGGCTCAGCTTCGCCGACATCATCACGCGCAGCGACGCCATGGCGAATGTGATGACGGCGGCGAGGAAGGCGGCGAGTTCGTCGATCCCGGTCTTGATCGAGGGGGAATCCGGCGTCGGCAAGGAACTGTTCGCGCGCGCCATCCACGGCACCAGCGAGCGCAGCGCCAAGCCGTTCGTCGCGGTCAACTGCGGCGCGATCCCGGACAACCTCGTGGAGTCGATCCTGTTCGGCCATGAGAAGGGATCGTTCACCGGCGCGACCGAGCGTCACACCGGCAAGTTCGTCGAGGCGTCCGGCGGCACCTTGTTCCTCGACGAGGTCAGCGAACTGCCGCCCGCCGCGCAGGTGAAGCTGCTGCGCGCGCTGCAGGAAGGCGCCGTCGAAGCGGTCGGCGGACGCAAGCCGGTCAAGGTCGATGTCCGCATCATTTCGGCCACCAACCGGCGGCTGCTCGATCGCGTCAAGGCCGGACAGTTTCGCGAAGATCTGTTCTATCGCCTGCACGTGCTGCCGCTGACGATCCCGCCGCTGCGCATGCGGCGCGACGATATTCCCAACCTGTTGCGCCACTTCCTCGCGCGCTTCTGCGCCGAGGAAAACCGCACAATCCGCGGCATCAGCGGCGAGGCGGTGGCCGGGCTGTCGCAACTCGACTGGCCCGGCAACATCCGCCAGCTCGAAAACGCCGTTTACCGCGCCGTCGTCATGAGCGAGGGCGATCAGCTCGGCCTTTCGGATTTCCCGCTGGCGAGTCTTCAAGCCTCCGGCGCGGAGGGCTCGCCTCACATGGAACCGCTTGCCCTGCACTCCCCCGCGCCTGTTGTGACGCCCGAAATCGTATCCGGTACCGACATACCAATCGCGCCGCTCCCTGCCGCGGGCAGCCTCGCCATGCTCTCCGACGCCGGCGACGTCCGCCCGCTCGAAGACATGGAAGCCGACATCATCCGCTTCGCGATTTCACATTACCGCGGCCAGATGTCCGAGGTCGCCCGGCGGCTCAAGATCGGTCGCTCCACGCTTTATCGCAAGCTCGACGAGATCGCCGCAAACCAGGAGGCTGACGGAACAAGCGGCAAGGAACGCTAATGCCCGCCTGCGGGTTCACCATGCTGCGACGGTCACGAATTCGGAAAGCGCGCCCAAGTTCTACGGCCTCGCATGGGATCGTCGTAGAAAGCGTGACTCGAGCCATGAACCGTTGCGACGCGGTGACAGACCACCGGAAAACCAGTGTGCGTTGCGCCGTCGCGTTGCAAATATCGGGCTTTGCAGTCAGTTTGTCGTGAGTTGCCCGAGGGGGCGCTAGCCGCCCGAATCGGGCGTGTGTATTGTCCGTGCGACTCGCGACGAGGCGGGCAACGGGCGCAGGCGCGTTTGGGACGCCGCGATTCACAAAGACCTGAGATTGTTCCACTCCGGGACATCTCCTGAGGGGTGCTAGATGCGAGACTATTCGACTCACCGGACCGGGTTTGACCGGATTCTGATGGCCGTAGCAGCGACGTTCCTGACAGTCTCCGCATCGACAGCGTTTGCCCAAAGCGACACCGCGAAAAAGAGCGCCGCTGATCTCGCGATCGACGCCGCGGTGCCGATGCCGCAGCCCGCCAATGTTCCGCCGCCGACCGCCGCCGACTTCAAGATGGACAATGTTCCGCCGGCGCCGACCACGGCGGCTGCCGCGAAACCAGCCGACGCGAAACCGGCCGACAACAAGGCCGCCGACAGCAACCCGTCCAGCCCGGGGACCGACGCCAAGGCAGCTTCAGACGATAAAACCGCGGCCGATGCGAAGCCGGCCGACGGCGAGGCGGCCGCCGCGATCAAGCCGGCCGACGCCACCTCCACGGATGCTAAGCCGGCCGACGTTGCGACGACGCCTGCCGGCGAGGCGTCCCCTGCCGGCGACGCCAGGAAGGACGCGGCGACCACTCCGGCCACCTCCACGCCGCCCGCGGCGACCGCTGCTGCGCCCGCCGCCGCCAAGGATGCAAAGACCGACGCAAAGACCGACTCCGCCGCGCCTGCGAGCAACGTCGCCGCGGCCGACCAGCCCGTCGCCGACAAGCTGCACGAACTGCTCGACAGCAAGTCTGCGAAGCTGTTCGAGCGCAAGGCCGAGCGCGCCGCGGTCGAGAAATTCTACACCGCGCGCAACTACGCGCCGCTGTGGACGGAAAACGGCCAGTTGACGGATGCCGCCAAGGGCGTCATCGCGCGCCTCAAGGATGCCGAGGACGACGGCCTCAACCCCGCCGACTATCCGGTGCCAGACTTCGCCGCCGCCGCCGCGTCGCCGGACCAACTCGCCGAAGCCGACCTCAAGCTGACCGCCAGCATGATGGACTACGCGCGCCAGGCGCAGAGCGGGCGGATGCACTGGTCGCAGGTCAGCGGCGACATCTCCTATCCCGAGCACCCCATCAATCCCGAGCAGGTGCTGACGCATGTCACGACCGCGAAGGATGCGTCGGCTGCGCTCGACAGCTACAACCCGCCGCAGAAGCTCTATCAGGAACTGAAGCAGAAGCTCGCCGAACTGCGCGGCAAGGGCGACGGGCCGGTGACCCAGATCGCGGACGGTCCGGCGCTGAAATACGTTGCGGCGCGCGGCAAGAAACATCCGGCCGAGATCATGGAAGATTCGCGCGTGCCGATGCTGCGGACCAAGCTCGGCATCACGGAGAACGCCGACGACACCCATTACGATGCGAAGGTCGCCGCCGCCGTCCGCAAATTTCAGGCCAATGCCGGCCTCAAGCCGACCGGCATTCTCGACGCGCGCACCGTCAAGGCGATCAACAGCCCCAAGCGCGGCCGCGAGATCGATACCATCATCGTCAATATGGAGCGCTGGCGCTGGCTGCCGCGCGACCTCGGCGCGCCGTCGCTCGGCGACGCCTACGTGATCCTGAACATCCCGGACTACACGCTCAAGGTGATGCAGCACGGCAAGACCGTCTGGAAGACGCGTGTCGTCACCGGCAAGCCGGGCATTCACGCCACTCCTCTGCTGACCGAGACGATGAAGTACATCACCGTCAATCCGACCTGGAACGTGCCGCCGTCGATCGTCTATGGCGAATACCTGCCCGCCTTGCAGCAGGATCCGACGGTCCTCCAGCGCATGGGCCTGAAACTCGAGCGCGACCGCAACGGCGGCATCCACATCTCGCAGCCGCCGGGCGCCGGCAACGCGCTCGGCCGCATCCGCTTCAACTTCCCGAACAAGTTCCTGGTCTATCAGCACGACACGCCGGACAAGTATCTCTTCAACAAGGAAGTGCGGGCCTACAGCCATGGCTGCATGCGCGTGCAGAACCCCGACCAGTACGCCGCGGTGCTGCTCGGCATCACGCTGCCGCAGGATCACTACACGCCGGAAAAAATCCGCAGCATGTACGGTTCGAGCGAGATCGACATCAAGTTCCCGACGCCGATTCCGGTCAACATCACCTATCAGACCGCCTTCGTGAACGACGCCGGCAAGCTCGAATTCCGCCGGGACGTCTATGGCCGCGACGCGCAGATGCTCGCGCTCCTGCGCAATCCCAAGGGCCGGGATCTGGAGGCGGTCGTCGCCCATGCGCAGCCGAGCTACGCACGGCCGAAGGCCGACATCCCGCAAGGCGTCGCCTTCAATGACGACGAGCGCGGCGGCTTTGGCGGCGGTCCGTTCAGCGGTCCCTTCGGCAGCAGCGGCCCCAACTTCTTCGAGCGGTTGTTTGGCGGTGCTCCCCCACCGCCGCCTCCGCCGGTGGACGACCGCCGCCGACGCATCTACCGGCACTGACAGGACACCCTCGGAAAATGTCGGTTAGTTGATTAAAAACAAGGGCTTCGTCTCGCGACGGGGCCCTTGTTGCATTAACCATCCGATGGCCCCTCACGGGGAGGGAGGCTATATTTTGCCACAGTCAAGAGGTTATTGTGCTCTCTCAATCTGGACAGGACGGTAGATTTCGATTCACCCTCCTGTTTCACGACGACGTTCGCTCTCTCGCTGCACGGGGTCGCGGGAGAGTCCCTCGACCGGTCTTTTCTGGGTGGGCTCCTACGTGCTTGCTGGTTTTGCACGCCGCTTGAAATCGCTGTCGATGTCGCGTGCCGGCTATTGCGCCGGCCTGTCGTGTCTTTTGCTGCTCGCCGGCGCGGGCTCCGTGCACGATGCGACGGCGCTGGGCGAAACCCGAACCCTGTCGTTCCATCACGTCCATTCCGGCGAGGATCTCACCGTCACCTTCAAGCGCAACGGGCGCTACGACGAAGCCGCGCTGAAGGAGCTCAATCACTTCCTGCGAGACTGGCGCACCCAGGACCAGACCACGATGGACCGCCATCTCTTCGACATCCTCTGGGAAGTCTATCGCGACGTCGACGCCAGGCAGCCGATCCAGGTCATCTCGGCCTACCGCACCCCCGCCACCAACGCGATGCTCCGACGCCGGTCCGCCCACACCGGCGTCGCGCGTTTCAGCCAGCACATGCTCGGCCACGCCATGGACTTCTTCATCCCCGGCGTGCCGCTCGAGCAGATCCGTTACGCCGGGCTGCGCCTGCAGCGCGGCGGCGTCGGCTTCTACCCGACCTCCGGTTCGCCGTTCGTGCATCTCGACACCGGCAACATCCGCCACTGGCCGCGCATGACCCATAACCAGCTCGTGCGCGTGTTCCCGAACGGCCGCACCGTGCACATTCCCTCGGACGGCAAGCCGCTGCCGGGCTATCAACTCGCCATGGCGGATATCGAGCGTCGCGGCCAGAACGCCGACGAGGACGGCGCGGCGCCGCGCAAGTCGAACTTCCTGCTGGCGCTGTTCAAGGGCCGCGCAGCGGATAACGACGACGATGCCGACGCACCGTCCGCGCAGGAAACCGCGAAAGACTCCGCGCTGGCTTCCGCGGTTCTGGCCAAGGCCGACAATCCCATCCCGATGCCGCGCGCGAAACCTGCCGGCGCCACCTTCCAGCTCGCCTCCGCGGATGTCCGCGCCGCCATGCCGGCGGCGCCGAAGCAGGCCGATGCCGCGCCGAAACCGCAGACGCCGGCCGACATCATCAACGCCCGCGGCTTCTGGGGTGATACGCCAACTGCCGCGAAACAGGCGACGCCCGAGCAGGTTATCGCCGCCGTCAGCGCCCGCGAGGCCCTGGCGCGCGCCGCCGCCGAGCCGCGGTCGACCTCCAGCATCTCGGACGCCTTCCAGGCGCTCGCCTACGCGCCGGCCCGCTCCGTCAACCGCCAGCGCATCATCGCCGCCAGCGCATCGTTGCCGCGGATCGCTCCGCCGACATCCCCCGCACGCAATCCGATGGCCGTCAACGACGTAACCACGGTGGTCGCCAAGGGCGCCCGGGGCCGCAACACG
The DNA here is from genome assembly GCA_035546855.1 of Nitrobacter sp. Taxonomy (GTDB): domain Bacteria; phylum Pseudomonadota; class Alphaproteobacteria; order Rhizobiales; family Xanthobacteraceae; genus Nitrobacter. Next base: position 30,323 of record DASZVY010000002.1, on the reverse strand, counting down.
ATTGTCTCGACGTCGCGCCGGCTCGCCGCTGCGACGGTGCGCGACAGCGACGCCTGGATGCGGGCGATGATCCTGTCGCCGCGCGCGGATGCGATGCGCGCCAGCGTGATGGGCGATCCCGACATGACGCTGATGCGCATCTACTTCGTGAAGCCCGACAGCGCGGTGGCGATGACGTTCACGTCCGACCCGTCGATGGGCCTCATTCCCGACCGGTTCACCGGCTCCGCCGTCGCGGCGCTGGCCACGACCGCGTTCGCCACCGCCTCGCTGCGATAAGCCCTCCCTCCTGAATGCGAATGCCCGGCGCAAGGCCGGGCACGCGCCAGATCAGGCAGAGACGCGGCTCAGAGCATCCCGAGCGCCTGCATATAGGTCTCCAGGATCGTCTCCTGCTCGGCCCGCTCGTTGGCATCCTGCTTCCGCATACGAACGATCGTGCGCAACGCCTTCACGTCGTAGCCGTTGCCCTTGGCTTCGGCATAGACGTCGCGGATGTCGTCGGAGATGGTTTTCTTCTCCTCCTCCAGCCGCTCGATGCGCTCGATGATGGCCTTGAGCTGATCCTTTGCGAACCGGGTCGCGGGTTCTTCCTTCTCGGCGGCAGCGGTGGCCATCCTGTACTCCTGAAATGGTCATGTCATGGGACGCGTGGCATCGGAACGCCTCGCCGATCCCACATTCGGGCTGCGACACTCGTGAGTGGCGCGTCCGGCGTCAAGGCGGCATCACGCTCATCCACAGTGACCCACAGGAGAAAAGCAGCGATCGAAGCTCCGGCCTTAATGGCCCGCCTGCGCCTTCTTCATCGCCGCGAGTTGTTCCGGCGTGGCCGCGTCCTGATAGGTGGCCTTCCACGTCTCGTAGGGCATGCCGTAGACCGCCTCGCGGCTTTCGTCCTTGGTCAGCGCGACGCCCCTGGCGTCGGCCGCGTCCTTGAGCCAATTGGACAGGCAATTGCGGCAGAAGCCCGCGAGATTCATCAGGTCGATGTTCTGAACGTCGGTGCGGGACTGCAGGTGCGCCACCAGCCGCCGGAAAACCGCCGCTTCAAGCTCCGTTCTGGTCGTGCCGTCCATCGCTGTCGTCCTGTTCAGGTGAAACCCCGATATCCCGGTATATTGGGGATGGTCACAGATTTTGCCATATCGCGGTGCAAATAGCGCCGGCCCCGGAAAACGTCTTCGTGTCGTGAAAAATGCCCGGAAGCCGTTGACAGGCTGCGACGGGTCACGCGAAATCCCGACGAAATGTCCATGCTTCGAATGCCGATCACATCCAGCGCCTGTCGTCGTCCTCCGCTTTCCCGCCGCATGGCCGGGACCGCCCTCGTCGCGATGCTGATCGCCATGATGCTGTGCCTGTGGTCGGCGCCGGCGGCGGCCGATTTCCGCCTCTGCAACAACACCTCGAGCCGCGTCGGCATCGCGCTCGGCTACAAGGATGCCGAAGGCTGGACCACCGAAGGCTGGTGGAACGTCTCGTCCCGCGCCTGCGAGACCCTGCTGCGCGGCGCGCTCGTCGCACGATATTATTATATCTATGCTCTTGATTACGATCGTGGCGGCGAGTGGTCGGGGCATGCCTATATGTGTTCACGCGACAAGGAATTCACCATCAGAGGCACCGACAACTGTCTGGCACGCGGCTTCGACCGCACCGGATTCTTCGAGGTCGATACCGGAGACCAGCGCGCATGGACGGTGCAACTGACGGATTCGGGCGAACAGGGACCGCCGCGAATGCCGGGCATGCCGCCGCCGGGAACGCTTCCCGGCCTGCCAAACGCCCCCGGCGCCGCGCCTCCGGCCGCGGGCGGCATGCCGCCGGCGGCGCCCGGAAACAAGCCATGAGACGTCTGCGCCGTATCAAGATCCTCGCGACCCTCGGCCCCGCGTCATCGGACAACGCGATGATTCGCCGCTTGTTCGAAGCGGGCGCCGACGTCTTTCGCATCAATATGAGCCATACGCCGCACGACAAGATGCGCGAACTCGTTGCGACGATCCGCAATGTCGAAAGCAGCTACGGCCGGCCGATCGGCATTCTGGTCGATCTTCAAGGCCCCAAGCTGCGCCTCGGATCGTTCGCCGAGGGATCGATCCAGCTCAACAACGGCGAGACCTTCACGCTCGACGCCGACAAGACGCCGGGCGACAAGACGCGGGTCTATCTGCCGCACCCGGAAATCCTCTCCGCGCTGCGGCCCGGCCATGCGCTCCTGCTCGACGACGGCAAGGTGCGGCTGATCGTGGAAGAGGCTTCCGCCGAGCGCGCGGTGACCCGCGTCGTGATCGGCGGCAAGATGTCCGACCGCAAGGGCGTCAGCCTGCCCGACACCGACCTCGCGGTCTCGGCGATGACGCCGAAGGATCGCGCCGATCTCGAAGCCGCGCTCGAAACCGGCGTCGACTGGATCGCACTGTCGTTCGTGCAGCGCGCCGAGGACGTCGCCGAAGCCAAGAAGATGATCCGCGGCCGGGCTTCCGTCATGGCCAAGATCGAAAAGCCGCAGGCGATCGATCGGCTGGCCGACATCATCGACGTTTCGGATGCGTTGATGGTGGCGCGCGGCGATCTCGGCGTCGAATTGCCGCTGGAGCGCGTGCCCAGCCTGCAAAAGCAGATGACGCGGATGGCGCGCCGCGCCGGCAAGCCGGTGGTGGTGGCGACGCAGATGCTGGAGTCGATGATCCAGTCGCCGGTGCCGACCCGCGCGGAAGTCTCCGACGTCGCCACCGCGGTTTACGAAGGCGCCGACGCCATCATGCTGTCGGCCGAATCCGCCGCCGGCAAGTATCCGGTCGAAGCGGTCTCGACCATGAACCGCATCGGCGAGGAGGTGGAACGCGATCCGACCTATCGCGGCGTCGTCAACGCGCAGCGCGCCGAGCCCGAGCCGACGGCGGGCGATGCCATTGCCGACGCAGCGCGGCAGATCGCGGAGACGCTCGACCTGTCCGCGATCATCTGCTGGACCAGTTCGGGATCGACGGCGCTACGCGTCGCGCGCGAGCGCCCGAAGCCGCCGGTCGTCGCCATCACGCCGAACCTCGCCACCGGCCGCAAGCTCGCCGTGGTCTGGGGCGTTCATTGCGTGGTCGCGGAGGATGCCCACGATCAGGACGACATGGTGGATCGCGCCAACAGCATCGCCTTCCGCGACGGCTTCGCCCGCGCCGGCCAGCGCGTGATCGTCGTGGCGGGCGTTCCGCTCGGCACGCCCGGCGCCACCAACATGCTGCGCATCGCCGTGGTCGGGCCGAACGGCGACGCCGACATGTGATCGCCCGCGTCAGTCTGCCGCCGCCTGCGGCAGGGCCTGAAGATTCGCTTCCATCGTTTCGATCTCGCGCACGACAAGGTTGGGGACCGCGTTCTGCACCATGTGCCCGATGCCCGGCAGCACGATCAACCTGGCCCGCGGCACGGCGGCGGCCAGCGCGCGTGCGTGGATATCAAGATACACGGTCCTGTCGGTATCGCCGTGGACGATCGCCATCGGGGCGTCGATCTCCGGATAACGTGGTGCCTGCTGCGCGACCGCCGCCTTCAGCGTCACCAGATCGTGCGCATTGGCCATGAACTCCCGCGGCCGCAGCAAGAGCGGAATCGCGGCAGCCCTGATGTAACCCGGCGGCATCGCCTGCGGCTGGAAGACGCCGCGCGTGCCGGCCTCCGCGAGCATCAAGCCCAATGGCAACGTGATCGTGTAGGCCAGCAGCGGACCGATCACCGGCATTGTAACGAGCCTGTTGTAGCGGCCCACGCCGCCCCGCCACGGATAGGCCACCGGCGCGAGCAGGACGAGCCCGGCCACGCGCGCGGAATGATTCAGCGCCATTGATAAAGCGAGGGCGCCTGCCCAGGAATGCGCCACGACAATCGCGCGCGCGATGCCGAGCTTGCCAAGCGCCTCGTCGATCATCCGGCCCTGAACAGCCGGCGTCGAATCCGCCAGACGATCGCGTGGACTCCAGCCGTGGCCGGGTCGATCGATCAGAACCACGCGGCGCTGCGTTGCCAGTTTCTCTCCGAGCGGACGCTGCATGGTTCCGAGATTGCAGCTTGCGCCATGAAGCATGACGATCGGCAGGCCGGCGCTGTTGCGCGGCCCGAGATCGCGAAGATGAATGCGGCCACCCTCGACGGCGACGGTCTGCCCCGCCGCGGGACAGGAGCGCTCGATCGCGATCACGCCGAGCTGCGTGACCAGCGCAAGGAGGATCAGCGCCGCGAACATCCCGATCACAATCATGTGCGCTGTCCAAAAGGTCTTGCATGGCAAGGCGTTACTGCAGGGCTCAAGCCCGGCTCGCGGCACCATACTCCGGATCGGCTGGCGCGGAAAATCGCAGGGCGCCCGACAGGTTGTCCACACTATCCACAGGACCTCCACGGCCATCCAAACATTGTTCATGATTATGGGGGAGGCTGCGAATGCTTTCCTTGGGAGTATTGCAAATGCGTTTGGAGATGAACGATGCCGTGATCGACGAGATCGTCGCGTCCTGCAACGGCGACACTCACGGCGCGCTGAAAGCCTTGTTGATGGTCAACGAGCAACTGGAAGATGAGTTGCGGCGGCTTTACGCGGCGGTCGCCCGCGAGCGAGCCACGCTGCATTGACGACACCGCAGTGACGACATCGGCCGCTCGCGCGGCTATTTGTCGTCCGGGACTTTCGGGCAGGCCCTGATTGTCGAGCGGGCGAGCTTGGCGTCGCTCATGGACTTGTAGGGACCATCCCCGAACCAGATGTCACCGTTGATGACGGGATTGCTGGTGACGATGTCGCAACTGTTCTTGGCGCGGTTGCCGACGACCCAGAATTGTCCTTCGGCGTAGCTTGCCGTCACGACGGCTGCCGCCGTGAGCGCCGCAAGCGCAAGCATGACCTTCATGGCCAGACTCCTTCCATCCCGACCGCAGACAACCGGCGTTACCCCCGATTGTTTCCCGCCACAATCGATGAACGCGGATCGTGGTTAATATGACGCCGCGCCGACCGTTGCGCGACTTTACCCGGCGACCCGCTTGCGCTCGGGCGCGGCGTCTTCGGCCTGGGTTGCGGGAATCTGCAGAAACACGGTGTGGGCCGGGCTCGCGATTTCGATGCCATGCTCCTGGAAACGCCGCTTCATGCGGCGATTGAATTCACGCTGCACCGGCCAGCGGCCCGCGTCGGTGCAGCGAATCTGGCCGACGATCGATGCCATGGCGCCGTCCACCTTGTCGACGCCCCACAACTCGAGGTCGCCGCGGATCAGCCCGCGATAACTGTCCTCCCGCCGCATTTCCGCGACGATCGCCCGCAGAATTTCGCCGGCGCGATCGGTGTCCTCGTTGTAGGCCACGTTGACGCTGACGGATGCGTTGCCCGCGCCGCGGCTGGCATTGGTGATCGTCGTCACCGCGCTGAACGGAATGACGTGCACCGATCCATCGCCCGCCCGCAGGCGGATGGTGCGGATCGAGACGTTCTCGACGACGCCGGACAGACCCGAGACAGTGACGGTGTCGCCGACCTGCACCACATTCTCGATCAGCAGGAACAGGCCGGTGATGACGTCCTGCACCAGCTTCTGCGATCCGAAGCCGATGGCGATGCCGACGATCCCCGCGCCGGCGAGCAGCGGCGCGACGTTGACGCCGACCTCGCTGAGCGCCGTCAACGCGACGATCGTCACGATGACGCACAACAGCGCCGTCCGCAGCATGGGCTGAAACGTCCGCAATCGCGCTGCGCGGGTGGCGTGGCCGTTCCGCGTCAACGTCGCAAGCTGCCGGTCCATCAGCGCATTACTGACCTCCCATACCGCGATTGCGACGATGGCGGCGATCGCGACGGTGATGACGGCCGAGACCAGCCGGCTGCCGATCTGCCCGCCATAGAACCAGACGATCGCGTCGACGCCCCACACCTGCAGCAGCGCGACCACGGCGATCACGGCGACCACCGCCGTCGCGGCCTGCCGCAGCATCGGAAGGTAGCGATTGGCGCGCGCCTCCAGTCCGGGAAATCGCTGCAGGAGGTCGGCATTGATGCGGAAACCGCGATCGATCAGGCTGTGCAGCAGCATCGTGGCGAGCCGCCCGAGCAGCAGCACGGCAATGGTGCCGGCGAAGTATTGCAGCAGCAGCGCGTAGCCGTTGCGGATATTGAGCGCCCACACCACCCAGAGCGCGAGCACGAGAGCGATCGCGATGTAATGCCACAGTCCCGCAATGCGGGTCCGCGCCGCCGCGACAAATCCCGTGCTGCCGTGGACCGGCCGGATCGCCCGCGCCACCGGCGCGCGGCATTGCAGGATGATGACGACGACGAGAAGGTGGACCGCGAGCACGACGAGCCGCAGCAGCGCCCAGTAGCCGCTCCGGTGCAGTCCGAGCAATAGTGCGACATTGGCGAGCGCGAAGCCGCCGACGCCGACGGCGACGATGCGGCGCGCCCAGATTTCGACATAGGCGCCGGTCTCCTCGCCCACGTGAATCAAACCGAACGGGCTGACGACGGCCCGCACCAGGCAGATGAGGGCGCGGCTCAGCACATAGGCGTTGATGATCGCGAGCAGCACGAGCCGCGTTTGCGTGCCGTCCCCGATCGCCGTCGACAGGAGCAATGTGGAGACCCCCGCGAACACCAGCACCGGCAGCAGTTCGAGTGCGAGGCGTCCCAGCACGAAGGGCAGCCGCAGCAGCGACTGCCACAGACGTGCAAGCCGAAGCCATCGGCGGTGCAATTCGCGCGCCGGCGTGACGTCCGCAGCCGAGGACGGCGGATCGGCGATGTCGAGGTTGGCCGCCGGAACACGCGCGCTGCGCGGCACGCGCGCTTCAAGCAGCGCCAGCGGCTTGCGCGACGCCCACCAGACCAGCCACTCGGCGACCAGCGCGCAGCCGAAGACGATGCCGAGTTTCCAGGCGATATCGAGCAGCGTATGGTACGACGACGGATCGTTCGCCGTGCGCAGGAACCAGTAGTAGAACGCCGGAAAATGGGTCACGGCCCGCGCGGCTGCGGCGATCTGCTTCGACGTCTCCGTCAGTTGTTCGGAGATGGTGAGAAGAAGTTGCGCGCCGAGACTGTCCGCCGAGAGCGCGGGCTTTTGGTCGGCCGCGGGCGTTGCCGGGGTCGCGGCGGGCTGATCCTGTGTCTCGGCCGCTTGCGCGGCATGTGCCGCAGGGGCCGCCCCGGCGATCGCCCGCAAGGTGTCGATCATCTGCGCACGCTTCCGCTCGTCCTGCAGCGTATCGAGCGCGCGCCGAGCCTGCTCGGGCGTCAGTTGAGCCGGAGCGGCCGCTTGAGCCGGCACAGCTTTGGGCGCAGCCGCCGATGACGATGGCTGCGCGGACGCCGGCGGAACCGTCAAAAGGAACGCGAGCGCAAGCGCTGCATAGATTCTGGGCATCACGGCAAACGTCCTTCCAGCCAGCGTCCCGATTCCGCAGTTCGCACGCCGTTACAGCAACCTTTGATGCGGAATTTCGGAATCAAAGAGACACCTCATGATTCCAATGTGGTCGGGTTCGGACGTTCGCTCGATGGACTCGCGGAAACAAGAAAGCGAACCTGAACCACCACACCGGAGAAGATGGCGTTTTCCGCCCCGGTGTGTCGGAAGTTGGCCAATCCGGCGACGATCTCTTGGCATTTCGCGCGGGACCGGCTTACTTCCACCGCAACGGTGGGAATGGAGATTTTGCATGATTCCCTGGCAACTGGTCGACACCGCGGACGTGCCGGGCGGCGGCCAGGTGCGCCTCAAGCGGCGCGGCACCGAGTTCTCAATCATGCTCGGCCAGAACGAGTTGATGAACAGCCGCCTGAGCGGATCGGAGCAGGCGCTGGCGACGCTCACGGCCGACCGCCTCGGTGCGGTCACGGCCCCTCGCCTGCTGATCGGCGGACTCGGCATGGGGTTCACGCTGCGCGCGGCGCTCGCACTCGCGCCGGCTGAGGCCCGGATCGTCGTCGCCGAACTGGTGCCCGCGGTCGTGGCGTGGGCCCGCGGGCCGATGGCGGACATCTTCGGCGGCAGCCTGACCGATCCTCGCGTCGACATCCACGAAATCGACGTCGGACAATTGATCCGCACCGAGCGCGCGGCCTTCGATGCCATCCTGCTGGACGTCGACAACGGGCCGCAGGGCCTGACTCGCGCGGCCAACGATGCGCTCTACGGCCACGATGGCCTGACCGCCGCCCGCGCGGCGCTGCGGCCCGACGGCGTGCTCGCTGTCTGGTCGGCGCACCCGGACGCCGATTTTTCCCGCCGTCTGCGCAGAAGCGGATTCGAGGTGAGCGAACACCGCGTGCGCGCAGGCACCAGCGGCCGCGGCGCGCGGCATGTCATCTGGATCGCGCAGCGCCGCTAGGAATGTCAGATATCGCGGCCCTCGACCTTCTCGCTGAGGCTCTTCACCAGATCGGGAATGTTCTCAAGGTGCGGGTCAACGGCGAGCGCCTTGCGATAGGCGTCGAGCGCGCGCTTGTTGTCGCCCAGGTCCTGCATGATCATGCCGAGCCCCGCCAGCGCGCCGAAGTGGCGCGGCTCGCGGACCAGGACCTGCGCGATGTCTTCCAGCGCATGCTGGTAGTCGTTCTGCATGTAATAAAGCGTGGCGCGCCGATTCCATGCCTCGATGTAATCGGGATGCAATTTGATCACGGCATCGAGCAGTTTCAGCGCGACGTCGTATTGCTTGGCGTCCATCGCGACTTTTGAGCGCTGCATCAGGAGCGCCGTGGTATCGCTCGACGTCCGAGCCCACAGCGCCCAGATGCGCGCCTCGACATGCCGCGCGCTGTCGTCATCCGGCGCGACCTTGAGGGCGCCGAACAGGAAGTCGAGCCCGCGCGTCCGGTCCTTGAGAATCCGCGGCAGCTTGGCGGGCGGCTGGGGAAGCTTCTTGTCCTGCGGCGGATTGAGACGCGGCGGCGCCTGCGCCAGCGCCGGGGTCGCGATCATGACGGCGGTCAGCAAAAGCCCGATCGAGGTCCGGCGGACAGCGGGGAATTTCGGTTGCATCGTGGAAGTCTAGACGCAACGCAACGACCACGCCAAGCAGGGGCGCGTCAAACAGCCGTGAGACGGGTGAAACCGATCAGCCTGGGCCTTAGCCCTGGCGGGCCTTGAAGCGACGCTGGGTCTTGTTGATCACGTAAACCCGGCCCTTGCGGCGGACCAGACGGTTGTCGCGATGGCGCGAACGTAGCGATTTCAGCGAGTTACGGACCTTCATGGGACGTTCCTGATCTTCCAAAGGCCGTGTGCGACAGGCCGAAAAACAGCAAAAACAGATTTATCCGGGCGCGCGGCATGGCCGGCCGGGACGCGCGGGTTCTAAGCCATGCGGCCCCGGAATGTCAATGGAAGGAGACCGAAAAGCGAAGGTTTTGGAGGGCCAAACCGGCCCGCGTGACGCCTCGGACCTCCTCCCGAGGTCTTTTGCGCCGAAGCTATCGATTCCCGCAGCGTGCGGATCGGGTCGGCCGCCGTGATCATCGCCAATGCGGCCACATGCCGGGCGCTTGCCAAATTCGTTATATAGTATAATCAATTTGGATCGCGATCACCGAGGCGGATGTCATCATGTCCAAGTGGAAGTTCCCCAATCTCGACAACGTCGTCGCCATCGACATCCATACCCATGCCGAGGAACCCTGCGGCAGCCATCCCGACGACGGCTACGACGATTTCCAGGCGCAGATGGCGGACTACTTCAAGTCGCCGCACAAGCATCCGCCGACGGTGCAGGAGACCGCCGCCTACTATCGCGCGAAGAACATCGCCGCCGTGATCTTCCCGGTCGACGCCGAGCGCGAGACCGGCTTCCGCCGCTACAACAACGACGAGATGCTGCAGATCGCCGCCGAGAACTCGGACGTGCTGATTCCCTTCGTCAGCATCGATCCGCACAAGGGCAAGCTCGGCGTGCGCGAGGCGCGGCGGCTGATCGAGGACTTCGGCGTCAAGGGATTCAAGTTCCACCCGACCATGCAGGGGTTCTATCCCAACGACCGCATGGCCTATCCGCTCTATGAGGCGATCAACGACGGCGGCGCCATCGCGCTGTTCCACACCGGACAGACCGGCGTCGGCTCCGGCATGCCCGGCGGCATGGGCATGCGGCTGAAATATTCCAACCCGATGTACATGGACGACGTCGCCGCTGATTTTCCCGACATGAAGATCATCCTCGCGCACCCCTCATTCCCCTGGCAGGAAGAGGCGCTGTCGGTCGCGACCCACAAGCCGAACGTCTACATCGACCTCTCCGGCTGGTCGCCAAAATATTTCCCGTCGATCCTGGTGCGCTACATCAACAGTATTCTGCAGGACAAGATGCTGTTCGGCTCGGACTGGCCCGTCATCATGCCGGACCGCTGGATGTCGGACTTCGCCAAGCTCGAGATCCGCGACGAGATCCGGCCGAAGGTGCTGAAGGCCAACGCGCGAAAACTGCTGAACCTCTGACCGCTACGCAAAGCCCGTTGCATTCGCGATGGGCTTTGCGTCTGCTTGATTCAAATTTGAATCACCTTTGAGGGGTTAACGATGCGCGGACATTCTTCGGTGCATTTCCCCGTCGTCCCCTCATGCGGCCACAACAAACGTTTCACGTTGCCGCATGTCATCGGGGAGACATGCGATGCACGAAACTATCAACCTTCAGGACCGGATCGCTGACGCGCCGTTCGGCAAGCGCAGGATCAAGCCGCGAGTCTGCATTGCCGGAAACAAGCCGCATGTGCAGATGTTCTTGAGCGAAACGCTCGAGGAACAAGGCTTCATCCCGCACGCCTGCGCAACGCTCGAGGAAATGGACATCTCGCTCCGGTGCGAGTTTCCCGATCTCGTGGTGACGAGTTTCGCGACGGACGGCCAGAAGGTCCGCGACTTCCTTCATCTGCTCGCAGCGCGTGCCTATGCCGGCAAGGTGCTGTTGATCGGTCCCCCATCCGCGCCGGCCGTGCTGGCCTCTCAGGAACTCGGCATGAAACTGGCGCTCGGCATGTTGCCCGTGCTGCCGACGCCGTTCGGCGACAGGGATCTCCAGGCCCGCGTGGCGCCTCTGGTGCCCGATCAATCCCCGCCTCCGCCGCCCGTTGATGTCGCCGAGGCGCTCAGCGCCGGCTGGCTCGAACTGTGGTATCAACCGAAGGTGGACACGCGCAGTCTCGCCCTGCGCGGCGCCGAGGCGTTGATCCGCATGCGCCATCCCAGTTGGGGCATCGTGCCCCCGGCCTATTTCATCCCGGATGAGGACGACCCGCACTTCGGTGCGCTGTCGCGCTTCGTGATCCGCCAGGTGTTCGAGGACTGGCGCTATCTGGTCGCCAAGTCCGGCCGCATTCCGATGTCGATCAACTTGCCGCTCGCCTTCTTCAAGGAGCCGGACGCGTTCGGCGACCTGCGCCGCTTCCCCGATCACCCCGCGTTCGACGGGTTGACCGTCGAAATCGAAAGCCGGGAGGTCGTGCAGAATCTCCCGCTCGCCACCGAGACCGCGGGACAGCTCCGGTTCGAGAACATCGGGTTCTCGATCGACAGCGTCGGCGCGGAATGGCCGTCCCTCGCCGCGCTGAATGACTTTCCTTTTGCCGAAATCAAGCTCGACCGCGGCTTCGTCGACGGCAGCTCATCCACGCGACTGAAGCGCAGCGTCTGCCGCCAGATCGTCGATCTCGCGGAGAGCTACGGGGCCAAGACGGTGGCGGAAGGCGTGGAAAGCCGCGAGGATTTTCTCGCCATGCACGATCTCGGGGTCGATTTCATCCAGGGCTTCCTGTTCGGCAAGCCGATGCCCACCCGGAAATTCGTCCGCAAGTCGCGGGCGCATCCGATCTTCGCGCTGCACGAGTAAATGCGCTTCGGGCCTCAACCGGCCTTGCCGAAGACCTTGCGCAATTCGCCTTTGGCATTTTCGAGCACACGCCGTCGGGAGGGCGAGAGGTTCCTGCCGGCGCGGTTGATGTAGAAGACGAGCATGGACATCGCGGAGCGATAGGGACTGCTTTTGCGCCGATGGCTGCGTTCGGCGGAGCGTTTCAGCGACTGCGCGATCGCACTGGCGCTGCGCTGCTTGAACACGTCGCGCCGGAGATCGAGCGCATCGCTCGTGGCGGTCACCCGGCCCGACCATTTTCGCACCGGCGCCTTGCGGCGCCCGGACGACCTGGTGCGGGCGGACGGCTTGCGTGTCGCGGGTCTCTTCGGCATGTTGCCACCTCATTGACTGATGAACATCCAACCGGGAACATCCGCCGCAGCGGATGCTGCGATGGAATAACCGCATGAGTCTCGAATCGGTCCGCGCCTTCTTCGCGGAAAAGGCCCCTGACATCGCCGTTCTTGAATCCGACCGCAGTTCCGCCACCGTGGCTTTGGCCGCGGAAGCGTACGGCGTCGAGCCCGCGCGGATCGCCAAGACCCTGTCGCTACGCCTCGGCGACCGCGTGGCGCTGATCGTCACCAGCGGCACGGCGCGCATCGACAACAAGAAGGTCAGGGCGCTGTTCGGCAGCAAACCGAAGATGCTGGGTGTCGAAGAAGTGGCTGACATCACCGGGCACGAGGTCGGCGGGGTCTGTCCGTTCGGATTGAAGACGCCGCTGCCGGTCTACTGCGATATCTCGCTGAGGGCATTCGACGAGGTCGTGCCGGCGGCAGGCTCGATCAACAGCGCGGTCCGCATCGCGCCGAACCGCATGGCGGACCTGGTCGGAGCCGAATGGGTGGATGTATGTCAGCCCGCTCTCACGACTAACGAACCGGCGCTCTGACATCTCCCCGTGCGGGCGGCGGTGCGACGCCGACCGTTCCGGCCGCGGGCGTTCGGCTGTCCGGGGGGGTCGCCTGTGCATTTGATTCGAACACGGCCCGGCACGGACCGCCGAGTTGCTGCTCGTTCTGTTTCAGACAGGCGACGATACGATTGACGTCGGGAATCTCGCTGCCGCACAGCCGAAACACATCGGGCGTGCAAGCCATGCGCTGGGCGAACGTGCCGCGGTATTCGTCGGCCGTTGCGACGGACCCGGCTGTGATCGCGCACGCCAGCGCAATAAGAAACAGCGGAACGATTTTGTGCTTGCGCATGCGTCACCTCTTCCGAATGCTGCATACGTCGGTACCTCCTCAAACCATTGAGGCGGCAGAAAGGTTCATTTCAGGCAAGAAGGTGAACGGCCGTCCGCGCGAAAGTTCCGGCCGCAGACGCGCAAATGCACGCCGCACAGGGCCGGAAGCGGCTCTCCGCCTCGGCCGGCGGAGAGACATCCGGCAATCGCCGGACGTCTCATCCGACGCGTGATCCGTTACGGCTTGACGCAGAGCGCAACAATGGAGTCACCCGCGGGCGCCGGGCAACGCGCGATCGTTCCGTCCGGAGTCTTCTCATACTTCGGCTCGTCGGCGCTGGCTTGTCCGTCTCTCGGCATATGATTGTTGCAGACCGCCGCGATCATCACCTCGTTCGACGCGCACTGCACCTTGCAGGTGTCAGCCGTGCTGCAGTTGCCGGGCGCCGGCACGCGGACGTTCGCGGCTGCGCCGGGAGGTCCGGCAGGTCCGGCTGCGCCGGCGGGACCAGGAGGACCCGCGGGACCGGCAGGTCCGATTTCACCGCGGTCACCCTTCGCTCCCGCGGCACCGGGCGGACCGGCCGGTCCTGCCACGCCGGCGGGACCGGCCTCTCCCCTGTCCCCCTTCGGGCCTTCGAAACAACCCGCCAGCGTCACCGCTGCCAGACACGCAACAACAGCCAATCCAATGCGCATTGTCCCCTCCCCTTTTTTGACGGGTAAAGTCTCGCCGATTGAATTTCGGTGTCAACGGCGGTCTGCTCGATCTGTCACGGCATTTCGTATGACGCGGCGCGAGACCGCCGTTGCTTCGGCGGCGCAAGACGTTTCGCGAGATAATCGATCAACGCTTCGACGCGCGCAGGGCGCGGGCCGCCGGGCGGCATCACCAGATGCACCCCGCCTTCAGTCTGCTTCCAGCCCTTGAGGATGACCTCGACTTGTTTCGCGGCGATGGCCTCGCCGACGATGAATTCCGGCAGGTCGGCGATCCCGAGCCCGGCGATGACCGACGGCAGCAGCGCCTCCCCGTTGTTGACGCGTAACTGTCCGGCAGGGCGAACGGTCGCCTCCTCGCCCTTCGCATTGGTGAAGCGCCAGACATTCGGCGTCGAGAGATAGGTGTAGCCGAAGCAGCGATGCTGACCGAGATGCATGGGATGGGTCGGCGCGCCGTGTTTTTTCAAATAGGACGGCGCGGCGACAACATGGCGCGGCATCGTGCACAACCGGCGCGCCACCAGCGACGAGTCAGGAAGGCTCGCGATCCGCAAGCCGATGTCGAACCCCTCGCCGATCAGGTCGACCATTGCATCGCTCAGGTGCATGTCGATCGATACATCCGGATATGCGGCCAGAAAATCCGGTAGAAGCGGCGCGATCACCTTGACGCCGAAGGTCATCGGAAGCGCAAGCCGCACCAGCCCCCGCGGCGCCGCGGATTGCGCCAGCGCCTCGCTTTCCGCGGCTTCGCCATCCGCCAGCAGTTGCGCCGCGCGGCCGGCCAGCGTCTTGCCGGCATCCGTCAATGCGAGCCGCCGCGAGGTGCGGTTGAACAGGCGTGCGCCGAGCCGTTCCTCGAGCCGGCCTACGGCCTTGGAGACGGTTGCCTTCGACAATGCAAGTTCCGCGGCCGCAGCCGCGAAGGAGCGAAGTTCCACCACCTTGGCGAAGATCGCCAGCGCCTCGAAATCCGGCAATTTCGCCATCGGCTCCCTCCAAGGTCATTTCTGGAAACAATACGTTTCAATAGTTTCTATTTATAGACGATCAGCGACGGCCTATCCAGTGGCTCAAGACCGGCCGCACGGCACATCGAGAACGGATGCCGGCGGCGAACCACAAACCCTCGAAAGGAGAAGGTCATGATCGAACTCAGACCCTTCAACAAGCTCGGCGGCGCCGACCATGGTTGGCTGAAGGCCAAGCACCACTTCTCGTTCGCGAGCTACTATGATCCCGCCAACATGGGACACGGCAGCCTGCGCGTCTGGAACGACGACGAGATCGCGCCGAACACCGGCTTCCCGCCACATCCGCATCAGAACATGGAGATCATCACCTACGTTCGCGAAGGCGCGATCACCCATCAGGACAGCATGGGCAACAAGGGCCGCACCGAAGCCGGCGACGTGCAGGTGATGAGCGCGGGGTCGGGCGTGCGGCACGCCGAATACAATCTGGAACCGGGAAAGACCACGCTGTTCCAGATCTGGATCGAGCCGGCGAAGGACGGCGGTGAACCCGCATGGGGCGCGCGTCCGTTTCCCAAGGCGGATCGCGACGGCAAACTCGTCACCCTCGCCAGCGGCTTCTCGTCCGACAAGGACGCGCTGCCGATCCGCGCCGACGCGCGGCTGCTCGCCACCACGTTGAAGGCGGGCCAGAGCGCGGATTATGCGCCGGCCAAGGGCCGCCACCTTTACCTGGTGCCGGCCGTCGGCCAGGTCGACGTCAACGGCGTACGCGTCAACGCGCGCGACGGAGCGGCGATCCGCGACGAAGCCGCGCTCAAGATCACCGCGATCGAGGATTCCGAAGTCGTGCTGGTCGATGCGGCGTAAGCACCGCCTCCAATCACCCCGATGCGCGGCTTGACGCCGCGCATCGCCCCTTCTCGAAACGGAGATCAACCGAAATGGCAAAAGTTCTCGTTCTCTACTATTCCGCCTATGGCCACATCGAAGCGATGGCGAATGCCGTCGCCGAAGGCGCGCGCGAAGCCGGTGCCGACGTCGACATCAAGCGCGTGCCCGAGCTGGTGCCGGAAGCAGTGGCAAAGGCCGCGCACTACAAGCTCGACCAGGCTGCGCCCGTCGCAAAGATCGACGACCTCGCCGGCTACGACGCCATCATTGTCGGTACCGGCACGCGGTTCGGCCGCATGTCGTCGCAAATGGCGAACTTTCTCGATCAGGCGGGCGGCCTCTGGGCCAAGGGCGCGCTCAACGGCAAGGTCGGCGGCGCGTTCACATCGAGCGCGACCCAGCATGGCGGCCAGGAAACCACGCTGTTTTCGATCATCACCAATCTGCTGCATTTCGGCATGGTCATCGTCGGCCTCAACTATGGCTTTGCCGGCCAGATGGGCGTCACGGAGGTGACCGGCGGCGCGCCCTATGGCGCCACCACCATCACCAACGGCGACGGCAGCCGCCTCCCCAGCGCCAACGAACTCGCCGGCGCGCGCTATCAGGGCAAGGCGATCGCAGAAACCGCGAAGAAACTGCATGGCTGACGCGAGCGGTGCGGCGTTTTCCCTGCGGGGCGCCGCACCGTATAGTCTCCCTGAAACACGAAAAATTCGGGGAGCGACGCGATGGCCACGCCCTATGCGACGACGAATGCCAGCGGGCTTTTCGAGGACCCGCGCGAAGACTGGCTGGCGCTGCATCGCGAGGACATCATCGATCCGGCGCGTCCCATCGTCGATCCGCATCATCATTTGTGGGATCGCGGCAGCCAACGCTACCTGCTCGACGAATTTGTTCGCGACGTCGAATCCGGCCACAACGTCCTCGCGACCGTTTACGTGGATTGCCGCTCGATGTACCGCGCCGGCGTGCCCGAAGCGTTCCGGCCGGTCGGCGAGGTCGAATTCGCCAACGGCATTGCGGCGATGAGCGCCAGCGGCGGCTACGGCCCAACGGCGGTTTGCGCCGGCATCGTCGGCCACGCCGATCTTCGTCTCGGCGATGGCGCCAAGGCCGTACTCGAAGCCGAAATCGTCGCCGGCAACGGGCGCTTTCGCGGCATCCGTCATTCCTCAGCCTGGGATCCCGATCCCGCGGTCGCCGGCATGTATGCGTCGCGGCCGCAAGGGCTGCTGCACGATGCGAATTTTCGCAAAGGCTTTGCCCATCTCGCGCCGCTCGGGCTCAGCTTCGACGCGTGGCTGTTTCATCCGCAGATCGGCGAACTCACTGACCTCGCCCGCGCCTTTCCCGGCACCAGCATCATCCTCGATCACTGCGGCGGCCCGGCCGGCGTCGGCCGCTTCGCCAACCGGCGCGACGAAACCTTCACGGCATGGAAGGCCTCGATCGCGGAGATCGCCACGTGCCCCAATGTCGTCGTCAAGCTCGGCGGCCTCGCGATGAAGCTGCTCGGTTACGACTTCCACACACGGGCACGTCCGCCCTCCTCCGACGAACTGGCCGCGGCATGGACGCCCTATGTCGAAACCTGCATCGAGGCCTTCGGCCCCGACCGCTGCATGTTCGAGAGCAACTTTCCGCCGGACAAGGGCCAGTGCAGCTATCAGGTGATCTTCAATGCCTTCAAACGCATCGCAGCGGCATATACCGAAGCTGAGAAGACGGCGCTGTTTTCGAAAACCGCGGCAAGAGTTTACAGGCTCGATGTCCTGAGGTCTCCCTCAAGAACATGAATCACGCGTCATGCCCGGGCTTGACCCGGGCATCCACGTCTTTCTTGTTGGGCCGGAATAAATCCGGCCATGACGGAGAAGGGATTTACCCGCGCCGCGGGCTGATGGCCCAGGTGGCCGTCACGATCGCGAGCGTCAGCAGGCCGGTGACGGCGGCGGCGACCGGTATCGTCAGCGCCAGCACCGTCGTGGCGGCCCAGCCGATCGACGCGAGGGCCTCGGCAAACGTGGCGATGCGCGACGACGTCTGGCGGCGACGGAACTGACTGCGGCGGGCCTGGGTCCGGAACCACAGTTGAATGGCCGTCGACGATAGCGCGGCGATCGCAATCCCCGACGCAGTCACGGCCGCCTGCCATGGCGACAGCACCGCGAACGGCACCAGCAGCGGCGCGAACACGCCCGCGATCACCATGAGCACCACCTCGATCTTGGCGCGGATGGCGCGCTGCGGCGCGAGCGGCGCAGTCGCCACGAGGTCCGCGGCATCCTCTCCGGAAATCGTCAGCCATGCGAGACCACCGGCCAACTGGCCGGCAGCCATCACGAGCACCGGCGCAATCAGCACCAGCGCGTCCGACCGCCCCGCGAAACTGCGCCACAACATGACTGCCGGCGGGATGAGATAGAGCAACTGCATCAGGCTCTGAGAGACCAGCCAGGGGTCGCGCCACAGCAGCACCACCTCCTTGCGCCGCAGCGCCTGTGCCTGCGATCCGCCGCGAAACGGACGCGCCGCGGCACGGCCGGTCCGCACCGAAACCGCCACTCCCGCGGCGCCGACGACATGGCCGCCGAACTGCGGCGCCAGCGCCGCCATTGTCACGCCGAGCAACACGAGACTGACGCTCAGCAACATCATCACCGCCACCGTATCGCCGAAAACGGCATGAACCGGCATCCATGCCACGCTACTCGCATCGGGCGCGAACGCCGCCACCCGGTCCGATGTCAGCACCGTAAAACGCGACAGCGTGTTGCTGGACAGAATCGCCGCGACCTGCAGCGCGATGACGAAGCCCGCCCCGATCACGACGGCCACGATCTGCGCCACCAGCCGCGTCCGCTTCGGACCGATGGTGCGGAACAGCGCCACCGTGAACGCCATGGCCACCGCCGCAGCGGAGAGACCCGCCGCCGCGACCACGCCATAGGCCGCGAACCAACGCGCGCCACCGGCGAACGCCAGCACGTCGATGAACGGCGCAGCGAGCAGCAGCGCCATCGTGGTGACCGTCAGCGCGATCGCCGCCATGCGGATCGAAAACACGTTCGCCAGCGCCGCCGGCGACGACATGATGAGATCGAGATCGGCGCGGGCATAGAACGCGCGCGTCACCGACTCCATCGCCTGCGACAGCACCAGCGCCCACGCCAGGAACAGGCTCGCGGCGACCACGATCAGCGTGGTCTTGTCGGCCGCGGACGACAGGGTGGCATAGCGGCCGACCACCGCGTAGGCCAGGAGATGCATCAACACGCCGAACAGCACGAGGCCGATCAGGACATTGCGGGTGCGCCGCTTGCGGCCGGCGGTCATCATCGCCAGCCAGTCCCGCCACGCCAGCCGGATTTCGTGACGCGCGAACCAGATCAGGTTCATGGTGGGCGTCATGCCGCGACAGCCTCTGCGTCGACGAGCGCGACGAAGACATCTTCAAGGCTTGTCTGGCTGTCGCCATTGCGCTGACGCAATTCAGCCAGCGTGCCCTCGGCCATCAATCGTCCCGCCACGATGACGCCGATCCTGTCGGCCATGCGTTCGGCGACTTCGAGGATGTGGGTCGTCATGATGACGGTGCAGCCGCCGCGCACCCGCTCCTGCAGCAGCCCCTTGACGTGACGCGCCGAAACCGCATCGAGGCCGGTCAGGGGTTCGTCGAGGATGATGAGCTTGGGATCGTGCACCAGCGCGCCGGCGAGCGCCACCTTCTGCCGCATGCCCCTGGAAAATCCCTCGCAGCGCTCGTTGAGATGCGCGGCAAGCCCGAGCGAGTCCAGCAAGTCGCGCGCCTTGCGCTCGGTGACAGCAGGATCGCAACCCCACAGCCCCGCCACGAATTCGAGATATTCGAGCGGCGTCAGCTTGTCATAGATCATCGGTTCGTCGGACACCCACGCGATGATCTGCTTTGCCGCGACGGGATCGTGCAGCGCATCGACGCCGAGCACGGTGATCGCGCCCGAATCCGGCCGCAGCAGCCCGGCGACCATCCGCAAGGTCGTGGTCTTGCCGGCGCCGTTCGGTCCGAGCAGCGCATAGAATTCGCCGGCTCGCACGCTGAGGTCGAGCCCGTCGACCGCCGGGCGATCGAAACGCTTCGTTAACCCTCGCGCGTCGAGTGCGGTGTCGGGCCGATCCGCCATCATGAGATACGCCGTTCCTGCTGCATGCGACGGGCAGCGTGGACCGAAAGACGTTTCGGCGCGGTGAATCGGCAGCGATAAAGGCCGCAGATCGGGACATCTGGACCGGAAAACGCGACGACACAGCGTCGAGGCAGGCGTCAATCGCCGACGGCTCCCTTTGGCGTCAGTTCCTGAACGTATTCAGCGCATCCAGCACTTTGGGATCGAGTCCGGCGCCTCCCATGTACGACGAGGTGATCAAGCGACGTTGATATGTTCGGGCGTCCCCGGGGATATCCGTTCCGGATAGGTGAAAACCTCAAAGCCGTCGTTCCGGGCGATCGCGGCCAGCGTGATCCCGGCGGCCTGCGCCATGCGGACCGCAAGCGCGGTCGGCGCAGAGACCGACACCATGACGCTGGCGCCGATGGCCGCAGTCTTCTGCACCATCTCGACCGAGATCCGGCTCGTGAGCAACACGGCCCCCTCACCCGCAATCACATCCTGCCGCGCCAGCGCGCCGGCGAGCTTGTCGAGCGCATTGTGGCGGCCGACGTCCTCGCGTAACGCGACGACCCCCTGCGCCGGCGTCCAGAATGCCGCAGCGTGAACCGCGCGCGTCTCGATGTTGATCTTCTGCAGCGGCGGCATCGCAGCCATCGCGGCCATGACCTGTTGCGGTGAGAACACCGCGCCCGGACCGACGATGGCTGCCGGACGGACGGCCTCGGCGATCGAATCGATGCCGCAGAGTCCGCAGCCGGTCGGGCCCGCGATCTGGCGGCGGCGCTCGCCCAGACGCTCCGCAATCGCCGGCGCAAGCCACATCCGCAACTCGATGCCATCCTCGAGTTCAACCACGTCGAGCGACTGAATCTCGGAAGCCGCCTTGACGACACCTTCGTCGAGGCTGAAGCCGACCGCGAAATCCTCGAGGTCGCGCGGCGTCGCCATCATCACGGCATAGGTGCCGCCGTTATAGGTCAGCGCGACCGCGGTTTCTTCCGGAATGGCGCGCGTGCCCTCGCTGACGCCGTCGACACGCCAGATCTTGCGATGAACAGTGCGAACCGGTTCGTGCATTCGTTATTCCGCAGCCAAGCCGATAACCAATTGGAATCGATTATAAAAGCAATATCGCCGCCTTATGTTGCGGCATTGCAGTCAAGTTTACGCCATTGGATGGAAAAACGCCATCAAACGGCGGCGATCGCGGGCGGCCCGGCTCAAGGCTTCGGATGCTGAATCGAACGGCGCAGCGGGTCTCACCTTGCGGAAAACACGGCCTGAAAGCCTGCGCTTGCCGTGGTCAAGGCACGGCGGGCGGTGTATCAGACGGGCCTGCAAGCATGCCGGGATCGCAACGGAACACGCCTTGACCCAAAGTTCGACGATCAAGCCATTTCTCGAAGTCCTCTCCGGCCGCCGTCAGGCGGTGCCGCCGCTCTGGATGATGCGGCAGGCCGGCCGCTATCTGCCGGAATACCGCGCGTTGCGGGCGAAGGCCGGCGGCTTCCTCGACCTCTGTTTCACGCCCGACTATGCCGCCGAAATAACCTTGCAGCCGATCCGCCGCTTCGCCTTCGACGCCGCGATCATCTTCTCCGACATTCTCGTGATTCCCCATGCGCTCGGGCGTTCGGTGCGCTTCGAGGCGGGCGAAGGCCCTCGGCTCGATCCGCTCGACACGCCGGACAAGGTCGCGTCGCTCGCACGCGACGCCGACATGGCCAAGCTCGAGCCGGTATTCGAGGCGCTGCGGCGGGTGAAGCGCGAGCTTGATGCGAAAACCGCGCTGATCGGCTTCTGCGGCGCGCCGTGGACGGTCGCAACCTACATGGTCGCCGGACAGGGCACGCCGGACCAGGCTCCGGCGCGCATGATGGCCTACACCCATCCGGAAGCGTTCGCGAAAATCATCGACGTGCTGGTCGAAAATTCCATCCGCTACCTGCTCGGTCAGCTCAAGGCCGGAGCCGATGCGCTGCAGATCTTCGATACCTGGGCCGGCGTGTTGCCGCCGCGCGAGTTCGCGCGCTGGTCGATCGAGCCGACGAAGCGGATCGTCCACGGCGTCCGCAAGCAGGTGCCGGACGCGAAGATCATCGGTTTTCCCCGCGGCGCCGCCGCCCTGCTGCCGTCCTATGTCGAGGCGACCTGCGTCGATGCCGTCAGCATCGACTGGACCGCCGAACCGTCGCTGATCCGCGAGCGCGTCCAAAGCCGCGTCGCCGTTCAGGGCAACCTCGATCCGCTGGCGCTGATCGCGGGCGGCGATGCGCTCGATCGCGCCGTGGACGACGTACTGACGAATTTCGCCGGTGGCCGGCTGATCTTCAACCTCGGCCACGGCATCCAGCCGGAAACGCCGATCGGGCATGTCGAGCGGATGATCGCGCGGGTGCGCAATGGCGGGAGGCACTAGGTGTCGTCTGGTCCCGGAGTGTGGGGGAATCAGCCAAGCTGATCCCTCATTCCGGGAGGAGTTATGGGACAGATACTTCACGGCAGCGCCACGACCACGCACGCCATCCGAGCGGCAATACAGCGATCGAAGGCTCCGCCAAGCGATCCAGCGCCACAAGGAAAGACCTGGATTGCTTCGTCGCTCGCGCGACTCGCAATGACGGTGATTCAACCTCATTTCATCCCGCTTTAGAGAGAGGCCGCCGTCATTCCGGAAGCCGCGGAGCGGCTGTCCGGAATCCATAATCCTCACCGTGGTTATGGATCCCCGGCTCGCGAACTTCGTTCGCGCCCCGGAATGACAGCGCATCAAAACATCCCTTCCCCCTCCCACCGCTTCTTCCGGGCCGCGCGTTGCCATACGACGCCGGGAAAACCCTTCAGCGGCACCAAAGGCTCGCCGGTATAGGTCCATTCCTGCATCTCGGTGATGCCGATGTGGTAGAGCGGCTGGCGCCCGGTGCGGCTTTCGAACAGCGCGCGCGAGATGTTCACCATGTGCGGCGAACGCGCGCGTTCATAGAGCAGCGGCGTTCCGCAATGCTTGCAGAAACTGCGCACGGCGCCGGTTGCATCATCCTCGAAACGCGCGATGGCGGATTGACCCTTCGTGATGCGGAAGCGCTTGCGCCAGCTCCCGACATAGGTGGCGTAGGCCGCGCCATGGGCGCGGCGGCTCGCGGCGGTATGGTCGTGCCAGGCCCAGCGCGCGGGCGTCTCGATCTCGAAGGCCACCTTGCCGCACAGGCAGCGTCCAGACGCCGTGCCGACCGCGCCCGCCTTTTTTGCCATGCTCGCGTCTCCCGCATCTGCCGAGAGGCGCGTCCTTTACGCCGTCTCTGGTTCCCTGAGCCCGTCATACACGGGGTAATCGGTATAGCCGGCCTCGCCGCCACCATAGAACGTCGCGCGATTATACGGCGTCAGCGGATAGCCGTTTTTCAGGCGCGCCGGCAGGTCCGGATTGGAAATGAAGATACGCCCGAAGGCGATCAGGTCGGCATGGCCCTCGGCGATCGCGGCATTCGCGCTGTCGCCGGTGAAGCCGCCCGCCGTCATCAGCACGCTCCGCCACATCGGCCGGAACAGCTTCATGGCCGACGGCACGTTCTGATGATTGACCTCGGCGCGGCCGGCGCCGCTGCTGCGCGGCTCGATGAAATGCAGATACGCGAGCCCCAACTTGTTCAACGCGCCGACGACGTGGCTATACAACGGCATCGGGTCCTTTTCGCCGCTGCCGTTGGCGATTCCGTACGGTGACAACCGCACGCCGACCCGGTCGGCGCCCCAGACGCCGGTCACGGCCTCCGCGATCTCCAGAAGGAAGCGGCTGCGATTCTCGATCGAGCCGCCGTAGCGGTCGGTGCGCAGGTTGGTATGCGACTGCAGGAACTGCTCGATCAGGTAGCCGTTGGCGCCGTGAATCTCGACGCCGTCGAAGCCGGCCTCCATGGCGTTCCGCGCGGCCTGCCGGAACGCCTCGACAATGCCCGGAATTTCATCGGTCTCCAGAGCGCGCGGCGTCTCATAAGGTTGCGGCTTGCCCGATGCCGTCGCCGCCAGCATACCGTCGCCGCTGATCGGCACCGCCGACGGCGCGACCGGCAGCACGCCGCCGGGCTGCAGCGAGGAATGCGAGACGCGCCCGACATGCCAGAGTTGCAGGAAGATGATGCCGCCCCTGGCGTGCACCGCCTCGGTCACCTTGCGCCATCCCGCGATCTGCTCGGGCGAATAGATTCCCGGCGTCGCCGGATTGCCGCGACCCGTCGCCAGCACGGGCGACGCCTCGGCGATCAGCAGCCCGCCCGCCGTCGCCCGCTGCGCATAGTATTCGGCATTGAGCGGACGCGGCGCGAAGCTCGCCTTGTCCGCGCGCATCCGCGTCAGCGGCGCCAGCACCACGCGATGCGCCAGCGTATAGGGACCAACCCGCAGCGGCGAAAACAGACTTGGATAAAGCATCTCGGCTCCCAAAAACGTTGCGCAAGAACGGCGTTTGCTGGACTGTCTATCAGGACACCGGACAATTCTCCACCGCAGAGCCATACGCCATGCGGGCAACGGTACACGTCAAGCACGGATCGAACATGCAACGAAATCGGCGTTCAAACCTCTGGCCCGGCGTTGCGCTGGCACTGGGCTCCGCTGTCCTGTTTGGCGCAAGCACGCCGCTGTCGAAAATCCTGCTCGGCAGCCTCGACCCGCAATTGCTCGCGGGGCTGCTCTACCTCGGCGCGGGTTTCGGACTTGCGGCGCTTTACGCGGTGCGGTCCGTTCTTTCGACCCCGAATACGGAAGCGCCGCTGCGCCGTGCCGACCTGCCATGGCTCGCACTGGCGATCATGTCGGGCGGCATCGTTGGACCCGTCCTGCTCATGCTCGGCCTCACACGGACCGACGCCGCTTCGGGGTCTTTGCTGCTCAATCTCGAGGGGCTTGCGACCATGAGCATCGCCTGGCTGGTATTCCGTGAAAACGTCGACCGGCGATTGTTGCTGGGCGCGCTGGCGATCGTGGCCGGCGCCGTGGTGCTGTCCTGGCGCGGCCAGCATCTCTCGCTGGATGCGGGTGCCGCGCTGATCGGTGCAGCGTGCATGGCCTGGGGCATCGACAACAACGTCACGAGGAAATTGTCAGCAGCCAATCCGGTTACGATTGCGATGGCGAAGGGCTTGGCCGCCGGTATTGTCAATATCGTCATTGCGGCCGCGCGCGGCACGACCTTGCCTTCGCCGGGAATTGCGGCAATCGCCGCGGTCGTCGGCTTCTTCGCCATCGGCGTCAGCTTCGTGCTGTTCGTGCTGGCGTTGCGACACCTCGGCGCGGCCCGCACCGGCGCTTACTTTTCGCTCGCCCCGTTCATCGGAGCATTGATCGCGGTTGCCATCCTGCAGGACCCTGTTTCTGTCAATCTGGTCTTCGCGGCCCTGCTGATGGGCTTTGGCTTCTGGATGCATCTGACGGAACGCCATACCCATATGCACGATCACGAGGCCATGGATCACGAGCACAGCCACGTTCACGACGAGCATCATCAACACGACCATGACGGACCGGTGAGCGAGCCGCATTCGCACTGGCACCATCACGCACCGATGCGCCACAAGCATCCGCACTATCCCGATCTCCACCACCGTCACGCGCACAATCACTAGTGTGGTGGTTCAGAAGTTCGCTATAAAGACGCTGGATAGTGAGGCGAACTTCGGATTCGGGACACTAGCAGCAGGTCCGCGAAAACGCGGATTGACAAAGCTCGGCCGTTTCCGTCCAATCGCCAACCGTCAGGCGCTGCCGGTAACGGCGGCACGGGAAGCCGGTGCGGTTCGCCTCGTTCGAGGCAGAATTCAGTCCGGCGCTGCGCCCGCAACTGTAAGCGGAGAGTTCGCGGCCACGAATGCCACTGGGACCGGCAGGTCCTCGGGAAGGCGGCCGCGGCGACGACCCGCAAGCCAGGAGACCGGCCTGAACAACGTCATCCTTCCAGCGTGCGGTGCGCGCGCATGGAGCGGTCTTTCGTCCGCTGCGATGACAGGAAACTGTCGATGGATTGAAGGACCGCTGATGCCGAATTCTTCACACCCATTACCCGATCGAACCGGCGCCGGCTTCCGCGCGCGGCTGATCGGGGTGCTTGGCGCACTCCTCGTCGCCAACATTCTGGCATGGGCCTGGGCACTGACCGCATTCGCGGGACAGCCCGTGCTGGTCGGGACCGCGCTGCTCGCCTATACGCTGGGACTGCGGCACGCGCTCGACGCCGACCACATCGCCGCCATCGACAACGTCACGCGCAAGCTGATGCAGGACGGCCAACGCCCGGTGGCGGTCGGCCTGTTCTTCGCGCTCGGCCATTCGGCGGTCGTATTGATCGCGTCGGTCGCGATCGCATTGGCCGCCACGTCCCTCACCGACCGCTTCGCGGCCTATCGCGAGATCGGCGGCGTGATCGGCACCTCGGCCTCGGCGCTGTTCCTGTTCGTCATCGCCATATCGAACCTGATCGTGCTGTTCGGTCTCTATCGCGCGTTCCAGCGCGTGCAGAATGGCGCGGCGCTCCATGAGGATGATGTCAACGAACTGCTGCAGCAGCGCGGCTGGCTGGTCCGCCTGTTCCGGCCGCTGTTCCGGTTCGTGTCGCGAAGCTGGCACCTGTTCCCGATCGGCTTCCTGTTCGCGCTCGGATTCGAGACCGCGAGCGAGATCAGCCTGTTCGGCTTGTCGGCGCAGACATCGACCCACGTCTCCAACTGGTCGATCCTGATCTTTCCGGTGCTGTTCACCGCCGGCATGACGCTGGTCGATACGCTCGACGGCGTGCTGATGATCGGCGCCTACGGCTGGGCGTACCGCAATCCGGTGCGCAAGCTGTTTTACAACATGACCATCACGTCGGTCTCGGTGCTGGTCGCGCTGGTGATCGGCGGCATCGAGACGCTCGGGCTGATGGCCGGCCGCTTCGGTTTGGAAGGCCGGTTCTGGGACTGGATCACGGCGCTCAACGAAAATTTCGGCGCGCTCGGTTATTGCATCGTCGCGCTGTTCGTCGCGAGCTGGATGATCTCGTTCGTGATCTACCGGCTCAACGGCTATCACCGCCTCGACGAGACCGCCTGAAATCCTGCGTCACGCAGGGATCCCCAGATCCTCGATGCGCACGGCATGGTTCAGCGCCATGATCGCGATCGCGGGAATGTCGTCGAGCTGCGCCATGGGCAATCTCGTTTCAAACGCGGTATCGGTGGCGAGACCGACGATGTGGGAATCGTCCGGAAACAGCGGCGGCTTGCCGTTGGCGGCGCGATACACCTCGATCTTGGGGTGGAGTTCGCGCTTGAATCCTTCCACGATCACGAGATCGACCGGCGACATTCGCGCGAGCAATTCGGGGAGTTCCGGCTCGTCGGCCTCGCGCAACTCATGCATCAGCGCCCAGCGCTTGCCCGACGACACCAGAACTTCCGCCGCGCCGGCTTCGCGATGCCGCCAGGAATCCTTGCCCGGCACGTCCACGTCGAACCCGTGATGCGCGTGCTTGAGGGTCGAGACCCGCAAGCCCTTCGCGACCAGATGCGGGATCAGCCGCGTCAGCAGCGTGGTCTTGCCCGCGCCGCTCCATCCCGCAAAGCCAATCATCCTCATGCCGGTCTCCACGCACGGCCGCACCCGGCCGCGTTTCGCGGATGCTTTATAACCAAACGCCCCTGTTGTCATGGGGACCGGACCCAGCGCCCATGGCCTTGTTGAACCCGAGCGGCTGTCAATGCGGATTTGGCCGTTACCCGATGCGGCGAACCATCTCGGGCGTGATCTCGTCCAGGGTCCGGATCCCGAGCAGCGCCATGTCGCGGTCGATTTCGGCGCGAAGCAATGTCAGCGCCCGTGTCACGCCTGTTTCGCCGCCGACCACCGCCGCATACAGGAACGGACGGCCGATGAACACGAAGTCGGCGCCCAGCGCCAGCGCCTTCAGAATATCCGTGCCGCGGCGGATGCCGCCATCGACGATCACGGTCATGCCGCTGGCCTCTGCCGCAATCTCCGGCAGCGTGCGCAGCGCCGACACCGCGCCGTCGAGCTGACGGCCGCCGTGGTTGGAGACGATCACGCCATCGGCGCCGCATTCGCGCGCCATCCGCGCATCCTGCGGCGACAGCAGCCCTTTGACCACGAGCTTGCCCTTCCAGCGGCGGCGGATCAATTCGACATGCCGCCACGCCAGTTGGTCACGCTTGCCGATGTTGCGCATCAGCTCTTTCGACAGCACCGGCGGCCCCTGAACCGCATCCATGTTCTCGAAATGCGGCATACCGTGGTTCATCACCGTGCGCACAAAATTGCCGAACAGCCATCGCGGATGGGTCGCAATGTCCCACGCCACCTGCGGCGTGATCGCGAGCGGCACCTGAAAACCGTTGCGAACGTTGTTCTCGCGGTTGGGCGGCACCGGCACGTCGGCGGTGACGACGAAGGTGTCGTAGCCGGCCGCGGCGACACGATCGACCATCGCCTCGATCCGGACATCGTCACCGGCGAGATAGGCCTGATACCAGGCATCCGGATTCTCGCGCTTGACGTCCTCGAGCTTGATCAGCGAGGCCGCGCTGAGGATCATCGGCACATTCATCGCGGCCGCCGCCCGCGTCAGCACGATGTCGCCGCGATAGGCGCACAGAGCGGCGGAGCCGAGCGGCGGAATGCCGAACGGCGCGGCGTAGCGCTTGCCGAACAGCGTCGCCGAGGTATCGCGGCCGGAGACGTCCATCAACACGCGCGGCACCAGGCCGTACTCCCGCCAGGCCTGCTTGTTGTCGCGTACCGACGCGTCGGTCTCCGCGCCGCCGGAGATGTAGCCATAGAGCATCCGCGGCAGCACGCGCTTCGCCGCCGGCTCGAAATCCTCGAGCGAGAGGTAGCGCCGCATGTTGCGCGGAACGACGTTTTCCGGGCGACTGATCGTGGCGGGCGGCGGGACGGCGGTCGTCCCTTGCGCAAGACTCTCCTGGGCCGGATTGACGTTCATCGGCGCGTTCCCTTGCAGGCTGTCATTCGGCGGCTTCGCGCACCGGAACGCCGTCCTCGATATCGAGCTGCAGGATGTCGTTGAAGCGGTTGAAGGCGCCGCACAGCGCGATGCGCCAGGTCAACTCCATGACCTGGGATTCGGTGAAGTGCTCGCGCAGCCGGCCAAAGATCTCGTCGCGGGTCTTGTTCCAGTTGCTGGTGACCGCAATGGAATACTCGACCACCAGCTTGTCGAGATCATCGAGTTCGGGGTGGTCCTTGTAGTCGAGCAATCGCTCCGCGCCCGCTTCGGAGACGCCCTGAACCATAAGCTTCGGCGCGTGATGCGAGACGCAGTAATCGCACTTGTTGAGCAGCGAGGTCGTCACCAGCGCCAGTTCCAGATGCCGCTTGGAGAGGTTGCCGTCCTCGGCCAGGTCCACCAGCAATGACCACATGTGCTTGAAGATCGGCAGGCGGTGCACCATCACCCCGGCCTGGTTTTCGAAGGGGCCGTAGGTCGTCATCCTATCCCACAGAGGTTTGAGGCTCTCCGGCAGATCCGCCCGGCCCTTGATCGATACGCGCGACATTGCAGTTCCTCAGGGTGTTTCCTTGGCTGACAGACTAGACGCAGGCCATGCCGCGATCAATCGCGCGGCGCGCAGACCTAATATCCCCGCCGGAGATCGACGACGTTCTCCAGCGCGCCATCCCGCTCGAACCGGGCGATCATCTGCGCCACATAGTCCGAGATCGCATCCGGATCGGTATCGGCGGCGTTGTGCGGCGTCAGGATGGCGTTCGGATGGCGCCACAACGGGCTGTCCGCCGGCAGAGGCTCCTTCTCGAAAACGTCCAGCGACACCGCGCCGAGCGTGCCGTCGTCCAGGCAGGCCAGAATATCGCCTTCCACCTGCAGTCCGCCCCGGCCGGCATTGATCAGCACGGGTGCGCCGAGCGGACTGTCGCGGTTCAGCCTGGCGAAGAGCCGCCGGTCGAGCAGATGGCGAGTGTCCGGCGTCAGCGGCAGCAGGCACACCAGGATGTTGGTCCGCCGCAGGAACGGTTCGAGACCATCGCGGCCGTGGAAACAAGCGACGCCCTCGACCGCCTTCGGACTCGCGCTCCAGCCGGAGACACGAAAGCCGATGGCCCGCAGCGCCCGGGCCGCATCCTGCCCGAGCGTGCCCAGCCCCATGATGCCGACCTCGACGGCGCCAGCGGCCCACTGGGCGCGCGGCTCCCATTTGCGCTGGCGCTGGCAATCGAACAGGTAAAGCTGCTGGCGGTGATGCATCAGCACGTGCATCACCACGTATTCGGTCATGCGCGTGGTCAGGTCGTCCACGGCCACGCGCACCAGCGGCACATCCGGCAGGCTGCGATCGGCGACCAGCGCATCGACCCCGGCGCCAAGATTGAAGATCACCCGCAGGTTCGGGAATGCCGCCAGCGCGCCCGGCTGCGGCGTCCAGACCGCCGCATAGTGCACGGCGGCGGGCTCGACCGGATCGT
>DASZVY010000001.1:0-12185 GCA_035546855.1 Nitrobacter sp. | reverse complement strand
CGACCACATTTCGCCGGCCGGTTCGATCAAGCTGACCTCTCCGGCCGGAAAATATCTGTCGGAGCATCAGGTGCGCCCGGCGGACTTCAACCAGTACGGCACGCGGCGCGGCAATCACGAGGTGATGATGCGCGGCACCTTCGCCAACATCCGCATCAAGAACTTCATGCTGAAGGGCGCCGACGGCAACATTCCGGAGGGCGGTCTCACCAAGCACTGGCCCGACGGCGAGCAGATGTCGATCTACGACGCGGCGATGAAGTACCAGCAGGAAGGCGTGCCGCTGGTGGTGTTCGCCGGCGCCGAATACGGCAATGGCTCGTCGCGCGACTGGGCTGCCAAGGGGACGCGGCTGCTCGGGGTACGCGCGGTGATTACCCAGAGCTTCGAGCGTATCCATCGCTCCAACCTCGTCGGCATGGGCGTGCTGCCGCTGACCTTCGAGGACGGCGCATCATGGCAATCGATCGGGCTGAAGGGCGACGAGACCGTGACGATTCGCGGACTGCAGGGCGAACTCAAGCCGCGCCAGAAGCTGACGGCGGAAATCGTCTCCAGCGATGGATCGCTGCAGCGCGTTCCGTTGCTGTGCCGGATCGATACGCTCGATGAGCTCGACTACTATCGCAACGGCGGCATTCTGCAGTACGTGCTGCGCAAGCTCGCGGCTTGACGCTTGGGATGCGGCAGATCGCCTCACCGCGAATTGAGTGGTAGGTGAAGGGAAGGCAGCCTATGAAAAGGCTGCCTTCCCGTTTTTGATGGGTTGGAATCGGCAACGCGGTTTCGGTCCGACGATCTGGATAGAGCTTTGACGAACTCTCGCGGCGGAATTTTGGGATTGTCGGGTGCGCTGGGCGTCTGCGCGCTTGCGGCATTCTCCAGTCCCGTCCATGCCGGTCCGCGTGCCGTTATCGAGCTATTCACCTCGCAGGGTTGTTCGTCATGCCCCGCAGCCGACAAGATTCTCGGCGAGCTGTCGAAGGATCCGTCGATCGTCGCGCTGAGCTTGCCGATTGATTACTGGGATTACCTCGGCTGGAAGGATACGCTCGCCGACACCCGCTTCACCGCCCGCCAGAAGGCGTATTCGCATGTGCGCGGCGACCGCGACGTCTATACGCCGCAGGTGATCGTCAACGGCTCGATTCACGTTGTCGGCAACGATCGCGCCAGCATCGAGAATGCGATGCGCATGACGCGCGAGAACAGCGACGTGATGTCGGTTCCGGTCTCGATGTCGGTGTCGAGCAAGCAGATCAACATTTCCGTCGCGCCTGCCAGCGCCGAACATCCGACCGATCACGGCGAGGTGTGGATTTGCGCGATATCGAAGGCGGTGCCGATCGCGATCGGACGCGGAGAGAATCGCGGCCGCGAGGTCACCTATCACAACGTCGTGCGCAACTGGCTGAAGGTCGGCGACTGGTCCGGCAAGGCCGGGACATGGTCGGTGCCGATCGAGAATATCGCGCGCGACGGCGTCGACGCGGCGGTGGCCTATGTTCAGGACGGCAATGTCGAGAAGCCCGGCCTGATGCTCGGCGCGGCCTACACTCCGCTTCACTGAACAACTTTTCAGTATCGTCGCTCACCGGCGTGCCTATTGGTGCACTTGATGATGCGCCTCTTTGGGCAGCCCCGGAATGACGCGTCGTGATCGAGGTGCGTAGAGCGCGATTTCGGGCTCGCGCGCCCCGGACCGGCACACATCCCCAAAAAGAAAAAGGACCAACTTTCGTTGGCCCGTCAGTATGGGGATTCAACTCCTGCGTATAGGCCCGATCCTGAAGCCTCCGGGGGGCTGGGGGCTGAGGAAACCGGAGTCGAAAGGACCGGGCCAACGCAGTACGTTCTTCTCGCAATCCAGCACGGCAGCCGATTGACCGAATTTGGGCCGTATTATGATTTGCCTAACGTTCCCGTGACGGTGTGTGTCCGGTCCGATCGAGGGAATCCCGTTCCGCGTCCGCGCGCGAGGTCCCTTGCTACGCGCCGCGGTCGGCGCGATCATGTCGGCGGCATGACAGGAGGCGCCGATGAGCTTGCACGCGGGCGAAGACGATCCAAGCGAGAGCCGCGCCGCGGAGCGCAGTCCCATTGCGCTCCCGGCGGCAAACCGCGTGACGTTCAACCGCCTCGAACTCAACCGTATTCTCAATTTGTACGGCCGGATGGTCGCCGACGGCGAATGGCGCGATTACGCCATCGATTTCCTGAAGGACAAGGCGGTGTTCTCGATCTTCCGCCGCGCCTCGGAAGTTCCGCTCTATCGAATCGAAAAAGACCCGCGACTCGCCCGCAAGCAGGGCGCCTACAGCGTGATTTCGGCGAGTGGCCTGATCCTGCGGCGTGGCCATGACCTCGACCGCGTTCTGCTCGTCATCGACCGCAAGCTCGCGCTAGTACCCGCTTTCCGAAGTTCGTGATACATC
The DNA here is from genome assembly GCA_035546855.1 of Nitrobacter sp. GTDB lineage: Bacteria > Pseudomonadota > Alphaproteobacteria > Rhizobiales > Xanthobacteraceae > Nitrobacter. The sequence goes on along the minus strand of DASZVY010000001.1, from coordinate 9,750 downwards.
GCAACACCTGCTTAACGAACTTCGGAAAGCAAAGGGTACTAGCAAGACTATGATTCCAGTACCGCTTTCTATCTGAAGTTCCTGGACAAGACTCGCCGCTTGCGGTGCAGGAACTTCAGATAGACGGTACTGGTCTGATGGGCGAGCGCCGTCAGGCGCTGCCCACCAGTGTTTCCCGCACCGACTTCAGATGCGTGACAAGGGCCTCGCGCGCCAGCGTGGCATCGCGTGCTTTCAGGGCCGCGACGATGTTGCGATGCTGTTTCTCATAGAGAGTCCGGCGCTCCGGCGTCAGCGTTCGCTCCTTCAGCTTGCCCCATTGGGCCTGGCGGCGGACCCCGTTCAACGCATCGTAGATGTCAATCAGCAACTGGTTGCGGGCGGCCTTGAGGATCTCGAGATGCAACAGCCCGTCCCAAAGCTCGAAGTCGGCGATGCTCTGGGCAGCCTCGCCCCGTTCGAGACATTGATTGAGTGTGGTGAAGTTCGCCGTGTTCGCGCGACCCACCGCGAGGTCGATGACCTGAGGTTCGATCATCAGCCGCAATTCCATCACCTCGGCGGGGCTTGCGCCATGAATCCGCCCGAGCAGCGCCAGCGCGGGATTCGCCACCTCGGCGATCGGGCGCGGCGGCTGGGCGACGAAGGAGCCGCTGCCGACCCGCCGCACGATCAGGCCCTCGCTTTCCAGAACCTTCAACCGCTTCCTCAGCGTGTTGCGCGCAAGGCTGAACCGGGCGCCAAGCTCTCGTTCTGTCGGAAGCTGATCGCCTGGTTTCCAGACGCCGCGAGCGATGCTGTCTTCGATGAAACGGAGCAGGGCGGCAGCGCCTTTTCCGGTGCCGTTGACGGGAGAGGGGTCGTTCTGCGGATATTCGAGGGTGCTCATCGGAATTCTAGTCCAATTTGGTCCATTTAGACGCTGCGCGCCTCAAGATCGGCGAAAACAGGCTTACCGAGCCTGACCCGCAGCTTAAACAGCCGCATTTCCTGGGTCAAATGTGTCATAATTGGATCAAATTTGGTCAAGGCGATCGGCTGGGCACCACTTGCCGGGAGCGGCTGGTTTGCCACACCAACGACCGTTCAAAAGCCGGGAGAAATCCGGGTTGCGGGGTGACAAGCGCCGGGCTTTCCAAGACAATCTTCACAGAGACAATCTTCACATCAGAACGATGTCCGTGACGAGAGCGTCGTCCGTGGGAGCGAACAGAGGACTTTGGATCGGAGCAGTCACGCTCGGTTGCGCGGTTGCCGTGTCGATGCCGGCCCGCGCCCAATGGTGGTCGAGCACGCCGCGCGACTATGAGGATTGCGCTGCAAACGCGCGCAAGACCGCCGCAGCTTCGGCGGACGACAGGACGAATGCGCTCGCCGACTGCGAGGCCAAGTTCGCGGGACGCCGCAAGCCGGGCGGGGGCTACACCTATTACGATTTCATGCAGAATCGGCACTTCGACCTTGCCGGTCCGAATCCGACGGCCGCCGAGCAGAAATACATCGACGAGCAATACATGCTCTATCTGAGCGAGCAGCGTCGCAGCCTGATCGAGGCGGCGTTCTCCCGGAAGCAGCATGAGGTGGAACTGGCGAAGGCCGCCTCGGACGGCAAGACACCGGCGAACCGGAAACATCGGGCTGCTCGGCTGGCCGCGCCGCCAAAGCTCGCAGCCCCGCGCGTCGCGGTGTTGCCACGCCCGCGCCCGAAGCCAGTCGCGCGTTGCAAGGGTGACGACTTCTTCTCGTCATGCCGCTGGCCCCGAATATCGTCCGGCGTGCAGGATCTCAAGAAAGCGCTCTCCTCCTTCGTGCCGAAGGATGCACGGAGCTGATTTTCCTCGTTTGATGTTGAGTTGACATGGCCGCCCCCAAGCCTCCCGCCTTCGAAACCCTCAGTCTCCATGCCGGACAGTTGCCGGATCCGGTCAGCGGCGCGCGCGCGGTGCCGATCTACCAGACGACGTCCTACGTCTTCCAGGACGCCGATCATGCCGCGGCGCTGTTCAATCTCGAGCGTGCCGGCCACATCTACACCCGCATCTCGAACCCGACGACCGCGGTTCTGGAAGAGCGCCTCGCAGCGCTCGAGGGCGGGGTCGGTGCGGTCTGCACCGCCAGCGGCATGGCCGCGCTGCACCTCATCATCGCGACGCTGCTCAATGCCGGCGACCACATCGTGGCATCGTCGTCGCTCTATGGTGGCAGCATCAACCTGCTGGCGCATACCTTGCCGCGCTTCGGAATTACCACCACCTTCGTCAAGCCGCGCGCGCATGACGAGTTTCGCGCGGCGATCCAACCCAACACGCGCATGGTGCTCGGCGAGACCATCGGCAATCCCGGCCTGGAGGTGCTCGACATTCCGCGCGTGGCGCAAATCGCCCACGACGCGAAGATTCCGCTCGTCATCGACAATACGTTTGCGACGCCTTACCTCAGCCGCCCGATCGAACTCGGCGCGGATATCGTGATGAATTCCGCGACCAAGTGGATCGGTGGCCACGGCATCGCCATCGGCGGCGTGGTGGTGGACGGCGGCCGTTTCGATTGGCGGGCATCCGGCAAATTTCCGGCGCTCACCGAGCCCTACGCCGGCTATCATGGCATCGTCTTCGACGAGCAGTTCGGCGCGTCGGCCTTCATCATGCGCGCCCGCACCGAAGGCCTGCGCGATTTCGGCGCGTGCCTGTCCCCGACCAACGCATTCCAGTTGCTGCAAGGCGTCGAGACGCTCGGCCCGCGCATGGACCGTCACATGTCGAACACGAAGGCCGTGCTGGATTTCCTCTCGGCCAACAAGGCGGTGGAATGGGTGCTGCATCCCTCGCTGCCCCATCATCCCGATCACGAACTGGCCAGGACCTTGCTGCCGCGCGGTGCGGGCTCGATCATCTCGTTCGGCATCAAGGGCGGCCGCGCCGCAGGGCGCAAATTCATCGAAACGCTGAGGCTGACAAGCCATCTCGCGAACGTCGGCGATGCCAAGACGCTCGTGATCCACCCGGCCTCGACCACGCATCAGCAGATGGATGCGGCGCAGCTCAAGGCGGCCGGCATCGGCGAGGAACTGGTGCGGCTCTCGGTCGGCATCGAGGCCGCGCAGGACATTGTCGACGATCTCGGGCAGGCGCTGCGCGCCTCGCAGAAGGTGTAAGCGATGCAACTGTCGATCGATGGTCACGAGACCTTCATTGCCACCGGCGGCCGCGCGTTCGATCCGGCTTTGCCTGCCGTGGTCTTCCTGCACGGCGCCGGCATGGATCGCTCGGCCTGGGCGCTGCACAGCCGCTGGTTCGCCCATCACGGCTTCGCGGTGCTGGCGCCCGATCTTCCCGGCCACGGCCTGTCCAAAGGCGCGCCGCTGAAAACCATCGCCGCGCTGGCGGAATGGACCGCGGCGCTGATCGCCGCCTCCGGCGCAACGCGGGCGCGGCTGATCGGGCATTCGATGGGATCGCTGATCGCGCTGGAAACCGCTGCGCGGCATCCGGATCGCGTCTCCGGGCTTGCGCTGATCGGCACCTCGTCGGCGATGGCGGTGGGACCTGATCTGTTGAAGGCGGCGGAAGCCAACGATCATGCGGCGGTGGACATGGTATCGATCTGGGGGCTCGGCTATCAGGCCGAGCTTGGCGGCAGCCTTGCGCCGGGACTGTGGATGCACGGCGGTGCGCAACGTGTTCTGGAAGCGGGCAGGCCGGGCGCGCTGTTTGCCGATCTCGCGGCCTGCAATGCGTATCAGACTGCGCTGACTGCGGCCGCACAGGTGAAGGTGCCGACACTGCTCCTGCTCGGCGAACGCGACATGATGACGCCGGCGAAAGCGGGCAAGGCGCTGGCCGCCGCGATTCCGCAGGCGCGCATCGTGGTGCTGCGCGGCGCCGGTCACATGATGATGGCGGAACGGCCGGACGAGACGCTGGCGGCGCTCCAGGAATTTGCCGCGATGCAGCCCGCGTAAACGACGACTGGCGGCGGGTCGGCGCCCTGTGTTCGAGAACTTAAAGAGACAAACTGATCCGTCATGGCCGGGCTTGTCCCGGCCATCCACGTCTTGGTTCGTTGAAATTGTCAAGACGTGGATGCCCGGCATAAAGCCGGGCATGACGTAGATTGATTCTGCCTAAGCTAAATCCGTTCTAGCTAACTGCGCGCGTCCTCCAGAATCATGTCCGACGCCTTTTCCGCGATCATGATCGTCGGGGCATTGGTGTTGCCGGACATCAGGTCCGGCATGACCGAGGCGTCGACCACGCGCAAGCCCTCGATGCCGCGGACGCGCAGGCGCTGATCGACCACGGCGAGCGGGTCATTGCCCATGCGGCAGGTCGACGTCGGGTGGTAGACGGTCGAGCCGCGCTGCCGGCAGAATTCGAGGATCTGCTCGTCGGTCACGACCGACGGTCCCGGCTCCGCCTCCTCGATCACGTAGGGCTGCATCGCCGGAGCTTTAAGAATTTTGCGCAGGATCTTCATTCCCTCCACGAAAGCCGTGCGGTCGGTTTCGGCGGCGAGATAGTTGATGCGGATTTCCGGTGCAGCCGTGGGGTCGGCGCTCTTGATGCGAAGGGTGCCGCGGCTTTCCGGCCGCAACTGGCAGACCGAGGCGCTGAACGCCGAGAACGGATGCAGCTTCTCGCCCATCTTGTCGGTCGAGAACGGCAGGAAGTGGATCTGGATATCGGGCGAAGCGAGCCGCGGATCGGTCTTGAAGAAGGCGCCGGACGTGCCGGCCGCGATCGTCAGCGGCCCCTTGCGCAACGCGGCATATTGCGCCCCGGCCATGATCTGCCGCAGCGGGCTGTTCATGACGTCGTTAAGCGTGACCTTTTGTTTGCACTTGGTCACGATGCGCACCTGCAGATGATCCTGCAGGTCGTTGCCGACGCCGGGCGCGTCGAGCACCACGCCGATGCCGTGCTGCTTCAGCAGATCGGCCGGGCCGACGCCCGAGAGCTGCAGCAGTTGCGGCGAACCATAGGCACCGCTGGAGAAGATCATCTCCTTGCGCGCGCGTGCGGTGCGCTCGACGCCGTTCTGCTTGTAGACGACGCCGACGGCGCGTCGGCCGTCGAACAGCAGGCGCTGCGCCTGTGCGTCGGTTTCCACGTACAGGTTGCCGCGCTGCATAGCCGGGCGCAGATAGGATCGCGCGGTGGAGGCGCGGCGGCCGCGCCGCGTGGTGGTCTGGAAGAAGCCCGCGCCTTCCTGGGTTGCGCCGTTGAAATCCGGATTGGTCGGGATCCCGACCTCCGCCGCAGCCTTCACGAAGGCTTCGGACAGAGGATCGTGATGCCGCCAGTCCGAGACCGGCAGCGGACCTCCGGCGCCATGATAGTCGTTTGCGCCGCGGCACTGATCCTCGGCCTTCTTGAAATAGGGCAGGACGTCGTCATAGCCCCAGCCGACATTGCCGCGCTGCCGCCAGCGGTCGTAATCCTCGTGCTGGCCTCGCACATAAAGCAAACCGTTGATCGAACTCGATCCACCGAGTACCTTGCCGCGCGGCTGGAAAACGCTGCGCCCGTTCAGCCCCGGCTCCGGTTCGGTCTGGAACATCCAGTTGACACTGGCTTCCTTGAACAGCTTGCCATAGCCGAGCGGGACATGAATCCAGATGTTCGAGTCCTTCGGTCCGGCTTCGAGCACCAGCACCGAGTGCTGGCCGGAGGCGCTGAGCCGGTTGGCGAGCACGCAGCCTGCGGAGCCCGCGCCGACGATGACGTAATCGAATTCGCGCCCTTCGGAGGCCGGCGCGGCACCGGCTTTGGTCTCGGTCATCGTTCCCTCGGTCTGGAGAATTATTCTTTTTCGGTGTGAAGCGAGACGACGTTAGGCGAGGCCGGTCGCGATCACAACCGAAGTCTTGTGTGATGCCATCGCTGTCGAGAGCATGCCGGCATGACGCCAGCGAATGGCGCGCGCGTTGACGCAGGACAATGGATTCAGCCTTGCGTGGTGGATGGACTTTTCGGCTCCATCAACTCGATCCGATTACCGAAGGGATCGGCGACGTAGCATCGATCATAGCCTGCAAGGGGTTGGTCCTCCACGGCGGCATATCCATGTTCGGCCAGCTTCTTCTCCAGCGCACGGAGGTCGCTGACAATGAAGGCCGGATGAGCTTTCCTTGCAGGACGAAAATCGGTCTCGACGCCCAGATGCACTTTCAATGATCCCGTTTCGAACCAGCAGCCGCCCCGCGCCGCGAGGTGAACCGGTTTCGGGACTTCGGGAATGCCCAGGATGTCCTGGTAGAAGGCGCGGGCGGCCGCTTCCCCGCCGGCAGGCATGGCCAGTTGAACGTGGTCAAGGCGCTCGATAGCCATCCAATCCTCCTCTCCAGCCGCGTCAGGCAGCTCAGCCGGCGCTATCTTCGTAGGACGAGATCTCGATGAGGCTGCCGTCGGGGTCGCGACAGTAGACCGAGCGAATCGGGCCGCGCGCGCCCTGTTTGGTCACCGGACCTTCCTCGATCGCGACGCCGCAAGCCTTGAGATGCGCGACGACGTCTTCCGGCGAGGCGGTTGTCAGAAAGCAGAGGTCGTCGCTGCCCGCGGTTTCGTGATCCGCAGTGAACCATTCGATCTTGTCGGCGGTGACAGACCGCACATTGATCTTCTGGTTGCCGAACGAGAGCGACGTTCGCGGCACCCTGCCATGACCAGGATCGAACACCTTCGCTTCCATGCCGAGAACGCGCGTGTACCAGTCGACGGTGCGTGTCACGTCCGCGACGTTGATGACGAGATGGTCGAGCGCGGTGATCTTGACCGACATGACGCATTTCCTGTCGTGCGGCGCGGCAAAAGTGCCGCACTGGCCGAGAGTGCATTTGTTTGTTAGAACGCGATCCGTTGTCAATCAACAGGGACGGACCGCGCGCCACGACGCGGCCGCCGGGGAGAGAAGCATGATTTCACGTCGCACCGCGCTGGGACTGTTCGGCACATCCGCATTCGCTCTGTCCACGGGACGCGCGTTCGCGCTCGACTATCCGACTCGGCCGGTCAAGTTCATCGTCGGATATCCCGCGGGCGGCGCCACCGACATTTTTGCGCGCCTCACCGGCCAGCGCCTGTCGGAGCGGCTGCACCAGCAATTCGTCGTCGAGAACAAGCCGGGCGCGGGCAACAACATCGGCACGGCGCAGGTCGTCAATGCCGATCCGGACGGCTACACGGTTCTGCTGGTCAATCCTGCCAACGCCATCAACGCGTCGCTCTACAGCAAGCTGTCGTTCGACTTTATCCGCGATATCGCGCCGGTCGCGGGCTTCGCGCGGGTGCCGAACGTGATGGTGGTGCCGAAGGATTTTCCGGCCAGGACCGTCGCCGAATTCATCGCCTACACCAAGGCCAACCCGGGCAAGGTGAACATGGCGTCGTCAGGCAACGGGACGTCGATCCACCTGTCTGGCGAACTGTTCAAGAAGATGACCGGCGTGCAGATGCTGCATGTGCCCTATCGCGGCTCGGCGCCGGCCGTCACCGATCTATTGAGCGGCCGCGTGCAGGTGATGTTCGACAATTTGCCGTCGTCGATCTCGCATATCAGGGCGGGCACGCTGCGCGCCCTGGCGGTGACCACGGCCCAGCGTTCCGCCGAACTGCCCGATGTGCCGACGGTGGCGGAAACCGTGCCCGGTTATGAGGCGAGCGCGTGGTTCGGCATGGGTGCGCCGGCGAAGACCCCGAAGGATGTGATCGCCAGGCTCAACAATGAGATCAATGCCATTTTGAACGAGCCGAACATCAAGGCGCGCATCGGCGAGCTTGGGGGCGTCATCATGGCCGGCACGCCCGAGGATTTCGGCAAGGTGATCGCGTCGGAAACCGAGAAATGGGCCAAGGTGGTCAAATTCGCCGGCGCGCATGTCGATTGACGTCGGCCGGCGCACAGATTGAGCACGACGCCGGACCAATGGCGGCCCGGCGCCGCGGCTTGATGCGGACGCTTCCGTTTGATGCTGCGTCGGCATGTCCATTGGATGCCGGGAGCGCGCAGATCGGAGCCGCAGGCGGCGTCCCGTGCGCTCGACCATCGGAGAGCGGGGTACAGGCCGCCGATTTTTGCCGAAATCGGCTGACAACGACCGTTGCCGATGCCGCGTCAATCGGCTAAATCGAGTGCATTGCACCCGTAGCTCAGCTGGATAGAGCGTTGCCCTCCGAAGGCAAAGGTCACACGTTCGAATCGTGTCGGGTGCGCCATTTCGGTACCGAACTCTGAACGCCGATTACCGCCGGTTGCCGCTATAATGCGATTTAGCCCCTGATTGCCGCCAGAACTGCGCTCCTGCAAAGAGCGCAAGACAACCCGCGAGCGAAAAAGCGTGTGGAAGCGGCGGCGTTAGGCGATGAAAAAGTTCGAATCGCTTCGGGCGTTACGATACGCGCTCCGACCGCCAGCCGCCGTCCTTCCCTTGAACAAGACGCCAGGAGCGCGACGCGACCTGTGTTCCCTTTGCTGTCCGATAGCTGGGAATGGAGAGATGAAGGGCGTTGCCGTCAGGACGCCATTCGCCGATTACCGTAACTCCATCACCGAACTCCACCAGGCACTCGGGTCCTGACTTGTGGTCATCGCTGACGGTGACGCGGCCGCGCTGGAATGCGTGACTGTGAGGAAAAACAAAGCGCATTATTTGAGTTGCCTTCAATGGTGTCGAACGATACGCCTTCCGATCATTGAGTGGCGGCGGATCCGTGCCGGTTATCCCGATGCGATCATCGGCTCGGCGGACTATTTACGCACGCACGTCGTTTCGAATTCATTAGCCTCACTGATCGATCACCGCACGATCAATTTGCGGCCACCAATCTCCGTCACGCTGAACGGAGGGCGATGCGTGACGGCCGCGAGACGCGGTTAGGGTGAATGGACTGGTGGTCTTCAGTACGCTTCGGGTTGATTCGATGCCGCGCTCGACGGGCCACGGTAGCGACGCTGAGATTTCGAGGCTGTGTGCCGTGAGCAGCGAAGGTAATCGCGAAAGGCATCCTTGCGGCGGCCTACCGAAGCCGATCCGTGCCGTAGGCCAAATGCAAAGCGATGGCCGTCGTGCAAAACGTAATACCCGTGCTGACGACGAATACGGCGCTCAGCCCTTCCCGATCGGCGACCCATCCCAGCGCCGGACTTCCCAGAGCCATCGCGACATCGAGACAGACTGTGTAGATGCCCATGGCCAGCCCACGGCTTTCAGGCGACGTGCCACGGACGGCCTCGACACCCAAGCCCGGGATAGACGAGCGAATAGCCGAGCCCGGCGATCGCTGCCCCGGCGGTGGCCAGTACGACGTCTCGGGCAAGCCCCATGGCGAGGAGTCCGGCCGATTGCACTATCACGAATATCAGCGCGATCCTGGCGCCGCCGAGCTTGTCCGGCAAATGACCGAACATCATTCGCGCCACGATCAGCGCGGCGCCGAACGCGGTGAAGGCCAACCAAACAGGCTGCCAGCCGCGATTGGCGTAGAGAAGGGAACTAAAAGCGAGAATAGCCGCGTAGCCGACGCTACTGAGCGCTGCCCCGACACCAGGTAGCCAAACGGCGCCGATGACCTTTCGAAACGAGGCTTTCGTTCGCGCCGGCAATTTGGGAGGACTTGCCGCCCGGAACAGCGACAGCAGGACGAGCAACGGGAGCAGACTCGTAACGAGCCCGATGGCCGCAAAGCCATGTGATGCAAAGAGCATCGTTCCGAGTGGGCCACCGAGGGCAAGCGCCGCGAACATGGCCGTGCC